>CAJXPX010000010.1 GCA_913058335.1 uncultured Hyphomonadaceae bacterium
CGAGATGTAGAGAGGTCTCGTGGGCTCGGAGATGTGTATAAGAGACAGGTCGATACGCTCCGCTCGTTGATCCGCAAGGGTACTCTGGCCATTAAATTCATCCCTGTGCTGTGTGGTTCTGCGTTCAAGAACAAAGGTGTTCAGCCTCTGCTTAACGCTGTTATCGACTACCTGCCCAGCCCGCTGGACGTTGTCGATTACATGGGCTTTAAACCCGGCGACGAAACAGAAACACGCAACATCCCGCGCCGTGCGGATGATGACATGGCGTTCTCTGGCCTTGCCTTCAAAATTATGAACGACCCCTTTGTGGGCTCGCTGACGTTCACGCGTCTGTATTCCGGTAAGTTGAACAAAGGGGACACGCTCCTGAACTCGACCAAAGGTAAAAAAGAACGTGTGGGTCGCATGATGATGATGCACTCTATCGATCGTGAGGAAATCACCGAAGCGTTCGCAGGTGACATCATTGCGCTGGCTGGTCTGAAAGACACCACAACCGGTGACACGCTCTGCTCGGTTACTGATCCTGTGGTTCTCGAAACGATGACGTTCCCCGATCCGGTGATCGAAATCGCGGTTGAGCCCAAGACAAAAGCTGACCAGGAAAAAATGTCCGCTGGTCTGGCCCGTTTGGCTGCCGAGGATCCATCGTTCCGCGTTGAGACCGACATTGAGTCCGGTCAGACCATCATGAAGGGTATGGGCGAACTTCACCTGGACATCCTCGTGGATCGTCTGAAGCGTGAATTCAAGGTTGAAGCGAACATCGGTGCGCCTCAGGTGGCCTATCGTGAAACGATCTCTCGTGAAGCTGAGATCACCTACACCCACAAGAAACAGTCCGGCGGTTCCGGTCAGTTTGCTGAAGTGAAGATGATCTTGAGCCCAACAGAGCCGGGTGAAGGCTATTCCTTTGAATCGCGCATCGTTGGCGGTTCCGTACCCAAGGAATATATCCCGGGTGTTGAAAAAGGCATCAAGTCTGTTCTGGACAGTGGCCCGTTGGCTGGCTTCCCGGTCATCGACTTCAAGGTGGCGTTGATCGACGGTAAATTCCACGACGTTGACTCCTCCGTACTGGCGTTTGAAATCGCCGCTCGGATGGGTATGCGTGACGGTATGAAAAAGGCCGGCGCCAAGCTGCTGGAACCGATCATGAAAGTCGAAGTGGTGACGCCGGAAGAGTATACTGGCGGTATCATCGGTGACCTTACGTCCCGTCGCGGTCAGGTGCAGGGTCAGGACACACGTGGCAACGCAATTGCCATCGACTGTTTTGTGCCGCTGGCCAACATGTTCGGCTACATCAACACGTTGCGGTCGATGTCTTCGGGACGTGCGAACTTCACCATGCAGTTCGACCACTACGAGGCCGTGCCACAGAATATCTCGGACGAGATCCAGTCCAAATTTGCATAATCGGGATGGCAGGGTGAACCCTGCCCTACCCAAATCGTAGGGTGGACCCTGGTCCACCATCCATAAAAGACAAAAGGAGCCACACCATGGCAAAGGCAAAGTTTGAACGTAACAAACCACACGTGAACATCGGCACGATTGGGCACGTTGACCACGGCAAGACAACGCTGACAGCGGCGATCACGAAGTATTTCGGTGACTTCAAAGCGTATGACCAGATTGATGGCGCGCCCGAAGAAAAAGCCCGTGGGATCACGATTTCCACAGCGCACGTTGAGTATGAGACAGAGGCGCGTCACTATGCGCACGTGGATTGCCCCGGTCACGCCGACTACGTCAAGAACATGATCACCGGTGCTGCCCAGATGGACGGCGCGATTCTGGTGGTGAACGCGGCTGACGGCCCGATGCCCCAGACCCGCGAGCACATTCTGCTGGGTCGCCAGGTCGGTATCCCCGAGATGGTCGTGTACATGAACAAAGTCGACCAGGTTGACGACGACGAGCTGCTGGAACTGGTGGAAATGGAAATCCGCGAGCTTTTGAGCAAGTACGAGTACAACGGCGACGACATTCCTGTCATCCCCGGTTCGGCGCTGCACGCGATGAACGGCACTCAGCCTGAGATCGGTGAAGAATCGATCCGCAAGCTGATGGCGGCTGTGGACGAGTGGATCCCGACACCTGCGCGTGCGATTGACCAGCCCTTCCTGATGCCGGTCGAAGACGTGTTCTCGATCTCGGGTCGGGGCACGGTTGTGACCGGTCGCGTCGAGCGTGGCGTGATCAACGTGGGCGACGAAATCGAAATCGTCGGCATCCGCGACACCAAGAAAACGACCTGCACAGGTGTGGAAATGTTCCGCAAGCTGCTGGATCGTGGAGAGGCAGGCGACAACATCGGCGCACTGCTGCGCGGCGTTGAGCGTGAAGGCGTTGAGCGCGGTCAGGTGCTGTGCAAGCCCGGTTCCGTGAAGCCGCACACCAAGTTCGAGGCCGAAGCCTATATCCTGACCAAGGAAGAGGGCGGCCGCCACACGCCGTTCTTCGCGAACTACCGTCCGCAGTTTTACTTCCGCACGACGGATGTGACCGGGACAGTTCAGCTGGCCGAAGGTACGGAGATGGTGATGCCGGGTGACAACGTGTCGTTTGGTGTTGAGCTGATCGCACCGATCGCGATGGAGCAGGGCCTGCGCTTTGCGATCCGCGAAGGTGGCCGCACCGTTGGTGCCGGCGTGGTGTCCAAGATCACTGAATAATCGGTTAGGGTGGGGTATACCCCACCTTACGCCAGAAACGCAGAAGGCCGCTCCTGAAGGGGGCGGCCTTTTTGTTTGCGACGTGGGGCAGGGTGGGCGGACGCGCCCACCTTACGTCGCTAGGGCCGGCGTTATATCAGAGTAGCCATGGTTCAACCCGAATTCTCCCAAGGTGCTGCCGACGCGTAGATTGCGGTCCTGCGTCAACTGTTGCAGGGCCAATTGGGTCGTGTTGCGATGTTAAACGCGGAAATTCAGCGTATTGAGTGTGATGGCCCTTGATCGTTGTCGCAATAGCGACTAACCCGAAATCCGGCATAGGGGTTTAGCTCAGTTGGTAGAGCATCGGTCTCCAAAACCGAGGGTCGTGGGTTCGAGTCCCTCCGCCCCTGCCAGCTCACTTAGGTTTGCAATCCTCCGTAGAGTGCGTCTCGATTAAGCAATCAATAGCGCGAACTGCATGAAAATGCAGTGTCGCGTTTTGGAGTTTGAGGAAAGAATGGCTAAAAAACCGCCAGTACCTGCCAAAGCCGGAAATACAAAAGACGATAAGTCTTCTGTCGGTCCCGTCCAGTATCTTGGGCAGGTGCGTCAGGAGGCGCGGAAAGTCGTCTGGCCGACTTGGCGGGAGACTCTTACGACAACGGTTCTTGTGATGGTCATGGTTGTGTTGATGGGCGTTTTCTTTTTTATAGTTGATTGGGCGCTTGCGACCGCAATCAGATTGATTTTGGGCTTAGGAGGCGCATAAACCATGGCAGCTAAATGGTATATCGTTCAGGCCTATTCGAATTTTGAAAAACACGTTCAGCGTAGTATTGAGCGCGAGGCCGAAGAAAAGGGCTTGGCTCATCTGTTTGAAGAAATTCTGGTTCCGACGGAAAGCGTCGTAGAGGTTCGCAAGGGCCGCAAGGTGGAATCGGAGCGTAAGTTTTTTCCGGGTTATGTTTTGGTCAAGTGTGAATTGACGGACGCTGTTCATAATATGGTCAAAAATACGCCTAAAGTGACGGGCTTCTTGGGCTCTACGTCTAAACCGCTTCCGGTGAGTGAAAAGGAAGTGGCGCGAATTGTTGGTCAAATTCAGGACGGTGTGGATAGTCCTCGTCCGATGATCCAGTTTGATCTTGGCGAGACAGTTAAAGTTGTCGATGGTCCGTTTCAGAGCTTTAACGGAACGGTTGAAAGCGTGGATGAAGAGCATGCGCGCTTGAAAGTCTTGATTAACATTTTTGGGCAGGGAACACCTGTCGAACTAAATTATACCCAGGTCGAAAAGCAGACTTAGGGGATAACCGCTTGTGGGAGGTGTGGCTAAGTCCAGTTGACACCTTTCTGTCCTTCCTTTGGGAGGGGCGCACCACGAGCCCCACAAAGCAGGCGGCATGAGGCGGCCTGCATCAATCCTCTCATTAAGTTGAGAGACACTTGAAGGAGTGGAACATGGCAAAGAAGATTCAAGGCTATATCAAGCTGACAATCCCTGCGGGTTCAGCCAATCCCTCACCGCCCCTCGGCCCTGCATTGGGTCAGCGCGGTGTGAACATTATGGAATTCGCCAAAGCGTTTAACGCAAAGACGGAAGATCTGGAAAAAGGTATTCCAACACCAACGATCATCACGGTCTATCAGGATAAGAGCTTTACGTTTGTCACTAAGACGGCGCCTGCTTCTTACTATCTGAAAAAGGCCGCTGGCGTGAAAAAGGGCGGAACCGCCCCCGGCACGGAAGTTGGCGGAACGGTCACGATGGCGCAGTGCCGCGAAATCGCGGAAGCCAAGATGGTGGATTTGTCCGCAAATGATTTGGATCAGGCAACAAAGATTATTGCTGGGTCTGCCCGGTCAATGGGCTTTGAGGTTACGGGGTAAGATCATGGCTAAAACAGGTAAAAGAATTGCAGCGGCGAAAGCCAATGTTGATCGCGACACAGATTACAGCGTTTCAGATGCCGTAAAGCTTGTCAAAGATAATGCGACAGCCAAATTTGACGAAACAATTGAATTGGCTCTTAATCTCGGTGTTGACCCGCGCCACGCAGACCAAATGGTTCGTGGTGTGTGTCAGTTGCCCAACGGAACAGGCAAATCCGTTCGTGTTGCTGTTTTTGCAAAAGATGCAAAAGCAGACGAAGCTCGCGAAGCTGGTGCGGATGTTGTTGGTGCGGATGATTTGGCTGAGCAAATCCAGAGTGGCGATATGCCGTTTGAGCGCGTTATTGCAACGCCCGACATGATGCCGCTTGTCGGCCGTTTAGGTAAAGTATTGGGCCCTAAGGGCATGATGCCAAACCCGAAAGTCGGTACGGTTACTATGGATGTGGCTAAGGCCGTCGGCGACGCCAAAGGCGGCGCGGTTGAGTTTCGGGCTGAAAAGGCCGGTATCGTCCATGTCGGCGTCGGGAAAGCCAGTTTTTCTCAGGATAAGCTAGAAGAGAATGTGAACGCATTATTGACAGCTATTCAGAGAGCTCGCCCATCTGGTGCTAAAGGCACTTATATGAAACGCGTCACAATCAGCTCTTCAATGGGCCCTGGCGTGAAGATCGATACGTCTGAGGTATCTACCTAGGCGATTAAAAGAATTTGAAGTCGCGGGCCTTCGGGTTTGCGGCTCAAAAACCGGATGCGCTCTTTGGAATGTATTCGGTCTGTCCGAGACCACCGGTGCCCCATAAACGTGAGGCTTAATTTCCGGCGCAGACAGAGTAAGACCGATATAATTGTGCGCTTATGCGCGCTTGCGTCTCGGTTCGAGCCCTGTTGACCTGAAAAGGGACAGAAAAACCGCCGCGTCCTTAACGGGCCGTGGCACTTGTCGGGCCCCGCATGGTGTGAGGCCCATTTAACAGGGAGACCGCAAATGGATCGTTCTCAAAAAGAACACACCGTTAAAGAACTCACAGAGATCTTCGATGGTGCAGGCTCCGTGGTTATGGCTGCTTACTCAGGCATGACCGTTGCGGAAATGGAAAATTTGCGTGCCAAGCTCAGAGAGCAAGGCGCGACTTTCCGTGTTGTACAAAACCGTTTGGCAAAGATCGCTATGAAGGGGAAACCTTTCGAAGCGGCGGGTGAAAAATTCACAGGTCCTATCGCAATTGCGTGGGCTGAGGATATGATCTCTGCGCCAAAAGTGACTGTTGAATTCGCCAAGGACTCTCAAAGCCTTGAGATTATTGGTGGCTTCATGGGTGAGGAAATCTTTGACACGTCAGGTGTTGAAGCTCTGTCCAAACTTCCAAGTCGCGAAGAGCTTATTGGTATGGCGGCTCAACGTCTTATCGGTCAAGCTTCTGAGGTTGCTAAGCGTCTTACGTCACAAGGGTCAAACCTCGCTGGTGCGATCAAAGTGATTGAAGAAAAAGCGGCGGCATAACACTTTCCATTCTCGCAAAATTCGAACTGAAACCTAAAAGGAAATAAAAAATGGCTGATGTAAAAAAGCTAGCTGATGAGCTGATGGGCTTGACCATCCTCGAAGCAAAAGAATTGAATGATATTCTTGAAGAAAATGGCATTAAAGCCGCCGCAGCTGTTGCTGTTGCTGGCCCTGCCGGTGGTGGCGATGCTGCTGCAGCTGAAGAAAAAGACGAATTTGACGTCGTCATGACTTCTTTCGGCGGCAACAAAATCGCTGTCATTAAAGAAGTTCGCGGCATCACAGGTCTTGGCCTGAAAGAAGCTAAAGAGCTTGTTGAAGCTGCTCCTAAAGCTGTCAAAGAAGGCGCGCCTAAGGCAGAAGCTGAAGAAATCAAAGAGAAACTCGAAGCCGCTGGTGCGACTGTCGAGCTTAAATAGTCTCATTCGGTCCGGGGCTTACGCTCCGGGCCACACTCTTTCGGACTGTAGAGTAAACAGACCGTCTGGCGAAAGCAGGTTAAAACTTTCACAGATTTATAAAAAGCAAAACGCGCTCTGGGACTGCAGCCCGGGGGCGGATTTTTGCTTTAAAAAAGAAGGTGTCTTTGATGTCGCTTACATTCACAGGTAAAAAACGTATTCGTAAAAGCTTTGGGCGCATTCCCGAAGTTGTTCGGATGCCGAATTTGATCGAAGTTCAAAAAAGCTCTTACGAACAATTCCTGCAAAAAAGCATTGATCGGGCTGATCGCGGTAAAGATGAAGGAATGAACGGCGTTTTTAACTCCGTTTTTCCGGTTCGGGATTTCTCCGATCGCGCTGTTCTGGAATATGTGTCTTTCGAATTCGAGACACCAAAGTTTGACGAAGAGGAGTGTCAGCAGCGCGATATTACGTTCGCCGCGCCGCTTAAAGTCAAAATGCGTTTGGTGGTATTTGATGTAGATGATGATACCGGCGCGCGCTCTGTTAAAGACATTAAAGAGCAAGACGTCTATATGGGCGATATTCCGCTAATGACTGATAAAGGCACCTTTATCGTCAACGGAACAGAGCGCGTTATCGTGTCTCAAATGCACCGGTCGCCCGGCGTTTTCTTTAGTCACGACAAGGGCAAGGGCCATAGCTCTGGCAAATTCCTTTTCTCTGCGCGGATCATTCCTTATCGCGGGTCTTGGCTCGATTTCGAATTCGACGCTAAAGATATTCTTTATGCCCGTATTGACCGCCGCCGCAAATTGCCCGCTACGACAGTTCTCTATGCGCTGGGTATGTCCAAAGAAGAGATTTTGGACCAATATTATGAGTCTCTTACATTTAAATTTGATAAGAAGACCAATGGCTGGGTTCGTCCGTTTAATGCTGAGGATTATCGCGGCGCCAAATTGTTGCGTGACCTGGTAGATGCCAAGACAGGCGAAGTTGTCGCGCCTTCCGGGCGCAAACTAACAAAACGCGGCGCGAAAAAACTCGCGGATGATGGTTTGAAAAACATTCTTATTTCAAATGAGGAAATGTCCGAACGCTTCGCGGCAGAAGATATTGTCAATACGTCAACAGGTCAGATCTACGCTGAAGCGGGTGACGAGCTTTCTATAGAGTCTATGGAGCACATTAACGAAGCTGGTATTGACGAACTTTCCGTTCTCAACATCGATTACGTGAATGTCGGTCCATATATTCGGAATACATTGGCCGCAGATAAAAATGATACACGCGAAGGCGCTCTGGTTGATATTTACCGCGTTATGCGTCCGGGCGAGCCGCCGACAGCAGAAGCGGCTGAAGATTTGTTCAATTCGCTTTTCTTTGACGGAGAGCGTTATGATTTGTCCGCAGTTGGCCGGGTGAAGATGAACCTCCGCATGGACATGCAAGATGTGGGCGACGAAATCCGCGTTCTGCGTAAGGAAGATATTCTGGCTGTTGTCGACACTTTGACCAAGCTGAAAGACGGCATTGGCCAAATTGACGATATTGATAACCTTGGAAATCGCCGTGTTCGTTCGGTGGGTGAATTGATGCAAAATCAATACCGTATTGGTCTGCTCCGCATGGAACGCGCGATTAAAGAGCGTATGCAATCTGTTGATATTGAAACAGTGATGCCGCATGACCTAATTAATGCGAAACCAGCCGCTGCCGTTGTGCGTGAATTCTTTGGCTCTTCACAGTTGTCACAGTTTATGGACCAGACAAACCCGCTGTCAGAGATTACGCATAAGCGTCGTCTTTCAGCGCTTGGCCCCGGCGGTTTGACGCGGGAACGTGCAGGCTTCGAAGTCCGCGACGTTCACCCGACTCATTATGGTCGTATCTGCCCGATTGAAACGCCGGAAGGCCCGAACATTGGTCTTATTAACTCGCTTGCTACTCATGCGCGTGTGAATAAATATGGTTTCATTGAAAGTCCTTATCGCAAAATTAATAACGGCAAATTGACTAATGAAGTGGTTTATCTTTCCGCCATGGAAGAAGCTCGTTATTCGGTGGCTCAGGCCAATGCCGAAATTAACGATAAAACAGAGCTGGCTTCAGATTTTGTAACTTGCCGAGTGAACGGCGAGGTGACTTTGGTTCCAAGAGAAGACGTCGATTTTATTGACGTGTCCCCGAAGCAACTTGTCTCAGTCGCGGCCGCGCTCATTCCGTTCCTAGAGAATGACGATGCGAACCGCGCCTTGATGGGATCAAACATGATGCGTCAGGCGGTACCTCTGCTCAAAGCGGAAGCGCCTCTGGTCGGGACTGGTATGGAGTCTGTTGTGGCTCTTGATTCCGGCGCGACCGTTGCGGCGAAACGCGAAGGCATTGTGGAGCAGGTCGATGCAAAACGTATCGTTATTCGTGCGACGAAAGAAACAGATCTGACTAGATCAGGTGTTGATATTTATAACTTACTGAAGTTCCAACGCTCTAACCAGTCTACTTGTATCAATCAGCGTCCTTTGGTGACAGTGGGCGACGAAGTTAAGGCCGGCGATATTATTGCTGACGGTCCATCCACTGATTTGGGTGAATTGGCTTTGGGTAAAAACGTGCTCGTCGCGTTTATGCCTTGGAACGGCTATAACTTCGAGGACTCGATTTTGATTTCAGAACGCATCGTGCGTGATGACGTTTATACATCGCTTCATATTGAAGAATTCTCCATTATGTCGCGCGATACAAAGCTTGGCCCTGAAGAGATCACCCGCGATATTCCAAATGTCGGCGAAGAAGCTCTTCGCAATCTTGACGAAGCCGGTATCGTGGCTGTGGGCGCCGAAGTTCATGCCGGGGATATTCTGGTTGGTAAAGTAACGCCAAAAGGCGAGTCTCCAATGACGCCTGAAGAAAAACTTCTGCGGGCCATCTTTGGTGAAAAAGCCTCTGACGTGCGGGATACATCCCTGAAACTTCCTCCCGGAGCATCAGGAACAGTTGTCGAAGTTCGCGTCTTTAACCGACACGGCGTCGATAAAGATGAACGCGCAATGCAAATTGAGCGCGAAGAAATCGAATCTTTGGGTAAAGACCGTGATGACGAGCTTTCAATTCTTGAACGCTCTATTTACGGAACTGTTCAAAACACATTGATGGGCAAAAATGCTGTCTCAGGTCCTCGCGGCTTTAAGAAAGGCCCTGTGACTGAAGAAACGCTCAATGACATCCCGCGCTCCGATTGGTGGCGTATTGGGGTGGATGACGAGCAGGCAATTGGCGAATTGGAAGCTCTGAAAGAGCAATATGATTCTTCCAAAGCCCGTTTGGATGCCCGTTTTGAAGACAAAGTCGACAAACTTCAGCGCGGGGATGAACTCCCGCCAGGCGTTATGAAGATGGTCAAAGTCTTTGTCGCTGTAAAACGTAAGCTTCAGCCAGGCGATAAAATGGCCGGTCGTCACGGAAACAAAGGTGTTATCTCCAAGATCAACCCGATTGAAGACATGCCATTCCTTGAAGACGGAACAGCCGTTGATATCGTACTGAACCCTCTCGGGGTGCCGTCGCGAATGAATGTCGGTCAGATCCTAGAGACCCATCTGGGTTGGGCTTGTTCCGGTGTTGGCAAAATGATCAATGAAGCTTTGGAAACTTACAAAGCGGAAGGCGATATGACGGCGTTAAAAGATACGCTTCAACATGCTTATGGTGAGGACGAACAGCTCCCACGTAAGAATGAGGAACTTATCGAATTGGCCGGAAATCTGACCAAAGGTGTTCCAATTGCGACGCCTGTCTTTGACGGTGCCCGCGAGCCAAACATTGTGGAAATGCTTGAAAAGGCGGGTCTGCATAGCTCCGGTCAGGTAACATTGCATGATGGCCGGACAGGGGATCGCTTCACCCGTCAGGTGACAGTTGGATACAAATATCTGCTGAAACTGCATCATTTGGTGGATGATAAGATTCATGCCCGTTCAATCGGCCCATACTCACTTGTTACCCAGCAACCGCTCGGTGGTAAGGCGCAGTTTGGTGGTCAACGCTTTGGTGAGATGGAAGTCTGGGCTCTTGAAGCTTACGGCGCGGCATACACTCTGCAGGAAATGCTCACTGTCAAATCCGATGACGTTGCAGGTCGTACCAAAGTGTATGAGTCTATCGTTCGCGGTGATGACGGCTTTGAAGCTGGTATCCCTGAATCATTCAACGTTCTGGTCAAAGAGATCCGCTCTCTCGGCCTGAATGTCGAGCTGACTAACGGGTAGAATATAAGACAGGGCAGGGGTGTTGACATCCCTGTTACACTGACTTGTCGGTGAATCGTTCCTATATAGGTCTTCACCAAAGAATTTTTAGAGAGGCGGGACGCCGTCGCTCACTTTGAAAGGAAAATCCCATGAACCAAGAGGTCATGAACATTTTCAACCCCGCGCAAGAAGGCCCGACCTTTGACCGCATCCGTATATCCCTTGCCAGCCCGGAGAAAATTCTCTCTTGGTCGTTCGGGGAAATCCGGAAACCTGAAACTATTAACTATCGGACGTTTAAGCCCGAAAAAGACGGCTTGTTTTGCGCCCGCATCTTTGGCCCGGTCAAAGATTACGAATGTCTGTGCGGCAAATATAAGCGCATGAAGTATAAAGGCGTCGTTTGCGAAAAATGCGGCGTTGAAGTCACCGTTACGCGCGTCCGTCGTGAGCGTATGGGCCATATCGAACTGGCTGCGCCTGTTGCCCATATCTGGTTTTTGAAGTCACTCCCTTCACGTATTTCGACCATGCTCAATATGACTTTGAAAGAAGTCGAGCGGGTTCTTTACTTCGAATCCTATGTCGTCACAGAGCCAGGCCTGACCTCTCTTGAAGAGCGCCAAATCCTCTCCGAAGAAGAATTTATCGACGCGCAAGCCGAGTTCGGCGAAGATAGTTTTACCGCTGGTATCGGCGCAGAAGCCGTTCGCGACATGCTGCAAAACCTCGACCTTGAAGCCGAGATTGAGCGAACACGTTTCGATATGACTGAAACCGGTTCTGTCCTGAAACTAAAAAAATTCCGCAAGCGTTTAAAGCTTCTCGAAGCCTTCGTTCAGTCTGGCAACCGCCCAGAGTGGATGGTTCTAACCGTTGTCCCGGTCATCCCGCCGGAGCTTCGCCCGCTTGTGCCTCTGGATGGTGGCCGTTTTGCGACGTCTGACCTGAACGACCTTTATCGCCGCGTTATCAACCGGAATAATCGTTTGAAGCGCCTGATTGAACTTCGCGCTCCGGATATTATCATCCGTAACGAAAAGCGTATGTTGCAAGAATCTGTCGATGCGTTGTTTGATAATGGCCGTCGCGGTCGCGTGATTACAGGCGCAAATAAGCGCCCGCTGAAATCCATGTCCGACATGCTCAAGGGTAAGCAGGGTCGTTTCCGTCAAAACCTTCTTGGTAAGCGTGTGGACTATTCCGGACGTTCCGTGATTGTGGTGGGCCCAGAGCTGAAACTCCACGAATGCGGACTGCCAAAGAAAATGGCGCTCGAACTGTTCAAGCCGTTTATCTATGCGCGTCTTGACGCCAAAGGTCTGTCCGGCACAGTTAAACAATCCAAGAAATTGGTGGAAAAAGAACGTCCTGAAGTGTGGGATATTCTCGATGAAGTTATTCGCGAGCATCCGGTTCTTCTTAACCGCGCGCCAACGCTCCATAGATTGGGCATTCAGGCATTTGAGCCAAAACTGACAGAAGGTAAGGCGATCCGTCTTCACCCGCTTGTCTGTTCAGCCTTTAACGCTGACTTTGACGGGGACCAAATGGCGGTTCACGTACCGCTCTCAATTGAAGCGCAGCTTGAAGCCCGCGTTTTGATGATGTCTACCAACAACATCCTGTCCCCTGCTAATGGTAAGCCTATCATTGTGCCGTCTCAGGATATTGTTTTGGGGCTGTATTATATGTCCCTTATGCGCGACGGCGAAAAAGGTGAGGGCATGACATTTGCCTCCATCGAAGAAGTCGAAGCGGCTTTGGATAATGGAATTGTTAGCATTCACTCTAAGGTGAAGGGACGTTTCCCTGTAACTGACGAAGACGGAAACGTGACCTTTGAAGTTGCCGAAACGTCTCCAGGGCGTTTGAAACTAGCTGAGTTTTTGCCAAATCATCATCTCATTTCTTATGACGTCATCAACAGAATTTTGACGAAAAAAGAAATCGGAAAATTAATTGATACGGTCTATCGTCATGCCGGTCAGAAGGCGACGGTTATCTTTGCGGATAAAATGATGGGTCTTGGGTTCCGGGAAGCGGCGAAAGCCGGTATTTCCTTTGGTAAAGACGACATGGTCATTCCGGACGCAAAATATACATTGGTGAACGAAACACAGGACCTCGTCTCTGATTTCGAACAGCAATATGCGGATGGCCTCATCACCAAGGGCGAGAAATACAACAAGGTTGTAGATGCTTGGTCCAAATGTACCGATAAAGTGGCCGACGCCATGATGGGAGAGGCCGCGCGCGAGCGTAAGGTCATCAACTCCATCTTCATGATGGCTGACTCCGGGGCTCGGGGTTCTAAAAACCAGATGAAACAGCTTGCGGGTATGCGCGGTCTGATGGCCAAACCGTCCGGCGAGATTATTGAAACTCCTATTACGGCAAACTTTAAAGAAGGTTTGACCGTGATGGATTACTTTAACTCGACCCATGGTGCCCGTAAGGGTCTGGCCGATACAGCTTTGAAAACAGCGAACTCAGGTTATCTGACTCGTCGCCTCGTCGATGTGGCGCAGGATTGTATCGTGACTGAGCAAGATTGCGGCACAGAGAACGGAATTGAGCTTAAGCCAGTTGTTGACGGTGGTGAAGTTGTCGTCTCGCTCGGTGAGCGCAGCTTGGGCCGGACTTTGGCAGAAGACATTCAAGATCCGCGTTCAGGCGATCTTATGTTCCCGGCTAATACTTATGTTGATGAAGACATTGCTGCGACGATTGATGAGTCCGGTTTGCAGAACCTACGTTCCCGCAGCCCGCTGACTTGCGATACTGTTACTGGTATTTGCGCGACCTGTTATGGCCGTGATTTGGCCCGTGGTACAAAAGTCAATATGGGCGAAGCTGTTGGCGTTATTGCGGCTCAGTCCATTGGCGAACCGGGTACTCAGCTAACAATGCGGACATTCCATATTGGCGGTACAGCGTCTGTTTCAGACAAGTCTGTTATTGAATCCGCGAATGAAGGTACGCTTCAATATGACAAGGAAGACGCAATCGAAACCGGCAAGGTCTTTATTGCAAAATCCCGTAAATTGGAATTCTCTATCGTCGATAAAGATGGCAAAGAACTGGAAACACATAAGGTCGATTACGGGACACGTCTGTCCAAGAAGTCTGGTGCTAAAGTCGCTCGCGGGGATCGTCTAGCTGAATGGGATCCATACGCCACGCCAATTTTGACAGAAGTAGGCGGCACAGTCCGTTTGCTTGATATCGTTGATGGTGTGTCTGCTAAGGAAGAAACCGACGAAGAAACCGGTATCTCTTCCAAGGTTATTGTTGACTGGCGCGCGTCGTCTAAATCTGGCGATATCCAGCCTGTGGCGGTTATTGAGGACGAAAACGGTGAGCCTATCAAACTTCCAAACGGCAATATCGCCCGTTACATGCTTGCTGTTGGCGCGATCCTCTCTGTTCAGGACGGTGCTAAAGTGAAACCTGGTGCCATTTTGGCTCGTATCGCCAAAGGTGGTGCGACGCAGCGTGATATTACCGGTGGTCTGCCGCGTGTTGCGGAACTCTTCGAAGCGCGTCGTCCGAAAGATGATGCGGTTATTGCGGATATGGATGGTAAGATTGAATTTACGCGTGATTATAAAAACAAACGTAAGATTCAGATTACCCCTGAAGATGAGACAATGGAGCCGTCCAGCTTCCTAATTGCCAAAGGCAAGCACATGCTCGTCTCTGATGGCGACAAAGTGAAAAAGGGTGACTTTATTATCGACGGTAATCCAGCGCCGCACGATATTCTGGCGATTATGGGTGTTGAAGCCTTGGCTGAATATCTTGTTGACGAAGTTCAGGGCGTGTACCGTCTGCAGGGCGTGCCAATTAACGACAAACATATTGAAGTTATCGTTCGTCAAATGCTGCAAAAGGTAGAAATCACTGATCCCGGCGATACAACATTGCTCAAAAATGAGCAGATGGACAAAATCGAGTTCAACAAGGTCAATAAAGCCTTGCTCGAGCGCGATAAGAATGCGGCACCTGCCGTGGCTGATCCTGTCCTTCTGGGTATTACGAAAGCGTCTCTACAAACCCGCTCCTTTATCTCTGCGGCTTCCTTCCAAGAAACAACCCGTGTTCTTACAGAAGCCTCTGTCCTCGGCAAAGAAGATATGCTCGAAGGTCTGAAAGAGAATGTTATTGTGGGTCGTCTCATTCCGGCGGGTACGGGCGGAAACCTCCGTAAGTATCAGAAGCTAGCGAATGACCGCGATGAGAAGTTCCTAGCAGACAAAGCTGCCGCCGCGCCTCAACTCGAAGAATTTCCAACGGAAATCGAAGAGGGCGCCGCCGAATAGGCTAAGCTATATAAAATTAAAAGGCCGCTCCCATCGGGGCGGCTTTTTTGCTTTTAAATTTCAAGTTCATACGGTGAATATATCGAGGGTAAAACTTTCAGTGAATTCAATTAGAGGCGGCGTGGAAGCGGCAAATCGTGTATAAAATTTCAGCCTTTTTTGTCAGCGGTAATTGGGGCCACTTCACATTCGTGACTCGCAAATTCCGCTTAGTCTGCTTATCTTAGTTTCATGAGGTTTGGTGAAGCATTTCTGGATGAAATAAAGGCGCGCGTGCGCCCGTCCGACATTGTGGGTCGCCATGTTAAGCTAAAACGGCAGGGCCGCGAATTTGCCGGACTCTCCCCCTTTACCAGCGAGAAAACACCCAGTTTCTTTGTGAATGATGAAAAAGGGTTTTATCACTGCTTTTCGTCCGGAAAACATGGGGATGCGATTTCATTCTTGATGGAAGTGGAAGGCTTAACTTTTCCGGAGGCCGTCGAAAAACTAGCCGGTCTGGCCGGCATTGAGATGCCAAAATCTGATCCGCAGGCCGAGGCGCGAGCCGCGCGAAACAAGGAAAGCATTTCCTGGATGGAGCGCGCAAAAGAGTTTTTTGAACGCTCGCTCTATCGTCAGGTCGGTCAGGAGGCGAGGGATTATCTATCAAACCGTGGCCTATCTAAAACTGCGGCTCAATATTTCGGTATGGGGTTCGCGCCCAATGATTTCTCCGCCCTGAAGTCTGAGTTGATACAGCAAGGCGCGACTGAAAAACACTTGGTTGAGGCGGGTTTAATTATAGAGTCCGACGATAAATCGCGGGATAGTTGGGATCGGTTTCGCAACCGTATCATGTTTCCTATCCACGACAGCCGCGGGCGTCTTGTGGCGTTTGGCGGCCGGGCCATGGAAAAGGACGCCAAGGCAAAATATCTCAACTCCCCTGAAACGCCCATCTTTTCTAAAAGCAGACTACTGTATAATTATCACCGCGCTCGTAAAGCTTTAGCGGCACCGAAAAATGGGTCACGAGGGATGATCGTGGCCGAAGGATATATGGATGTCATTGCCTTGTCCCGGGCCGGATTTGAACATGCGGTTGCGCCTATGGGAACAGCTCTGACCGAGGAGCAACTGGATCTTCTTTGGCGCGCCGGGCCGGAGCCTATTCTGTGTTTTGACGGCGATAAGGCTGGGCTCCGCGCTGCCTATCGCTCCATTGAACGGGCGCTGCCTTTGTTAAAGCCCGGCTATTCACTTCGCTTCGCTCTATTGCCGGAGGGCCAAGATCCGGATGACCTCATTCGGGCCGACGGCCCACCAGCTATGCGCGCTGTTCTGGAGAATGCTTTACCTTTGATTGATATGCTGTGGAGGCGCGAGCGTGAAAAAGAGCCGCTTTCAACGCCGGAGCAAAAAGCCGGTCTGAAATCCAGACTTTATGCGGCTTTGGACGAGATTGGGCATGACGATGTGAAAGCTCTCTATAAAACGGAGCTTTTAGAGCGTTTTGACAAAGCTTATGGGTGGAAACCCAATCGGCGTCAAAACCGCGCTCAAGAGCCGAAAGCGGATAGGCAGGCGATAAAGCGCGATGCGGCGGCATTATCAAAAAACTTACGCCGTGAACGCGCATTAATCGGGGCTGTTTTACTCTATCCGGAGCTAATTTCCCGAGTAGATGAAACTTTATTCGAGCTTCCCTTCGCCAATCCTGCCTGCATGAGGTTGCAACGCAGTCTTTTGTCATATTGGCGAGTCACAAAAGCGGTTGAAATCAACGCACTTAATACGCATATATCAGAAGAGGGACTGGAAGCCTTACGTAAGGATATTCTCCGGGACCGATTATTGATAATAGCGGCCATGGGTGGTGCGTCTTCGGATTTGGATACACGAACAGCCTTCTGGGAAGCAGAGGCTACCGCTCTTTTAGAGCAAAACCAAACAAGTGACGAAACGCATGGCACAAGACTGCGAATGGCAGATACCATTCGTGAAGATAATTCGGAAGCGCTCAGGCGCTTGATGCGGGCAGCCAAGCTAGATGACAGCTAGGCGGCACGCGAAAGAAACATATGGCCGTATGTTAGGTTTAACATGCGGCTAAGACTATATTAAAGCCTGAGGTTTACCCTACAGTCTTTGACATTGGAAAGGTGCCTCTATGGCCGGCACAGCCACCTCTACAAAAAAAGACTCTGAAACAACAGAAGTCACAACAGAAGCAAATGCTGCCGCGATAATCCCCGGCAAGCGCCTTGATATGGATAGTATCGAGGTCAAGCGAATGTTGGCGAAAGCCAAGAAGAACTCCGGTCTTTTACCGGTTGATGAACTTCGCAAACATATTGATATGGACGGCATCTCGGCTGACGAGATTGAAGTTGTTTTGGCGGCCCTGTCCGAACTTGGCATTTCCGTTTATGACGATACAGAAGAGCCGACCCTTGGCTCCAAGACTCTTGCCCGGACAGCAACAACAACGGTTAAAGGCGGAAACTCCAAAGAGGAGCTAGACCGCACGGATGACCCTGTGCGCATGTATCTGCGTGAAATGGGCGTGGTTGAGCTTCTGTCGCGCGAAGGCGAGATCGCGATTGCCAAACGTATTGAGGCAGGCCGGGATACGATGATTAAGGGGCTATGCGAATCTGCTCTAACATTTGAAGCGATCATGATCTGGCGGGAAGAGCTGGAAGAAGGCCATATTCTCCTTCGGGACATTATTGATCTGGACGGGACTTATAACCAATCTATCGGGAATATTCAGGAAGACCGGTCTCAAGCCGCTGTTCGCCGCGAAAAAATCGAAAAGGGCGAAATTGAAGCGACTGAAGATGATGACCTGTCCAAACCGGTTCATCCTCCGCGCAATAAAATGCCGGAGCGTAATTATAAGCCCGGTGAAAAACCCATTGAAGATGATGATGAGGACGAGGAAGATAAAACCAACCTCTCCATGGCGAATATGGAGGCCGCTCTTCGTGATCAAATCATGGATAAGCTGGATCGTATCTCCGAAGATTTTGGCCGGTTTCAGAAACTCCAGCAAATGCTCATCAAAGCGCGTTTGTCCGGTAAAAAGCTGCGTAAGCCACAAGCCGAAGAATACGACCAAATTCAAGAAGTCATTATCGAAGAGATTAAATCCCTTCAACTTAACAATGCCCGTATTGATGCGCTAATTGATCAACTATATGCGATTAACAAGCGCTTTATCAGTCTTGAAGGGCGTTTGATGCGTCTGGCTGACGGCAATGGCGTGCCACGTCATGAATTCTTGCAAGCCTATTTGGGATCAGAACTAAATCCGAATTGGATGGAAGACATGGCTGGGCAATCCGAAGCCTGGGATCGATTCTTGAAACGCGAAAAAGTTTCTATCGACAAGTTACGGAACGAAATTGGTGGATTGGCACAGGAAACAGGTGTGCCTGTCGATGAGTTCAGACGTATTGTTCAAACTGTACAAAAGGGTGAACGCGAAGCTCGCCAAGCTAAAAAAGAAATGGTCGAAGCTAACCTTCGTCTGGTGATTTCTATTGCCAAAAAATACACGAATCGCGGATTACAATTCCTAGACCTAATCCAAGAAGGCAATATCGGTTTGATGAAAGCCGTCGATAAGTTCGAATACCGCCGAGGTTATAAATTCTCAACCTATGCGACTTGGTGGATTCGTCAGGCAATTACGCGTTCTATTGCGGATCAGGCAAGAACTATTCGTATTCCGGTTCATATGATTGAGACAATCAACAAGATAGTCCGGACATCTCGCCAAATTTTGCATGAAATTGGACGGGAACCAACACCGGAAGAGCTCTCCGCAAAACTTTCTATGCCACTTGAAAAAGTGCGTAAGGTAATGAAGATCGCGAAAGAGCCAATCTCACTCGAAACGCCAATTGGTGACGAGGAAGATAGTCAGCTCGGAGACTTTATTGAGGATAATAATGCGATCCTGCCGATTGAGTCAGCCATTCAATCCAATTTACGCGAAACAACAACCCGTGTTCTCGCATCTTTAACCCCGCGTGAAGAGCGCGTGCTGCGGATGCGTTTCGGCATCGGGATGAATACAGACCATACACTTGAAGAGGTCGGTCAGCAGTTCTCGGTCACAAGAGAGCGCATCCGCCAAATCGAAGCTAAAGCCCTTCGGAAGCTAAAGCACCCCAGCCGAAGTCGAAAACTCCGGTCATTCTTGGATCAATAAAAAAACCGCCTTCGGGCGGTTTTTTTACACTTGATTGTCTTTTGTCTGGCTCATTGATTTTTTGAGCATTTCGTTCCACCGTAGAACCAATCGGCTAAAGCCATAAACATGTAATTTTTAAATTATAATTTGAAAGAGGACCAATATGACTATCAAGCATTTCGCTCTAATGGGTATCTCAGCTATTTCACTGGTGGCGTGCCAAACAACGATGCCTGCACAGGAAATGAGCCCGGCAGAGATTCATGACGCCACGCTGACGCTGGATACCCATATTGATATTCCGCTGACCTATATGAGCGAAATTGATCCCGGCGCCGAGACTGAGCTTCAGGTAGATTTGCCGAAACTCGTTAACGGAAAGCTCGATAGCGGTTTCTGGATCGTTTATACGCCGCAAGGCGACCTGACGGCGGAAGGCTATGCACAGGGTTTGGAGATTGCAGAAACGCGCGTAAAGGCGATCACGCAAATGTCTCAAGCCTATCCAGAGAGAATTGAAATGGCCCGAACCGCTGATGATGTACGGCGGATTGTAGCCAGCGGAAAGCACGCTGTTTTGATCGGGATGGAAAACGCTTACCCATTAGGGGAAAGCGTGGATTCCATTCCACTTTGGGCGGAGCGCGGTGTGCGTTATGTTGGACTGACCCATTTTGGTCATAATCAATTCGGAGACAGCTCCAACGCTAATCCCGACCGCGATTCCGGGCCAAAATGGAATGGGCTTTCTCCTTTAGGAAAAGACCTTGTTCGGTCATTGAATGAAAATGGGATTATGGTGGATGTCAGCCACACTGGCAAAGCCACAATGATGCAGGCTGCAGATTTGTCCACTACCCCAATTATTGCGTCTCACTCCGGGGTGAAGGCTATTGCCGATACAGAACGTAACCTGGATGATGAACAACTTCGCAAAATTCGCGACGTGAACGGGGTGGCCCAAATGGTGGCCTTAGGCAGTTATGTGAAACTCCCGACACCGGAGCAGCAGGCCGCGCGGGACGCTCTGGACGAAGAATTTGGGGAGCGCAGTGAATGGGATCAAGCCAAGCGCGATGTCTATGGAGAGCGTAGAGCCGAGATTACGGCAATGTCTCCTGAAGCGTCGGTTTCAGATTTTGTCGATCATATTGATTATGCTGTTAGTGTTGCGGGTATAGATCACGTTGGAATTGCGTCGGACTTTGACGGCGGCGGCGGTATTGACGGGTGGCAAGACGCTTCAGAAACGCAGAATGTAACAGCCGAGCTTATCCGTCGGGGCTATTCTTTAGAAGAAATTGAGAAAATTTGGGGTGGTAACTTATTACGGGTTTTAGCAGCTGTCGAAGCCGAAGCCGCAAATTAGGCTCTGAAATTAGCCCATGGCTCTCATGACGAGCCATATGAGATACCCGATATAGGCGGCCGTCATCAGGCCGCCTTCCCAGCGCGAAATTCGCTCGCGAGTTGCAGCGAAAGCGAACATAGCGACTGTCGCGGCGACGAGGACGACGCCATCCCAAATCGAAAATCCTGTCAGATTATTCAACGGAAAGACTATGCCGGTGATCCCTAAAACGGCGAAGACATTGAAGATATTTGATCCAATGATATTGCCAAAAGCAATTGCATTTTCTTTCTTTAAACTGGCCATAATGGACGCAAAAAGTTCCGGAGCAGAAGTGCCAACGCCGACGATGGTAATCCCAATAATGGCTTCCGGGACGTTATAGAATGTTGCGATGCCGGTTGACCCTTTAATCAGAATTTCTGCGCCAGCAATTAATAGCGCAATGCCAAACACGCTTATAATAAGCGCGATGGGCATGGAGAGGGACACAATTGAGACTTCGCTTTCGAACCCGCCTTTATCTGACCGAAAAAGCTGCACCATGTAAATAACGAAAATAGTCATTAAAACGCCTGCCGCCCAAACGGGAAGAACGCCAAAATATATAATTAACAGGCAAATGACTGAGGCTAGCATCACGAAAAGGAAATCCAGGCCAAGGCGTCCTCTTGGGGCGGCCATGGGGTAGATCAGCGAACAGAGCCCCAATATCAAAAGCAGATTTATCGTATCTGAGCCAACAACATTTCCAAGCGCAATAGCGTCTTCCCCGCTTGCAGCGGCGCCGAAGCTGGCCACGAATTCCGGCATGGATGTTCCAAAGCCGACAAAAGTTGCGCCAATTAGAGCCTTAGATAGTCCCATGCGGTTGGCAATGACGACAGAGCCCCGAACAAGGCACTCACCGCCGCCCATCAACAGGCCGAAACCGACCACGACAAAAACAATACTTAAAAACATATATTAGATAGATTTCTTTTTTCGGCGGCGCCACATCCAGCGCAGTAGAAAGAGTCCCGGGAGGATTACGAAAAGCAGCCATGGAAGTATCCAGGCTAAAAAGCTGATGACGCCCGCCAAGCCTTGCGAGAGGTCGCTCAAAAAGTTTTTCAGGGCGGCGGCAATCGGGGCAAAGGCGCTGCGGCTCACGGCCACGCTTTGGGATTGATAGTTGATATTGACCTGAGACATAGTCACCCTTTGCCGTAACACAGCCAAAGTTGTCGTCGCGCTTTCAATTTCGCTCTGAACGCGAGCAAGTTCTCGTTCTAGAGCAAGCAAATCCGGGAGCTCTGCGTCCCGGGTGGCGAGTAACCCTTGCAGGCGGTCGCGTAAAGTCGTTTGTGCTTTCAACCGTGCATCCGTGTCCAGAATGGAGCGGGTTAGGTCTTCAGCCGAAACAGAATTGGATGTCATGCGTCCATCCTGCTCGGTGACGGAGGCCTGTATTTGGCCCATAAAGCTATCGAGCCAGGCCGGTTCGGCGCGAAGGCTTAAATTGGCACTAACATAATTATTATTATTATCATTGGTTGAAGAGGACAAAAGCTGGCATTTTTCAGGGCCAGCCTCCTGACATATCTCAGCATGGGATTTAGCCGTCGCCGCCACCGTTTTCGCAGGAAGTTCAAACCCGTAATTATAACGATAGGCGAGGTAGGATTGAGAGGTTGGGTTATCTGAGGTTAGAGGCGCAGGTTCTGAGGCCCCCTTGCTATAGGCCATATCACTTTCCATCGCGACAGGCGCCGGGGAGGGCTGACGGCCCTGAAATGAGTCAATGGTGCTTTCGTTGCAGCCTGCAAAGAATAACAGGCTAAAAAGAAGGAGCAGAAACCGCATTTATTCGGCCTTCTTGTTTAGAAGAACGATCTCGCCAAAACCAAGGTCATTTAAACGCGCCGCTTGCGAAGGCGCATCTCCGACCACGACAATTCGCATCGCTGCAGGGCGAATGTATTTGCTCATTAAGGCCTTTGCGTCGGTAAGCGTCATCGCTTTGACACGTTGCATATTCTGGGTGTTGATATCATCGGGCAGGCCATTTCGGCTTATTTCCTGAACTAGGCGCAGTTTGTCACCAAGTGTTTCATTCTTGAGCGCTTGGCCGCGCAGCAATGCGTCTTTCGTTTCGGAAAGTTCTTCGCTCCCCATTCCTTCGACATGGTCTTTGAGAATGTCACTGATAAGCTCTAGACTTTCTTTCGTGGCATTTGTCCTGACGGAGGTCTGAACGCCAAAGGTCCCGTTTGTCGCATTTCCGTTCGCATAAGATCGAATGCCATAAGTATATCCCTTATCGACTCGTAAGGTTGTGTTGAGCTTGGAGGTGTAAATCCCGCCGAGTGGGAAATTCAAGGCTTCCAATTCGGCAAATTTTGGATCGGTTACAGGCAGGGCAGGGCGCTCCATTCGGATCACCGATTGTTTGGCCTCAGGAATGTTGTAGAAATAGATTGTTGTCTTATCGACTGGTTTTAGTTTTGGTAACGGCCCTATCTCTGGGGAGACCTCTACAGGATCTGCGATAGTTCCGAAAAGTTTTTTAGCTTGGTTCCTGTCAAAGTCACCGACAATGTTGAGCTTTGCGCGGGAGACATCGTAATAATCTGCGTGAAAGGTTTTGACAGCCTCTAGCGTGATGGCGCGAACCTGATCTTCCGATCCGGCGCCGGCGGTCGCTAAAGGTGTTTCTTCGGCGTATGCTAATTTATCCGATTCCCGTAGAGCAACGAAATTGGGATTAGCCAGAGAGGCTACCGCATTTTGAGCGTAGCTCTCGCGCAATGTTTCGAACTCAGTTTTGTCGAATGCGGGTTTATTGATGATATCGGATAAAAGCGCCACCGTTTCCGGCAGATTACGCGCTAAAGTTTTACCGCTAATCGTCGTGAATTGATCTCCTGTCGAGACGGAAAGTTCCGAGCCTAGTTCCCCCAATGCCTCTTCAAAGGCCGCTGTATCGTACTTTCCGGCACCTTTGAGCAACATATCCCCCGTAAAGGCCGCTAGGCCGGGTGTGCTGAGTGGCGAGAGGTTTTTACCCGCGTCAAAATCAAGTGAGAATTCTATGAGAGGAACCTCTTCAGAGTGGATACCGAATATTTCCAATCCGTTTTCTCCGTCTGCGTGCCAAATCGTTGGAGAGGGAAGGGTATAGCTTTCGCCAAAAGAGGGCTCCTTTGTGCGGTCAAAAGAAGAAGGGGACGGTTCAAAAATGCGGGCGTCTGGATCATAGGCGACGTCTTTTTCAGCGCCCTGAACAACAACTTCTTCAACCACCTCTGCTTTTTGCGCGCCTTCAAGGGCTAAATCCAATTTCCCCATTGGGACAAAACTTGTCGCGATATAGGGTTGGTCTTTGATGTAACGAGTATATACGTCCATCACGTCTTCAGCGGTAACGGCACGTAAACGTTCAACATCCGTCGTGAAAAATCCAGGATCGCCTTTGAAAACATTATATTCACCCAGGGCGATAGCTTTGCCGAGAGCACTTTGAACTTCATCATAAAGGGCAACTTCTGCCTCGGTTTTGATACGTTGCAATGCTTTTTCAGGAATACCCATTTGCTCAAAACGAGCGAAGGCCGTTTGGATGGCGGGGAGAAGACCGTCCGTATCTTCTCCGGCTTTGGGCGAAATAAAGATATATAATTCGCCAGCCATTTCCTTCGTATAATTAAATCCGCTCACGCCTGTCGTTAATTGCTGTTCGTCAATGAGAACTTCATTCATTGGCGCCTGTTTCCCCTCGGTCAAATAGTCCAAGAGAATGTTGAGGGCATAGGAATCGGGGTGGTATTCTGGGACAGCAGGCCAAGCCATTGTCAGTTGCGGAACAGTGGCGAAATTATCTTCGTGGTAAAATGTTTTCGTCTCTTCCAATGTTACAGGTTGGGGAGTGATTTCTGGAGTAGGATCTCCGGAGGGAATGTCTCCGAAATACTTTTTTACGAAAGTTTGAGCTTCATCCATATTGAAATCACCTGCAATCGTGACGGTGACGTTGTCTGGCTTGTACCATTTGGCAAAAAATTCTTTGGTGTCTTCCAATGTAGCATTTTCGAGGTCTTCCAAAGAACCAATTACCTGGTGGTTATAAGGGTGACCTTCAGGGTAAATAGCTTTGCCTATGACGTATAGATTATGGCCATAAGGCTGATTGTCCACGCGTTGGCGTTTCTCATTTTTCACCACCTGCTTTTCACGATCAATGACGTTTTGATTCACCGTATTGATGAACCATCCGAGTTTGTCAGCTTCGGCCCAGATAATCTTTTCCAAACCGTCCTTTGGAACGGCTTGGAAATATTGGGTCATATCATTGGTCGTAAACCCATTCGTGCCTTCGCCGCCAATGCGGGTGTTCATTTCGTCTAGTCCTCCATAACCAAGATTTTCGGAATCGAGGAATAGAAGATGCTCAAATAAATGTGCGAAACCGGTCTTGCCGATGGTTTCGCGGCCGGACCCGACATGAGCGGCGAGATCAATTGCAACGACCGGATCGGATCTATCGACATGGAAAATAACGTCCAGACCATTTTCAAGGGTTATTTTTTCATAATCCAAGCTTGGCAGGGCGCGAACGCCTGACTCGGAAGCTGTCTCAGTTTCCGGAGTGGTTGCTTGAGTGGTTGCTTGAGCTTGGGCCGTTTCTGCCAAATTACAGGCAATGAAGCTCAGAGAGGCTATTAGCAAAGCCGCATGTTTAAAACAAAGAATCACAAGCAATTTTCCTTTTAAAGAAATGTTGTGGCAAATTAGGTCAAGAATTCAGGAATGTCGATAACTAAGGCGGGGGGTTATATTGCCTTTATAGGATTCAGAGCGTGTTTAGTTGTCGAACCGACCGGTTTCAGTATTCTTACGCAGATCCCGAGCCTTAAAAATGTGACCATTCATAATGCCGTAAACCCCGGGAGGCAGGGTTTGAACCGCAATCATGGCCCCGCCCATATTAAAGCCAGCATCAGAACGGCCAAGAGATTGCGGTCGCATAGCGCCCGTCAAGATAACTGTTTTCTCTCCGACTTTGCCATCTAGATATTGAGCGGTTAATTCCATTGTACCCGTGCCATGGGTGATGATGATATAATCTTCCGGTGCGTCTATGACGGCTTGGTGTATTTTGTCACGATGAACGCTGGACATGTTCAGGCTATCAATTTGAAACAAAATTTCCTGACGAACAGCGCGACTTCTGCCTTGTCTAAGGATTGCAGGCACTCTGGATTTGCCGTTGGGGTCGAAAATAAGACCTTCAGTCTTGGTATCATGGACTTTGTCCATTGTGCCACCGGTAATAAATATCGCAATTTTATCAATCATACGCGGCCTTTAATCTAGTTTTCCAGAAACCCCAAGGAGAAGACGAACGGCGCCTGAATCTCAGAAGAGCCCTGTATTTTTGTGTCTTCACCTTTTGTAATGACGCTGTCATGCCTATATAGGGCGTGAAGAGAAAAGGAGAACATTATGCTTCTGACTATGATGAAAGGCAAAATTCACCGGGCAACGGTGACACAAGCCGATCTACATTATGAAGGGTCCATCTCAATTGATCAGGACCTTTTGGAGCGCTCTGGTATCTTACCAAATGAGCAAGTGGATATTCTTAACATCACCAATGGCGAGCGGTTTACGACATATGCCATTACCGCACCTCGCGGTTCAAAGACTTTTGGTCTTAACGGCGCAGCAGCACGACGTGTCCAGATCGGGGACAAAATTATTATTATCTCCTATTGCCAAATGGAAGCTGAAAAGGCCCGCAATTACGCGCCGGACGTCGTTCTCCTTGATGAGAATAATGACGTTATTATCCCGCCTGTTCATTAAGGTCGGACATCAGATACTTCTTAATCTAAATAAATAATTATGTAACGGGGCTCATGGCCCCGTTTTTTATTGTTCAATTGCGTAGCTAAGATTGACTGTCACCTCTAAAGATTGCTCCCCACTGGCAATTGGAGTCGGTGCGCTTTCCATTGAGTCATTTCTGAAACCCGCCTGCATCATCATGGGGCGGGGCTGCCCTCCGGTATTTGCTTCGCTCATATTTAATAACTTGCCGAGCTTGACGCCGGCGGCATCTGCCATTGTTTGGGCTTTTAACTTTGCCGCATTAATGGCTTTGGCCCGGGCTTCGTTCATGGCGTCATCTGGATTATCAATAGAGAAATCAATTCCACCAATATTGTTTACCCCTGATTTTACGAGAGCGTCCAGCATGGCGCCGACGGATTGTAAATCCTCACTTTTTGCTGTGACAGTGTTACGGGCCTCATATCCGTCAATTGTCGGGGTTTGGCGGTTTTGGTAATTATAGCGGGGTTGGAGCGAAAGCTGGCTGGTCTGGATGTTTTGCTCAGGAATTCCTGCGGCTTTTAACTCTTCAAAAACGGAATTCATTTTAGTCGCATTGGCCATCATGGCTTGCCGAGCTGTCTTGCCTTCGGTCACGACACCCGCGCTCACTGTCGCGCGGTCGGGCGCTGCAGACGTTTTTCCGGTCGCGCTAACATCAAGGCTGGAAATTCGGCTTTCTGCCGGACTGACATTAGACACTGAGGCTGGCGCGCAAGCGGCAACGCCCAAAACGGCGAGTGAAGTAAGGGCAATTAAACGCATAAAATCTCCTTTATTTTCCACTATTATGTCGGGAGTACAGGGCAAATCAATGTCGAAATACTGTAATGTTCGAAATCAAGCGGCTGCGAAAAAAATAAATATTTATCGTTTTTCAATATGTATTTGACATATCCTCTGTAAAATATTATCGAAAAACAATAAAGGAAGATTGTTATGACATGTTTACAGAATAAGAAACAAATAAAAGTTGCTCTTGCGTCTATGCTTATTGTTGCCAGTGCCATGGGAACAACATTCAGCGCACAAGCTCACCCTGACCATGATGAAGAAACTGACCGCAAAAACCACGTTGAGCGGAGCTATGATTATCAGGGATTCGACAAAATTTCCGTCGTCGGAGTCTATAATATGGATGTGAAGGCCGGGGAATCGAGTTTCTCAATCAAGACGTCCGGGGAAGAACGATATATGTCTAATCTCAATGTCTATGTCGATGATGGGACTTTATATTTGGAAAATGACGAAGATGAAAAGACGCGGTCCTGGAGAGGAAAAAATAATAAAGGGATCGATATTACCATCACCCTGCCGTCGCTGAGTGGATTAGACGTCACGGGCATTGGTAACGGCGAAATATATGGAATTGACAGTGATGAATTTGAGGTAGATTTCGCCGGGTTAGGCGCAATGGAACTTTCAGGCCGCTGCGGTAAGTTTGACGCCGATTACGCCGGAATGGGCGAAATCGATGCGCGTGATCTTGAATGCGAAGACGTCACGATTGATATGTCGGGCATGGGATCCGCAAGCGTCTATGCCTCAGAGAGTGTGGATGCCGACATGTCAGGCATGGGCAATATCGAAGTTTTCGGCAAACCTAAGAACGTGAAAAAAAGCAAAGGCTTTATGTCCTCTGTCGATATTCACTAATACAGAAAATCATAGGTTAGATAGGAAGAGCGAGCTGACTCTTTTGTCTGGGGAAAATCGTCGCGGAAATGTCCTCCGCGGCTCTCTTCCCGAGCAAGGGCAGCAGAGGCGATGATACGGGACGTTACAAGCGGATTAGCACGCCCAACTTGACCGATGAGCGTGTCGATATAATTAATGAGCTCATTCAGGTCTTTAGCATTGCGCCGTACACCGCATTTATCAGTCATTGCGCGGCGTAGGCCTTCACTCACACTTTTTGTCATAGATAGCCACGGTTGAGACCGAATTGTCGTGGCACGTTTTGGGGCGATCACCATATTATTGATTTGTGTGGCCGCACGTCCGCCAAACACAATCGCTTCCAGTAGAGAGTTACTTGCCAGACGGTTTGCTCCGTGAACCCCCGTGGCGCTGCATTCTCCTATAGCAAATAGACCGTCGAGATTGGTCTGCCCTACACTATTGGTGGCCAGTCCGCCCATGTGATAATGCACCGCTGGAGACACAGGAATAAGCTGCGTGCGCGGATCAATTCCAGCTTTCATACAGCTGTCGAAAACTGTTGGGAATTCTTCATCAAAATGGGCCCCTATCGCCTCTCGGCAATCCAAAAATGGTTGCCGTCCAGCTTGGATTTCTGCAAATATTGCCCGCGCAACATCATCTCTCGGGGCTAATTCAGCTTGCTCATGATAGCGGTGCATAAACCGCACACCGTCAGAATTAGTCAAGGTTGCGCCTTCGCCGCGTAGAGCCTCTGTCGCCAAAGGGGCCGGATCCCGGCCAACATCAATAGCTGTAGGATGAAACTGGACAAATTCCATATCCCGCATTTTTGCTCCGACAACGGCGGCCATACCCAAAGCGTCACCGCGGGCAGTTCTGGGGTTAGTCGTAACCGAGAATAATCCTCCAACCCCCCCGGTTGCCATTACGGTTATGTCGGCTTCGATGCCAAGTAATGCGCCGTCATCGCGCCGGGCCAGTGCGCCGGCAATGCCTCCATAACCATCTGTTAAAAGGCTCTCTGCGCGCCAACCTATCAGGCCTGTAATGTGATCGGCGGTTTGAACCTTCTTGAGCATAATATTGATGATTTCGCGTCCTGCCGTATCGCCTTTTACGCGGGCGACACGCGGCATAGAATGCGCGGCTTCCAACGAGAGATAAAGCCGATCTTGATCGTCCCGATCAAATGGGACGCCCATTTCGGCCAGATCGTGTACCCGGGCGGGGCCTTCCTCGGATAGTATTTTAGCGATAGCCGGATCGACCAACCCGTCTCCGGCGGCAACCGTATCAGCGGCGTGACTCTCCGGTGTATCATCGGGGGATAACGCCGCGGCAATACCGCCCTGTGCCCAAGCTGACGCGGCTCCAACTGTTGAGCGGCGTGATGTCAAAACGAAAACCGGACGCGGCGCGAGCTTTAAAGCTAAATACAGACCAGCCAAGCCTGCGCCAACGACCAGGACGGCGCCTGGCGGAAGGCGTTTTGTGTCGAGGGGAAACGACAAGGTTCTAGATAACCTTCACGTCTTCTTCGGGCAGTGTAGGATCAAAATGGCCTTTGATCGGGTCAAACGAGACATTTATCATTCGCATAACGGCGTCATAGGCTTTCGCACGCATTTCTTCTGGGACAAGCACTTCATTGGTCTCGTCGCGCAGACACTGATACATATTTTCCAATGTGATACGCTTCATATGTGGGCAGAGGTTACAGGGCCGGACAAAATCAGTCTCCGGGTTCGCCATGGCGACATTATCTGACATGGAACATTCTGTGAGAAGGATAACGTTTTTCGGTCGATTGTCAGACACGTAATCACTCATGGCTTTTGTCGATCCGGTGAAGTCTGATTCTGCAACCACCTCAGGCGGACATTCCGGATGGGCCAGAACTGTCACGCCAGGATTTGATTCTCGCATTTCGCGGACATCCTGAGCTGAGAAACGGGCGTGAACTTCGCAGCGACCATGCCACGCGATAATTTCAATATTTGTTTGTTTGGCAACATTCTTGGCCAAATACTCGTCCGGGATCATAATGACTTTTTTCACGCCCATTTCCGCTGCAATGTGTTCGACAATCGCGACAGCATTGGAGGACGTGCAGCAGATATCACTCTCTGCCTTCACATCGGCAGAGGTGTTCACATAGGTCACGACAGGAATGCCAGGGTAGCGTTGTTTGATAAGTTTCACATCGTCGCCCGTTATAGAAGAGGCGAGAGAACAGCCCGCCCGCATGGACGGAATTAAAACGCGCTTATCCGGACACAGGATTTTAGACGTCTCGGCCATGAAATGAACGCCGCCTTGAATAATCATATCTGCGTCTGTTTTCGTAGCCTCAATAGCAAGACCGAGACTGTCCCCCCGATAATCACCAACAAGGCCAAAAATATCCGGCGTCATATAATTATGCGCGAGAATGACGGCATTTTTTTCTTTTTTCAGTTTGTTTATGGCGTGAACAAGGGGGGCATAAGCCGGCCATTCAAACTCTGGTATAAAATCGCTAACCTGTTCATACAGATGGTCAGTGGCGGCTTTGACTTCATCATCGTAAGGGAGATCATTCCCAGGCATATCGGGCACCGCGCAGACGCCGTTTTCGACTTCAAGCGTTTGGCCGATCCAACGACCATTTTCCCAGTTGATGAGTTCTTTACCCATAATCGTGCTGACCTCCAAAGAAATGTCCTATGACGTATATAAGGACGCGGCACCAGCGATGCTATTGAAATTCTGGGATTTCCTCAATTACAGGTAAGGAACGGCAAGGACCAGAAGGCCACCTATAAACCCTAGAAAAATGCCAAGATTGCTGACGCGAGAGACCGGAAGCGGTGCTCTACGGTCCATCAAACGTCCAATAAACCCAAATACGAGGGATATGAGGGCGCCGATCATTGCCAATATTTGCAGGGTCATCTTGCTCGTCGAATCTCCGACGAAAACGCCTGTCGTCTGGCCAAAGAGGAGATAACAAATCGCAAATATGGCCAGAGCCATACCGATAATAGTAAGTGTATTGATAAATCTGCGCATAGGGGTCTAACGTTTTGTCATGTTTGAGAGTTCCTCAAAACGCTCGAGAAACGCGTGTTCCGCCTCTCTGACGGGTAAGGGCGAGAGCGTCAAGCCAAGACCTTTGGGAGGCCGCTTGAAAAGTCTGTTAGCCTCGCTCTTCTCAAACCCCGCAATTTGCGTGGCCTCGAACCAGGCACAGTAAATATCACACTGTTTTATTCGCTTTTTTAGGGTTGGCGACATTTTTGCGGGCAGACCAAACCGAAGGTGGATGGCTTCTTCCAAACGGGATTCGAATGACTTGTAATCCAGGCCGAGTGCATTCTTGAAGGGGCTTATCATATCCCCAATCACATACTCCGCTGCGTCATGCAGAAGCGCCGTGAGACGTTGTTCCGGCGAAGAATTAGGGTATATCGTTATCAGCAAATTTTCGACAATCACGCTGTGCTCGGCCACGGAAAAAGCGTTATATCCTGTGGTTTGTCCATTCCACCTCGCGACCCGCGCCAAACCACGAGCAATATCTTCAATCTCTATATCAAAGGGAGAGGGGTTGAGAAGGTCGAGGCGCCGCCCCGAAAGCATCCTTTGCCAAGCGCGTTTCGGCGGGGGCGTATTCGTCACGCCACCTTCCGAATAAATATGGCTCCGGCGGAATAGCCAGCGCCGAAACTGCAAATCAGACCCGTTTCCCCTGCTTCAAAGTCACCGCTATATTTATGGAAAGCGATAATAGAGCCTGCGGAGCTGGTATTGGCGTATTCATCCAGAACGACAGGAGCTTTTTCTATTTCGACGTCTTTGCCGAGCACTTTTTTTGCGATCAGAACATTCATATTGAGGTTGGCTTGATGCAGCCACATTCGTTTAAGGTCGTGCGGGTCAATTTTGTTGATTTTACACTCTTGGGTGATCAACTTTGCGACGAGAGGTACGACTTCTTTAAACACACTGCGTCCATTTTGAACGAAGAGTTTATCCGTCAATCCTTTACGTCCTCGCGTTCCGTGGAGCCCGTCATCTTCCGGTGCGGTGTGATTGAGAAACCCAAAATTATTTCGTATATTATTAGAAAATTGCGTGACAAGTTTAGAGCCGATAATTTCCCAATGCTCTGTCGGCGCTATGTCTTCAGCCTCAACTAATATGGCCGTTGCCACATCGCCGAAAATAAAATGTGCGTCCCGATCTTTGAAATTAAGATGAGCTGTACAAATTTCGGGGTTAACAACGAGGACAGATTTAGCTTGCCCCCCCAAAATGAGTCCGCGTGCAGTTTCAAGTCCGAATGTAGCGGAAGAACAGGCGACATTCATGTCGAATGCAAAACCGGAGGTTCCTAGAATAGATTGCACTTCAACGGCGACAGCCGGATACCCGCGCTGAAGGTTAGAACAGGCGACAATAATGGCTCCAACCTCTTCGGCTTTTCGCCCGACAGCGTCCATAGCTTGCTGCGCAGCTATAGCTGCAATTTCGGCTAGAATAGAGGGGTCATCGTCAGGGCGAGCTGGTATGCGCGGCGCCATTATGTTGGGATCGAGAATAGGACCTTTGGAAATAACGTAGCGAGATTTAACGCCAGAGGCTTTTTCTATAAATTCTGCATTAGAGTAAGTCAGAGCGTCAAGTTCGCCGGTTTCAATCGCGGCGGCGTTCTCTGTATTCCACTTATCAACATAAGTATTAAAGCTTTCGACGAGCTCTTCATTTGAAATTGAATCTGTTGGAGTCCAAAGACCCGTCGAACTAATTACGGCTTTCATACCTTAACCCTTTGTAGGTTTTTATTTATCTAACAGCTATGCAACGTACCGTGCATGAAATTCAAGGGTTAAGAAGCAGAACATTCTTTTATGGAGAAGAACAGTTTTGACCGGGTGTTTTTACTTCATCAAACAGGGCGGGTTTTCCACTTTTCGATCTTTATCTCTTAGGCACTCCACGTAGTTTTCCATCCGTGTAGTCTCATCCTCGTTTTGAGCGGGAGACTCATCAGGTTTCGGTTCGAATAGAGTCGTGCAGCCACTCAATATGACGGTTGATAGTGTGATAGCCATAGCTGTTGAAAAACGGTTTAGTCTTGCTTGCTTATTCATTTCATACCCGCCTTGTATTTTTACACGCGTCATTAACGTGGCAATCAATGCTGTGATCATTGACCATTCCAACAGCCTGCATAAACGCATAAAGAATAACGGGACCAACAAATTTGAAACCCCGTTTTTTCAAGTCTTTTGACATGGCAATGGATTCCGTAGTTTCGACAGGCGCGTCTTTGAATCTTTTCCAATCATTTTGAACAGGTTTGCCATCAACATATCCCCAAAGGTAATCTGCAAAGTCGATCCCTTCTTCGTCTCGCATTTTGACGTAGATTTGCGCGTTAGAGATAGCCGCATTTATTTTCAAACGAGACCGAATAATTCCGGGGTCGTCAAGTAATCTCGCTCTGTCTGTATCCGTATAATACGCAATAATATCCGGATCGAATCCATCATAGGCTTTAAGCAAATTATCCCGCTTCCGCAAAATAGTAAGCCAGGACAGCCCGGCCTGCTGCCCATCCTGTATCAATTTGGAAAAAAGAGATTTAGAATCGTAAAGAGGGCGTCCCCACTCTTCATCATGATAAGCACAATACAGGGCATCTTCTGGTGGAACCCAGGCGCAACGCGGTAAGTCAGGATTATGATTTGGAAATTCTGTCATTTCATTAGTTCGCGCTCGCTCAGTTCTTCGTAGCGGGACTGACCCGAAAGGGTTTCATCAAGTTTGTCGTTTTGAGTTATCCATTCCCAATACAAATCCATCGCCATACGGCCATCGTCGAATCTAGTGAACTCCGCCACAGCTTTGCCCGCTTTTAAATCTCGCTTGGTTGTGAGGCAGTGATAAAGCATATGGCCACGACCTCTTTCATCAAACTGTCCGATAATATGGCCCTCGCGTACGTCTCCGCCGAAATAATCAGCAAAAAAGACGATACCTTCTTGCCAGAAGTGAAATCTGGTTTTTCCGCTGATAACGCCGTTATCCGTATTTTCAACGGGCACGAAAACACGATTGTCCAAGGACATCCGGTTCACAAAATTTTCTCCATGCCAATATTGGCGCGGGCATAAACCGGATGGGGACCTTCATGATTGACGGTCCAGCCATTGCGGGCATAGAGACGCAAAGCGGCTTCGTTTTTGGTGTTGGAAAGTAGAAAGATGGAGTGCAAGTTCAAACCATCCCTCGCAAAGCCTTCGACGGCCGTCATTAAAATTTGACCTATCCCTTGGCCCTGATACTGTTCGTCCACAGCCATTTTCGTGAGCTCATATTTTCCTTGCTCATGTCGCTTTAAAGCGACAACACCAACCACGACGCCATTTAAATGGGCCGAAAAAACGTGGCTGCCATTCTCGATATAGATTTGTGGCCGCGCGACCATGAGTCTGTCAGACTCTTCCATATGATGGAGCTGTTCAATCCATTTTGCATTCAGTGCAGCAAAGCGGGAGAGGGCACTCACATCATTTCGTCTTATTTCTAATTCACCCGGAATGACCATCAACCGAATCCATAATTTCGACATTCATCTCATTTAGCGTAGGCTCGGCTTCTGCCTCTTTCCAGCGGTTAAGACGGATCATGGCCATGCCCATTTTTTCATGAACAGAAAGAAGCTCTCCTATAACCCGTTGCCCTGCCAATATTTTGTCACCAGCTTGTGCCGACCCTTGCAAAATTACGCCCCGCATACGTTTCTTTACGATAGTCATACGCTTCATTCGGCTCACCACTTCTTGCCCGATGAAGCACCCCTTTTTGAAATCCACGCCGTTCATTAAGTCCATATTGGCATCTGCCGGAAAAGTAGTGGCTGTTTCAAAATCCCACTGACTTTCCACGATGCCTAGCGAGAGTCGGTGAGCGTTGTAATCCCCACTTCCAGGAAGTTCAGTTTTTGAGATTTGACGGTGTCCCAACGATGCGTGTCTGGGGTCAGCGTAGCTTTGTTTACTCGACTCTCCCCAAAGGGCATAAACGGCATAATCATTGGAAATGTTTTCGATTTGAACAGGCGCGCGCATTTTGTAAAGGGTTAAACGTTTTTCCAGATCTTTGCCAAACTTGACCGGTGTATCAAGGATCAATCCGTTCTCAGTCTTCGTTACAAAGAAATCAGCGATGATTTTGCCTTGCGGGGTGAGCAAAGCGGCAAAGGTCATATCTTGATTTAATGTATTCGTAATGAGCCCCGAAAGCCAATCTTTAACGGTTTCCCCGGTCAAGCGGAGGAGTGTGCGGTTTAGTCGAGTAATTGGCATGACTTAAAACTAATCCATTGTCTTAAATTTACAAGGTCGGAACTTTTCTCAAAACTGCGGATAGCAAAGATAGCTTCACGTCTTGAAAGGAAATAATTTATGTCTATTAAACGTCACGCCTCTGCCCATTGGTCAGGAAATCTGAAAGAGGGCAAAGGGACTATATCAAGTAAAAGCGGCGCTTTGTCCGATCAGCCCTTTGGCTTTAACACGCGGTTTGAAGATAAAAACGGCACCAATCCGGAAGAACTTATAGGCGCGGCTCATGCGGGATGTTTCGCTATGGCCTTTGCGAATGAACTGAGCAGCTTGGATGTTGTGCCAGAAGATGTCTCCACAAAAGCCACTGTCCATTTAGAGGAGATTGAAGGCGGATTTAAAATTTCCCGTTCTGACATCGACGTCACGCTTGATGCCCCTGGTGCAGACCGCGCAAAAATTGACGAAGCCTTTGCTGCGGCCGAATCCGGATGCCCGGTTTCAAACGCTTTGAACGCTAAGGTAAAAGTGTCTCTCACCGTAAAATAAGAGGGTCGTTAGATTATAGCGCCATAACCTAGAAAACAGAAAAGCCGCCCAAGAGGCGGCTTTTCTTTTGATGTTTAAGTCTAAGTGAGACTTAGCATTTGTAATACATATCAAATTCGACGGGGTGAGGGTGCATGGCGAGGCGGTGAACTTCTTCCATTTTCAATTCGATATAAGCGTCAATTTGATCATCATCAAAAACATTGCCAGCTTTCAAGAAGTCACGATCAGCATCAAGTGAGTCCAAGGCTTCACGTAGAGACCCGCAAACCTGAGGTATCTTAGAGGCTTCTGCCGGAGACAGCTCATATAGATCCTGATCCATAGGGTCACCAGGGTGGATTTTATTCTTAATACCGTCAAGACCCGCCATCAGTAGAGCGGTATAGGTCAAATAAGGGTTACCCGCCGGATCCGGGAAACGGGCTTCAAGGCGCTTACCTTTTGGCGACGCTGTCCAAGGGATACGAATAGAAGCCGACCGGTTACGGCTAGAATATGCTAGCATTACAGGCGCTTCAAAGCCGGGGACCAGGCGTTTATAAGAGTTGGTAGAAGCGTTCGCGAAAGCATTGATTGCCTTGGCATGTTTAATGACGCCGCCGATATAATAGAGGCAGGATTCTGATAGTCCGGCATACTCATCCCCGGCAAATAGAGGTTTTTTGTCTTTCCAGATAGACATGTGAACATGCATCCCTGTGCCGTTATCGGCATACATTGGCTTAGGCATGAAGGTGGCTGTCTTACCGTAAGCATGGGCAACATTGTGCACGAGGTATTTATAAAGCTGCATATTATCTGCCATGGTCAGCAGAGTGTTGAACTGCATTCCAAGCTCATGTTGAGCAGGGGCCACTTCGTGGTGATGTTTTTCCGGACGCAGGCCAAGTTCTTCCATAACTGAAATCATCTCGGAGCGCATATCTTGGGCAGAGTCGACAGGGGGAACAGGGAAGTAACCGCCTTTAGGGCCTGGGCGATGGCCCATATTACCGCCCTGATACTGAGTTCCAGTGTTTTCTGGTAGCTCAGTCGAATCAATTGAATAGCCAGTAACATTTTTATCTGTGTTCCAGCGGACATCGTCAAAAACAAAGAATTCTGCTTCAGGTCCGAAATAGACGTCGTCGCCAACATTAGCAGAGCGCATATATTCTTCGGCGGCTTTAGCTGTACCGCGCGGGTCGCGATTATAAGCTTCTCCTGTATCAGGTTCTAGAATGTCACAGAAAACTGCCAATGTGTCTTGTTGATAAAACGGGTCCATTTTGGCCGTAGAGGCATCAGGTAAAAGAACCATGTCTGATTCATTAATAGCTTTCCAGCCGCCAATGGAGGATCCATCAAACATTGTGCCGTCAGTAAAGAGGTCTTCGTCAACAAGGTCCGTGTGGAAAGTCACATGCTGCATTTTTCCGCGCGGATCTGTGAATCGTAGGTCGACGAATTTGATGTCCTCGTCTTTGATTTTTTTCAGTAGTTTATCTGTGTCGGACATAGTCCAATTTCCTTTCCCAAAAGTTTTATAAAATTCTTTGTATAGTGAGAGGCTGACTTAAAGCGCAGCGTCGCCGGATTCTCCGGTCCGGATCCGAATCGCCTGACTAACGTCTGAAACGAAAATTTTGCCGTCGCCGATCTTACCGGTTTTGGCTGCTGTTTGAATGGCCTCAAGCGCGCCTTCAACCTGATCATCTGCAACGACGAGTTCAAGTTTTAGCTTAGGGAGGAAGTCAACAACGTATTCAGCCCCACGATAAAGCTCAGTATGGCCTTTTTGACGGCCAAAACCTTTAGCTTCGACAACGGTCATACCTTGTAGTCCAACGCCTTGTAGGGCCTCTTTAACTTCATCTAGTTTGAAAGGCTTGATGATGGCTTCGATTTTTTTCATGGGTTCCTCCTAAGTACCGCCCTCGGATCGTCGGGACGGCTGAAAATCAACTCACTTCTGAAATCTGAATGCATCAGAGTCGAGTCACGCTAACGGGCCAGTTTCACAGATTTACTGACGAATGAATTATTGCACTTCTATTGGGCGACAACAACTGGTCACGCCTTATTTTTAATCAACGACTTAAAAGATAAAAGCAATTATGGGTAGGATTGAAACACAAACAGCGTTATGAGCCAGAAAATTATTCGACGTAGGGGCGGAATAAGCTAACTGGCAAATTCAGTCTGTGCGATCCAAGGGATAGAGCGAGAGAGAAAAATGGCTAAACTCGAACCACGTCCGCCTAAACGGGCTTATATTACTGATCAGCAGGCATTGGATTTCCATTCGAAACCTATTCCGGGAAAACTGTCTCTCCAGCCGACAAAGCCTATGGCAACGCAGCGCGATCTAAGTCTGGCTTATTCTCCGGGCGTGGCCGTTCCTGTCGAGGCGATCGCCGCGGATAAAGACACGGTTTATGATTACACTTCCAAAGGTAACATGGTGGCCGTTATCTCGAACGGCACAGCAATTTTGGGACTTGGAAATTTAGGGGCGATGGCCTCTAAACCTGTGATGGAAGGGAAGTCAGTCCTCTTTAAACGATTCGCGGATATCGATAGTTTCGATATTGAAGTAGAAGAAGAAGACGCCCAAAAATTTATCGAATGTGTTCAGCGGTTTGGCAATACTTTTGGCGGTATCAATCTAGAAGACATTGGATCGCCAGAGTGTTTTATTATTGAGCAAGAGCTTCGTGATAAACTCGACATTCCTGTCTTTCATGATGACCAACACGGCACCGCAATCATTGCGACAGCCGGCCTAATAAATGCGTGTCACCTAACGGGCCGAAAATTCGAAGATTTAAAGCTGGTTCTCTCCGGCGCCGGAGCTGCGGGGCTGTCCGTTCTTAATCTGGTCAAAGCGCTCGGCGTAAAAGACGAAAACGCCATTGTCGTCGATAGCCGCGGCGTTATTTATCAGGGCCGTCAAGATTACATGGATCAATGGAAAGCGCCGCACGCCGTAGAGACAGATAAACGCACTTTAGCAGAGGCGATGAACGGCGCAGATGTCTTCTTTGGCCTTTCAGTAGCCGGTATTGTGACCAAGGAAATGGTCGCTTCTATGGCACCGAAACCCATTATTTTTGCTATGGCAAATCCCGATCCGGAAATCTTACCTGAAGATATTAAAGAGATCCGTGATGACGCTATTATTGCGACAGGCCGATCCGATTACCCCAATCAGGTCAATAATGTCCTCGGTTTCCCTTATATTTTCCGAGGCGCGCTTGATGTGCGGGCCCGTAATGTAAATGAAGAAATGAAGCTTGCTTGCGCCCGAGCCCTCGCTGATTTGGCACGCCAAGACGTTCCCGAAGAAGTCGCTGCGGCTTATCATGGTAAGCGCCCTTCCTACGGCCCGGAATATATAATTCCCGCTCCCTTCGACCCCCGCCTCATTTCTGAAATTCCGCCCTATGTTGCGCAGGCCGCCATGGATACCGGAGTTGCCCGTAAACCTATTGAGGATATGGATTCTTACAGAAAGTCTTTGGCCAGACGGCAGGATCCGACAGCGGCCATACTGCAAGGGATTACAGCCACCGTCCAGCAGGATCCAAAAACGATTATCTTTGCCGAGGGCGAAGAGCCCGCAGTTATTCGTGCGGCGCAAGCATTCCAGCAGCGTGGTCTCGGCAAAGCAATTTTGATTGGCCGCGAAAAACCGATCTATGACAATATGAAACTGCTTGGTATTGAAAAGCCGGATAGTCTGACGGTTCTGAATGCTCGGCTTTTCGACCGGAATGCTGAATTTACTGACTACCTTTACTCGCGTTTACAACGCAAAGGCTTCCTCCGGCGCGATGCTCAACGCCTCGTGAATAATGACCGGAACGTTTTCTCTGCTCTAATGCTGCATCATGATTTGGCAGATGGCATGGTTACAGGGGTCACACGAAGCTATGATATTGCTTTAAACGATGTTCAGCTTGTTCTGAACCATGTTGAACATGAACGTACAATGGGGGTCAGCGTGGTGGTGAATAAAAACCGCACATTGTTTATCGCCGACACAAACATCACAGAGCTTCCCGAAGCAGAAGACTTAGCCGACATCGCCGAAACGACTGCGCATTTTGCCCGTCAATTTGGCTTTGATCCGCGCGTGGCATTCTTATCTTATTCAACATTTGGCAACCCTATTGGCGAGCGTATGCTAAAAGTTCGTCGAGCTGTTGAAATTTTGGACTCACGCGATGTCAATTTTGAATATGAAGGCGATATGGCGGCTGATGTGGCACTTGATCCCCTTCATGTCTTAACTTATCCCTTCTCTCGTCTGACAGATGCTGCAAATGTCTTAGTTATGCCGGCTATCCACTCAGCGTCTATTTCGACGAAATTATTAGATTCTGTCGGCGGCGCAACTGTCTTGGGGCCTTTCCTGACAGGGCTGGAAAAACCCGTGCAAATTTGTTCGCTGGGAGCAACTGCCTCCGAGATTGCGCAAATGGCAACTCTTGCGGCCTTTGCCCCGTCACATCGAGATGAGTGACGTTTGACCCAGGATCAAAGATCAGAGCCTCATGAAACGCTTGATGACAAACTGTCCGAGGTCCTACCAGAGGTTATAGCCCCTGCCGGAACGGCAGGAAAAAGCAAAACCGATCTGACGGAAGGGCCTGTAAGTGGCCATATCTTCCGTATGCTTGGACCTTTTGCTATAGCGGTGCTCGCACTCTTGTCGTCGGGCCTGATTGATACAATTTATCTTGGCAATTTGTCAGATGAATCCCGACCCGGTTTGGGTGTAATGGCCTTGGCCGCTGTGGGGTTCGCCTACCCTTTAACTTTTCTAGGTAACAGCGCAAATATCGGATTGGGCGCGGGCACGATGAGTGCAATCAGCCGGTCGATTGGGCGAGGGGAAACTGAAAAAGCTGCGCGACACGCTGCGGCTGCAATACTTTTTGCCTTATTTGTAATGACGATACTCGTTTCAATCATGTGGCTATTTATCCCATCTTTACTTCCAATGATGGGGGCAGAGGGGGAAGTCGGTGTTATGGCGTCTCAATATCTAGCCATTTCACTTCCGGGTCTTGTGATTGTCTCGGTAGCGATGATTTCCAACAATATATTGCGCGCAGGTGGCGAGGCCGCATTACCGTCAAGCATCATGATACTGGGGGCAATTTTAAATATTATTATCGACCCCTTTTTAATCTTTGGCTGGGGACCGTTTCCAAGACTTGAAGTTCCGGGGGCCGCATTGGCGACCGTAATTGGAAATACAATCGCGGCAATATTCGGCTTTTATATTGTGAATTTCCGCCGGAAAGCTGTTTCATTTGCGGCTATGACGCTCTCCTCAATACGCCATGCTTGGTGGACAGTCGGAAAAGTAGGCTTACCTGCAGCCTTGACCAATATTATCGTGCCAATTGGAACCGCTTTGGCGGTTTCCATAATCGGGAATAGCTTAACTACCGAGGATGTCGCTGCATTTACTTTGACGAGTCGCGCCGAACTTCTTTCCGTTGGATTATTATATGCACTCTCCGCCTGTATTGGGGCCGTCACAGGTCAGAATGGGGGAGCGGGGAAAACGGATCGAGTGAGAGAAGCTTTTAAAATCTGCTATAAAATTTGTCTGGCCTGGACGTTCTTGGCTGCGATTATTTTAGCTATTCTGGCTCGTCCGATTGCCGATATTTTTACCAATGATCCGGTTGTTCTCGATTTGGCCACCACTTATTTCTGGATCGTACCGATTACGATTTCCGGATATGGATTTGTTTTTGTAAGTGCAGCCGGGTTTAACGCATTGGGACGCCCTCTATTCGGGTTGTTTTATACCATTATGCGATCGCTTTTCCTTTATGCCCCTTTGATTGGTGTGGGCGTTTATTTTGATGGTCTTCGCGGCGCATTTTTCGGGATCGCGGCGGCCAACATCATCAGCGGCGGGATCGCTTATTACTGGTCGATGTATAAAGCGCCAATGATTGCAAAAGACGGTTGACGAATAGCGGGCAGGCGGCTAATCCGCGCGCCTACTTACCACCTTCTAAAGGTGAGAGCATCGTGCGGGTGTGGCGGAATTGGTAGACGCGCCAGATTTAGGTTCTGGTATCGAGAGATGTGAAGGTTCAAGTCCTTTCACCCGTACCATTTGATTTCAGCAAATTATGCAAAGGTGGCTCTCTAGAGCGGTGGCTATTCTTGTAAAAATAGTGTCGCGCTCTGGCGGAAGCGCATTCAAATGCCTGTAAGCATTCAGTAACGGCATAAAATACTAGGCTGTAGGATCTAAATCTCTTTTGATATTAGCCAATCATTATTTTAAGGCGATTGGCCAATATATCGCGCCAATGTTAAAGGGTAATCATATTGCCGGTTGCGATCCACGGCACGAGTACAGCAAGAAGTATGCTGATGATTAAGCCGAAAAATAGTCGCCCCATATCCAGCAAAACGTCACGGACGGCCTTTTTCATAGGTCGGAGGTTAGCAACAAAACTGATAGCTAACTCGCGACCTGCAATTAGACCTAGGAAGACCCAAGTTGTTGACATCGGTACATCATTCATTTCTTTGAAATAATAAAGAATAAGGGCGAACATCAAATCAATGACCGTAGCGGCGCGAACATCGGTGGTATTGGTCTTTGAAAGAACAATTTCCTGAATTTTACCGCCGCGAGATTTAAAAACCCAGCCAAGTAAACAGACCATAACTATTGTTGCGAATATGAGAGTGGGCGTATTGAAAGTGACTTGTGTAACGCCATCGATTTCGGTCGTCGTGCGAGGCAAGAATATGAAAATATTCGCAAAATCCTGGGCCAGCCATTGCCACCATAAAAAGGCTGTCGAAGACCACTGAATGAGTGTCCAGTAAAAGGGAAGGGGTTGGTCGCGGGTATTGTGTATCCAGCGAGACCACATGCGTGAAATAATTGTGTAAATCAAAATGCCGGCGCCAAATGCGACAACATAGCCCATACCTGATTTAATAAGCATTTTGCCCAAAACGCCTTCGGTTTCTGTTCCGCCTGTTAGGGCGAAGACTGTCAGAACCAAGAAGGTGGTAGAAACAGGAATGCCATAGCGGGTAAGAAACAAAAGCACGATAGGGGGGAGGACATGATACCATTGGACCCCTCCATCAGGATAGGGAAGCCGATTGAGCCGCCCAAAGGCTATATCGCCAGATTGGGTGTAAAAGCCAAAGGCCATGACAATAACAAGGACTGCCGCCGCAAATATCCACAAAACCCACCAGGGGCGCTTGGAATTTGAAGACAAGAAAGTCCCCAAAGTCTGAATGGCATCATTTGCGACAACGGAATAAGCCGCCACTAAAAAGCCAATAACAGCTAGAATTTCTATGCCTAATAAAGACATCCAGATCTCCCTAAGTCCTACCAGATTCTAAAGTCGCGACTTCTTCTCACGTGTTGTTACAGCCGTATTACAGAGATTGAACAGTTTTATGACAAAGTCACAAAATGTCAGCTCCAAATACATTTGTTGCGGCCCGCTATACCTAAGCTCCGAAGGAATGCTAGATAAGGTTATACACAGCGAAACAAATTGTTAAATTTACTGGAACGCTGTCATAAAAACCTAAGTTGTTAGAAAGCCCTCTCGTTGAGGCATTTGCTGTGATGATATTGGATTTCGGGACGTATAAATTTTGCTTTTGGACATGCGCCTGTCATAAAAACGTCATTAAAATAAGAAGAAAGTGATACAAAGTTTTGACATGGGGTCGTGGGCGTAGCCTGTTTCGGACGGTGTCAGGTTTAAGCTTATAATTACTGGTTTAGTTTTTATAGACTACTGCTACGGTCTGCCTGACTGAAATGCTTCATTATAAATAATGAGATAATACTATGACCCAAAAAGCAATATATTTTGCCTTATCGGTGGTTATGGCTCTGACGGCTTGTCAGGATCCGAGCCTTGATTTGACGTCCGCGAAATCCAGTGAAATACGCGTCGTAGGGTCTTCAACGGTTTATCCGTTTTCGACTAAGGTTGCTCAAGAGTTTAAAAATATAACTGGCCATAATGTTGTTGTCGAGGCAACAGGATCAGGCGGCGGGCACAAACTGTTTTGTAGTGGGTCCGGCAAGGAAACGCCTGACGTTACAAACTCTTCAAGGCGACAGAAAAAGTCGGAATTTGAACTCTGTAAGAAGAACGGCGTGAAGGGCATTGTCGAGGTGAAAATTGGCTATGACGGCATCGTCTTGGCAAATTCTTTGACAGCGCCGAATATGGATATGTCACTGAAAGACATATATCTGGCCTTCGCCAAAAATACACCGGTATCGGACACTGATTGTACTCTTCGTCCCAATCCCTATACCACATGGTCGGAAATCAAGCCTGATCTGCCGGCAACACGGATCGAAGCTTACGGACCGCCCCCCACTTCAGGAACGCGTGATGCATTTGTTGAAATCGCAATGGAAGGTGGTGCCAAAGAGATTGATTGTCTTGCAAAGTTGGCAGAAACAGATGAAGGCGCCTTCGAAGTTGCGGCACATACGCTACGGGAAGATGGGCTTTGGATAGATGGTGGTGAAAATGACAATGCCCTCGTTCAGACACTTGTAAATACCCCAAGCGCCATCGGAGTTTTTGGTTATTCTTTTCTCGACCAGAATATAGACAAAATCAAAGGTGCGCGTATTGAAGGCATTGAGCCGGAATTTGAAAATATCGTAGCGGGAGAGTATAAAGTTTCACGATCACTTTATTTCTACCTCAAAAAGGACAATATAGATTTTACGCCGGGCCTGAAAGAGTATGCTCTGGAATTCACATCTGACCAAGCGGTTGGCGAAGGAGGCTACCTAGCTGAAATCGGTCTTGTCCCCCTGCAGGGTCCAGAACGCGAAAAAATACGTGCAGATGTCGAGGTGCTTAAAACTTACAGCCAATAGGTTTCGCCATTTTTCCAACCTCTGCGACTGAATGATGGAATGTCACAAAACTATTGCATAATCGTCTTATGTGGGCGCCGAACCTTTAGACAAACTTTTAGATAATAGGAAATCCAGTGGATCAGATAATTCTTTATATTCTGATTCTGATGGTCGTTCTGACAGTCGGCGGGTTTATTTATAACAAAAACCTCGCTTTGGACCGTTATTTGTCCAGCCGGGCGCATGAAGAGATTGGTACGACACTGCTAAAAGGATCGGGTTGGCATTCCCAAGCCAGCTATCATGGGTATTTCACAGCTTGGGTGGTAGGTTTCTGTTCGTTCCTGCTTTTCGTTGCGGGGTTATATTTCCGAAATGGCAGTGAGGTTTACGACCTGATATGGCTTGCTTTGGTCCTCGCTTCCGGGGTGTGCATCGTCTTTTTACTGAATCGTAAAATCAGCCCGGAGTTTGCTGCCAGAACCTGGGTGGAGCGGTTTATTCATTTCTGCCTCATTGTCCTCTCTTTCATAGCGGTGCTTACAACATTTGGTATTGTCCTTTCGCTTTTGTTTGAGAGTTTGCGATTCTTTTCAAAGGTGTCCTTTCTAGACTTCCTTTTTGGTTTGCAATGGTCGCCGCAGACCGCCTTGCGCGCGGATCAGGCCGGACAGTCCGGTAGCTTTGGCGCCGTTCCGATATTTGCGGGCACTTTTTTAATTATGTTAGTCGCAATGACAATTGCCGGCCCGGTCGGCTTAATGATTGCTATTTATCTTTCGGAATACGCCTCTGCGGCGACCCGGAAAATTGTGAAGCCTTTAATTGAAATTCTGGCAGGTATTCCGACCGTAGTTTACGGTTTTTTTGCCCTTTTAACCGTGGGACCGACCATCAGGAATTTTGCGGAGACATTAGGCTTTTCCGTTCCAACCCAAAGCGCCTTGGCGGCAGGTGTGGTGATGGGCGTCATGATTATTCCTTTAATTTCCTCTTTGTCTGATGACGTCATCAATGCCGTTCCACAGTCATTACGGGATGGGTCTTACGCATTGGGGGCTACTAAATCCGAGACAATGAAACAGGTGGTTTTCAAAGGGGCTTTGCCGGGCATTATTGGCGCGTTTCTTCTGGCTGTATCGCGCGCCATTGGCGAGACAATGATTGTTGTTATGGCGGCGGGACGGGCTGCAAATTTGACGGGCAACCCATTCGAGGCGGTCACAACCGTGACGGTTCAGATCGTAGCTTTGCTGACGGGAGATCAAGAGTTTGATAGTCCCAAGACATTAGCGGCTTTCGCCTTGGGATTGGTCTTATTTGTTATTACTCTCATCCTGAATATGATCGCTCTATCCGTTGTCAGGCGATATCGCGAGAGGTACGACTGATGGCGAGCTCTTCCCATATCCAAAATTCAGAGGCTCTGGAAACGGAGACGAAACGCGAATCCCAATTGGCGGCTGAACGGGCGAAAAAGCATTTGAAGTCCCGTCGTGCGCGGGAATGGCGCTTTAAGCTTTGGGGGCGTGCGGCTGTATTATTCGCCTTAGCATCCTTGATTTGGTTGCTTTTCAGTCTGGCCGGAACCGGCTTTACCGCCTTCCAACAGAACTTCATGACATTGGATGTTGAGTTAACAGAATCGGTCATATCCCCGGACGGCACGCGTGACCCACAAGAACTCAGAGGGGCGAATTATCGCCGCGTACTGCAAGAAACAATGTATGATTTGTTTCCCGAGGTGACTGAGCGCCGAGAGCGGCGTGATCTTTTTGCTTTGACTTCAGCTTCAGGAGCGACACATCAAATTCGCCTTATGGTTTATAATGACCCATCTCTGATAGGGCAGACTGTCACCTTAACAGTCCCGACATCGGATAATGTCGATCAGCTTCTTAAAGGATATATAGATCGAGATTTACCGGAATCCCTCCGTAAAGTCTCAAACGAACAGATTGTTTGGATCGATTCACTAAAAAAACGCGGTATTATCAAGAAGAAGTTTAATACGATTCTTTTCACTCATCCAGACAGCCGCGACCCGGAATTAGCGGGTATCGCCGGAGCTGTAGTCGGTTCCATCATGATTGTTGTCATTGCTTTCCTTTTGGCACTTCCGATTGGAGTGGGCTCAGCACTATATCTGGATGAATTTGCGCCTAAAAATAAGTGGACGGATTTAATTGAAATAAACATCAATAATCTCGCGGCCGTTCCGTCAATTGTTTTTGGGCTCTTGGGTTTGGCTATTTTTATTAACTTCATGGGATTGTCTAGATCCATTCCTTTGGTCGGCGGTATGGTTCTCGCCCTTCGGGCTTTTCCCACTATCGTCGTTGCGACAAGGGCAGCCCTGCGGTCCGTCGGGCCGGGAATTGTGAACGGCGCCCTGTCATTGGGGGCCTCTCATACGCAATCAGTCTTCCAGCAAAAACTTCCCTTGGCCGCCCCTGGCATTTTAACCGGTTCTATCATTGCCATGGCCCAAGTGCTGGGCGAGACGGCACCTCTTTTGATGATTGGTATGGTCGCTTTTGTTACTGAAGTGCCAAATAGTGTGACAGATCCTTCAACGGCTCTACCCGTGCAAATCTTTCTCTGGTCTGATAGTGCGGAACGGGCCTGGTCGGAAAGAACGGCGGCCGCGATCATCATCCTTTTGGTTATATTGATCCTTATGAACGGTCTGGCAATTTGGCTCAGAAACCGATTAGAAAAACGTAGATAGAGAAAATCCCAGCTATGGATATTCAAAACCCGAAATTTGTCTGTCGCGATGTGCGTGTTCACTATGGCGACTTCGAAGCGCTTCATGGCATTAATATCGATATTGCTGATCGCGGCGTGACAGCCTTTATTGGGCCGTCAGGGTGTGGGAAATCAACATTCCTTCGCACATTTAACAGGATGAACGATACGATTGAGGGCGCACGTGTCAGCGGCTCTGTCACAATGGACGGTCAGGATATTTATGATAAAGGTCTTGATCCGGTCTTGCTCCGAGCCCGCGTTGGAATGGTCTTTCAAAAACCCAATCCATTTCCAAAATCGATCTATGACAATGTCGCTTATGGCCCTAAAATTCACGGCATGACCTCTGGCAAAGCTGAGATGGATGCTCTAGTTGAAAGGTCCCTTCGCCGCGCTGGTCTATGGGAAGAAGTCAAAGACCGCTTGAAAATTGCGGGTACAGGCCTGTCGGGTGGTCAACAGCAGAGATTAGTGATTGCGAGAGCCATTGCCGTTAATCCGGAAGTCATTTTGATGGACGAACCTGCCTCCGCCCTTGATCCGATTGCGACGGCTAAGCTCGAAGCATTGATACAGGAATTAAAAGAGCGCTATTGCATCATAATCGTCACCCATTCTATGGCGCAAGCGGCACGCGTGTCTGATAAAACAGCCTTTTTCTACATGGGCGATCTGATCGAATATGATGCAACAGAGAAAATTTTTACAAATCCGGGCGACACTCGAACCCAAGATTATATCACCGGGCGTACAGGGTAATTGATACAGAATTAGTCAATACCTATTTTATAAGACGCGATAGCCAAGCAATTTTATATCAGGACTTAAATAGTCCTCTTTGACTGTTTCGACCTTAGTTAAATCAGTAGAGAGGTATTTTTTACTGTCATCGCAAAAAACTGTAACCACTTTTGCGCCCGGTTTCATTTCGCGTTGAACTTTTAAAGCGGCGAGTAGATTTGCGCCTGAAGATATGCCTACACCTAGTCCCAACTCAGAGCTGAGTTTTTGGGCCATAATGATACTATCTCCGTCATTAACGCAGATAACTTTATCGAGTGTTTTAAGACATACAATATCAGGAATGAATTCATCAGAGACACCTTGGATGCGATGTTTCCCGATTTTGTGGCCCGTCGTTAGGGTTGGGCTTTCTGCCGGTTCCATCGGGTGGATTTTGGTGTTTGGGCAAAGGGCTTTCAGCGCTTTTCCGACCCCCATGACCGTTCCGCCTGTTCCTACGCCGGCGACGAAGGCGTCAGGGCATTCACCGAGCTGTTGGGCGATTTCCGGCCCGGTGGTACCGCAATGCGCTTTGCAATTATCTTCATTGGAGAATTGACGGGGTAGAAATACATCATTGCGGGATCGCGCGAGATTTTCAGCCATTTGGATAGAACCAACAAACCCACCTTCTTCAGGGCTAACAAGCCTCACATCTGCCCCGTAGCTTTTCATAAGGGCAATTCGTTCTTGGCTCATCCAGTTCGGCATATAGATTCGCACAGGATGGCCCAGCGCCCGACCGAGAGCGCAAAAGGCAATTCCTGCATTCCCGCTGGTGGCTTCGACAAGCATATCGCCTGAGCGCAACAATCCAGTCTGATAGGCACCACGTAAAACCTCTAATGCCATCCGGTCTTTAATTGACCCTGACAGGTTGAAATATTCCAACTTGGCATAAAGCGTGACGGGTATGTTGCGATGAAGCATGTCTACCGCCACCATAGGTGTATTTCCCACTAGTCGCTCGAGCGTTTTAAACATGGCGGGGAGGGTAAAATCTGCTTTTGATTTTTCGAGCGTTGGAATCATATTATGCCTTTTTTATTTAAGAGAGAGACTAGCGCGGCATGTTTCAAAAGACTTCTACATGGGACACCTAATTCAGTAGAAAAACATAAAATTTTTTGATATAATTCCAATATGACAGAAAAAATTACACAAATAGATGTTAAAATTCTTCAAATATTACAATCAGATGCGACTCGGTCTCTTGAGTCGATTTCTGATGAAATTGGGGTGTCTCTGAATACGTGTTGGCGCAGAGTCAGAGCGCTCGAAGATTCAGGGGTGTTGGAGCGCCGCGTTGCACTGCTTGATAACGTAAAAATTGGATTGCCGCTTACGGTGTTTGTATCTGTTCGTACGGATGATCATTCAAAAGCCTGGTCCGAAGCCTTTGACAAAGCCGTTCGCGAAATGCCAGAAATTGTCGAGTTTTACAGGCTAGCGGGGGATGTCGACTATATCATGAAAATGTTGGTCACCAATGTGAAGCATTATGACAAAGTTTATCAGAATCTTATCAGCCGGATTCGTCTCTCGGATGTCTCGGCCAGTTTTGCGATGGAGGAATTAAAGTTCACGACTGAGTTACCTCTGTCGCAAATAGAAAACAGATAAATCAGAATGGGCACGGAGATTTAAACTCGACCCATGATCCGCCTGTAGGTTCCCTAAATTTGAGACTGCAGGCATGAAGATGAAGTCTTTGGCTTTGTTGGAAAACCTCATCAGATGCATAAAGCTGGTCGCCTATAATCGGATGCCCGAGGCACAGCATGTGTAGTCTTAATTGATGCGATCGACCAGTGACGGGATGGAGGCTAATCCGCGTTTTCTCAGTTTTAGTATCTGTAACGACCCAATCTGTAACAGCCCGGCGTCCCTTTTCAAAATCAATCATCTGTCTTGGACGGTGTGGCCAGTCAGTCCAGATTGGCAGATTGATCCGACCGCTCTGAGCCGCGGGTCTGCCGGCAATGTCCGCCATATAAGTTTTAAGGATTTGGCGATTTTCAAATTGTAGTCCGAGGTGACGTTGAGCGTGTTTGGACTTGGCAAATATCATAAGTCCTGACGTCGCCATATCTAAACGGTGAATAGTCAACGCGTCCTGACAATAGGAGTGAATCCTTGCCTCTAGGCAATCCGGTTCACTTTTTCCGGGCACACTTAAAAGCCCAGCCGGCTTATCGACTAATACGTAATCCTCCGTCTCTGCGATAATAGAAAGTGGCCCTTTCGGCGGGGCGTACAAAAATGGCCGAGTATAAACCGGGAAGTCATACATTATACTGCGGCTCAAACTTTTACAGGCAGCTTCACCCGACAGGTTCGACGACAACGTCTTCACCGTCCAGACGTAAAGCGAGTTTGCCGTCCAAGAGGGCAAGAGCGTCTTCCCCAAATATCTCCCGCCTCCATCCCTTTAGCGCGTCAATGTCAGCGCCCTCTCCGAAAGCGGCAAGTTTATTGATGTCAGCCGAATTCGCCACCATGCGTGTCGCGAGTCCGACAACTTCTGTTCTGAGCCGCAATAAAGTTCGGAGCATTTCAACGCGCGGCCCCAAATTTGGCGGCATATGCTGAACCTTTGGAGCCGGCGGGGCGTAATCGTCGGCATTGTCCACGGCGGCGCTGATGGCGTCGAGTAGAGGTTGAGCAGAGCGAGATTTCTCAAATCCTCTCGGTACGCCTCGCAGGCGCTCAAGCGCTTTCAAATCACGGGGCCTTTGCTGCGCCAGATCATACATAGCATCGTCTTTTAAAATACGACGACGCGGCACATTTTTAGTAATGGCCTCGCGTTCTCGCCAAGCCGCAGCCGCTTTCAGGGCCGCGAGATAATGTTTTTTCGGATTCCTAACCTTGAGTCTTTGCCAAGCTTCCTCTGGATCAAACGTGTAGAGGTTCTCCTCCATCTGAGGTAGCATCTCCTCTTTGACCAATTTCAAGCGGTTTTTATCCTTCAACTCTTTTATCAGGCCTGGGTATAGATCTCTCAAATGGGTGACATCGGCAAGAGCGTAAGATAATTGTTTTTCGGATAGCGGGCGTCGAGACCAGTCCGTGAAGCGCGCGCCTTTGTCCAGATTGATATTCAGCCGTCCTTTAACGAGGGCGCCGTATCCAACACTGTCTCCAAACCCTAGGGCCATCGCCGCTATCTGTGTGTCAAAAATTGGTCCGGGCACGGCGTTGCAGAGCTGATAAAAGATTTCCATATCCTGACGGGCCGCATGAAGCACCTTTGTAACGCGCTCTTCCATCAGCATTTTGCAAAATGGAGCTAGGTCAATGCCGTCTGCCAAAGGATCTACAATGACTTCCTTGTCACTTGTCGACATTTGAATGAGACAAAGTTCAGAGTAAAATGTGCTTTCACGCATAAACTCGGTATCGACGCAGACAAAATCCTGCGTGGTAGCATATTCACAAAACTCTGTGAGAGCGTCAGTTGTTGTAATAATGTCCAAAATAATAAACGGCTTAGGCCGTCTTAACTCCATGATTGTTAAAGACTTCGGTTAAAAGATCTTGGGCCGCCAAAGTTGCTCGGCGTTCGCTATCTGGATTATAATGTAGACCAAGTTCGTCATTATCGGCGCCTGGCACCATAAAGGCGTGAGACGTATTTCCGTACGCATGGAGTTGCCAATCACATTCAGCCTCAACCATCTCTTTCCCGACCATAACGACATCTTCGGGCGGGGCCATTGGATCGTCCCACCCATGAGCGATCAAAACTTTCGATTTGATTTTATGCTTGGGCAAATCCGGGGCGTCTAAAAGTCCGTGGAAAGAAATTGCGGCTTTTAAATCCAGTCCGGCGCGTGCCATATCAAGCGTACAAAGCCCGCCAAAGCAAAATCCGATAGCAGACATGGCTTTTTCGTCGACTTCATCAAGCGCGGCAGCGGCTTCAAATCCGGCTTTGAGACGTTTAAGAAGTTTAGCGCGATCTTCTTTTAAAGGCCCCATACGCTCCATTTTAGCGTCAGTTGTTTCCGGCTGCTCGCCATTGCCATAATTGTCCAGGCAGAAACCGACATATCCTAGAGCCGCCATTTGAATAGCTTTGTCCTGTGCAAAAGTGTCTAGACCGCCCCAAGCATGGTTGATTAAAACGCAGGGTTTCGGATCAGCATAACTTTCATCCCACGCCAAATATCCAATACAGGTGGTCTCGCCATCCTTATACTCAATCGGGCGCGTCGTGATCGTCATACAAAACTCCATCTTAAATTATGGACGGAGTTTTATCTTTCAGACAGCTGTCGTCAACTGGTCAGGCCCCGAACTGTATGAGATTAACGAAACATTAGTCATAAAGTGAGAGTTTGAACGCGAAAAATGCGGAGGGAACTCATGACTTTACAAAAATTTTGCGCTATAGGCACAATTCTAGCCTTGAGCGCCTGCACAACGGCGCAGGAAAATCCTAATTATCAATTTTCTTCTAAATATGAAGGAGAGACGCCTGCGACCCAGATGGCGGCGAATTCACTAGATTCTAATGCGGTTTATGTAAGTCCTGAGGCTAGGGCTGCTCAGCTTAACGGAATGACAGATCAATCTATCTCTCAGGCTCAAGTGAGTTACGCAAACTCCTCCACAGTTCAAAATGACTATCCAGAACAGGTGAACGTCTTCACACCGGGGCAAGTTGGCACGCCGGGATACGGCGTATATGTTCCAGAAAATGTGGAGAATTACGACTATTCGGAAAATGTGGTGTCCACGAGTAACCAGTATGCGGTAAACAACAACGCAGAAGAAATGAGATCCCTTCAGGGATCATTCGAAGCGCAGCCTTCCGTTAACTACATCGTCGGGAGCGGAGATACGGTTTACAATATTTCGCGTCGTCTTTGCGTGGATGTCGAAGAAGTTCAGGCGCCGAACGCGCTTGGGAATGATTTTGCAATTAATATTGGACAGCCTCTCTATTTGCCGCCGTCTCGATGTTAAAACCTGCCTCCTTAAATTAACTTTCAGGGATTGCTTTAGATATTAAGAGGGCCTCAACAAAGTCGTAGAGGTTTAAACTAAACCTCTTCCATTGCTTTCACGAAGATCACGCTCAGTCGGTGAAATACATTCGGGAAGTCGAAACATCGACAGGACACCTCATAACCATTTTTGCTGATATGTAGGGTCCAACGCTTCGCTGGGGCCTGTTTTAAAGATGGATCCATGATTCAAAGAATTAGCCGTGAAGGACCACTTGCAGAATTGTCGGGCTGACTCCGCAACTGTGTGCAGCGAGTCGATTGGCTATGTTTTGGGGAGTCTTGCCAATTGTGACAGTGGGCCCGAAAAACTTCGATGCAATAGTTGGGAGCATCAACAAAGTCGCGTAAGAGAAAATTGAAGTGGTAAAGGGCGACAGGATCATAGTCACGGCGGGCGTCCTTTTTGGCCGCCCCGGCACAATAAACACACTCAAGATTGAGACGATAGATTAGCTTCTAATTTGTTTTCATCTCGGAGGGGGCGGAAATCATGCTGAAGGGTAAATAGCTTAGCACAGGTCGCGACGAATAATATCCAAGACAGGCTATTTTGTTGCAAAATTGCGCTCTCCGACATGGAAAATCCAATATAGGATAAAAGTGTCAATACGACCCAATAGGTTTCGCGTCCGCCGTTCCTGATATTGTACAGGGCAAAACCCAAAGTGATGAGAATTTGCAACGCGAATAAAATGACAATTCCCACACCGGCGGAAAGCCAAATTTCAATCCAGCCATTATGAGCTGTTGGGACGCCCCATTCCAGAACTTGCCGGACAATATAAGATGGCCCTAAAGGGTCGTCCCAAAATATGCCATACCCATAGCCAAGCCAGAATTTTTGCTGAATAGCCTCGCTTAGAAGCGCCCAAATATCCGTCCGTCCCGTTAAGGAAGGGTCTTTACCGATGAGGCCAAACATAACTTCTGGAAACATGGCTAGAGCTGTAGAGAAGAACCCGATAGTCATCACCAATGTAAATATAAGTGGTATACGGGTGACAGGGTTGGTTCTGTACAGCTTCAGAAAAATATAAGTCCCAATGCAAAGCATTGAAATCAGAAGGGCTGTTTTCGACGTCGAGGCAAGTACCAGTCCAAAACATAAGAGGGCAATTGGCAGGTAGAGCCAACCACGTTTCGGGCGGAGCGCGAAGGCACAGATGGCGGCAATCAAGCCTTTGGTCATCATTCCTCCGAGTTGGTTTTTCTCAGCAAAAGGCCCTCGCCAAGCCCCGGCATTAACCTCCTGCATAATGGCTCGTCCGGGATCCATCACGACCAGGGCAATCGTGATTAGCCCGATGAAGAGAAAAGCAATAGCGATGATTTGAACCAAACGGCCCCAGCTAAACCACGCGGCTAAAGTCAGGCCAATATAACTCGTGAGCAGGAGCGCAATAGAGCGTCTCAATGTCGTTGGTGGGTCAATCGACCAGAACATCGACAGACCACAAAATAAAACACAGAGAATTAGCAAGGGTGAAAACGTTGCCAAACGAATAATTTCCATCAACTTCGGCAAGCTCAGCATGAGGACTAAAAGATACACTGGATACCAGACAAACCGCGCCATCGGGCTTTCCGCGGCTAATTGATCCGCACTGGCAAAAAGATCCGGAAAGAGGATCCCCACTCCGGCGCCGCTAGCAAAAATAACGACCAAAATAAAAATCGAGATAACCAGAAAATGGCCAACATCGCTTAGCGCGCGATTGCGCGTGCGAAGTTGCAGTTCGGAATAGGGAACAGTGACCATAGGGCAGGGTTAGGCAATTATAGTTAATGAAGATTTACGTTTGTTCGAGTCGACCGCCTATTCAGACTTTGTCTTTCGAGAAAACAATCTTAAACATTTTGGCTTATGGCTAAGCCATGTTTAAGCGATTGACCTCACAGCCCCCGCTCACAGCCGAGGCCCAATACGGATATATTCCTGGGCTGGACGGCATCAGAGCGATTGCCGTTTTGATCGTTATCATTGCGCATTTCGGTCTGACTAACCTTATCCCGGGCGGATTTGGGGTGACGGTTTTCTTTTTCATCTCGGGCTTTCTGATTACGCGGCTCCTTTTGGCAGAGGCGAGAACTAAAGGAAAAATCCATCTGAAAGACTTCTATATCCGGCGGATTGTCAGACTTTATCCGGCGCTCATTTTCATGGTGGTCGGGAGCACAGCGCTTTACCTGATTTTAGGGCAGGGCGGCCCGAAACCGATCGAATTTACTGCGGCGCTCGGCTATTTTACCAACATCTATCAAGTCGTGGTTAGAGCTGGCGGAGAGCTCCCCTTCATGCCGTGGACACATTTGTGGTCGTTGGCAGTGGAAGAACATTTTTACCTTATATTCCCTCTCCTCATGGTAGTTTTCGGGGTCTTTAAAAGGCGGTTGATATGGGCGTTAATGGGGCTTCTCGCGCTTGTGCCCTTATGGCGTCTCTTTACCTATTCTACTTTCGAAACCCTTCCGGTTGTTGACTATAATTATATGATGACAGACGCTCGAATTGACTCCATTGTTTGGGGCTGCCTGCTTTCTGTTTTGCTTGATAAAGATATTCGCCAAAGGCTGATTCAGAAGCTTACAGGTTGGTTTCCGATAATTGGGGCGGGCGCGATTTTGCTGCTTTGCTTTGCTCTGCGGGATGAAAGCTTCCGATATGTCTGGCGTTATAGCCTGCAAGGCGCTTCTCTCTTTATTCTAGTGTTAAACCTCTATTTCTTTCCCCCTGTTCGTTGGAGCCTCAGTGTATTAGAGCTTTGGCCGCTCGTCTGGATGGGGCGGCTCTCCTACCCGCTATATCTTTGGCATTTTCCCGTTTTGGATTTATCCCACAGATTTATGGAGCCCGGATTGGCGCAAGTAAGTGTTGCCATTATCGGCAGTTTAGGCGTTTCGATATTCTCTTTTTTCCTTGTCGAAAAACCCTTCATGGCGCTTCGCAAACGTTTCGGCGCGCATATCGTAAAGAGACCGGCCATTACGAAAGACGCCCCGCCGGAAGCAAGGAAACCCGATCCGGCTTTGATGTCCTGACACAAGACTTACTCGCTCCTGGCTTTCTGTCATTCCGCACAAGCCCGAAGGGTGCTGATATGGGCGCTTTACGGGCCCGTAAGGGCAAGGCTGAGATATTGAGTATATTGAGTGCCATCGTCAATTTTAATAAAGGAAGGCGCTGATATCTATAGATAATCAATGAGGTAGGCTTGGTGAATATAAGTATATTTCCGGCTCTCAAGTTTTAGGGTGAGCCAATGCGAGTTTCTTTAATAGAATGTAATTTCTCCGAAATCCCATCAGGAACATTCTGATCGCCGTGAGGGTGATCGTTTTCGAAGAGTTTCTCAAATTCAGTAACGGGATAAACTCAAACTGCCCGAACAAACTCTCTTAATCCTCGCCAAGCTCGCGGTGTCCAACCGAGATTATTTAATTTCGTACAGTCCATCTCGGCTTTCTCGACATTAGATACAGCGTCGGGGAGTAATCCCTCTATTCTCTTGTGCTCACCATAGGCTTTCAAGAGGTTGTGGCGGTCAACGAAGATGTCCGAGGCGTTAAAAGCCTGATGGGCGACTTGCTCTTCGCGCAAGGACAAAACCAAACGGATTGCCGCAACCAGATCTTCGCCGTGCAGTTCGGTTCCGGCGCGCGGCTCGATGGTTTTTCCGGCTTCGAAATCAGCAAATAGTTCTGACCATTTGTGATCGGAGTTTGGCGTAGGTTGGCCGTATATTCCGGTGGCCCGCAGACTGGTGCCGATTACGTCAAGATTATTGAGCGCTTGCTCTACATCCCATTTCATTTGTCCGTAAAGAGAGGTGGGATAGAGCGGGAGGTCTTCGGTTAAAAGCGCCGTCGCCGGGTGTCCGTCATAGACCGCTCTGGAGGACAGAAATATGATGCGCGGAACGCCGGCGTCTTTGGCGGTTTCGAATAATTTAATCGAGCCTTCCAAATTGCGTTTTAGGAATCTATTGGGGTCATCGCCTTCGCCGCCCCTATACTGACCGGGAATATGGTCAAAGGCGCAGTGAATGAGGGCGTCAGCAGACGGAAGGCGGGTTGGAGAATTTGCCAAGTCAAAAGAAATCCATTCGCCTCGCTCCGTTTTGGAGCGGGTAAGGTGAACAATTTCATCTCCGCGCTTTTTGGCGTCTGCGACGATGAAGCGGCCAATATAGCCGCTGCTTCCTGTAACGAGGAGTTTCATTTCGGATTTGTCAGAGCGCTCAAATCGGGGGTCTCGCCATTTTTAAACTGCCCCCATAAATCGATAAGCGGTTTCAGCTTCTCGGCTTTGGGATGTTCTGCCTGCCACGGTTTTTCATATTGATAATGCAGTATGTGGATGGAGTCCCAATCCCAAAGGGCCGGTAGGTTAAACCACACATATTGGAGCATATTATAGAAAACGGGCAGGCCGTGCCAATTTGGGAAATAGTGCTCCAGAAAGGTTTGGTCGGTACGACGCCAAAATTTGTCCTCTTCGCCTAAGGTGTCCAGCATTTTGACGTAGGTGTCCTTTGAGGGGCGGGCGGTGAACACGCCTGAATTCAACCGATGAAAATCGACAACGCTTTCATAGACATTGGGGGCGGCGCAAAATTCTGGATAGTCGAATAATTTATCGCAATTTTTGAGCATTAGAGCGTCAGCATCAATGAAAACGACGGATTTATATTCTGTCAGTTCCCAAAGACGTAATTTAGCAAAATTATCCAGTGGTGTGTGGAATTTGGGTTTTTCACCTTTGGTAAATGGCGCCGCGTCATGCTGGGCCTTGCGAGAGTGGCGCATATTAAAGGCGTCACTCATAGGTAAAAGCTCTATCTCGACAAGACGCACGCCCATATCTTGAAGCGTCTCCAAATCGTTTTTGGAGACGCCGCCTGTATGCATAACGACCTTATCCGCGCTTGTCCCGGTAAGCGAGATAGAACGCATGAGGGCTTCTGCCCCGTCGGCATAATCCGCATTCGTGACGAGGGTCACATAAGCATGGTGTGATGCAGAATTTGCGATCATTTGTTATGACACTGACTTCAGACGTTTTCCTTCAGGGTCAGTTTCCACACGGTTTGCAATATCTTTTGTCCAAGCAGAGAGCGCCCGAACGCGGCTGCGATCCACTCTGTGAGCATATTTCTTCGCCACTTCCACGACTTCGTCGAGAAGACCTTCGGCTAATGTGGTGGGTTCCAAACCAAGGGCGAGGAATTGATCGTTTTTCACGATAAGGTCGTTTTCCGGCGCTTCTTTTCGCGGGTTGGCAATATTGGCAATTTTGGCCCCTGTCATGTCAGAGATAAGTTTTGCTAAATCCCGGATGCGGTGAGTTTCCGTCATCTGGTTATAGATCTTGACGCGGTCGCCAGCGGCAGGCGGGGTGTCGAGAGCAAGCTCAATGCATTTTACGCTATCTTTGATATGGATGAAGGCTCGGGTCTGACCGCCTGTGCCGTGTACCGTCAGCGGATAATCAATGGCGGCTTGGATAAGGAAGCGGTTAAGCACTGTGCCGTAATCGCCATCATAGTCAAAGCGGTTGATGAGTTGCTCATGTCGCTGTGTCTGCTCGGTGTGGGTGCCCCAGACGATCCCTTGATGGAGATCTGTAATGCGGAGGCCGTCATTCTGCGCGTAGAATTGAAATAATATCTGATCCATGCTTTTGGTCATGTGATAGACGGAGCCCGGCTTGGTCGGATAAAGCACTTCCAGCCCTTTTTTCTCGCCTTCGAGGTTTTCGATTTCGACGTCCAGATAGCCTTCCGGGATGGCGGCGCCGACGCTGGAATAGCCATAAACGCCCATCGTGCCCAGATGCACCAAATGTGCGTCGATTCCGGTTTCCACCATCGCGGTTAGAAGATTATGCGTTGCGTTGACATTATTATTGACGGTGTAAACCTTATGCCGATCAGACTTCATGGAGTAGGGCGCGGCGCGCTGCTCGGCAAAATGGATAATGGAGTCAGGTTTGTGATCGGCAAACCACTGACGGAGAATCTGATAATCCCGGGCAATGTCAATTAAGTGAAAATGTAGGCGGCGTCCGGTGAGTTCATACCAAATCCGGCAACGCTCTTGAATGGAATCCATTGGGGTCAGGGACTGAACGCCCAACTCTGTATCAATCCAGCGTCTGGACAGGTTGTCGATGATATGGACTTCATGGCCCAAATCCGACAAATGTAATACTGTCGGCCATCCGACAAATCCATCTCCGCCTAAGACTGCAATTTTCATTCTTCTCTCCGGTTATCTATTCCTATCTGGTCCTTATACAGAGACATTATATGAAGTCATGTCTCCACACCAAATTTCATATAAATGACATAGACAGGCCGAAGGTGCCGGTCTGGAGATACTGTTTATAATAAGGTCGGATCGACATTGCGCCGCACCACCGTCTTCACGGTCAATCCCTGAACAATGATAGAAAAAATCACGATTCCGTAAGTCGCCGTCAGGATGAGCGGCTTGTACTCATTATCCGGCAAAGCCAAGGCAAGGGCGACAGAAATACCACCGCGCACGCCGCCCCAGGTCAGGACGGGCACCGCGCCTTTTGCGAAATCTTTGAATGATCCGATAATTTTCATTGGGACATAAACGGCGCAGAGGCGGGCCAGCAAGACCAGCGGAATGGCTATTAACGTGATGATGGCAAATTTAGGAGCGAGGCCAAGCACAAGAATTTCCAGACCTATCAACAGAAACAGCACGGAGTTAAGAATTTCATCCACCATTTCCCAAAACCCGAAAAGAGCTGTTTTGGTATGTTCTGACATGGCGAAAGCGGCGCCTTTATTCCCGATCATCAGGCCTGCCACGACGACAGCGATGGGGCCGGAGAGATGATGGCCTAGAATATTGATTCGCTGAGCCAAAGCGTAAGTTCCTGCTACGAGGGCTAAGCTGATAAGAACTTCAATCGCATGTTCATCAATACGGCGCATCATTCGGTAGCCTATCCATCCGGCCAAGAGCCCAAGCGCCGCGCCGCCAAGGGCGTCGACGATGAATAATTCAATAATATCCCATATTCCAATGGCTGCGTGAACGGCGTCTGTATTGCCTGTGGATCCCACCGCTATGGCGAGAAGGATAGTAAAGACAACTACCCCGACGCCATCATTAAACAGGCTCTCACCTGCGATTTTTGTTTCCAAACTTTTTGGCATTTTGACGGTTTTTAAAATGGAAAGCACAGCGACCGGATCAGTCGGACTAATAAGTGAGCCAAAGACCAAGGCCCAGATGTAAGGAAGATCCACTCCAAAAAGGTGAGCGAGGTAATAAAATCCCGTCCCGACGATAAAGGTCGAAAGGATTACGCCAAATGTTGCCATGCTCCCGATCTCGAGCTTGGCGCTTCGGAGTTTCGAAAAATCGACATGGAGCGCACCGGCAAATAAAAGGAAGCCGAGCATGCCTTTCATTAAAGTCTCATTAAAATCAATTTGCCCCAAGGCGGATTGGAGCGTGTCGGTCATTGAAAGCTGGGGAAAAATTGCTTCGGATAGCAAAAGTAGGAAGGAGGCGACGAGCGCCATGACAAGTAAGCCAATCGTATGGGGAAGCTTGATATAGGCCCGATTGATCCAAGACAGAATAGCCGACAGCACAAGCAAAAGCGCTGCGATTTCAAATAAACTCAACATAAATTCTCCCGCCCCGAATAATTTTGCCAAACTACGCCTTGAGGAGTGGCTTGCAAGAAAATATCCGTTAAAAGTACCTTTTAAAACAAAGGGATTGGTAGTTGACCTTATCGCCCGCTTTTCTAGGCTATAGGTTTAACAAGAACAGGTGCAGTAATTATATGACCTTCGCATTTATTTTTCCGGGACAAGGCAGCCAGTCTGTGGGCATGGGCAAAGATTTGGCAGAGGCGTTTCCGGCAGCCCGCCGCGTTTTCGAAGAAGTGGACGACGCGCTCGACCAGAAACTCTCGGATATGATGTTTAACGGACCAATGGAAGATTTGACGCTCACCACCAATACCCAGCCGGCCCTAATGGCGTGTTCCATGGCGGCTATAGCCGTTTTATCGGAAGAATTTGGAATTAAACCTGAAGATCAGGCTTTTCTGGCAGGGCATTCCCTTGGCGAATATTCTGCGCTTTGCGCCGCCGGGTCGATTTCTCTGGCAGACACTGCGAAGCTTTTGCGAATTCGCGGCGATGCAATGCAAGCGGCCGTCCCGGTTGATGCGGGCGCGATGGCGGCACTGCTCGGCGCGAGCGTAGATCAAGCCGAAGCGGCGGCAGAGGCCGGAGCGAAACATGGGATTTGTCAGATTGCGAACGATAATGCGACCGGACAAATTGTGCTTTCCGGCGAAAAAGACGCGGTTCAGGCTGCTGTTGATGCGTGTTCCGACCTAGGCATTAAAAAAGCAATGATGCTGAACGTGTCTGCACCGTTTCATTGCGATATGATGATGCCGGCCGCGGCGAAAATGCGCGAAGCTCTGGCCCATCAGTCTATCTTGGTGCCATCTGTGCCAGTCGTGAATAATGTTACAGCGCGTCCTGTGACTGAGCCGGACCAGATCCGGGAAGATTTAATCACGCAAGTAACAGGGCGTGTGCGCTGGCGCGAATCTATTGAATGGATGGCGGCAAACGGCGTTGAATCATTTGCGGAGCCGGGAACGGGCAAGGTCCTGACGGTCATGCTCAAACGCATCGTCAGCGGTGTCGAAGGCACGGCCCTCAACTCACCCGAATCGATCGAAGCCTTCGCTCAGAAAATGAAATAAAGCTAGAAATTAGGATAAGTTATGTTTGATCTCAGTGGAAAACGCGCTCTTGTGACGGGCGCAACGGGCGGCCTCGGCGGTTCTATCGCAAAAATACTCCATGCTCAGGGCGCGCATGTCGCTCTGTCAGGCACCAGAGCGGAAAAGCTCGAAGGTCTGGCGTCGGAACTGGGCGAAGGGGCATATGTGACGCCTTGTAACCTATCGGACGGCGACGCGGTTGACGCGCTTCCCGGACAAGCGGCGGAAGCCCTTGGTGGATCGGTTGATATTCTGGTGGCTAATGCGGGTATTACGCGGGACGGACTTTTGATGCGAATGAAGCAGGAGGATTGGGATTTGGTTCAAAAAGTTAATCTCGAAGCCTATTTCCGACTGTCCAAAGCCTGCCTTCGCCCCATGATGAAGTCCCGTTGGGGCCGCATTATCGGAATTACCTCTATTGTCGGTGTGACTGGAAATCCGGGCCAAACCAACTATGCGGCGTCAAAGGCGGGTATGATCGGTTTTTCAAAATCTCTGGCACAAGAAGTGGCAAGCCGGGGAATCACAGTGAACATGATTGCGCCCGGATTTATCAGCTCGCCTATGACAGATGAGTTAAATGACGCCCAGAGAGAGGCAACTCTTTCCAAGATTCCCGCAGGTGATTTAGGGACTGGCGAGGATATTGCCGCCGCCGCGCTGTATCTCGCGTCACAAGAAGCCAATTACGTGACAGGTCAGACCCTGCATGTGAACGGCGGAATGGCGATGATTTAATGCGACTTTAGGGGTGTTTTTACCCACATTTTCGCGGTAATAAGGCTCTGGTCACACGTTTTTGGGTGTGCTAACCCGCCGCAGCACTTAATATTGGGGGCACCCAATATAGAATCGTCGCTTGTAATTTAGGGAACTCACCTTATTTGCTAGCCGTAACCGCCGGATGAAAGCCCGGCTACACTAAAAGGAAAGTCTATGTCAGACGTATTAGCCCGTGTAAAAAAGATGGTCGTAGAGCATCTTGACGTTGAAGAATCAAAAGTCACGGAAAACGCCCACTTTATTGATGATCTTGGGGCAGACAGCCTTGATAACGTTGAGCTTGTAATGGCGTTTGAAGAAGAATTTGATATTGAAATCCCTGACGATGCCGCTGAGCATATCCAAACTGTCGGGGACGCCGTTAAATTTATTTCTGAAAAAGTCGACTAGACTAAGGTAGTTATATCGCATGAGACGGGTAGTTGTTACAGGCCTGGGCCTAATTACGCCCGTCGGATGCGGTGTTGAAACTGCATGGCAAGCGATATTGGACGGTAAGTCCGGCGCTTCCAAAATTGAACATTTCGACGTCAGCGATATTGCTTGTAAAATCGCTGCCGTTATTCCCCGCGCCGATGGGCGGGCCGGGGGCAGCCCTGATCAAAAGGGCGTTTTTAATCCAGATGATGTAATGAGTGCGCGTGACGCCAAACGCATCGATGATTTTATTCTCTATTCCATTGCTGCCTCTGATGAAGCCTTAAAGGATTCCGGTTGGAACCCTGTCGAGCAAGGGCAAGAGGCGCAAGAACGCACAGGCGTTATGTTTGGCTCCGGTATTGGCGGTTTGCAGACGACCTATGATGCGTCCATTACCTTACATGAAAAAGGCCCAAGGCGGCTTTCTCCTTTTGTAATTCCGGCAATGCTGATCAATCTGGCCTCTGGTCAGATATCTATTCGCCACGGACTTAAAGGGCCTAACCACTCTGTCGTGACCGCTTGTGCCACGGGGGCGCATGCGATTGGTGATGCGGGACGTATGATTGCCCATGGAGACGCTGACGTGATGGTCGCGGGGGGCGGTGAAAGCTCCATCAATCGCTTAGGCATCGCCTCATTCGTGGCTTGCCGCGCTATGACCACAGGATTTAATGACACGCCTGAAAAAGCCTCGCGTCCATATGATAAAGACCGTGACGGATTTTTAATGGGCGAAGGCGCCGGCGCTGTCGTTCTTGAAGAATATGAACATGCCAAAGCCCGAGGCGCCAAGATTTACGCAGAACTTGTCGGCTACGGTCTGTCAGGCGACGCTTACCACATCACAAGCCCGGCGCCTGAAGGCGAAGGGGGACACCGCGCCATGAAAGCCGCGCTCGCCAATTCCGGCCTAAAAGCCGAAGATATTGGTTATGTGAATGCACATGGCACTTCTACACCCATGGGCGATGAGTTGGAAGTTCGCGCCGTCGAGAAACTCTTAGAAGGCCACACTGAAAATGTTGCGATGTCTTCGACCAAATCAGCGACCGGGCACCTTTTAGGGGCAGCAGGCGCTGTAGAAGCAATTTTCTCTATATTGGCACTGCGGGATCAAATGGCGCCTCCTACGCTGAATCTGGATAACCCTTCTGTTGATACCAAGCTTGACCTCGTTCCGCATAAAGCCAAGCCAATTAAAGCAAAAGCCGTGATGTCTAATTCCTTTGGGTTTGGCGGTACAAACGCTGCAGTAATCTTCGCGCAAGCGCCCGAATCTGATTAGACTGGGCAAATGGCCCAAAAATCCAAAAAACCGAGTACCTTGGCAAAACGCGATAAGCGGGTCTTGGGCTTGATTGCGGTTGTTGCGCTTATCACCTTTTTTGGCGGCTTGGTTCTCGCGGCTTACGCCGCTGTAAATTATAAGTACGAAACTAGAATGGCTCTCGACGCGTCGCGGGATCCCGAAGTGTTTGAAGTGCCAAAAGGAAGCGGGTTATCCACTATTGCGACAAGGCTTGAAGGACAGGAATTAGTTGAGAGCGCCTTTATTTTCAAGCTCGTGACGAAAATGCGCGGCAATGAGGCAAATTTCAAAGCCGGCGAGTTCCTCCTAACGCCAGGCGATCCGATGGCTAAAATCTATAAAGATTTGGCCGAGGGGCAAGCCATTCTTTATCCGGTAACGATTGCCGAAGGGCTTTCCAGCCGGCAAGTTATGGCGACGCTTGATCTCATTCCAACACTCATCGACGATAACCCTCCGGTTCCGGCGGAAGGATCGCTTTTGCCCGAAACCTATCTGACGCCGCGCGACATGAAGCAATCCGAACTGATCGCAAAAATGCAGTTAGCACAAAAAGAAGTGTTGGATGAGCTCTGGGAAAGCCGTGCTGACGATCTTCCGGTTACGTCGAAAACGGAAGCGATAATTTTGGCGTCTGTTGTTGAAAAAGAGACAGGCATTGGCAGCGAACGGGACGAAGTTGCCGGGGTTTTTGTGAACCGCCTTAATCGTGGTATGATGCTCCAATCCGACCCGACAATTATTTATGGAATTACCAAAGGGATGCCCATTGGTCGCCGCATTCGCCGCAGTGAAATTGACGCCCGAACGGATTGGAACACCTATCAAATGACAGGCTTGCCTAAGACCCCAATCTGCAATCCGGGAAAAGAGGCTTTAGCCGCCGTTCTCAATCCTGCGAAGACCGATAATATATATTTCGTTGCGGATGGGACAGGGGGGCATGTTTTTGCGATATCCCTCTCGCAGCATGAACGTAATGTCGCGAAGTGGCGTCAAATTCAGCGGCAAAGAGGGGAAAGATAATGAGTGATAAGCTAAACGCTCTTAAGCAAAATAGACGTGGGCTCATGATCGTTTTATCCTCTCCCTCCGGGGCGGGAAAGACAACTCTTACACGGAAATTACTGGCCGAAAACGAGAATATGACTATGTCTGTATCGGCGACAACTCGGGCGCCGCGCCCGGGCGAAACAGACGGTAAAGATTATTATTTTATGTCCAAGACACAGTTTTCCGACATGGTCGCCAAGGATGACTTTCTAGAGCATGCCAAAGTATTTGATAATTTCTACGGCACACCTCGTGGCCCTGTTGAAACGGCATTGGAAAATGGCGGTGACGTTGTTTTTGATATTGATTGGCAGGGCGCGCAGCAGCTCGCTGAAGCAGCGGCCAATGACCTTGTGAAAATCTTTATTTTGCCGCCAAATATGCAAGAGCTTGAAAGCCGCCTTCGCTCCCGCGCCCAAGACAGCGACACGGTCATTGCCAAGCGTATGAGCAAGGCAGAGACGGAAATCAGCCATTGGCCGGAATATGATTATGTGATTGTGAATGAAGATGTGGACTCCGCGATGAAAGAACTTCGCGCGATTGTTTCTGCCGAGAGAATGCAAAGACGCCGTCAGTTTTGGCTGTCTGGATTTGTTAAGACATTGATTAGCGGTGGGTAGTTTCAATTCTCCGCCAAGATGAAATTTCAGACCTAAATATAGTTACCGAAAGTTTTTGCTTTAAGGAGTTCCGGATTGTCAGAAGATCGGTCAAATGGTTATGAAGCGATTGCCGAAAAATTCATAGCGGTCAGGTCAAATTCTGGGCAAGATTTGGTAGAGAAATGGGCAAATAACTTTTCACCCAAGGCTTTCATAATTGACATAGGCGCGGGATATGGAGAGCCGTTGACGTCCGTATTAATTAATCGCGGCTTTGCAGTTTCCGCCATTGATGCCTCACCAAAGATGGTTTCGGCTCTGGGGGCACGTTTTCCAAATATAGATCTGGCCTGCGAAGCGGTTGAGGAAAGTAATTTTTTCGGTCAGAGTTTCGACGGTGCATTAGCCATTGGGCTAATTTTTCTTCTATCCCCTGAAACACAAAAAGATTTTGTTCGCCGGGTTTTCAACGCGCTTAAATCCGGGGGACGGTTTTTATTTTCCGCGCCTTCTCAACAGGGCAGTTGGGATGACATTCTGACCGGGCGCCAATCAGTATCATTGGGTGAAACGACTTATTGCCGAATTCTCAGAGAGGCAGGCTTCGACTCTATTGAGACACATGTCGATAATGACGAAAATCATTATTTCGAGGCTCTGAAGACATAAATCCATCAAAATAGATAGTTACGGGAGGCACTCCGCCAGTTTTTGAAAGTCTGACACGGGAAGCGTTTCGGGCCGGAGCTGCGGATCAATATCGGCCTTCTCAAGCCATTCCGTCGCCGTCATTCCGTGTTTCTTGGCAAAACTTTTGAGAGATCCTCTCAGCATTTTTCGTCTCTGCCCAAACGCGGCCTGCGTGACCTGTCCAAGGAGTTTTAAATTTGCGTAGCATTTTTCCTCCGGCAGAGGGTGCATGACCACGACAGCGCTATCGACTTTGGGCGGCGGGGTGAAAGCACGAGCTGGAATATCAAAGGCCATATGACACTCCGCTACGCTCTGGCATAAGACGGCGAGCCGTCCATAAGCATTGTCTCCCGGTGCAGCGCAGACGCGCTCTGCCACTTCTTTCTGGAACATCAGAACCATTTGATCCCAGAAGCGAGGCGTTTCTGTTACCCAATTTATGAGCATTTTCGTGCCGACATTATAGGGAAGATTGGCCACGATTTTACGCGGTGCTGGGACATTTGTGGCGATGTCGAATCTAAGAGCGTCCCCTTTGATAATAGTGAGCCGATCCCCGCTGGCGCGGCCAATATCAGCGAGTGCAGGTAGAAAGCGTTCATCCATTTCAATAACGGTGACAGACGCGGTGTCCCGCAACAGTAAGGCGCGGGTCAATCCGCCGGGCCCCGGTCCGATTTCGACAACATTGACACCGTTTAACGGGGTGGCCAATCGGGCGATCTTATCGGTCAAGTTCATATCCAGCAGAAAATGCTGACCCAGCTTCTTATTCGCTCCGAGGTCATAGTCCTTCACGACTTCCGTGAGGCTTGGAAGGTTATCCATTTAGAAAAGCCTTGCGGTTATCGGCGATTTTTCTGGCGCTTCGAATAGCAGCGATGAGGCTGTCAGCTCTGGCGAGGTTCTGCCCGGCAATGCCAAAGGCTGTGCCGTGATCGGGCGAGGTGCGGACAATCGGCAGGCCTAGTGTAATATTAACACCACCGTGGAAATCTAAAGTCTTCACCGGGATAAGGCCTTGGTCATGATACATCGCCAGTACTGCGTCGTAATGCTCTCGCGCTTCGGCATGGAAAAGCGTATCCGCAGGCTGAGCGTTGCTTACATTTAGTCCCTCGGCTCTTAGCGCCCTTGCCGCGGGGTTGATAATATCAATTTCCTCCCGGCCCAATGCGCCGTTTTCCCCTGCATGAGGATTGAGTCCTGTCAGGCTGAGGCGGGGTTTAGCGATGCCGAAATCACATTTAAGCGCGCCGTGCATGACGCGAGCATTTCGGAGAATAGCTTCCGCAGAAAGCCGCTCCGCGGCGTCTTTCAAGGAAAGATGGATGGTGGCCAAACCAACGCGCAACCCGCCACCTGACAACATCATGACGGGGCCCCGGGTGTAAGGTGCTTCATGGTGTCCAGTCAGCTGCCCCAAATATTCGGTATGGCCGGGGAATTTGAAGCCCGCCTGATAGAGGATGTCTTTGGCGATGGGGTTTGTCACGAGCCCGTCGGCCTTGCCGGAAAGGCACCGAGAAACGGCGCGCTCAATGCTTTCTGTCGTCGCAAGCGCATGGTCCGGATCAGGCTGGCCCGGTTCAGGAACGCGGCCTTCAATGGGCAAAATAGGGAGTCCTTCTCGGAACGCATCAACCGCTTCATCACAGTCGTCAATCTCAATTAAGGTGTGGCCAAAGCTTTCATTGGCGCGTTCCAAAACGCGCGGAGTCGCCATGACGGCGAAGGCAAGCTCTGGATTATAATGCAGAGCTGCCCAGGCCTTTAAAGTTATTTCAGGCCCTATTCCGGCCGGGTCGCCCATGCTCAATAAGAGAGGGGCGGTCATAATCGCTAGCGGACGACGACGGTGGACTTCCGCCGGATATCACGTAAAGCCCGGCGAGAGGCTTGTGCTAATTGTTGATCCATCAAACGGTTTTCAACATCGTCACGAGTCGGAATATCTTCGCCTGTCGCGGCGCGAGAGCACACCATGATAGAGGCTGCGCCGTTCGGGCGTTCAATCGGATCTGACAGGGTTCCGACATCCGTTGCGGCGAGAATATCAATTAGCTCAGGTGCGAGTTCGCTGGCTTTGAGCTCTCCCATATCGGCTTGATTAACACCTTCAATAGCGTCCACATCTTCTTCCAAACTCTCGCAGGATTTCAGAGTGTCTTTCAGGGCAAACAGACGTGTTTTTGCTTCTTCAGTTTCGACATCGGAAATATTGACTTGTTTCAGATTGTAAAGAGTGTCCGCTTTCGAAATTTTCGTTTCGACCAAGGCCACGACATACACTCCGCCAGGAACCTGAATGGGTTGTGAGACCGCGCCGGGTTCCATTTCTTGAATAACTTCGTCGATTTCAGGGCGCAATTCGCCTTCGTGAACCCATCCGACCTCACCGCCTTTGGCTGCACTTGGAGCCGAAGAAAATTGCTGCGCAAGAAGCGGGAAAGGCGCGCCGCCCTTCACTTGCTCGATCATGGCATTGGCGCCTTCCATAGCGCCTTCCATCCCGCCGATTTCTGGTGTGGCTTCAATATAAATTTCCCCAACGCGGAAACTGGGTTTGTCAGCATTGGCAGTTAAACGATTAAGGGTTTCATTGATTTGGGCATCTGAAATCCGGATGCGGGACCCATAAAGACCATTGACGATGCGCTGCCAGGCGATCTCGGAGCGGACCTGATCGCGCAAGGTTTCAATTGAAACCCCGGCGGCCGCGAGTTTTGCAACGACTTCATTCGGGTCAAGACCGTTCCGCCCAATCAGGCGGGCTACGGATTGATTAACTTCCTCATCAGAAATTGTCTGTTCGTATTTCTGAGATTCCTGCATTTGCAAATGCTCATCGACCAAGTTCCGCAAAGCCTGTTGTTGTAGTCGGGATAGGGTGTCTTCGTCACGCTGCGCCCCTGTGGTGGCGAGCATGAACATCACGCGCTGGCGCAGATCATGTGTCGTTACAATATCGCTATTGACCACAGCGGCAATGCCGTGATTGGGGACTTGAGCGTGTGCCGTTACAGCAGAGCCTATCAGCAAAGCTGCACCGAGCATCAGATTTTTGAGAGATTTCGTCATATTGGCCGTCATAGAGTTTTCCAGCTTGGGTTTTCGCGCTTATACGACTTTCCGTCTTAAAGGCAATTCTCACGCTGTTTTCTTACAGGAAGACTCTAGCCTTTCTCCGCCTTGGAGCGCGTTAAATTTCGGTCAGATTGCAGGGCCGATCAGGCTCAGCCATCTTCGACTTTCGAGAGATAGCTTACACCAGCCATCAAGACAAATAAAGGGACAGACCAAGCCGCCAATACAACTGGAACTAACGCCACTTCACCAAAAGCACTGACCATGGAATCCGCGAAATACACCCCAAACCCCATGGCGGCTCCGGTTATCAGAAGGCGTAGCGTGCCCCCCTGCCGCGTGAGATGCATAGAAACGCCTGCAGCGATAAAAGTCATGGCGATCAGCATGATTGGCAGGGCTAAAAGTTTATTGAATTGCATACGCAAAGCTAAAGCGGAAAAACCTGCGCGTTCATTGGTCTTAATGGCAGAAGGAAGAGACCAGAAAGGCGGCGCAGTTTTCTTTTCGCCTATTTCTTCCACTTGCTGCGACGTTATCTTTGTGGGGAGAGAAATTGTGTTTCGGAATTGTTTTATTTCGCCCGGGGCGTTTTCGATGACGTCGGTTAACTCCCAATAGCCTTGTGTAATCAACCGAGCTTTTTGGGCGTCAAAGCGGCGGCTAAAGACCGTTCCTCCGGTCTCGTCCAAGGTTAATTGAAAAAAACTTGGGTTAATCAAAATTTTGGTGTCATCTTCGATTTTATCGGCGCGAATAACGGTTTGCATGAAATTGTCCCCTTCGCGAAGCCAGACGGGGCCGCCAGACGACTCTGATTGCGCGCCAAAGCCATCTCTAAGTAAGTCATGTTGCGACATCATTTGAGAGGCGAGCGGATTGAACAGGAGAGACCAAACCAGACCTAGACTGCCTGTTACAAATATGACCGGAAGCAGAAACCGCCAGGCAGAAACGCCGGAGGCCCGCATCACAATCAGCTCACTTCGTCGGTTCAGCCCGTAAAGGGCGCCCATGACGCCGAAGAGCACCACAAAAGGAATGGTTTGTTCAATCAGGTTCGGGACTTTCAACAGAGTCAGATAGGCGAGTTGAAAAGAGGAAATATCGGTGTCGCTGCCGATATTCCGGCTTCCCTCGACGAAGTCGACAAGCATAATAATGCCCGTTACGACCAAAAATGTTATAGCGAGGGAGCGAAGAACCCGCATTGCAATATAGCGGTTCAGCGTTGCGCGTGTGAGGAGGGTCTTCATCCCGTCACCCTCATGGATGCATCTGGAGTCTGGGCGGCTTTGACGGCATATTCACGGGCACGTTTGGCCCGTCCCAAAGAGCGGACACGTTTACGTTTCATCAGGTAAAATGTGCAATAAGCGATGACAATCAACGGCAAGCAATATTGGATTATATTCAGCCAACGGTCCGATTCTGCCGCCGAAGCAACCCCGAAACCTGTGAGGCGAATAACAAATCCCAAAGAGGCACAAACCGCGATGCGCCGACTGTAGCCCAATCTTAAATGTTCACCCCGAACCATGAAACAAAGAGCCAGTAAAACCAGAGCGATATTGTAAAGCGGGGCGGATAATCGAGCATGACCCTCGGCCGCGAGTTCGCGTTTGAATTCCCGGTCGGCAAATTCTCTGGGGTCCGGTCGTAGGAGCTCGTGTAGGAAACGATCAGACGTTTTCAGGCGTAATACATTGTCCATGGCCATTACTTCTGACAGGTCAATGACATAGTTTTCAAACTCTATGACGTCCAAAGATCCGTCTTCGAGTGCTTGCTGTACGCTTCCGTCTTTCAAAGAGAGGGTGACTTGTGAGGGGGTACGTTGAACCTCTCCGGTTTTGGCCATGTGGGTTGTAATATTTTCCGGGGCTCGGGCGTCATAAATCATAACGTCTTTTAGGGTGCTGTCAGCTCCAATCTCGCGGGCATAGACTGTTAGTCCAGGAGCTGGCGTCACAAAATCACCAGCCTGTACCATTTGCGACGCGATATCTGTTCGGACTTTCAATATCTCAGCGCGCATTTGGCGAAAGGATAGGGGTTGCACGACCAAATTTATAATTAAATGCGCGACTAAGGCGTAAGCGCCGAGCCTAATGACCGGAGACGCGATCTGCCAAGGCGAGAATCCGGAGGCTTTGGCAACAATAAGTTCCGAGTCAGAGTTCAATCTATTCAGGGCATAAAGCGCTGCCATAAAAACCGAGAGCGGCATAATAATTGAAATGAGCTGGGGAAGAGCGAGTAAAGTGATTTTAAGAAATGTCAGGGCAGATTGCCGATTTTCTACGACCAAGTCCAAGGTTTGAAGGCTCTGCGTAAGTAAAGCCAACCCCGCCAATGCGGCGAGGGAGAGCAATAGCGGCCAAAGCGCTTGCGTCCAGAAATAGCGTTGCAGCAGGGTCATGCTTGGTCTTGTTGCTTCAATTTTGACTCGTTAATTTCGTGGAGAGGTGTCATTTACATCTCTAAGGCCCTTCTATTCTGATGGCGCGTAAGTTACTAGCACTCAAGAACTATAATATCCGTAATACAGTTTTGACGTGTGTCGTCAGAAGGAGTCCCCCGTGAAAGTCAGCTTTGTCGCCAATAAGCCCGCCGAATATGGCGCATCTATCATTTTTGCAAAACATAATTTGGTTCTGGATTCATCTGGACGCGCTTATCGTGATAAAGCCTCAACTAATTTTGACGCCTCTGCCAAAGCGGCCAACTTTAAAGCTGAAACGGGAAAGTTATTTGAGAGCTTCGTCGTCATGGGCGATGAGGCGGTTCACTTGATCGTAATTGGAACCGGAAAAGATGAAAAACCGGATTATGAGCGGCTCGTGGCGAAGGCTGTAAAACGCCTTCTACCTTATGGCGAAACTCTGTTGACTGTACACATGCCCTCCGAAAGCTCACCAGAAGACGCAGCAAATGCGGCCGTAGGCGCGCGGCTTGCGGCCTATCGGTTTGACGCGCATAAAACCGAAGCGACTCTGACGAAAACAAAACAGATCGAAACGCTAAAAATTGCCTCAGACGATGAAGACGGCGCCAAGCAATCTTATGAAAATTATCATGGCCCAGTTTGCGATGGTCAGCTGTATGCGCGTGACCTCGTAAACACCCCGTCCAATATTCTCTTTCCTCAGGCTTATGCAGAAAAGCTAAAGGCCCTTGAGGAAATTGGTTTGAAAGTAGAGATCTTAGGCGAGAAAAAGATGAAAGCGCTCGGTATGAACGCGTTTCTTGGTGTCGGTGTTGGGTCAGAGCGCGAATCCCAGTTTGTCATCATGCGTTGGGACGGCGGCACTAAAGGCGCTCAACCGACGGCTTTAATCGGCAAAGGCGTTACTTTCGACTCTGGCGGCATTTCGCTAAAAGCCGGAAATAATATGTGGGACATGAAAGGTGATATGGGTGGCTCTGCGGCCGTTGTAGGCGCTATGATTGGTCTGGCTAAGCGTAACGCGAAAGCCAATGTAGTAGGCTTGGTCGGTCTCGTTGAAAACATGCCTGATGGCAAAGCTCAGAACCCTGGCGACATAGTAACGTCCATGTCGGGACAGACAATTGATGTCCAAAACACGGATGCGGAAGGGCGCTTGGTTCTTTGTGATGTGCTTCACTACACGGTGACTAAGATTAAACCCGTGGCAATGATTGATCTCGCAACACTGACCGGCGCAATTATTACTTCGCTCGGTCATGAGCATGCCGGACTGTTTTCAAATGACGATGATTTGGCCGGGCAAATTATGTCTGCGTCTGAAACATCTACCGAGAAAACATGGCGTCTGCCTCTGGCCAAAGAATATGACAAACTTCTCGATAGCCCGTTCGCGGATATGAAAAATATTGGCGGCCCGACAGCTGGGTCCATCACAGCGGCTCAATTCTTGAAACGGTTTGTCGGCAAAGAGACGCCTTGGGCACATCTGGATATTGCTGGGGTAGGCATGAAGAACACACGTCATGACCCTCGGGAAACGACATTCGGTACAGGTTTCGGCGCGCGGCTCTTAAACCGTTGGGTTGCGGATAATCACGAAGGCTAATGAGCGCCGCTCCGCAAACGAACCTTCCAACGCATTGGTTTTATCATCTGGAAGGCAGCACAATTGAAAATGTGCTGCCGGAACTACTTGAAAAAACGCTCGCCAAAGGTTGGCGGGCGCTCGTTAAACTCCCGCAAGATAGGCTGGCCGAGATGGACGACCTTCTCTGGACGTTTCGCGACGATAGTTTTCTCCCGCATGGCCGCGATGACGAGCCTATGGCAGACTGGCAGCCTATCCTATTAAGTTCAAATGCGGATAAGGCGGTAGGGTTTGACGCTGTTTTCTTACTCGGAGGGGCGAAGGTTTCAGACATGAGCGGCGTTGAGCGCGCTATGGTCATGATAAATGGGCGGTCTGAAAGTGATGTGAAGAAGGAACGGGGACGTTGGAAACAGTTGAAAGACGCGGGGGCCGAACTTGCTTATTATCAGCAGAATGTTCGAGGAAGTTGGGAGAAGAAGGCCTAGGCCTTCTTCGGTATACGCGTTAAAAAGAGAGAGCCCGCGAAGGGAGGAGTTTTCCGCAGACTCTCCAAACTTGACTACGCAGCGCTTTCAAATTGGTTCATCGTATTATGCGCACCGCCCGCTTTTAAAGCGCGTTCACCGCCAGTCATCTCTTTGAAGTCATCTCCGAGGTTAGAACCGACCTCATGCTGATGTTTGACGGCAGAGACATTACGACGAATTTCTTCACGTTGGATCTCTTTGACATATGCCAACATCTTTTGCTCTCCGAAATATCCTTCCGACAGATCGTTCATCACCTTGGCTGTACCATGGAAGGTCGGTAGGGTGATTAGGTTGTGGAAGACGCCGGCTTCGCGGGCAATGTCCGTTTGGAAATTTTGCAAGCGGCGATCGGCTTCCAGTCCCAAAGGATCTTCATCATAAGCGGCTGACATAAGCTGGTTGTTATCCGGATAATCTCCGGCTTCTACCTTGCCTTTGGCAATCCAGTCTTCACGGACCTGCTTACGTAAATTAAGCGTCCAGTTAAATGACGGGCTGTTATTATAGGTGAGCTTGGCATGTGGCGCCTTCTCGCGAATACGGCGAACCATATCTGCAATCTGGCCGACATTTGGCGTCGCGGTCTCGATCCAAAGAAGGTCTGCTCCGCCGTCATTCAGGCTTGAAATACAGTCTTCTACAACCCGGTCTTCCCCGGTTCCTTCGCGGAATTTGTAGAGCCCGTTGGGCAGGCGCACAGGCTTAACAAGCTTGCCATCGAGCTGAATAGCCATTTCACCGTCTTTTAATTGATGCAAATCAGAGACAGTTTCTGTTTCGAGCCATTTCGTATATTCGGCGGCCTCATCACCCGCCTCTCGGCTAACAGGTATTTTCTGTGTCAGTCCTGCACCTAATGAGTCTGTGCGAGCAACAATAATCCCGTCTTCTACGCCCAGCTCTTCAAAGGCCATGCGGACAGCGCGAAGTTTCTCGACGAAATCTTCGCGAGGGACTGTCACTTTGCCGTCCTGATGGCCGCACTGTTTGGCATCGGACACCTGGTTTTCAATTTGAATACAACACGCTCCGGCTTTTATCATTTCTTTTGCCAAGAGATAAGTTGCGTGGACATTCCCGAAGCCGGCATCAATATCGGCAATGATCGGACGGACATAGGTTTCGAACCCGTCAATTTTAGCGAGAACCGCCTCGCGATTATCAGTTGTTTTTAATTCAGCGAAGAGATCGTTCAGATCGACTTCGTCGGCTTGACGCAAGCTTGTGTAGATTTCCTGAATAAGATCAATCACCGCCGTTTTCTCATGCATAGACTGATCGGGCAGATGACCAAATCGGTTACGCATACCCGCGACCATCCAGCCGGACAGATAAACATAGGCTTTATCAAGTGTGCCTTTTTGGCGCTTGATCGCGCGCAACATTTGCTGGGCGTGGAAACCTGACCAACACCCAAGAGATTGCGTGAAAGCTGAACTGTCATTGTCGTATGCAGCCATGTCAGCGCGCATGACTTTTGCCATAGCTTTAGCAATGTCCAGATGAGTCTCGAACGTATTTTGCGTTTTAAGTTGAGCTAAATCTTCGAAAGAAATGCCGCCCGGGACGCCGTTCGGGTAGCGCGATTTCAAGTTTTCTAAAGTTTGCGAATAAGTCATATTTATTTCTCCAATATTTCATAAGCTGGGATTGTTAGGAATTCAGGTAGAGTGTCGCCGGAGGCCGTGGTGTTGAAAAGCTCAGCGGCTTCTGGGAAACGGCCTTCTTTAAAAGCCGCTTCGCCTGTTTCACTTTGCAATGCGGAAACCTCTTCTGCGAAAAGTCTGTCATAAAGGCGCTTGCTCAGGGTTTCGCGATAGCCGCCTTCCATTTCGACGCTGGCGCCGTGATGAAGCCACTGCCATATTTGCGCGCGGGAGATTTCAGCCGTGGCCGCATCTTCCATGAGATTATGGATTGGAACCGCGCCGCGGCCGCAAAGCCAAGCCGCGATATAGCGGATGCCGACTTCTATGTTTGTACGAACCCCCGCCTCAGTGATTTTCCCGGTATGAGGGGCGATCATGGACTCATCAGAGACACGCGCAGATTGACGCTTTTTGTGGATCTGGTGCTTGCCGGGCATGATGTCGTTAAAGATATCCATCGCAACGGGAACGAGGTCAGGATGGGCCACCCAAGTGCCGTCATGACCGATACTAGCTTCGTGCTTTTTATCCTTACGTACTTTCTCGAATGCCGCTTCATTGGCTTCCGGATTGTTCTTTACTGGAATTTGCGCTGCCATCCCGCCCATGGCGTGGGCGCGGCGTTTATGACACACTTCGACAAGACGTGTGGCATAGGCGGATAGAAATGCTCGGTCCATGCCGACCTGTGCCCGGTCAGGCAAAACGAATTTTGAATGATTACGCAGAGTTTTGATGTAGGAGAAAATATAATCCCAACGTCCACAATTCAGACCCGTAATGTGATTGCGCAGAACATAGAGGATTTCTTCCATCTGGAAGGCCGCCGGAAGGGTTTCGATCAAAACAGTGGCTTTGATCGTACCATTTGGAATATCCAAGACGGCTTGCGAGAAATTAAAGACATCGTTCCAGAGGCGAGCCTCTTGGTAGCTCTCCATTTTCGGCAGGTAGTAAAACGGCCCTTTTTCCTGCTCGGCCAATAATTTACCATTATGGAAGAAATGCAGGCCGAAATCGCAGAGGCTCGCACTCATTGGCTTGCCGTCGACAGTAATATGCTTTTCTTCGAGGTGCCAACCGCGCGGACGAACGAGCATGGTCGCAGTTTCATCGCCGAGCGTGTAAGATTTCTTATCTGTTTTCAGCGATAAGTTCCCACGGGCGTAATCACGCATATTTATTTGACCTGACATCATATTGTCAAAGGTCGGAGAGCTGGCATCCTCAAAATCTGCCATGAACATTTTTGCGCCGGAGTTTAGCGCGTTGATCATCATCTTGCGATCAACCGGCCCTGTAATCTCGACGCGTCTGTCTTGCAAAGCAGGAGGGCAAGGCGCAACTTCCCAGGCGGAATTGCGCATATGCTTTGTTTCAAGCGGTTGAGTCGGCATTTCGCCGTCATCATACCGTTCCTGCTGTAGTTGACGATTTTGCAGGAGAATTTTACGCTGAGGACCAAAGCGACGTTCGAGGTCAGCCAGAAATAATAATGCGTCCGGCGTCAGGATATCTGAATAGGTGTCGCCTGTTTCGGCGTTGACTTTGGCCAGAACCCGGTGACGGGGAATGGGTTGGTCGGTATTATTTGCAGGGGCGTTCATCTAACGATCTCCTTTGTATGAGTTATTGACCTTACGATATTTACAAAAACTACTGCGAGTCTATAAGTGTTTGTAAATTAGAGGTATTTTTGTAATAATTGTAAATACACACATGTTATATCTGTAAATTTTGTAAAAATGAGTGACGCTATGGCGATTAAAAAAGAAGAGAAGTTAATGGTCGGGCCGCGACTACGCCGCTTTCGCCAGACGCTGGGCCTCACACAAACGCGCATGGCCGAAGACCTTGGAATTTCAACGTCTTACCTGAATCTGATGGAACGTAATCAGCGGGCGCTCTCGGCCAAAGTTCTCTTGAAAATGGCAGAGATTTACGATTTTGACATTGCCGGATTCACCGGGGCGGGGGACGCGCATCTAGTCGCCGAAATTTATGAAACGATGCGCGACCCTCTATTCAGAGGTGAAAGCATTTCAAAAAATGAGGCGGAGGACTTGGTCAATGTAAGCCCAGCAGCGGCTAAAGCGTTTTTAAAACTTTACGGAAAGCACCGGGATTCAACGCGACGCGCCTCCAATCTGAGTATGGATCGCGACAAGGTAGAACTGCTGGAACAATCAGGTGAAGCCATCGAGTCGGTGCGGCGCTTTATACATGAGCAGCGCAATTATTTTCCGCGCCTTGATGAAGCAGCAGAAGGATTATCCCAAGAATTAGGATTGACTAAACGCGAACCTCATGCGGCTTTGACAGAGCGCCTTAAGGAAAAGCATGATCTTTCCGTTCGTATTGTTCCGGTGGATATTATGCCGAAAATGTTACGCTATTTTGACCGGCATTCTAAACGTATAAACTTGTCTGAACTTTTACGGCAGTCCGGGCGGCGTTTCCAACTTGCCTTTCAAATCGGTATGTTAGAGCAAAGAGAGTTGATAGATGATATAATTAAGACCGCCTCTTTAGGCGGGCGGGAAGCCGAAGGACTCATGCGCACCTCTTTGGCAAATTACTTTGCTGCAGCGACTATTATGCCCTATTCGCGTTTTTTGAAAGAAGCGGAAAACACACGCTATGACGTAGATTTGCTCTCTCATCGTTTCGGGACGAGTTTCGAGCAAACCGCGCATCGTCTGACGACCCTTCAAAAACCGGACGCCCGCGGCATTCCGTTTTTCTTCGTTAGGATTGATGTGGCAGGGAATGTGTCCAAACGATTTTCGGCGGGGCGCTTTCATTTCAGCCAGTTCGGCGGGGCTTGCCCTCTCTGGAACATTCATGAATGTTTCCAGACGCCGGGGAAAACTCTGACCCAGATGATTCAGCTTCCGGACGAGACGACTTATTTCTCTGTCGCGAAAATGGTCAGCCGATCGGACGGGAGTTTTGATGAGCCAGCGCAGAAGCTCGCTATCGGTTTAGGGTGTGATATAGCTTACGCGCCGAGACTGGTTTACGCGCAGAAATATAATCTTGATACGCCGAAGCCGACACCCATCGGAATTAACTGCTATCTCTGTGAACGCCCGCATTGCCGCCAAAGAGCTCATGCCCCACTTAACAAAACACTCAGTTTTGATGAACGCGCCAGAGGCATGTCACTCTTTAGTTTCAGTGAAGATTAGTGACTTAAGCTTGTTGATCCGGCCCGCCAATTATCCAATTATAAGGCTGAACGGTAATGCTGGCTGTTAATCCGGCTTTTCGGTAAGGGTCATTCGCAAGCCAGTCTTCGACAATATCTTTTGTGTTCGCTTCCACGATCAGCAAGCTCCCACGCATCTCTCCGTCTTCATCCAGCCATGGCCCCGCAATATGCAATGTCACGCCCGGGTCAGAGCGAAGCCATTTAATATGATCGTTACGGTTATCCTGCCGAAGCGGGACGCTATTAGGCCTGTCAGCTGTATAAATGAGATAATAGGTCATAGAACTTCCGTTTTGTGAACGCGGGAAAGAAGGGTGATAAGCGCGTTTTGAATATCCAACTCTCCCGAAAGAATGTCGGCAACTGCGGCGCTGATGGGCATGTCGACGTTAAGCTTCGCCGCCATTTCTTTCAAGGCCGGGGCCGTTGCGACTCCTTCGGTTACGCTGTTTCGCGACTCCATAATCTCTTCAAGAGTCTGCCCGCGCCCTAAAGCTAGACCACAGGACATATTCCGAGATTGCTCGGAGGAACAGGTTAGAACCAAATCGCCTAGGCCGCAGAGCCCTGTCAGTGTTTCCGGCTCGCAGCCAAGGGCCACACCCAGACGCCGCATTTCAGCAAACCCGCGGGCTATAATCGCGGCATGAGCTGAACGGCCCAACTCCATGCCCAGTACCATCCCGCAAGCAATGGCAAGGACGTTTTTAACGGCGCCGCCAATTTCAGCGCCTAAAACATCTGTTGAGAGATAAGGGCGGAAGGTCGGCGCCGCAACGGATTCGATTAAGTCTTCTCCAATGTCTTTGTCTTTACACGCCAGCGTTACTGCGGTTGGAAGGCCCTTGGCCACATCAATAGCGAAACTGGGACCGGAAAGAACGGCGGGTATGACATCCGGTAAGACCTCGCTTAAAACATCGGACATAAATTCGCGCGTGCTAATCTCAATCCCTTTGGAACATAGGATAACTGGCTTGCCGGCTAAAGCAGCCTCTTTTTTCAGGGCCTCCAAAGTACGTCTTGTGTGTTGCGCCGGAACGACTGAAAGTAAGGCATCACAATTTGCAAGAGACTTGAGGTCCTGCGTGGCTTTGACCTTTGGAGATAGTCTCGCCTCCGGAAGGTAGAGTGTATTGCAGTTTTCATTATTAATGGACTCGACGCACTCTTTTTCAAATGCCCAAAGCGTCACGTCGCGGCCACCTTTGGCGAGACTTTGGGCAAGAGCTGTGCCCCATGCGCCCGCGCCAATAACACCAAAATTTTGATACGCCGTCATGATTTAGGGCCTTTCTTGCCGAACCCGCTGGCGGGGTTTGCTTGGGCGGATTCAGTATCAAGAGGCCAGCGGGGGCGTGCTTTGACTCCAAGCTCGTCCGTTTGGCCGGCGGCGAGTTTCGCGGCGCCGGCCAAAGCGATCATGGCGGCGTTATCTGTACAGAATTTCAAAGGCGGGGCAAAAAAGCTCATACTATTAGAAGTCGCCAGCTGGGTTAATCGTTCCCGAAGCGCTTTGTTGGCGGCTACGCCGCCGGCGACGACAAATCGTTTGGCGTTCTCTCCATGCGCTTCTTTGAACATCGTCATCGCTTTGCCGGTCCGTTCGGCCAGTACATCGGAAACAGCACGTTGGAAACTCGCGGCGATATCGGCTTTGGCTTTATCTGTTTGTTCGCTTGCTTCCCAAGCGCGGGCAACGGCGGTTTTTAATCCAGCAAAAGAGAAATCTGCATGATCGCGTCCTTTGAACGGACGGGGGAGTTTTATGGATTCCGGATCGCCTTTGACGGCCCATTTTTCTACGTTCGGGCCTCCGGGAAAGCCGAGGCCCATGACTTTGGCGGATTTATCAAATGCTTCGCCCGCTGCATCGTCTACAGTGCTCCCAAGTCGGGTATAGTCGCCGAGCCCATTGACGGAGAGAAGCTGTGTGTGGCCCCCTGAGACGAGTAAGAGAAGATAAGGAAAAGGGCAGGGTTCCGCCAGTCGGGGGGAGAGCGCATGTCCTTCCAGATGATTCACCGCCAAAAGGGGTTTTTCTAGTGCGAGTGCTAACCCCTTTGCTGCGAGCAATCCAGAGATAACGCCTCCAATAAGTCCCGGCCCTGAGGTTGCGGCAATGCCGGATAGCGCGTCATAACCTAAGCCAGAAGCCTCCATGGCTTGCTCGACAATTCCGTCAATCTTTTGCATATGAGCGCGGGCGGCGATTTCCGGCACAACGCCGCCAAAGGGCGCGTGGGCTTCATCTTGACTGGCAATAATCGAGCTGAGAATCTCGACATCGTCCTCGCCGCGATAACGCAATACGGAGGCGGCAGTCTCGTCGCAGCTCGATTCAATGCCCAGAACTAAGAGGTCCGGTGCGCTCTGAAGAGTTTCATCTGAAAAATTAGTGGTCACGAAAGCTGGATAAGGTTAGTCGTGCCAGGATGCAACATGGACTAACAATTGGAACGCGGGGATCTCCGCTTGCGCTCTATCAGGCACATTTGGTGCAGCGCCTTTTGGCGGAAACGTCAGGACGTTCGGCGCAAGACTTTCCGGTGCGGATTCTTAAAACCTCCGGCGATCGTCTCAAAGGGCATTTGCGTGATTTTGGCGGTAAAGGGCTCTTCACTAAAGAATTGGAAGAGGCTCTGGTGTCTGGCGAGATAGATATCGCGGTCCATTCTATGAAAGACGTGCCCACGGTTGGGCAGGAAAGTCTCGAAATTTCTGCTATTCTACCGCGAGAAGATCCTCGTGATGCGTTTATTTCGGAAAAATATGCCAAGTTAGACGATCTGCCCGAGGGCGCTTTAGTCGGATCGGCGTCTATTCGCCGCCGCGCGCAGCTCTCCGCCATGCGGCCTGATATTCAATTTTGCCTCTTGCGCGGAAATGTCGGGACACGGCTTCAAAAACTTGCTGATGACGTGTGTGACGCAACATTTCTCGCTTGCGCCGGACTAAAGCGCCTTGACCAAGAAGGCGTTATCACCGAGGCGATCTCAACAGAAAGAATGCTACCCGCTCCGGCACAGGGCGCCATTGGCATTGAAATCCGTAAATCGGATAAAGCGGCCAAAGGGCTAATAAAGCCGCTTAATTGCAAAGCTTCCGAGCTGAGTATCACGGCAGAGCGGGCTTTTCTGCGTGCGCTTGACGGCTCTTGTCGCACACCGATTGCAGCGCTCGCTGTCTGGGATGGTAAAATCATGAACTTTAAAGGTGAAGTGGTGGCTAAAGATGGCTCTGCCCGGTTTGGAGGTGAAGATGTCGTCGCCGTCTCCAATTCCATAGACGCTTATGATCTGGGCTATCAATTAGGGCAAACAGTTCGTCAGGCCGCAGGTAAGCATATAGACTGGGATGAATAAACGTCCAAAAATATGGATCACGCAAAGCCTACCCCGCGCGCGGGAGACGGCGAAAAACTATGCTGATTTGGGGTTTGAACCGGTTGTCTCTCCGGTTTTGCAGATATTGGCTATAAGTCCTGCGCCGTCGCCGCCAAACAATAACACTCTCTTGATTTTTAGCTCGCAAAATGGCGTTCGCCTTTTCGCGGAGACGTGCGTTGAACGCACAAACTCTGTTATATGTGTCGGGGACGCCACGGCAGAATTGGCGAGATCCGTTGGCTTCGTTCATGTGAGGTCGGCGGAGGGTGACGCTCAAGACGTTGTAAACTTAGTGCTGACATCAGTACCACGTTCGCAAACATTACGACATTGCTGCGGAAAGCATCTCCAGGGCGGTATCGCCGAACAGTTAACAGAGGCTGGGTATCAAATTAAACGAGTAGTATATTATGAAGCTTCGCCAGCGGTGCGGACGGATGTCAATATAGAAGAAATCAGCTATGCTGCCCTATATTCGCCGCGAGGAGCGTCGGCTTTTGTCCATATGCTTGAAGCAAAACGTGTGACGCATCTGACCACTCTTTCGATCAGTGCGGCAACAGATAAGGTTTTGGAACCGTTGAGTTTGGCCAGCCGTTTAATAGCCGATACGCCGGATCAGGCCGCTATGTTGACAACATTGCGATCCCATTATTCAGACTAACAGGAAAGAGACGAATTGATGACAGAGTCTGATAATTTGGAAGCTGAAGCGTCTGATAATTTGGAAGCAGAAGCCGGCGAGGAGACCTCGGAAGCCGAAACTGAAACGACTTTTGCGAATGACGAAAAGCCATATAACGGGCGAAGAGAATTGGGTCTACTCCCGATTTTGGGATTGTTTTTGCTTGCTGCGGCGCTGGGAGCCATAGGCGGCGCTTACGGAACACACTATCTTTTTCCTCCCGCTAGTGTGGAGGATTTACGTGCTGACGTTCAGAAAGACGTGGCTCAAATTGACGCCAAAACACAAACGGATATGGACGGCATCCGTCAAGAGATGACTAAGCTCAAAAAGATAAGCTCTCGTGCAAATTCAGACGCTGACTTTAAAAGAGCTCTGAACGCTATAGATCAGAGGTTAGAGGCGGTAGAAAGTCTCCCCTCGCCAAACCTGCCAGAGATCAGTCCCGAAACGATAGCGGCTTTGAAAGCTGCTCAGGCTGATGGATTTGATTGGCCTGAAACCGACTCTATAAATACACAGATTTCAGAACTAACGTCGAAAACAGAGGCGTTAGAGTCTCAGATAAAAGGTTTAAACGGCCAAATTGGATCGCTTGAAGCCGTTCTAAAAACCCAAGCGGCCCGTCCAGAGATGAGGCCAGCCGGCATCGTCAAACCCCGCAGTCCTGACTTTCCAAAGCAAGCGCTTTTGAATGCGGCCAATACGAGATCCGAGTCACAAGGCTTTTTAAGCCGCACATTGAATAAGCATGTCAGTGTAGATAGTCCTGACAGCCCGAAAACTCTAATCAAGAAAATCGAAACCGCCTATGAAAAAGGCGATATTTACACGGCGATAAAAACTTTTGACCAACTGCCGATAGAAATTCAGACAGCGGGTCAGGACTGGCGCGACGCTGCAGAACGTTTAAAGTGACCTGAACGGATACAATCTTTATGACAAAATATGTAATCGCCATTTTACTATTTATTGCGCTGCTAGCCGGGTTTTTGCTCTATGTCGGCGATAACGCCGCATTGACCCTGACTTCTACGGCAGAGGCAGGCCTGTTTCAGTTCAGTCCGATTACTCTGACTTGGCAGGCCGTGATTGTCTTTACAACCGCGATAATTGTCTTCACGCTATTGACTTGGACTTTGCTGACATGGCTTTGGCGATTGCCCTCCCGTATTCGCTCCGGCGTAGGTTTACGCCGACGTAATCAGGCATTGGACGCTATGGAAGACGCGCTTCTGGCCGGAGCAGATGGAGATTGCGACAAAGCGCGGAAAAAAGCGGAAAAAGCCCGTAATCTGATAGGATCTGAAGATTTGGGACGGATTGTGAGCGCGCAAGCAGCGGAAGCTTGCGGAGATCAAACAGAGGCTGTGGCGCAATATACCGCTATGCTGGAGTCCGATAAAACCCGCGCCACAGGGCAACATGGGCTGGCGCGCAATCTTCTTGCAACTGGCGACCTCTCCGGTGCGATTGAACAGGCACAAATAGCTTATGCGGATAATAAGAATGCCCGCTGGGCTTTTGATGTTCTGTTTCAGGCGCAGATGGCAGATTACCAATGGAATGAAGCGGCAAAAACTCTGGAAATGGGCGAGCGCCGCAAGCATATCGACAAAGAGGCCGCGCGCCGCCGCCGCGCTGTCCTACTCAGCGCAGAGGCCGACCGCATAAGGGAGACGGGTCAAACGCGTCTTGCCACGGATCTCGCTAGCCGAGCCGCCAGTGAAACGCCTGAGTTTGCTCCGGGGGTGGCTTTAGCCGCGAATCTGCTCAATCTTACAGGAGAGAAGAAAAAGGCGGTTTCTTTAATTGAAAAGGCCTGGGCTAAACGGCCTCATCCGGCTTTGGCAATCGCGCTTTTAGATTTGATTGGAACAGAGACTCCAAAATCGCGGAGCAAACGAATTGAATCCTTGATCAAAGCCAATCCTTCCCATCGTGAATCTCATATGTTGGATGCGGAAGAGAAGTTAAAGGCCGGGGACGGCGTCGCGGCTCTCTCTGTTTTGGCCCCTTATTTGAACCTAGATTCCGAGGAAAAGCCCCCAACGGCAAGGCTGTGCCAACTAGCAGGGCAAATTGAGGAACATCTTGGAAATATGTCGGATGCGCGTCTTTGGTATGAACGCGCCGCGACTGCGCCGCTGGAGGCTGACTGGTCTGATTTGGACCCACAAGGTGATAGCTTTAATTACTCCGATGCGGATTGGCGTCGTCTGACCTTTAGCTTCGGCGAAACCGGAGCGCTTATTCACCCTCGCCATGAGGCAGGCGCTCCACGCCGCAGGCCGGGTCTGGCCGAACCTCTCCCTTTGGAAACTGAAGCCGTTGTAAAACGTGATTTCGCAGATGTCTCGGAAACAAGAGCAGAGAACCTGCCAGAGCCTCCTTCAGGGGAGACAAATAAAAAGGATTTATCTCAACGCCTTGATAGCCTTTTGGATAAGCCAAAATAAAACCGCTTTAGTGTGGAGCGGCGCTCTATTCTTCCAAAGAGGCAGCGAATTCGTCAAATCCGCTTTGGCGGTTTACCTTGGCGATAATGTCCGGTTGATCCGCGTAAAATGCGCTCATGGCCTTATGTTCTTCAATGAGCGCGTCCATGTCGCCCAAAACAATCCGTGATCGTATCAAACGGGCCCAGCCTTGGGGGTTGTCTGGATCAGCTTTTAAACGCTCTGCAAGACCTTCAACCATCGCGTTAATATCAGGCGTTTGCAGAGAGGGTTGGGACTGCAGTTGCGGTCGGGGTGGAGAGGGCGTCCCTAACAGAGCGTATAAACTAAGCGAAGAGAGGATAACGCCTCCCATCAAGGCCAGTATCCATACAGGATTTCTGGTTGAATTAGTGAGCGGACCAATTAAAGCGAGGGCCGTTCCCAGAGCTACAATAAGCAGGATCAGCCAGATCATGACGGCCGCCTCCCGGCCCTCAGAAACCAGATGAGACCGCCAAGCAAGAGCAGAAAAGGCATGACCCACAATATATAAGTATTGCTCTGAACAGGCGGCTTTAGAAGGACGTAATCGCCGTATTTATCGCGCATAAAGTTGATTACATCTTCATTGCTGTCCCCGTCTTGGAGACGTGAGTAGACAAGTTTTCTCATATCTTGGGCGAGGGGAGCGTCACTTTCGTCAATGGACTGGTTTTGACATACGACGCATCGCAGGGATTGGGCAATTTCACGGGCGCGGTCTTCTAGGACAGGATCAGCGCTCACAGTTGGGCCAGCCAGTTGAGCGAATGTCGGCATGGGCCAAAAGAATAAGAGAATTAAAAACGTCCTCATCATTCAGCTTCCAGTTTTTTCAATAGAGGCAGAAACGTTTTCTCCCAGTCTTCGAAACTGATTGCGCCGGAATGTTTATAACGGATACGCCCGCTCTCGTCGGTTACAAATGTTTCTGGCGCGCCGCTGACACCAAGGGGAATAGCGAGCTCGCTGTCGGGGTCGAATACGATTAGATCATAAGGATCGCCGCGCTTATCCAGCCAAGTTCTGGCTTTCTCCCGTCCGTCGCGCCAGTTCAAACCGACCAAGCGGATATTTTCGTCTTTGGTGATACCCATTAATATAGGGTGTTCAACATTACAGGTAACACACCAAGAGCCGAACACATTCACCACGCTGATTTGCCCTTTGACGGTTTGCTCCGTTAAAATGGTGTCCGGGTCATCAAGAGTGCTTAGAGAAAATTCCGGAAAAGGTTGGTCAATCAGCGCCGCTTCGAGCCGACGAGGATCTTTTGTCAGGCTGATAGCCAGTGCGACGCCGAGACCGATAAAGAGGATTATGGGGAGAAGACCACGCATCATGATCTTGTCACCAATTCAGACGCCTTTGAAGGACGTTCTGCGAGGGATCGCGTGCCTATCAAGGACAGAAACCCTGCCAGAGACATTAAAAGTGCGCCGATCCATATCCAGATAACGGCGGGGTGATAATTTGCCCGCAAAATGTAACCCTCTTCCGGTGTTCCTTCGCCGAGACCAGCAAATAAGGTGGCGGTGGGACTGAACCGGAAACCGGCTTCGGTAGTAATCATTTCCCGGACCGGGTAGAAACGCTGTTCGGTATGAAGGATTTTTATGTTCTGGCCATTTTTAGACACGTTGACCTCGCCGCGGCGAAAGGAGTAATTTCTGGTTTCCCCGCCGGAAACATCCCTAAGGGTAAAAGTGTAACCTGCGACCTCTAGCGACTCGCCTGGTTTAACCCGGCCAATGGTGTCATCGGCCCAGACGCTCATGATGACGGCTCCGGCCGTGAGAATCGCAACGCCGAGATGAGCGAGCGTGAAGCTCATGAGGTGATATTTGGCTTGTTTCGGCAAGGCGGAAAGTGGGCCTTTTTTACGGAAGGCTTTGATCGCGCCGAAAGCGAGATAGGCGGCCAAGGCCAAGCCGAAACCACCCAGAATGGAACGCCCGAATATAAAAGTGAGGGCAATGATTATTAGAGCGCCCGCGAGGCTTAACATTCCAAATTTCTTTAAGGACGAAAAAGAATCTTTTTGCCATTTTAATAAGGGCGCTGCGCCCATGAAAATGATCAAAATAGCCATAATAGGCGCGAAAGTCAGATCAAAATAAGGTTTGCCCACGCTGATTTTATCTCCAGTCAAAGCGTCCATTATTAGCGGGTAGAACGTACCAAGAAAAACCGTTGCCGTCGCCGTGGCAAGAAGGAGGTTGTTCAGTACAAGGCCGCCTTCGCGGGAGACTTGGTCGAACTCTGCCCGCTGAACAAGCATTTTGGCCCGCATCGCATAAAGGGACAGAGCGCCGCCTGTCGCCAAGAGGAGCAAAGCGAGGATAAAGACGCCCCGTTCCGGATCGACAGCAAAGGCGTGGACGCTGACCAGAACGCCGGAGCGGACGATAAATGTCCCGATTAGACTGAGGGAGAACGCCGTAATTGCTAGTAAAACGGTCCAATGCGCCAGATTCTGACGCCGCTCCATCACCATAATTGAGTGCAGAAGCGCAGTGCCGATCAGCCAAGGCATGAAGGATACATTTTCAACCGGGTCCCACATCCACCAGCCGCCCCAGCCCAGTTCATAATAAGCCCAGAGTGAGCCCATTGCGATGCCAAGGGTGAGAAAGCTCCACGATAATAATGACCAAGGTTTCAGAGCTTTGGCCCAAACTTTGTTGATTTCACCAGAAATAAGCGCGGCGACCGCCATGGAAAAGGCAAGAGAATAGCCGACATAGCCCATATAAAGTAGCGGGGGGTGAATGGCGAGGCCGGGGTCTTGCAGTATCGGATTGAGGCCGAGACCGTCCATCGGGGTCGGAAAAAGGCGCTCAAAAGGATTAGAGGTGAACAGAATAAAGCTTATAAACCCGACAGCCAATAGAGCCTGAATGGCCAACGTCCGCGCTCTGAGAGCAATTGGCAAGGACTTGGAAAAAATCGAGAAAAGAAAACCATAAAGGCCTAGCATGAGGGTCCAAAGCAGAATTGACCCCTCGTGATTTCCCCAAACCCCGCTGATTTTATAAAGGAACGGCTTTGTAGTGTGAGAATGGCTTGCCGCCAATTTGACAGAAAAATCTGATATTAGAAATGTATATGTCAGACAGGTGAAACTTGCGGCCAAAAGCGCGAATTGAACCCGCGCAGCTTGATCGGCAAAGCCCATCAAAGTCGGGTTTTTTGTCCTCGCGCCATATAGGGGAAGAACCGCCTGTAAAACAGCGATTACGAGAGCCAAGATGAGGCAAAAATGTCCGATTTCGGCAATCATGTTTGCCTTATAGAGATTTTAAGTGGATTTGCTGTGCGACAAATACAGCTTAGACAATGGTCATCAAGGTAGGGAGCACCCAACCATTGATCCAGTAAAGTCCCAAAGCCAAGACAAGAAATGCCATGTCAAATCCCCCGAGAGGCGGGATGACTCGGCGAAGTGGCATCAATATAGGTTCTACGATTGAACTGATAATGCCGTAAATCGTTCCCATTACAGGATTGCGTAAATTCACCACATTAAAAGCGATCAACCAGCTAAAGATCATATAGGCAAAGAGAATGATCAGCAGAATCGAAACGAGCGGTGAGATAAAAAATACGATGAGAGAGTCAAAAAATGACATAATGTGCGAACCTGTGAAATATATAAGTCATATCTAGGAAGACTTCGGATTTAGGGCAAGAGCCTCTTAAAGCCAGTGCGATGTCTTATCGGCATAAATGGCCTTTTACGATAGCACCGGCCTTACCCATATCAATGCGGCCCGCATATTGAGATTTAAGCTGCGCCATGATTTTTCCCATATTCTTTAGGCAGGTTGCTTCACTCTCTTCGACGAGTTGGGCGACGATGGCCTTCATTTCATCATCTGAGAGGGGTTTGGGCATGAAATCTCGAATGATGGTAATTTCAGTCTTTTCTCGCTCTGCGAGTTCAGGACGACCATTATCCTCATAAGTTTTTGCGCTTTCTTCGCGCTGTTTCACCATTTTGGATAGGATGGACAGTATTTCCGAGTCGGATATGCCCTCGCATCGATCTTCAGCCCGGGCCGCAATGTCGCGGTCTTTAATGGCGGCACTGATTAACCGAAGTGTCGAGAGGCGCACCGTATCCTTGGCGCGCATGGCGGTCTTTGTTTCTTCGCTGATTTCATCTCGGAGGGGGGTGGCTACAACGGGCATAGAGGCTTTCACATGTCAATTCGAAGTAAAAATCTAGTTCAGTCTGGCGGCCAGTTCCTTTTTTGCCGCAGGGCCTTATACTGCTTTACACGCAAATGCCAAGCGGCCCGCCCACCGGTTGTATTCTGACTTATCCATAAGGTAGCTGAACATTGTGACTTGAAAAGAAGAAGTCGATCCTTAAAAGCCTTTGAAGTTTGGCCGCTCGTCAGGCAGGCCGAGTAGATAGAACTCCGTGACCGAATAGGATTCGCTATATGGCTGATATTTTAAAACCGGAAGCCACAGCCGTTTTGGTGTTTGAAACCGGAGACGTTTTCTTCGGACAGGGCATCGGGACCCAAGGCGAAGCGATTGGGGAAGTTTGTTTCAATACAGCGATGACGGGTTATCAGGAAATCCTGACTGACCCGTCTTACGCCGCCCAGATCGTCTGTTTTACTTTCCCGCACATTGGAAATACCGGGGCGACAGATGAAGATGAAGAGGCGACGACCCCAGCGTCCCGCCGCGCCGCTCGCGGGGCCATATTCAAAGCAAATGTCACCCTGGCGTCGAATTGGCGTTCTCAGGGGGAGTTGGGTGATTGGCTTGAAGTCCGCGGAATTATCGGAATATGCGGAGTCGATACGCGCGCTTTAACGAATTTCATTCGGGTAAATGGCATGCCGAAAGGCGTTATCGCTCATGATGAAACCGGCAAGTTCGACATTGAGGATTTAACCGACAAAGCTAAGAAATGGGGCGGGTTGGTTGGGGCTGATCTGGCCAAAGACATGATTGATGAAACTCCCTTCGATTGGCGGGAAGCCCGCTGGATTTGGCCTAAAGGGCATGAAGATAAAGACGGTACTAAAAAAATTATTTTGATTGATTATGGCGTGAAGCGAAACATTTTACGAAACCTTGTCTCGTCCGGCCTGTCTGTTTCGGTCGTTCCCGGGACGACGCCTGCCAAAGACATCCTCGCAATGAAACCTGACGGAGTTGTGCTCTCTAACGGTCCAGGCGATCCCGCTGCGACAGGGGAATATGCGATTCCCGTTATCAAAGATTTGGTTAAGGCGGATATACCAATTCTCGGCATTTGTCTGGGCCATCAGCTTTTGGCCGCCGCCCTAGGTGCAAAAACAATGAAAATGCCACAAGGCCATCACGGCGCAAATCATCCGGTGAAGGATTATACAACCTCCAAAGTTGAAATCGTCTCCATGAATCACGGCTTTGCCGTAGATAGAGACAGCTTGCCGGACACGGTGGAAGAAACCCATGTCAGCCTTTTCGACGGTTCGAATTGTGGCATCCGTTTGCGCGGCAAGCCCGTCTTTTCTGTCCAGCATCACCCCGAAGCCAGCCCCGGCCCGCAAGATAGTTTTTATTTGTTCGAGCGCTTTGCCGAAGCCTTGTAATAACTGTGACGCTTAATTTAGGGAAACGTCCCCATTCTGAATAAGGCTATCCGCCGCCGCAAGAATGGCTTCTTTCGAAGGTCTTGGAACGACTCCGGTTAAAGACGTGACGTAAGCCGTCTCGGCTTCGTGGAAAATACCCAAATCGGGAACAACGCCTTTGACGCGATCATCAAAAAGTCCAACCAGTTTGACAACAAAGTTTGGCATATCTGACTTTGGAAGTTTCTTGGCGTCTGGATAGGCGTTTCTTAATATATCGGCGATCTCGCTGAGCCAGTATGTTTTCCCGGCGGCTATGAGCCGGCGGTTGCCTGCTCCGCTCGCTGTCATGGCGGAAACATGAATCGAAGCACAATCTCGAATGTCTATAATGGGATAAGCCACTTTTGGCATCATAGGAAAGTCGCCTCGAAACATGGCCTTGAGCAAACCTAAAGACGCGCCGCTATTATTATAAGTATCCGGCCCTAAAACCAAACCCGGACAAATCGTCGTGAGTTTTTCTTCCACACCTTGGGCCTGGGCATAAGACCAAGCCGAGAGTTCGGCGCGGGTTTTAGAAACAGGATAGGCGGTCAAAGGCTTCCAGTCAGGATCTGACCAATCCTTTTCCGAAATTATCATTTTATTTCCGCGTCCGGGCTGTCCCATCATAGAGAAGAGTGAAGAGGTCATGACGATACGCTCTATGCCTGCGGAAAAGCCGTGTTCCAAAACGCGTTGCGCCCCGGCCCTTGCAATAGGAACCAAGGCTTCCCTATTGCTTGGAGACTCAAGTGGAAAAGGCGAGGCTATATGTTGAATAAAGCGGCAGCCTTGCACTGCGTCAGCCCAACCGGCGTCATTTTCGAGGTCAGCTTCGTGCAGTTCCAGTCTGGACGTGTCTGATCCATACGCCTCTAAAGCCTCCACAACCTTTTGGCCTTTGGCTTTATTACGAACGGTGCCCCGCACCGCGAATCCTTTTTCTAAAAGCTTGGCGGCAACATGAGAGCCAATAAAACCGGATAGTCCGGTGACGAGGACGGTGTCTGTCATAATGTGTCTTTAAAGTGAGATTTTGTTTGGGCAGTTTTGGTTGTAGACATTAATGGCTTCAGGCATCCAAGTCTCAAAATCACTTACACGGGTTTCAGGACTGGGATGGGTGCTTTGAAATTCAGGCGGAGTTGCCCCGGCCTGCGCACCCATACGCTGCCAGAGACGGGGCGCTTCGCGAGGATCAAAGCAAGCGCGGCTCATCAAAATGAGTCCGATATAGTCAGCCTCGGATTCATGCTTGCGGGAAAAGGGCAAAGCGTAGCCATATTGGCTAATGCCGCCAAATACGCCCATGACGGCTTGCTGCGCCTGATAATCCATTCCGCCCGCACTTACGGCCACGCCTGAGCCCACTATGCGCTGCATGTTTTGTTGTGCCATACGTTCGGCGCCGTGGTGGGCAAGCGCATGGCCGACTTCGTGTCCCATAACCACGGCGAGTCCGTTTTCATTTTCAGCGATAGGAATAAGGCCGGTGTAAACAGCAGTATATCCGCCGGGCAAGGCAAAGGCATTGGCTTGATCGCTTTGAATGACGTTGAAGGCCCAATCAAAACCGGGGTCTTCATTGGCTGCTGCCTTCGCCAATCGCCCGCCAATTTCCTGTGTTGCATCATAAACGTCACCTGACATCACTAGGTTTTGACGATTATCCGCGAGAATTTGTTCATAAGATTGAAGGCCGAGTTGCATTTCCTGCTCCGGCTCCATCGTGCGGAGTTGTTGCCGACCCGTGAAAGGGACTTCTTCTTGATTCATAAAATAATAAATGGCTGCCCCAATCGCGAACAGTACCATTATCTGCCAACGAAATCCGCCGCCGCGCCGAGACGTGCGCCGTCCCGCAAATTGATTGCTAAAAACCATCTATCTGTCCTCAGTTCATTCACATTCTATCACATATTTTGGCTTTGGTAATACTTGTATCGACGAGTTCATTTCTCTAAAGGGGGGCAATTTGGATTCTTACGCCGGATTCTAGACGTTCAACGCCGAAAGCGGGTCTTCGTTCATGCCTAAACGTACTGACATTTCATCCATTCTCATTATTGGGGCGGGGCCGATTATTATCGGCCAAGCTTGCGAGTTTGATTACTCCGGGGTTCAGGCCTGCAAAGCCCTGAAAGAGGAGGGCTATCGAGTCATCTTGGTGAATTCCAATCCGGCTACGATTATGACCGACCCCGGCATGGCGGATGCGACATATATCGAGCCGATTACGCCTGAAATGGTCGAGAAGATTATCGAAATTGAAAAACCGGATGCGCTCCTTCCAACGATGGGGGGACAGACCGCGCTGAATACGGCTCTGGCGCTAGAAGAAAGCGGGGCTTTGAAAAAACACGGCGTTGAGATGATTGGGGCGAAAGCCGATGTTATTGATAAGGCAGAAAATCGCGAGCGCTTTGCCGAAGCGATGACGAAAATCGGGCTCGAAAATCCGCGTGCGACGATTGTGACTGCGCCTGACGGAGACATTCAAGCCGGGATAGCCAAGGCGATGGAAGCGCTCGATTTCACAGGACTTCCGGCGATTATCCGTCCGGCCTTTACCATGGGCGGAACTGGCGGCGGCGTGGCTTATAATGTTGAGGAATATGAAGAGATTATACGCTCTGGCTTAATGGCCTCTCCAACTCACCAAGTTTTGGTGGATGAAAGTCTCTTGGGGTGGAAAGAATATGAAATGGAAGTGGTTCGCGACAAAGCGGATAACTGTATAATCATCTGCTCTATTGAAAATATCGATCCGATGGGCGTCCATACGGGTGATTCCATCACCGTCGCGCCGGCGCTTACGCTAACGGACAAAGAATATCAGCGGATGCGCGACGCCTCGATCGCGGTGCTTCGCGAGATTGGCGTCGAGACGGGTGGATCGAATGTTCAGTTTGGCGTGAATCCGGAAGATGGTCGCATGGTTGTGATCGAAATGAATCCGCGCGTATCCCGCTCATCGGCTCTGGCGTCCAAAGCTACCGGTTTTCCAATCGCCAAAATCGCGGCAAAACTCGCCGTGGGTTACACACTGGACGAGCTGAATAATGATATTACCGGCGCGACCCCGGCGGCATTTGAGCCGACGATTGATTATGTTGTCACTAAAATTCCGCGATTTGCATTTGAAAAATTTCCCGGCTCAGAACCTATTTTGACGACAGCCATGAAATCGGTCGGTGAAGCCATGGCCATTGGCCGGACATTTTCCGAGAGTTTTCAAAAAGCCTTACGGTCTTTAGAAACGGACTTGACCGGATTGAATGAAATAGAAATTGACCCGACGGGAGAGATGAACGCCGAGGAACTTCGCAATGCTATGAAAGCGCGACTGTCTTTATTGGCGCCGGATCGTTTGCTCGTCGTCGCACAAGCGTTTCGTCAAGGCTTCACTGTTGAGAAGATTTTTCAATATACGCAAATCGATCCGTGGTTTCTTCGTCAAATCGAAGCCCTTGTAAAGGCTGAAGAATGGATACAGCAAACCGGATTGCCTAAAGACGTAAAAACATGGAGGGCGATTAAATCCGAAGGTTTCTCTGATGCGCGTCTCGGAGAGCTTACTGGGAAGTCTGAACAGGCGGTACGCAAGGCCCGCCGAAAAGCGGGCGTTCGCCCTGTTTTCAAACGTGTGGATACCTGTGCGGCGGAGTTCGAGGCTAAAACCCCCTATATGTATTCCACCTATGAAAACCCAAGCTTTAATGGCGTGGTCGAGGATGAAGCGAGGGTGTCAGATCGAAAGAAAGTTATTATTCTCGGTGGCGGGCCAAACAGGATCGGCCAAGGGATCGAGTTTGATTATTGTTGCTGTCATGCTGCCTATGCGATGGCGGATATCGGCGTTGAATCCATTATGGTGAATTGCAACCCGGAAACGGTTTCCACGGATTATGATACGTCTGACCGACTTTATTTCGAACCTTTAACCGAAGAGGATGTGCTCGAACTAATCAAGACAGAGCAGGAGAGCGGCGAACTTCTCGGCGTTATCGTGCAGTTTGGCGGACAGACTCCGTTGAAATTGGCCGAAGCCCTAGAGGAAAACGGTATCCCTCTTCTTGGGACAAAACGCGACGCACTTGACCGGGCTGAAGACAGAGAAAGGTTTAAAGACCTCGTTGATACGCTCGGCTTGAAACAGCCAAATAATATGATTGCCCGTAATGCGAAGGAAGCTCAATCTGCGGCAGATATTGTCGGCTATCCGCTCGTGCTTCGCCCGTCCAATGTTCTGGGCGGACGGGGAATGGAAATTGTCGATAATGATGCAGAGCTAAACCGCTATATCAATGAAGCAGTAAAAGTTTCCGGCAAATCGCCTTTATTGATTGATCAATATTTGCGGGATGCAGTCGAAGTGGATGTGGATGTTATTTGCGATGGTGACGACGTCTATGTTGCTGGCATTATGGAGCATATCGAGGAAGCTGGCGTGCATTCCGGCGATTCGGCTTGTTCGCTGCCGCCTTACACACTCTCTGCGGACGTGGTGGCAGAGCTAGGACGGCAAGCAAAAGCTCTCGCATTGGAACTTGGCGTCGTAGGGTTTATGAACACACAGTTCGCGGTGAAGGACGGAACGGTTTATCTTATTGAAGTAAACCCCCGCGCGTCTCGAACCGTTCCTTTTGTCGCAAAAGCCATCAACCTTCCGATCGCTTCCATTGCCGCAAAAATTATGGCAGGACAAAAGCTCTCTGAATTTGATTTCTCGGTTCGCCCGCAAAAATATATTGCGGTCAAAGAGGCGGTCTTCCCCTTTGCCCGCTTCCCTGGCGTGGATACTGTACTAGGCCCCGAAATGCGTTCTACCGGCGAAGTTATGGGCCTCTCTGAAACTTTTGGAATGGCCTTTGCTAAAAGCCAGCTCGGCGGCGGGGTGGTTTTGCCAAAATCCGGAACTGTCTTCATTTCAGTACGCGAAGAACATAAGCCAAAAATGGCAGAGCTGGCGCGCGAACTTATTGAGCTTGGTTTCAAAATTATGGCAACGGGCGGCACAACGAAATATCTGCGCGAGCAGGGTATTGAGGTTGATTACGTCAAGAAAGTCCATGAGGGACGGCCACATATTGTCGATGAGATGAAAAACGGCCATGTTCAGCTGGTCTTTAATACGACCAGCGGTAAGCAATCTTTGAAAGACAGTTTCTCACTCCGGCGAACCGCCCTGACCCAGAAAATTCCGTATTTCACAACGGCAGCGGCGGCGCGAGCCAGTGTCGAGGCGATTAAGGATCTGGCCAAAGGTGATTATGAGGTGGAAAGCCTACAATCTATTGCGGCGGGTTAGGATTGGTAAAGCTTGGACTTAATTAATTTATTTCTAACCCAGCTTGGAACTTGGCGTTAGAAAACTGTGTATTTAGGCAGCGTAATAGGTGTTTCTCGGTAGGATAGCTTTATGCTGAATGCTCTGATTGTTTAAAAAGCTTTCCGGAGTTATACATGGGCGGGGTATCAGCTCAAAGGCATGGCGATATTGCCGTTTTTCCTGCCCAAGTAATATCGGCATAAAAGCGGAAATGAAATTCACGGCTATTAAATTGTTTGTAGAATTAAAGTCTCGCCGGACGTAGAACGATGCAACGAATGTATTTTTGTATCGTTCTATCAAAGATATACAGGCAATAATTTGGGTGAGTCATGGAAGATATTATTCAGTGGTTCGCCACGATCACCGGAATTGCTGCCGCGATTATGGTGGCATCAAACATATCGGCTAAAGTTTCGGGCTATGGATTTATTATTTTTACCGGGTCTTCAATTGCCTGGGTGACTTTTGGTGTCCTCGCAGGTGAACCGCCGCTTACGATACAAAATGTTGTGTTGACGGTCATCAATCTTGTGGGGATTTACAGATGGCTCATCAAACCCGCGATGGGCGGGGAAAGCCCCGACGAAGAGGCTTAAACTCCCGTGAAAATTAGGCGTCAAAGCTATTGGGTTGCTGAGGAAATAAAGCGCAAAAAAAAAACGGGTAAGCAATAGCTTACCCGCTTACGAAACGGCTCTGAGTAGGCTCAGAGGTGGATTTCGCAAAAATTTAGTCTAGCATCTCAGCAAAACTTTCGCCGGACTTCGCTGACATATGTGCTTTTTGAAGAAGCGAACGTGTCTGAGGAAGCAACTCATCATCTTCTAACTTGTCTTCTATTTTTTCGGCTAAATTTTCTTCACCATCATCCAAGGCCGAGATCGCCGCTTTTTCATCATCTCTAAACAAAGAAGAAAAGCGTGTGAAACCGCGATGAACGGCGCCTGCCATACTTCCATCGTCTTCTGGCTCGCCGCCAATTTTGCGGACATGCATTTGAATTTCAGCCACTAAGTCACGGCGCTCTTGTTCACGTCTCTTAAATTCCTGCTGTAGGCTATAATCATCATCTGATACTTCGCAGCATGTTTCGTAGCCTTGGCAGCTATCAATCAAAGTTTTCGTAACTGAATTCAGGACTTTAATGTCGCGTTTGCTCATGGGTTTTCTCCTTTATAATTAATTTACGCCTCTGGCACTTAATAAGGCGTGGTGATATTAGGAGAATTCGTGGAATTAAAAAGAGTTCCTATGAATAGGAAAAAATTCCATTTTCAAATATTAGATTACTGCCCCGGTATTATTCTCTTTAAGATTAAATCGAATATTCTTTCTTTGTGACTACATGGCCATAGCGTTGCACAAATTTGCGTTTGATGCGGCGCACCATATTGGTTTCGTTCTCGGGCTTAAGGCCTTCGGCAATAATCAGTTCCTCGGTAAATTTCTTTGAAGTGAGCGGTTTACCGTCTTTAAGCAGGTCCTTTGCAGTGACACCCGCACACATATTCCATTCGCTGCACATGTCGGATAATAGGATATTCAAATCCGCTTCCAACTCTGGATGACGGCGTCTTTCCCAAGCCATCTAGGTCTCTCCATGTGTGGCGTCGGCCAATGATTTTACCAATTTGAGGGCTACTTCGGGGCCGTCCTCGAACATTGTTTTGACGATGGCTGTTCCAACAACGACTCCATCTGCATCTTTGGCGACGACGCGGGCGCGCTCCGGCGTTTTGACGCCGAACCCGACAACGACGGGAAGGTTGGCGGCCTCTTTGACGCGAGCGACTTGTTCCTTGATGGAGGTGCCTTTTTCTTTGTTAGCAGTATTATTTGCCCCTGTGACGCCGGTCATAGAGACATAATAGACAAAGCCTTTTGTGCCTTCGACGACTTTTGGCAGTCGCTGGGCATTTGTAGTCGGCGTGGCGAGCCGAATGAGGGCAAGATCATGTACGTCAAACGCGGCGCGGAGCTCTGTATCTTCTTCGGGGGGCAGATCTACAATGATGGCACCGTCCACGCCTGCGTCCCGCGCAGCCTGTGAGAACGCTTCGTAACCCATATGATGGATGGGATTGCAGTATCCCATGACAATAATGGGGGTGGTCGTGTTTTTCGTCCTAAACTCTTTCGCCATTTCGAGGACGGTTTTCAAAGTCGTGCCGGATTTCCGGGCGCGAATGCCGGCGTCTTCTATGACAGGCCCGTCGGCCATCGGGTCGGTAAAGGGAATGCCGAGTTCTATAATATCTACGCCGTGTTCGGGGAGGGCGTTAAGCATGTTCTGGGAAGCTTCCCGGTCTGGGTCACCCCCCATAATATAAGCGACAAAGGCTGCTTTGTTCTGGGCTTTCAAATCGGAAAAGGTCTGGTCAATGCGTAGGGTCATGGGAGGTGACCTAAAAGTTTTTATCGCGACTGACCAGACCTTACTTTGGGATCGGGACTTATCTTCGCAGAAGGTTTTGCGTGTTCTGCAAAGACCCCGTCGAATGTCTACGGGGTTGCTGTTTCTGATAGACTTGCTGTGGCCTCTGTCTGGTGTCGTTATGATAGGGTTGATAGGCTGGCCCCACAGTAGGGCGATAATGCACCGGCATATCCCCTGATTGACAACACTTTACGACTGGGCTGGCCGAAGTCGGAGTCGCTGATGTGCTTTGGGTCTTCGCTGACCCTGATGGCCCTGCATAATATGCGGGCGGCTGCGCCGAAGTGGCGCGGACCTCTTGCCGGGTTTGGGTTTGGGGAGGCGAAGAGATCCGCATTCTTTGAGACGGTGAGCTTTGTGGCTGTGATGAGGTCGAGGCTAAATGAAAGGGTTGAGCGGTTTGCCGCGGCGCAGCATGGGCGGGCCCTTGCGAAATAACTTGTCGCGCCGCATTCGCATCCAACATATTGGAAGACGCGCCGGCCCGCATTAACTGTAATTCCATTTGTAAGCGGTTGATTTCCAGATCGTAAAGCCGGGTGCAATCAACGCGTTTAGGCCTTTTCCCGAGTGGAACCGTAATGCGGCCGTAAACCGACATGGAATCGCGGTCAAACATATCATTAGAGCCGATAACGCCAAGGTCGAAATTCGGCCCGCCCGAGCCAACAGAGGATTGACACGAAATTCCGCCTGATCCCCGGACAATATCCTGACCCGTCACATTCGGAATCGTAGGGAGATTAAATCCGTTTTGATTATAGGAGCTGGAAGTGCTTGGTAATATTATGGGGTTATTGGCATTGTCGGGCAGGACTTGTCCTTCAGCATTTCCGGCCCAAGCCATCCCGCCCATTATGATTAGCTTAATCGTTGTGCTGAGACTTTTCCGCATACTTCTCCCCTATAGCTTTGTCCGACTCCGCCGAGACGTGGTGTTATTGAATTGCAAATATAAACAACGCGGTGGCTGCTATGCGTAAACGGGATAAGCGCCGTCACGATGACCCTTTGATTTGGGGCCAAAATACGATTGGCATTGGAAAGATAAATTGGTTCAATTAGATGCCAATCAGACGAATAAACCCGTACATTAGCTTTCTGAGGGCTATCATAGGGATTGCTAATTTCGATCTGGGCCACGAATTGTGAATTAAATCCGAGAATATCCTGGGTCATAGGGGCGACGCTCTGCGCCGCAGCGGACATCGTTACCCCGCCAAGAACGCTAAGCACGGATGTTAGGAGAATATATTTTATGGAACGACGCATCGGACTACCGTAATAAGTTCGTATGCTCCGCTTTCAAATGTACCGGAGGTCTTTGTGGCCGTGGCGTCAATGTCTATCGTCGTCGTTCCAATACCCAGAATCGAAACGACAACTCCCAAGAGTTGCGATAAAATTGTACCGCCAGATGTCGAGTACTCTGACTCGAAAACTGTATTTACATCCGCTGATGGCGGTCCGACGGAAAACCCGGTTGGGCTAATGATTTCGATTGTATTCCCCGGGCCGTTTGTAACGGCTGACACGCGACCTCTTAGCCCGCCGGCTTCTTTAGAAGACAACACCGTTTGATCGGCCGAGACGCCAAGCAGTCCATCATTTAAAACGACGAGCGAACAGCTATTGTTGATAACGCCTCTAAAATTTACATTTCTATCTGTCGCAGAGGCGGGAACTGACAGAATTACCGCCGCCGCTCCCATCAAAGTTAAATATTTTAATGGCTTCACAAAACCCTCCCAATTTTCTCGCCTACATCGTTGTGAAGACGAACAACATAAGGTAGTATTGTGAGAAATGTCTTAAAAATACCTTACAGTTTAAGATTGTTTTTTTGAGGGTGAGTGATATTCCAGCTATGCTGAGAAGAGGAAGCGATTTCAACGCCTTGCTGACTTGCAGGTTTTGAATGAAAAAAGGCCCCTCAATGAGGAGCCTTTTTAAAATTCTGTTTTGTAGATAAGGAAACTAGCGAGCCGCCTGTTTCACGCCTTCATAATGATGTTCGCAGGTCTTACCGTCAAATCCCATGATAAAAACAATCTGGCGATAATCCTTACGGGTCAGGCTTGGCAGGCGGGGCTCGTTCAGCGCTCTGTCGGTCCAGATGCCGACAGACATGGTGCGGTTGCATCCTGTCGCATCAGTTTTCATAAATTTCGTTTCACCCTTTTTTTTATGTGACGGGTCTTTTCTCCATCCCAGAGTTTCCATCTCAGTCATATATTTTCGGGCGGCAATATCTTGGAGACCAATCGGCAGTTCGGCTTTCAGTTTTTCACAAGCAATTAATAAAAAGCCGCCGTTAAGTGTCAGGCCTTTTTGGATGCGTGAACAGCCATCCGTGCGGCTTGTTTCGGTTTGACGCTGAATATTGGTCAGTCCTTTAAATAGAAGATCGCGGGGTTGGGTATCAAAGACGGGAGCCTTTAAACCTTGAAGAGCTGGGTTATCTGTTAGGTTGGCGCTGGGGGCAGGAGCCTCAGCCACTAAATCCTGTGCTTGGGCCGTGACAGTTGGCAAGACGATAAGCGCCGCAAGTCCCAATCCGAGTGAAACAATCTTCCTTGAAGTTTTCATGGAATATTCCCCTTCCGAAGCGTCAAATCCCTGACGCGCATTTATAAACAATCACCAAACAGTGATGTTATCTCCCTCGCATCTGTTAAATGAGATTTGAAGGCCAACGTCAATGACTCTCACAGAAGAAAGGTAAAGAAGCGTTACCAATTATCAGAGAAAAAACAGAAATCACAGAATATAACATTGCCAGTTTAATCTGTTTTTAGTTCCTGTCACCAATGAGTAATAATAAAGCTTTGTTTGTACGTTAGGCAGTTTCGGATTTTATGATTCGATTACCTATCCGTCCGTCCCTTCGCTGATATGTTCGCCAAGTGCGTCAGCAATAGTGAAAACATCTTTATCGCCCCGGCCGCACATATTCATAATAATAAGGCCTTCCCGTCCGAGCTCTTTGGCGAGCTCGACGGTGCGAGGTATTGCGTGGCTGGGCTCTAGCGCGGGGAGGATGCCTTCAAGGCGCGCGCATTCCTGAAACCAGTGCAGCGCTTCGTCGTCTGTGGCGCTGACATATTCGGCGCGGCCAATATCGTGAAGATAAGCATGTTCCGGACCGATGCCAGGATAGTCGAGTCCGGCGGAAATAGAATGCGCGTCGGCAATTTGTCCGTTTTCATCTTGCAATAAATAAGTGCGGTTGCCGTGCAGAACACCCGGGGTTCCGCCCGTGAGCGACGCCGCATGTAGTCCGGATTTCACGCCTTTGCCGGCGGCTTCGACCCCAATTAAACGAACATTTTTATCGGGAACGAATTCATGGAACAAACCCATGGCATTTGAGCCGCCGCCGATACAGGCAACGACCGCATCGGGCAGGCGGCCCTCAGCGTCCATGATTTGCCCTTTGGCTTCGCGGCCAATCACGGCTTGGAAATCACGCACCATGGCAGGGTAAGGATGGGGTCCGGCTACTGTGCCGATACAATAAAATGTATCGCCGACATTCGTGACCCAATCGCGCAAAGCTTCGTTCATAGCGTCTTTTAGGGTGGCGGTGCCGGAATGGACGGCGCGGACTTCGGCGCCGAGAAGACGCATGCGAAAGACGTTCGGTTTCTGACGAACAATATCCACTGCGCCCATATAAACGATGCAATCCATGCCAAGGCGCGCCGCGACGGTCGCGGTCGCAACGCCGTGCTGTCCCGCGCCGGTTTCCGCGATAATACGTTTTTTACCCATGCGTTTGGCAAGCAGGAGTTGCCCCATGCAATTATTGATTTTGTGCGCGCCAGTATGGTTTAGCTCGTCGCGTTTAAAATAGATTTTCCCGCCACCTGTTTCTTCGGTCAGGCGCTCGGCAAAATAGAGCGGCGAAGGCCGACCGACATAATGCGCCATGAAATAATCAAGCTCTTTTTGAAACTCAGGATCGGATTTGGCATCGTCATAAGCTTTTTGAAGCTCAAGGATTGGCGGCATCAATGTCTCGGAGACATAACGCCCGCCAAAATCGCCAAAACGGCCATTTTCATCAGGGAAGGAGATGTTTTCAGGTTTACCCATGGGAGTGGACCGCTTTCATAAAGGCTTCGATTTTGGAGGCGTTCTTTACGCCCGGCGCGCTCTCGACGCCAGAACTAACGTCAAGGATGGGCGCTTTTGTCTTGTAGATCGCCTCTGCGGCCGTATTTGGCGTCAGGCCCCCTGCCAAGGCGAAAGTTTTCGGGGTTGGGGCGCGGGCGATAATGTCCCAGTCAATCGAGACGCCGTGGCCGCCTCTAACTTGTGATCCTTTTGGCGGTTTGGCATCATATAAGACGAAATCCACAAGCCCTGCATACTCTCCTGCGGTTTTCATATCTTCGTTTGTGAGGATAGGGACAGCTTTGATCAGCCCAAAATCATAACGTTTGGAGATGTTGGCGAGTTGATCAACCGTTTCGTCGCCGTGAAATTGAACATAGTCAGGTTCTAAGTCTTTTGATATTTGATTCAGTAAATCATCGGATGCATTCACGGTAACTGCAACGCGTTTGGCAAGGCCGTTAGCCGGGGCGAAGAGCGGCTTGGCCTCTGCCACAGTGAGGCGGCGGGAACTGTTCGCTTCTATGATGAAGCCCAGAAAGTCAGCGCCGAACGTAATAGCGTGCTGAACGTCTTCAGCGCGAGTAAGACCGCAGATTTTGACTTTTGGTATAAAGGAAAGGGAGCTCATAGAGCACCCTTAGCATAGTCTAAACAGCTTGCCAGTCTTAGACGACAGATCGTCCTTTAAAGGCGCGGATGATGAATGAAATCACCAAGAGCACAAGGAAAATGACGAAAAGAATTTGCGCGACTCCTGCCATTGCGCCTGCGATACCAGTGAATCCGAGCAATCCGGCAATAATAGCGAGAATGAAAAATGCGATTGACCAACCTAACATATTGACCTCCTTAAAATTGTTATGAAATCAAAACGTGGTCAGGGGCGCTTGGTTCCTAAAAGCCTCCTTGGCTATGGATAGAAATTATTAACCCTGTCACCACACGTCAAATTAAGGCTTATTTCCTAAAGACTGTTTCAAGACGGCCGAAAATAAAAAATGGCCCGGAATTTAAAAGTGAAGCAGGGTAGGCAAACGTGGCATTAGCTCCGAAATTACAGGCGCGGCAGAGCCAGCAGCTCGCAATGACGCCGCAATTGCGGCAAGCCATTCAGTTGCTTCAATATTCCAATATTGAACTCGCCGAATTTGTCGAAGAACAATTGGAAAGTAATCCATTATTAGAACGGGGAACGGGGGACGAGAACCGGCGCGGCGAGGAAATCGCTAAGACGTTACAGGAGACGCTAAGTGCCACCGTGGACAAAGATACGCCGGCGGCGGCCGAGGCTGATTTTGACGTTCCGGATCATGCAGTAAATCCGGAATCCACTGCGGCGGATGTTGGCGGGTCAGTTGATTGGTCACGTCATGATAAGTCTGGAAGTTTCTCAGGCGGCGGAGAATTTGACGCAACGGAAAACGCGGCGGCGGAAATCAGTCTCACGGATCATGTCTCAGCGCAGCGCGCCTTACTCAGGTTAGAGCCACGCGATGGATTAATCGCTGATTATATGATTGGGCAATTGGATGAGGCCGGATATTTACGGATGAGTGTTGAGGATATTGCGGAAAATTTGGGGGTGGGAACGGCCAGAATATCCTCGCTTCTGACGCAGCTTCAAACCTGTGAACCGACAGGACTATTTGCGCGTGATTTATCTGAATGTTTGGCGATGCAACTGCGTGAGCAAGGCACATTGGACTCGCCGATGGAGGCATTGCTCGGAAATCTCGACCTTCTCGCAAAGCATGATTTGTCGAAACTCATGAAAATTTGTGATGTAGGCCGTGAAGAAATGGGCACCATGATCGCTCGCATTCGCAACTGCGCCCCAAAGCCTGGCGCTGTTTATAGCGGAACAACTGCACAGGTTGTGGAGCCGGATGTGTTCATACGCGAGACACCAAATGGGGGCTGGGCCGTGGAATTAAATGTGGATACTCTGCCTCGGGTTCTAGTTAATAACAGATATTACAATGAAATCCGTAATGCCGGCAAAGAAGACGAGACGGCGCGCGAGTTTATTTCCGAATGCCATCAAAATGCCAGTTGGCTCGTGAAGTCATTGGATCAACGGGCACGTACAATATTAAAAGTGACGAGCGAAATCGTAAAACAGCAAGACGCGTTTTTTGCTTACGGCGTCGATCATATGCGTCCTCTTAAACTCAAAGACGTCGCGGAAGTCATAGAGATGCATGAGAGCACGGTTAGCCGGGTGACGAGCAATAAGTTCATGCATACGCCTCGCGGTTTGTTTGAGCTGAAATATTTCTTTACGGCGTCCATCCCTTCACTCGACGGAGGCGAAGGTCATTCGGCCGAAGCCGTACGAAATAAAATCAAAATTCTCATCAGTGAGGAAACAGAAAAATCCGTCAAATCAGATGATAAACTGGTTAAGCTTTTGCGCGGAGAAGGCGTCGATATCGCCCGCCGTACCGTTGCGAAATACCGTGAAAGCATGGGGATACCCAGCAGCGTGGAGCGACGCCGTATATTTAAATACGCGGTCTAGATCGTTTAATATTTTCGTCATTCCCCGTCTTGACCGGATAATAACGAAGGTGAAGTTTACTTCACTTCACTTCACTTCACTTCAGTTCAGTTCAGTTCAGTTCAGTTCAGTTCAGTTCAGTTCAGTTATCCTTTGGCGGCATTGGAATAAAACCACTCGTGCGTTTTATATAAAGCTTGTAATTCTTTCGTTTGCTCATGTCCTTTTCCAGCAAATCTTTGCCGGATACATTCGTCAGTAAATAAGTCATGATAATTGGGGCAAAAATTGTCGCCCATCCCCACGGCGCTTCGCAGGCGACCAACCAAATGCCCCACCACATACAGGCATTGCCGAAGTAATTGGGATGCCTAGTATAGCGCCACAGACCCGTATTTAGGACTGGTTTATCCTCTTGCGGGCCGTCATAATCCTTGTGCTTTTTCATAAAACAGAAGAGTTGCCAGTCGCCTATCGCTTCGAAAAGAAATCCGATGAGCCAGAGCAGGGCGCCGAAAAGGGCCAATAAATTTATGTAGGCATTCGCATGAATATAAATGCTATTTCCGCCGGAAGTTATAACTTGACCCGCAATATGGGTTCCGAATGACACCCAAATGGGGGCACTAACAATCATAATGAGCAGGCCTTGCCCCCAATAGACTGAAAACAGACTTCTTAACCGCCACCCTGCTTCACTCAGTTTGGATCGTTTACGCATGGCGACATAGCGTTTGTCTTCTCCCCTATGCCCTCCTAAAAAACCTATATTTCTAATGAATAGATGAAGCGTCAATCGCGCCCCCCAAATAACTGGGAGTAATCCCAATAACCAAAGGTAAGCTGTTTTTGGGCTGGCCAAATAAAGGCAAACGGCCCCGACACATAAAAATCCAAATCCCCAGAACACATCAACTAGACTGGCATCTTTTACTGCGACGCTGACGGCCCATAACAAAGTGAGTAATCCAAAGACCACCGCAGCCGCATGAAAGAAATTGACCAGAATATCGGTTAGCATGTTCTGCCCTCAAAATAACTTGGATTAGTACCGTTTCTTACGGGCTATGCAATGCCGCGATTTCGCCTAAATTGCCGAAACTAAGGCGGACAGCCGCCATACCCGCGCCACAGTCCCCTTTTAGGTCTAACTTGTCATTCACGAAACGAGGGTTGGACAATGCAAACGATGAGCTTAGTAAGGAATAATGATTACTCACCGCGTCAGGTCAAGACGTCGGTGGACGGGTTGAGACGAGAGAAGGCTATGGCCAAGATTTATTTGGTGGATGATGACGAGAATATTCTGACCTCCGTGTCGATGTTCCTAGAGGGCGAAGGCTATGAGGTCAGCAAATTCCATGATGGGGTGAGCGCGCTTGAAGCTTTGAAAGAGTCTCCGCCTGATTTGGCGGTACTTGATGTGAAAATGCCCCGTATGGACGGGCTAGAGCTTCTCCGCCGCTTGCGCCAAACGTCTAATTTACCCGTTATTTTTCTGACCTCAAAAGACGATGAATTTGACGAAGCTATCGGATTTAATATGGGCGCGGATGATTATATAACCAAACCGTTCTCGCAACGTCTGCTTGGCGAACGTATTAAAGCGGTTCTGCGCCGCGCCTCGCTAACGTCGATTGAAATGCCAACGCCTCAAGAAGGCGACGATAAAGTTATTCGCCGAGGTAAACTCTTACTCGACCCCAACCGTCACGCCTGTTCTTGGGATGGGCAGCCTGTTCGACTGACTGTAACCGAATTCCTTATTCTGGAAAGCCTCGCTAACCGTCCGGGCTATGTGAAATCCCGCGACCAGTTAATGGACGCCGCTTATGATGATCAAGTTTATGTCGATGACCGCACAATTGATTCCCATATCAAACGCCTGCGTAAAAAATTCCGCAAGACCGATAAGAGTTTTGACGGTATAGAAACCCTCTATGGTGTCGGATATAAATATAAAGAAGCCTAACGGCCATAAATCTGAGGTTAATGAGACACGGCCCGCGAAAGCGGGTCGGATGCGTTTGCGTGAAAGACGTTTGCGCCAAGGCCGTTTAGGGCCGAGGCGCTCATTGTTCCGCTCTCGCCTGACGCGGGTCATATTTGTCTCTAATCTGATTGGGCTTATCATATTGCTGACCGGTTCGCTTGCCATGAACCGGTTCGAGGAGGGCTTGGTCAATGCCAAGGTTGATAATTTACGCTCTCTCGCGGCGACCATTACCACAGTAATTGGAGAACAGGCGACCGGACAGGGGTCTTCTGCCGAGTTGGATATCGAAGGAACAAAACAGGTTTTACGCGGTGTAAATACTCCGCCTGGCTGGCGCGTTCGATTGCATGACCGTTCGGGCGAGGTTGTGGCAGATACGACCAGCTTGGACGACACGATTTCCGTGGGATCACTGGACCCAATAATTTCCGAAATTCCGGCAGATCCTATCCATGAACAATGGAGGGACAAAGCGCAAAACTGGATATCGTCCCGTCTAAATGATTTGCCTTGGCGAAAGGCGAAGCGGAATAATTTACGCCGCGACTTACGTGGTGATGTTCGGCAGGCCCTATCCGGGGATCCGGTCATGGGGCCTCGTTACGACGAAGAAGATAATCTAATTGTGACGGTGTCTTTGCCGGTGCAGCGGGTACAACATGTGCTCGGGGTAGTAACGGTCGAGAGCAATGACGTTTCGGGAATCGTAAATGCGGAGCGGCAGGCTCTCGCACCGATTATCGGGCTCGCAATATTGGCGGCTGGTCTGAGTTCTCTGGCGCTGACCTTATTTGTTACCTTGCCAATGCGGAAACTGGCGCGGGCAGCGGAACTTGTGACACGTAGTTCGGATAAACGCGACGCTATTCCCGACCTCTCGCGGCGCCGGGATGAAATAGGTGACTTGTCTAAGGTCATGCGGGAAATGACTCAGGGGCTATATTCACGTATTGATGATATCGCGAACTTTGCTGCCGATGTGGCGCATGAGATTAAAAATCCTCTGACGAGCCTGCGTTCGGCCTCTGATACGCTTCGCGTGGCCCGAACGGATGATCAGAGAAACCAACTCATTGATATTATCCAACAAGATGTTTCACGCATGGACAGATTAATTACAGATATTTCCAAGGCGTCGAAAGTGGATGCCAATCTGGCACGCGAGACGGCGCAGACTTTAGAAGTCGGAGAGATTTTGCATAATATAACCGGTTTTTACAGCCAGACCCGTTCTGGTGAAGGCCCGGATGTCAGGCATATAAATGGCCTGCCGGAAGGAGAGCCGGTCTATATCCGCGCTTTTGAGACGCCTTTTGCTCAAGTCCTTCGAAATCTCATAGATAATGCCCTAACCTTTTCGCCAGAAGGCGGCGAAGTTCGGGTTTCGGCAGAGCTGAAGTCACGAAATGGGAGAGATCGCGTGATCATTTCTGTCGAGGATGACGGGCCGGGTATTCCGCCTGATAATCTGGAGACTGTGTTTGAGCGGTTTTATACCCAGCGTCCTAAAGGTGCCCAATTCGGGAGCCATTCCGGACTTGGTCTGGCGATTTGCCGCCAAATTGTCACCGCTCATAAAGGCCGAATTTATGCGGAAAACCGCATTGTTACAGTGAGCAAGGAAGTTACTGGGGCACGGTTTATAGTTGATGTGCCGCGCCAACGGCCACGGCCCAATAAATAGCCGGACAGATTCTTCTAAACAATTTGCAGTATTTATGACAATTCTGTCATTTTTCGGCTTCACAGAAGGATTTTTATTTGATTAGGTAAAATTTCGATTTTCGGAGTATTTGCTTTGATTGGATTAGTCATAGTTACGCATGGGCAGCTCGCCGTAGAGTTGCGCCGCGCCACTGAACATGTAGTTGGGCCGCAAGAGGCCGTTGAAACTGTGTGTATTGGGCCTGATGATGATATGGAACATCGCCGCGAAGATATTGCCGGGGCGGTGAAAAAAGTCAGCCGGGATAAAGGCGTCATTATTTTGACAGATATGTTCGGCGGTACGCCGTCTAATTTGGCTATTTCCATGCTCCGCGAAGGTCAGGTGGAAGTTCTTGCCGGAGTAAATTTACCTATGTTGATAAAACTGGCAGAAGCGCGGCGGACAGTTAGTTTGGATGAGGCATCTTTGAAAGCCAAAGAAGCCGGGCAACGTTATATCGCCATTGCGTCAAGAATTCTGGCCGGGGAGACGTAAAAGTCGATGGTGACTGGGGAGTTCTGATATGAGCCAGTCGTCTCAAATCACTTTGACTCTGACGAATAAGCGCGGGCTTCATGCCCGAGCCTCAAATAAATTTATGGAAACTGTTTCATCTTTCAAATCCCAGATTTGGGTGCGAAGCCATAATGATGTTTGCGCGGAACGGGTTGAAGCTGATTCCGTGATGGAATTGCTTTTGCTTGGCTCGGCTTGCGGAGAAGACATTACGGTGACCGCCCAAGGACCGGATGCGCCCGAGGCTATCAAAGCTATCGCCGCTTTGGTAAAGGACCGGTTCGGAGAAGTTGATTAGAAAAGGTCTCTCATGCGATTTTCGGGTTTAATTTCTGGCAGTTTTGCAGCGGCCGTTTTGGTGAGTTGCGGCAGTACGTCAAAACCCTTTAACCCAACCAGCCAATATCCGCCTGACCCTTGGGTCAAAGGCTACTCTACAGCCGATGATTGCCTTGGCGGCGAAAAACTCGCCGCGCGTGATTTCACAATGCCGCAATATCCGTCGCGTCCTTATAGAACAGGCCGTCAAGGGTGGACGATTATGAGGCTTGATGTGGACGCCAGCGGCCAAACTCGAAATGTAGAGGTCGAACGCTCTGTTCCTGACGGTATGTTCGATAAAGCCTCTGAGGAAGCCGTTGAGAACTGGACGTTTGAGCCGCCTACAAGCGGAGCGCTTGAAAATTGTCGCGTGCTATTAAGATACCGCGCCGGGAGTGTGACGTTAGGCGGGTGAATCAATGTTAGGGAGCGTCGCAAGACTCTCTCCCCAAATTAGTCACATTCATACCGTTTTTACGCTATAGCGCTAAAAACCCTGAACGACTCACGAGCTGGACGCCTTTTTATGAGCCAAGATAAAACTCCTCCGCGTAAATTTTTTGGAACAGACGGCGTGCGAGGCCTTGCCAATTCCGATAAGATGACGCCGGAGAGTGTGATGCGTTTGGGTCAGGCGGCCGGGCGGTATTTTCGCAAGCGTGAAGAAAAAATCGGGGGGCGTCCTACCGTTTTTATTGGGAAAGATACGCGCCTATCGGGTTATATGATTGAGCCGGCCTTAGTTGCGGGGTTTACCTCTGTAGGTATGGATGTGCGGCTCTGCGGGCCTATCCCGACCTCCGCCGTTTCAATTCTTACCCGGACATTGCGCGCTGATATGGGCGTGATGATTACGGCGTCTCACAATAAATATTATGATAATGGTCTGAAGTTTTTTGGTCCAGACGGGCGCAAACTTTCCAACTCTGCTGAGGCTGAAATTGAAGCTCTTCTTTACGGGTCTGATCTCAGGCTAGCCAAGCCGGAAAATTTAGGACGCGCCAAACGATATGAGGATATGCAGGCGCGTTATATAGAAATTGCGAAGGCCACATTTCCTCGCCGCATGCGACTGACAGGACTTAAAATCGTCCTCGATTGCGCCAATGGCGCCGCTTATCACACAGCGCCGGACACGTTGTGGGAACTCGGCGCAGAAGCAGTGATTCCAATAGGCGTTTCGCCTAACGGCAAAAATATAAATCTCGATTGTGGCTCAACTCATACGGAATTACTGTCAGAGACCGTTGTGAAAGAAGGGGCGCATGTGGGTATAGCGCTGGACGGCGATGCCGACCGCCTCATCATGTGTGATGAAAAAGGCCGCGTTATAGATGGCGATCAACTGCTCGGACTGATTGGATCTGGTTGGCATAGAAAAGGGCAACTATCTAAGCCTGGTATTGTGGCGACCGTTATGAGTAATTTGGGATTGGAGCGGTATTTCGAAGCACAAAATCTTGATTTCGTGCGTACGGATGTCGGTGATCGGCATGTTTCAGCGCGTATGCGTAAGGACGGTTATAATCTCGGAGGAGAGCAATCCGGCCACATTTTAATGACAGATTTTACTCCGACAGGAGACGGGACAATCTCTGCCCTGCAAGTGTTGGCCGAAATAATACGGAAGGGCAAGCCGGCCAGCGAAGTGCTACGGGTATTTGAACCTGTTCCGCAACAGCTCAAAAATGTAAGCTATTCAGGTGAGTCCCCGCTTCATAACCCGGTCGTGCAGAGCGCAATAAAAGACGCACAAGCCAGTTTTGGCACCACAGGGCGTGTCTTGGTGCGGGCTTCGGGGACTGAGCCGCTTATTCGGGTTATGGCTGAAGGCGATGACGGCGCAAAAGTCGATAAATTGACTGATGATATCGTAAGCGTGATAAAACAACAGGCTGGCTGAGACGACTATACACATTTAAGCCGGATTAAGTCTTTCCAAGATTCCGCATTTCTTTTATGGCTTGAGGACTTACCAACCGGGCTTAATCGCGGGGCGAGCAGGGAAGACGCCAACACGAATGGACCAAACCATCACCCCTTATTTGATAGTGACACTCGGCGCGGTCCTTTTGGCCATCATCGCCGCCTTATTTGCCCTGCGCGCAGCTCTGTCTTCTGGAGAAGCCGGACAAAGCTGGAAAGATAAAGTTACGGATTTGGATCGCCAGATTGGAGATTATGACCTGATCTTTGGCGCTTATCCAGGATTGGTTCTAGTCTGGGACGAAACCGTAAAGCCAGCCCGCCCAGATGGAGACAACCTCTGGGGCGAACCAAAAGTTTACGGTTCCCCGGCTGCGCTCGCCTCAATTTTACGCTTTTCGGAAAAGGGTAAAACCAAAGATTTATCCCGCCGAATTTTGAACAGTCTGGCCGACCACAAAACAATTTCAAAAACAGAAAATGCCGTCACTCTACGTGGGTATTTGGCTGGGCTCCGTCAGCGCGGCGAGGCTTTTTCAGTCTCGATTTCTCTGCCGGAAGGTAATTTGATAGAGGCCGCCGGGCGCGTAGCGGGTCGGCAGGTGGTCCTTTGGCTTGAAGATGTGTCGATCCGTGGAGAGGATGAACGGGCCGCGATTTCACGATTTGAAACCTCCCGCTTAACCTCCGAAAATGACCCTAAAGCTTTTATTGATATGATGGGCCGGGCGCCTTTTCCAATTTGGCGTCTATCCAGCAGTGGCCAAATAGTCTGGGCCAACCCTGCCTATGTCGCAGCGGTCGGGGCGAAAGACTTACGCGAGCTCATAAAGTCACAAATACATTTAGACGATGCCACCTCTCAATTGGTACAGGGCGTCTTGCGAACGAATGAAGCGCAGGAAGAGGTTCGCCATCTTATTTTCAACGGCCAAAGACGGGCCACGACAATCAGTCTTTTTCCGGTCAATGGCGGCATAGCAGGCATCGCTGTTGACGCGGCCGAAGCAGATAACCTGCGACAGGCCCTTACCCGGCATATCCGCGCCCATGACGAGTTGCTGAATGCAATGGATGAAGGCATCATCATCTTTGGGGCGGATCAAAGCGTAAGTTTTCATAACCGGGCTCTGCGAGACCTGTTCAAGCTGGAAGAGGGGTGGTTTAAAGGACGCCCCCATCACAGTGACTGGCTTGATCATCTGAGGGATAAAAATGAAATTCCGGCGCAGGCCGATTATCACTCTTGGCGCGAGAGCGAGTTGTCGCTCTATACGGACTGGCCCGAAGAAATGCCCGAAGAATTATGGGGTCTTCCGGATGGGCGCACTTTGCGTCTGGTGAGGATGCGCGACCCCCATGGCGGTATTTCCCTTCTGTTTTCTGACATGACCGACGCCATGACGCTCAAAAGCCAGCTCGGCACGTTGATTGATGTTCAAAAAGCGACTCTGGATAAACTGTCTGAGGGAATTGCCGTGTTTGGTACGGATGGGCGTTTAAAGATTCACAATTTCTCATTTGAGAAAATGTGGAGTCTGAGCGAGGAGGACTTGAAAGATAATCCGCGTTTTGGCGACATTGTGCAGCTCTGTATGCCGCTTTATCATCCCAAGGCGTTTTGGCAGGATTTGGCAGGCCGAATTACCGATCCTAACCCTGAAATTCGTCGTCATGTCGAAGGGGAGATAAAGCGCTCAGATGATAAAATGCTGACTTGGTTATCTAAACCTCTACCGGACGGGGCAACCCTGGTTGCGTGGGATGATGTCACATCTGCCCGGCGGGCAGAAGCGGCGCTGATTGAACGCACTCAAGCCTTGGAAGAGGCTGACAGAATGAAGTCGGAATTTGTTGGTCATGTCAGTTATCAGCTCCGAACGCCTCTGACGACGATTTCCGGCTATGCGGATTTCTTACAAAATGGCGGGGCGGGAGAGATGAGTGATAAGCAAAGTGAGTATGTCTTTGCTATTCAGAGCGCATCCGAAGACCTTGCAAAAATCATTGATGATATTCTCGATATAGCGGCCATTGAAGCCAATGTTCTTGATTTGGACTTGGGCGACGTCAACGTGTTCGATTTGCTCGATAAGGCTTTGGATTATGTGGCGGTCAAGGCAGATGATACGAAAATTTCGCTTGAGCTACGCTGTGATGAGGATATTGGCGTTATTCGGGCCGATGAAACGCGTCTGAAACAGGTCGTGCATAACCTTCTTGGGAATGCACTGCGTTTTACCAAGCCGGGAGGTAATATCGAGCTGGGTGGCAAGAAAGCGCCCGGTGGCGGAGTCATGATTTGGGTAAAAGATAACGGCGTCGGAATTCCGACCGAAAGACAGCCGCAAGTCTTTCAAAGCTTTGAAAGTTCCCGTGGTGGAGCTGGGTTAGGTCTAGCCCTCGTGCAGCGATTTGTGGCGCGTCATGGCGGCTGGGTCGAGCTCGAATCAGCCGAAGATCAAGGCACTCATGTCACTTGCTACCTCCCGAAAGAGGCCGCCATTGACAGCGCGCATCCCGAATTATTTCCGGAAAGCGCGATTTAGATAGAATGAGTTGGAGAAATTACTGACTTTCAGGAGTGCTGACTTTGATACCATCAAGCTCTTCGCTCATCAAAATTTGGCAGGAAAGTCTAGAGTTGTCTTGAACGCCTTCGGCAAAGTCGAGCATGGATTCTTCCATATCGTCTTTTTCCTTCAGTTTTCCAAGCCAAGCGTCATCCACATAAACATGGCAGGTTGCACAGGCACAGGCCCCGCCGCAATCCGCGTCAATTTCAGGCACCATATTCTGAACGGCGGCTTCCATAATCGACGTTCCGGGTTTTGCGTCAACTTCTCGCGTTGTGCCACTGTGATCCGTGAAGAGAATTTTTGCCATGAAAGGGGCCCTTTTGTCTGTCAGTATTGGCTCTTATCTAAGGACTTGCCATGATATTACAACCCGTTATCAAAGACAGCGTGACAGAAATTACGGCCAAAAATGAACAAGAAATGCTCGTTTTAGGCGCGCGAATCGGGGCGGCTTTGCGGGCCGGGGATACGATTGCGCTTATTGGTGATTTAGGCGCCGGTAAAACCACTCTTGTGCGGGGTCTGATACAGGCGCAATTTCCCGGAATAGATGTGCCGTCGCCAACCTATACTCTCGTGCAGACATATGATTTTCCGGAGTATGAGCTGTGGCATTGCGATCTTTACCGTCTGAAACACCCAGATGAAGTCTTTGAAATTGGGTTGATGGACGCTTTTGGAGATGCTGTCTGCCTCTTAGAGTGGCCTGATAAGATCGGAGCCTATTTACCCGAAGATGCTTTGAGCATGCACATCCGGTTCAAAGAAGAGGGACGAATCGTTGAGTTTGGCTCTGAATGGAAAGGCCGAAATGTCTGATCGCGTGGCTCAGATATCTAATTTTCTGACAAACGCAGAGTGGGGAGCGGCGACTCGCGCCCCAATACAGGGAGATGCGTCTACGAGAAGTTATGAAAGGTTGGAGCTGAATGGACAAAAGGCTGTTTTAATGAATGCGCCCAAAGGGGCAGAATTACCAAGTGAGCCTGAGGGGGCGAGCGTAGAGGATCGGCAGTCGCTCGGTTATAATGCTTTGGCCCGGCTCGCTGGTCCGAATATGGAGAGCTTTGCCTGTCTGGCAAATGAGCTTAGTATTCGCGGATTTTCAGCGCCGCAAATTTTATCAGCAGATTTGGAAAAGGGATTTTTATTGCTGGAAGACTTTGGTGATCCGGTTTTTGCTAAAGTCATCGGCTTAGATACCTCCTTAGAAACGCCGCTATACGAGGCCGCGGTGGATGCTCTTGCTGCAATATACCGATCAAGCTTCCCCTCTATTATGACGTTCAAGGATGTGAAATGGCGCGTAAGGGATTACGATACTGCGGCACTTTTGGCGGAGACGGATTTGTGCCTTGATTGGTATGCAAAGGATTTCGACCGTGAAATTTCGAAGGATATCCGAGAAGAGTTTTACGGTCTTTATGCGGAGAGTTTCAAATGTCTGACCGCTCACGCGCCAGGCTTGGCTCTCCGTGATTTTCACGCTGAAAACCTTTTCTGGCTACCCGAAAGAGCAGGCGTTGCGAATGTAGGTCTGATTGATTTTCAAGACGCTTTGTTCGTTCATCCAGCTTATGATTTGATGTCTCTGATTACAGATATTCGGAGGGATGTCTCGCCAGAGTTGAAGGATCATTTAATTGGGCGGTTTTGCCAACAATCAGGCCTCAAGGATGATCTGGATTTCCGCGCCGCCTACGCGGTGATGAGCGTGCAGCGCGGCACCAAGCTCCTCGGGTTTCCTGTGCGAGCCGATCTGAAATTTGGCAAACCCCAATACAGGGCGCTTTTGCCGCGGGTAAAGCGCCACTTAAACGAAGATCTGAGACATACGGCGTTGGCCCCCATCAGGACTTGGTTCGATAAACATTTACCAGAGGCCTTAGCATGATAAAAACGGCAATGGTTTTAGCAGCCGGGCATGGCACAAGAATGCGCCCTCTCACAGATGACAGATCAAAGGCCATGATTGAGGTCGGCGGAAAACCGCTCATTGATCACATGCTGGATCGCCTGGCAGACGCCGGCGTAGAACGGGCTGTCGTGAATATACACGCCCATGCTGACCATCTCGAGGCCCATTTAAAAAAACGCACAAATGGGCCGGAGATAATAATCTCCGATGAGCGCGAGCAATTGCTCGAAACCGGAGGCGGGGTCGTAAAAGCGCTGCCTTTACTCGGAAGTGATCCGATTTTTATCTGCAATATTGACGCTGTGTGGGCGGAATTCGAGCCTGTATTGAAGGCTCTGATGGCCGCTTGGGACCCGGCTCTAATGGACGAACTTCTTTTATTGGCGCGGCGTGATATGTCGCTTGGCCATGACGGCGCCGGAGACTTCGATCTTGCCGATACGGGGCATATTTCTCGGCGGTTGGGCGAAACGTCCAAATATTATTATTCGGGCGTTCAGATTTTTAAGCCTTCGCTCGCCAAATCCTTTCCGACGGAAAAGTTTTCGAGAAACAAGATTTGGGATGCGAGTTTAAAAACTTTTGGACTTTTCGGTTCAGTTATGCCGGCGTTTTGGATGCATGTTGGTGACCCTAAATCTAAAAAGAGGGCTGAGGCTGTATTGGAGCAGGCGTCTAAAACAGAGGCCAATCTGAAGGGGACCGCGTAGTGAGTTTGCAAGGCGTCTATAACATGCCTTCGGGCGTGCCCTTTTTACGCTCACTGGCAGAAGGGTTGATGAGGGAGTTTGGCGAGGAGTTATCGGAGGCGTTGATATTGCTACCAACTCGACGGGCCGTACGTGGATTGACGGACTTGTTCCTGCAGCACTCCCTGGAAAGAGGACAGGGCGTGATGCTTATGCCGAGATTGAACACTTTGGCGGATATAGACCCAAATGAGCCGCCCTTTGAGCCGAGTGATGTGGCAGGTCTCGTTCCGCAAGCGATTGACGGAACTCAGCGCCGATTTGAAATGGCCAAGATTGTTGAACGGTTTTATCGCCGCGCCTCTGATATGCCGCTGGATGCGGCAGCGGCGCTTGCTCTGGCGGATCCGCTTCTGACAATTTTAGATGATGCAGCCTCGGAAGAGACCCGGATTTCAGATATCGCTGAACTTTCAGAAATTCAGGCTTTTGCGGCGCAGCATTTTCAACATGCGGCCGAGCTATATAAAATCATCCAGACTTATTGGCCGGAGCGCCTCAGAGAGTTGAACGCGCTGGAGCCAAAAGCCCGACAAGTGGAGGTATTGGATAAACTGACAGAGCAATGGCTGGCCAGTCCTCCAAATTATCCGATTATTATCGCGGGGTCGACGGGAACGCTGGGCGCGACAGCGCGATTGATGACCTGTGTCTCTCAATTGCCAAAAGGAGTTATAGTTCTGCCTGGGCTTGATAATAGCCCGGACCGCTCTTGGAACAATGTCGCCGAACAGCATCCGCAAAATTCGCTGAAAAACCTGTTAGGAGCGTTCGGTCTGGATCGAGGAGAGGTGGGTAATTGGCCGCATATTGGCGGCGTCGAGGAGCCGAAAAAACCGAAACTGGCGGCGCGGCGGTTGCTTTTAGCCGAGTCTCTTGTACCTGTCGATAATACAGCAGACTGGCTGGAGCGTATCGACACTATCCGACGCAATGCCCCCGAGACAGAACCCTTTGTCGATGCGATGAACGGCCTATCCGTTATAGAAGCGGCCAATGACGAAGAAGAAGCGCTCACCATAGCGTTGCTATTGCGCGAAACACTCGAAGTTCACGGGCAGACAGCCGCGCTTGTGACGCCGGATCAAGGACTGGCCCGGCGGGTTAAAGCGCGTCTGCGCCGATGGAAGGTAGATGTTGATATTTCGCAAGGCGAACCGTTGGAGGAAACCCGCCTAGGGGGCTTTTTAACGGCAATTGTTGATTTGCTTGTCGATCCGGATAGCCCGGTTGCGTTGGCAGTTTTGTTAAACCATCCTCTCACCTATTTGGGGCAAGATTACGGGGTCGCTAAAAGAGATTGGCAAAAACTTGAAAAACGTCTTTTTCGAGGGGTTAGGCCGGATTCTGAACGCCTGAAACAGAAGGACGAAACCCAACTTATTGAACGCCTTCATTCGACTTTAAAACCTTTACTGGATTTGGGCGAAAGTGCATCCGCGGAGCTCTGGGCAAAGAAATTAAGAGACGTTGCGATAGAAATTGCATCCTCTCAAGAATTGGATGGATCGGAGCGATTAAACGATTTGATAGGTGGTCGTGAGGGAGAGGCAATTCTACAATCCCTGATCGATTTTGGCTATAATTTGCCGGACATTACGCCGTCCGGATTGTCCCGCCTGCTAGCGGTTCTTATGCGGGGTAAAGTGGTGCGTCCGCCCTTCGGAACGCATCCGAGATTGTCAATTTTGGGGCCATTAGAAGCGCGAATGCTCAGCGCAGACCGGATAATACTTGGTGGATTAAATGAGGGTATTTGGCCTGCTACCCCAAAGGTGGAGCCGTTCCTGTCCCGGGCTATGCGGAAATCTGTCGGTCTCTCCCTGCCGGAAAAGCGTTTCGGCCTTTCTGCACATGACTTTGCCGAGTTAGCGGCAAATCCAAATGTCGTTCTTACTCGGGCCAAGCGCAGTGGCGGCAGCCCAATGGTGGCATCTCGTTGGCTCTGGCGGCTACAAACATTGCTACGCGGGGCATTGGGGCAGACGCGAGCAGAAGAATTACTCGGGGCGCAGGATTATTACCTCCGTTTGGCAGAAGCGCTTGATAATATTGACGCGGAAGATGTCTGTCCTGCTCAGGAACCAAAACCTGCGCCGCCTGTCGAAGATCGATGGGCTTTTGCCAAAGGACGGCGAGTGTCCATCACCCAGGTGAAAACTTGGATACGCGATCCTTATTCAATCTTTGCCAAACATACGCTAGGTTTGAAATCACTCGATCCGCTTGACGCTTCTTTAGGGGCTGGCGACTTTGGGACAGCCATTCATGATGGTTTGGAACAATTTCTTCGCGCGCATAAAAGTGATTGGTCGGAGCAAGGAGAGAGCAAGCTGATTAAGTTTCTGGAGCAAGCTTTTGAGCAGCGCGGCTATGCCGATTTTGAAATCGCAAAAGAAAAGCGTCGGTTCAAAGCAATTTCGACTGAATTTTTAAATTGGCTTCGAGAAAGACAGAAAGACGGATTTGATGTCTGGGCCATAGAGTGTGAGGCGGAACATTATATCAAAGAACTGGATTTTACGCTGAGCGGCAAGGCCGATTTAATAGAACGGCGCCCTGAAGGCTACGGCGTCATAGATTACAAAACGGGCGCGCCGCCAACGGTGAAAGTCGTCAAAGCCGGTTTTGATCCTCAGTTGCCGCTTAGTGCGTGGCTCTTAGGAGAAGGTGGTTTTAAAGGTGTCGATAAAGGTCAGACAGTGCAGCTTGGATATGTTCGTATAAAAGGGTCAAATGATGACTTTTCGTATCAGACATTGACTGCGCCGGAGAATAATAAAGGCCTTTCCGCTGAAGATTATGCAAATGAGGCAATAGAAGTTTTGGAAAAGCTTGTCCGGGCTTATGACGCGCCAATGACGGCCTATTACTCTCAGCCGCGCGTGCAATTTACCCATGATTACGGCGAGTTCGATGACTTGGCCCGGCGCGGCGAATGGGCGTCACTCGGCCGGGATTACAGCGCATGAGCATAGCTTACGAAAGAGCCGTTACCGCTCAGTCCGATGCGGCAGATCCACGCCATACACGCATGGTCTCGGCAAATGCCGGATCGGGAAAAACACGGGTTCTGGTTGATCGTGTGTCCCGGATATTGTTGCAGGGTGTTGAGCCTGAAAAAATACTTTGCTTAACCTATACCAAAGCTGCCGCGACCGAAATGCAGGACCGCCTTTATGACAAGCTGGGTGACTGGTCGATTATGGGAGAAGAGGCGTTGAAAGCGGAGCTGGAAAAGCTGACCGGTTCCGGCGTGCACCAGATAGGGAAAGCTCGAAATCTGTTTGCGAAAGCGTTGGAGACACCCGAAGGGCTGAAGGTCCAGACCATTCACGCTTTTTGCGAGCGGCTCCTCTCGCGCTTTCCGATTGAAGCGGGAATCATGCCGGGTTTCGAGCCGATAGAAGAGGTAGAGATCGCGCAGCTTTCCCAAGAGGTGCGCGAGCAGATTTTGAAAAACGCCATGGCGGAGCCGGGCGGAGAGATCAATCAGGCCTTGCAAACTCTAAGCGTAAAAATGGCAGATCAGACCCTAGAGGGGCTGTTTACATGGATGAGCCATTCTGCGGAGAAAATTAAACGCTGGGAAGACGCCGGGGGAGTCCAGAGCCTCGCAGAGGTTTTGGACCTTGACTCTTCACAAACAAAACAGAGCTTGGCAACGAAGTTTTGGCAGGAAACGGATGAAGAGGTCCTGAAAGAAGCTATTCCAATATTAGACAGCGGTCTGCTCACCGATCAAAAAGCTGCGGCGCGTATCACGGAAAGTCTCGCGATTTCTGACCCACTCGAAGCGTTCTATCATTATTCGCAGGTTTATCTAACCACCCAAAATACGCTTCGAAAATCTCCTGTGACTAAAAAGACAATGGAGGCAACGCAAGATTATTTCGCGTCGGACGGCGCAGAGGCTGACAGGGTTTTAGCCATGTTGGACAAGTTAAATGCGGCCGATATATTGTCGCTAACACACGCCGTTTATACGCTCGCAAAGCCCTACCGTTCACTTTACGCTCAGGCTAAGCGCAAACGTCGCGGTCTGGACTTTAATGACCAAATTCTGCTTGTCAGGGACTTGTTGAGCCGAAAAGACGTCTCAGATTGGGTGCGTTATAAACTTGATGGCGGGATAGAGCATATCTTGCTTGATGAGGCGCAAGACACCTCGCCAGAACAATGGGATATCATTAACAGCCTTTCGGAAGCGTTTATTCAAGACAATCCTGACCGGGACGCGAAAAGGCCTCGGACGCTATTTGCCGTTGGGGATGAGAAGCAATCTATTTACGGATTCCAAGGCGCAAAGCCTGAACAGTTTCTAGACGAAATCAGACTTCGCCTGACGGGGGAGGCTAAACAGGTTCGTATGGCGATGTCGTTCCGTTCGGCTCAGACTGTGCTGGATGTAGTTGACGCCTTTTTGCACGCGCAAGAAGGACGGCAAGCTATGTTTGATGCCGAGTTCCCACCCGGTGCGGATATCGAAAATCATGCGGCGTTCCGGAAAGATCAAGGTCAAGTCGAGCTCTGGCCACTCTCGATGAAGCCAGAAAAAGGTGAAGACAAAGCGCCTTGGGATACGACACCTGTCGACGAAATGAGAGATAGCGATGAACGCGAAGTTCTCGCGCGGGATATGGCTATAAAAATCCGGGAATGGCTAGATGAGGGCGAGCCAATTTATGACCGAGATGAAAACCTTGTTCGTCCTATGCAAGCAGGAGATATCCTCATCCTCGTCAGGACCCGGGGGGGCGGCAGTAATTCTCTTTATGACGCAATTATTCGTCACCTTAAACGACAGTCCATTCCGCTGGCCGGAGCAGATAGGCTTAAACTCGCCGACGCCATGATCGTCAGAGACCTTTTGGCTCTCTCACGCTTTACGCTTTTACCGAGCGATGACTTATCATTGGCAGAGGTGCTGAAAGGCCCGATTTTTGGGCTCGATGATATGGAGCTATTAGATCTGGCAAAAGGCCGCGGAAAACAGAGCCTCTGGTCTTCTGTTAGATCACGAGACGAGGCGCTCGCCGGGATGCTCAATCACATTATTTACCTGGCCGGAGAGCTTTCCCCCTATGAATTTTATACGGCAATTTTGGATTATGTAGACGAAAAAGGGGAGAGCCTTCGGAAGAAATTTTTCAAGCGTTTGGGATTGGAGTCGCGCGAGGCCTTGGACGTATTTTTGACGCGCGCCATGGATCACCAACAAAAAGGCGTCCCGAGCCTGCAATATTTTGTGCGCGCTTTTGACGAGGATGACGCCGATGTGAAACGCGATATGGACGCTGCTAAAGGACTGGTGCGGGTTATGACCGTGCATGGCGCGAAAGGTCTGGAAGCGCCCGTCGTCATACTCCCCGACACGACCCAAACCCCGAAATTCAAAGATAGTTTTATTTCCTTGGGGCAAGGTTTCTATCTCAAGCCGTCTCAAAATGATCTACCAATAGCTTTAGAGCCAAGCTTCAATGCTGCCAAAGCCAAGCAAGCGCAAGAACAGCTTCGTCTGCTATATGTGGCGCTCACCCGCGCCGAGAGTCGATTGGTTATATGCGGTTTCCAAAGCGGCCGAAGCACAGATAAGCCGATTGAAGACGGCTCATGGTATGACTGGATGAGCCGGGTATTCGGCGGATTAGACACAAAGGCTATTAAGACGCCATTTGGGGAAGGGAAAATGTTTGGAGGGCCTCCAGTTGCGGCGCAATCTATTGATAAATTACCGCCTGAAAAAGCTATAACAATTCCCCTTTGGGCGTTGCAGCCCGCCGCTGAGGAAGAACGTGTCCGCAAACGCCTTAGCCCCTCACATTTACTTGCCACGGCAGAGACGAATAGAGTTGATTTAAAAATGACGGCAGGAGTATCTCCAAGGCTGCGCGGTATCCTCATTCATCAACTTTTGGAAGTCTTACCGAATTATTCGGAAGAGAACCGGGCCTTAAAAGCAAATGCTATTTTGTCTGGCTATGATCGTTTGACCGAGGACGAGAAATCCGAAATTGTATCGGAAGTTTTACCTGTTCTAAATGCGTCTGAATTTGCATTTCTCTGGGCGCCTGACAGCCGGGCAGAAGTTAATCTGGCTGGGCAAATCTCAATTGAAAGTGAGAGCTTGAACTTTAGCGCCCAGATTGACCGTCTCTGTGTGCAGGACGACCGGGTACTTATTATCGATTATAAATCCAACCGTCATATACCACAATCCCAAGATGAGATTGATCCTGTTTATATGGGGCAAATGGCAGCGTATCGTGAACTTGCCCGCGCCCGTTTCAAAGGTAAAAAAATAGAATGTGCACTTCTCTGGACCGCCGGGCCGGAGTTAATGTGGCTGGACGAGGACAAACTTGATCACGCCTTGACGAAGATAGGGTCGCTTCCTACCTACGATGAAGACACAGATTTTCTTAGCCTTTAGGAGTATTGCTCATGGCCACCGTAAAAGTATCCGATTCAAGTTTTAAAGCCGATGTCATTGATGCCAAACAGCCCGTTCTGGTTGATTTTTGGGCTGAATGGTGCGGCCCCTGTAAGCAGATCGGCCCCGCTCTGGAGCAAATCTCAGATGATATGGGGGACAAAATCAAAATTGCGAAAGTAAATATTGATGATGATCCTGAGACACCTGCTAAATTTCATGTGCGCGGCATTCCGACCCTGATGATTTTCAAAGACGGACAAGTCGTTGCGACAAAAGTCGGCGCTATGACAAAGACAAAACTTCAGGAATGGGTGTCTGAGCACGCCTAAATTTCGAGTTTATAGAATTTTTAAGAGCCTCCGGTTTCCGTCGGGGGCTTTTTTTATACACGCTTCATTTGAAGCATATGGAAGGGAACGTTTGAAGAGCCGCTCCGTTGATATAGGCAAAGGAGAGAATATTATGCCTGATTCAGATTTGAACGTCATGGCCGTTGATACGGCGATTGATTCCGATGGTTACGCGCCTGGCATTGCCCAGCCCATAACACTGGACGAAATTACAGATATTTATATGGCCGAAGGGCCTAAAGAAGAGCGCCTCGCACAATTGCGTGATATTCGCCAAGAAATGGTCGCCCGAAATAATGCGGATAGCGAAGCAGGTTTTGGTGAGCTCATTACCGAGATTGATAGAGGGATTGATTATTTGAACAGCAGCGCGGAAGGTACGGCAGCGCCTGCCTCTCTTGAGAATAAAGACACAGCTGTCGATCCTGACAATCTCTAATCTACAAACTATTTGATTTAATCCGTAAACAAAAAGCGAAACTTTTATGCCTCAACTTTTAAATCCCAAAAGTAAATTGCCAACCTTGGAAGTTCCTTTGGTCGAGGGCGGTCAATTCGTTCTGGCTGATACCCATCCGGAATATTTTCAACTTGTTGTAATTTATCGCGGCGTTCACTGCCCAAAATGTAAAGCTCAGCTAAAAGAAATTGATGCCAAAGTGGCAGACATTCGTGCAGACGGTATGGATGTGGTTGCGATTTCAATGGACAATGAAGAGCGCGCTAAAAAAGCAGTTAAAGAGTGGGAACTCGAAAATCTTCCAATTGGATATGATTTGTCTCTATTGACGGCAAAAGAACTCGGACTGTTCTTGTCCGATAGTATATCCGACAAAGAACCGAAAATATTTGCGGAACCTGCCTTATTCGTTGTGAAGCCTGATGGGGCTCTTTATGCGGAATTTGTTCAAAACACACCCTTTGGGCGTCCCGCTTTGGACGAAGTTCTGTCTGGTATGAAGTACGCCGCCGAGAACGATTATCCGACGCGTGGAACATCAGTCGCATAAACAGAACGGCTTAGTTTTTTAAAACTTCGCCGGCCAGATATAGCGAGCCGCATATTAGAACACGCGGTGGCGTTGCCGATGGCTCTGTCGTGTCACCCGACAGAGCTTCTCCGGTTTCTATCGCCATCTCAACGGCGTCTGATATACTATCTGCAACAAAGCCAAGCATATTCCGGCTAGTAGCAAGTTCTCTAAGGGTCTCAGGCGCTAGGGAATCATGATCGGGTATGCTTATACCGATCACGGCACTAGCCAGGCCTTCAAACGCATCCAAAAATCCTCCAATATCTTTATTGGCAAGAATTCCAGTAATCAGGATGAGCGGACGCTCTGTTGTCTGCTCTAGCTCTGCCATGGCGCTTGCGACCGCTCTTGCAGCATGGGGATTATGTCCTCCGTCGAGCCAAAGTTCGGCTCCGGCCTTATGTGCCATTTCTGCGTATAGACCTTTTGTCAGGCTTTGAAGGCGAGCGGGCCACACGGCATTTTGTAGCCCAGCGGCTATAGCTTCGGCAGGCCAACCCATGGTTCGCGCGACCATAACCGCGAGTCCCGCATTGCGGATTTGATGTTCCCCGCGCAGAGCCGGAAGCGGCAAGTCCAGCATTTCTTCATCTTGTTCAAATACCAAACGGCCATGTTGACGGAAGGCGCGGTAGTCTTGCCCCCATATTTTTATATCGGCTCCGGCCTTTTGGGCTTCAGCGTCCAGAACCGCATTAACGAGATCCCCTTGCACGCCGCAAATAACTGGCGCGTGTGCCTTCATAATACCTGCTTTTTCGCGGGCAATTCCGGCCAAATCCCGGCCTAAAAATTCCGCATGATCATAATCAATCGGCGTAATAGCACAGCAGGTCGGGCGGATGACATTAGTTGCGTCATAGCGCCCGCCAAGGCCCACTTCGATAAGGGCTATATCTGCCGAACTTTCCGAGAAGGCGAGATAGGCGGCGGCGGTTGTCGCCTCGAAAAAAGAGAGGGGCGCTCCGGCATTGGCATTTCTGACGCGGGTTAGAACATCCACTAATGCTTCATCCGAAATCTCTTTTCCGGCTATGACAATGCGTTCGCGAAAGTGTACGAGGTGAGGGGAGGTGTAAACATGCGCTTTGAGACCTGCGGCCTCTGCTATGGCGCGCAGGTTGGCAATCGTTGAACCCTTGCCGTTCGTCCCCGCCACATGAATGATAGGAGGCATTTTACGCTCGGGATGCCCTAGTTTGGACAAAACGGACTGGACGCGGTCCAGTCCAAGATCAATTTTTTTGGGGTGAAGAGCGCGAAGCGTGGCAAGCGCCTGCTCGACACCGCTTTCAAGAGGCTTCGGGGCAGACATTTCAGGCGTCTTCTGCCTCGAATTCAGGTTCAGACTTCATCAAGACGCCAAGAATTTGGGCCAGTGTCTTACGCAGGTCATGACGATGGACGACTTTGTCGATCATTCCTTTTTCTTCAAGATATTCAGCGCGTTGAAACCCTTCGGGCAATTGTTCGCGGATCGTGTCTTCAATGACGCGCGGCCCCGCAAAACAAATGAGCGCGCCCGGCTCGGCCAATTGGACATCGCCCAGCATCGCGTAACTAGCTGTCACGCCGCCAGTGGTCGGGTCGCAAAGCACGACTATATAAGGAAGATTGTTTTCACGCATTCTTTGAACGGCAATCGTCGTTCTAGGCATTTGCATTAAAGACAAAGCCCCTTCCTGCATACGAGCGCCGCCCGCAGCCGTGAATACAATTAAAGGAAGTCCGTGTTCCACGGCATAATCTGCGGCGCGGATAAACCCTTCGCCCGCCGCCATACCAAGCGAGCCGCCCATAAAGGCAAAATTCTGAACCAAAACGACTGTTTTGAGTCCGTGTATTTTACCGACCGCAATGGTCATGGCGTCATCATCGCCGGTTTTGGCGCGCGCTTTTTTAAGCCGGTCTGTATATTTTTGATCGTCCTTGAATTTCAAGGGATCTTTGGCAACTTCGGGTACGGCCACTTTTTCATATTGGTTGTCATCAAATGTATGCGCGAGGCGTGTTTTAGGGCCTATGCGCATATGATGCCCTGCCGGGGTGACATGGAGCAATCCCGGTAAATCGGCAGAGAAAACCATCTCTCCGGATTTAGGACATTTTATCCAGAGGTCATCCGGCGTATCCTTTTTAGAAAAAATGGATTTTACACCCGGGGGAGTCAATTTTGTAAGCCAATTCATAGGGCAACCTTTGCCCTGTTTTGAACCTGGAGGCAAGCGTTGGGGGCTGTATCAGACAGAAGGGTCTAGGCAATTTTTGCGAAGGATTTGTTCACGTAAACTGGGTGAACGCGACAGTCTGTACCCTTGAAGGATGCCAAGCCAAACCGTAAGCGTGAATGACTGTGCGGGGATATTCACCCGCTACAAAAAAGAGAAGCCTGATGGAATTTGACGCTCTATTGCTGTCGCGACTGCAATTTGCCTTTGTCATTGCTTTTCATATTTTATTTCCGGCCTTTACAATCGGATTGGCTGCGTTTCTCGCTGTCTGCGAGGGATTATGGCTTAAGACAGGGAATGAGACCTATAAGCGGCTTTATCTGCATTGGGTAAAAATTTTCGCCCTGGCCTTTGCCATGGGCGTCGTTTCCGGCGTTGTAATGAGTTATCAGTTCGGGACGAATTGGGCGGTTTTCGCAGATAAAACAGGCAGCGTCATGGGACCTCTCTTGGGGTATGAGGTTCTAACAGCCTTTTTCCTAGAGGCTACATTTTTGGGTGTTATGTTGTTCGGCTGGAAAAAGGTCGGACAGGGTCTGCATTTTCTGGCGACCTGCTGCGTTGCGGTCGGAACGTCAATCTCGGCTTTCTGGATTCTAGCGGCAAATAGCTGGATGCAAACGCCGCAAGGCTTTGCCATAGATGAGGAAGGCAAATTCTACGCTACAAGCTGGTTGGAAGTCATTTTCAATCCAAGTTTTCCATCGCGTTACGTACATATGATGCTGGCTGCATTTATTACGACGGCGGCGGTTATTTTGGCGGCGGGCGCTTGGCAGACCCTACGTAAACATGACCAGAAACCTACCCGTTGGCAGATGCGAATGGCAGCGGGGACTTTACTTGTGCTTATGCCTTTGCAGATTATGGCCGGACATTGGTCCGGAGAAGTCGCGCATCATCATCAACCCGCGAAAGTTGCCGCGCTAGAGGGCTGGTGGGAAACAAAATCCGCGCAGGACACGGTCCTGTTTGCTATCCCCGACGAAAAGACGCGCAGTAATAAATATGAACTCGCTATTCCCGGATTAGGAAATGCAGTCATGGGGTTGCCTAAAGATGAAGTCATTCAGGGGCTGAACGATTTCGAAGGCGATCACCCTCCGGTTTTCATCGTTTTCTGGGCCTTTAGGCTTATGGTTGGGTGCGGCTTGGCCTTATTGGGACTGGGGATATGGGGATGCTTCAAATGGGTAAGGAAAACTATAGATAAACCAGGTTTGTTTCACTGGCTTGCCGTACCGGGCGGCATGCTCGGCTTTGTGGCTGTTATCAGCGGTTGGATCGTCACCGAGGTCGGGCGGCAGCCTTTTACTGTGTATGGCCATCTGCGCACAGAGGATAGTCTGTCGCCGGTCAGCACAGCTGAAGTTGCGACCTCGCTTTTGATCTTTATCGTTGTTTACGCCATAATCTTTACAACAGGCGTCATCTATATGGTGCGTATTGCGACCAGCGGCTTCGACGATAAGGAAACAGACGACCCTAAGAAAGAGCGCCGCGCACCCGGCACAGCCATGGGGTCGGTTGACGATATGGCGGAAGAAGAAAACTCTCCTGCCTCTGATAATTCTGACGGGTCACGTGGGTCCCCCTCGAATTCTCGTGAAAACGTCTCGAAGCATGACGACGATTAGGAGGATATAATGGAATTTCTTGATCTCCCTCATATCTGGGCTGTTTTTATCGCAATAGCGGTCATGCTCTATGTTGCCTTTGACGGATATGATCTCGGGATTGGGATGTTGACGGCTTTTGCCTTTTCCGATCAGGAACGCAATATGATGACGGCGACGATTGAACCGTTTTGGGACGGGAATGAGACTTGGCTCGTACTGGGAGGAGGCGGATTATTTGCTGCGTTCCCCTTAGCCTATGCGATTCTGATGCCTGCTTTTTACTTACCAATTTTACTAATGTTAGCCGCATTGATTTTTCGAGGTGTCGCGTTTGAGTTTCGACATAAAGCCGTTCGAAAACAAACTCAGAAATTCTGGAATGCTGCGTTCGCTTACGGATCTCTCATTGCCACTTTGTCCCAGGGGCTCATACTGGGTGGGTTTATTCAAGGGTTTACAATTGAGGGCCGGGCTTTTGCCGGTCATACCTTTGATTGGTTTACGCCGTTTTCTGTGCTGGTTGCACTCTCAATGGTGGCGGGGTATCTCCTGCTCGGGACAACGTGGCTGATATTGAAGTCCGAAGGGGAACTTCGTGACGGCTCTATAAAATGGGCGAAACGTAGCCTGATAGGCACAGCGTTGGGTATGGCATTGGTGAGCTTCGCGACCCTATCAATTGATCCCCGCGTTACGGCGAAATGGGGCGTTTCAATGGCGGCGATTGATTTCAGTAAAGCCGTTTACATGTTGCCAATTCCTCTGGCCTGCGGGGGGTTTATGGTCTGGCTCTGGAAAGACTTATTCTCGGGAGAATCGCCCGATTGGAGGCCTTATCTCTTGGCGGTCGGCATTTTTCTGACGGGTTATGTGGGGCTTGGAGTCAGCATTTTTCCTTACATCGTGCCTTTCGAAGTCACCATCTGGGAAGCCGCTGCGAGAGATAATGCCTTGATGCTTTTATTTGTCGGTGCGGCTGTCATGCTTCCGATTATTCTGGCTTACACAGCCTATGTTCACAGCCTATTCTGGGGGAAGGTGAAAGAGGGTGACGGCTATCATGGCTAAGTCGCCCCTTCGTCCTGTCGGGCCACCGAAAAAAGGAGAGACGCAGGCGCCGCTTATAAAGCGTTTGCTCTGGCTGGCCGCGATGATGCTTGCCGGATTAGTTATCGTTGCGGGCGTTGCCTATGCGCTTCGCAAACTGCTCTTTTTACATATTTAAAGGATCCGCTTTTAGGACTGAAGCGACCAGTTCAACGTGCTTCCTGCATGAAATGGGATAATGTCGGTGCCGGAGAAGGTCAGCTTTTCCGGAACTTTGGACGCTTTGCGCTCAAGAATAATTATTTCTTCATTGAGGGGGAGGCCGTAAAATCTCGGGCCATGCTCCGAGGCGAATCCTTCGAGTTTGTCCAAAGCGTCCTCCTCTTCAAAAGTTTTGGCATAGCTTTCGAGTGCGTAAGGCGCATTAAAAATGCCGGCACAGCCACAGGCGCTTTCCTTGGCTGCGACCGGATGAGGGGCGGTGTCGGTTCCTAAAAAGAATTTAGACGAGCCGGAGGTGGCAGCCTTACGCAAAGCCAATCTATGTTTTTCTCGTTTGGCGATGGGCAGGCAATAATTATGTGGATTGATCCCGCCTTGAAAAATCGCATTCCGATTTATTTCCAAATGGTGCGGCGTAATCGTTGCGGCGATATTTGCGCCGTTAGAGTTGACAAATTCCACAGCTTCTTCCGTGGTGATATGCTCAAAGACGATTTTCAGTTCTGGGAAGTCTTTAATAACCAGCGCGAGAACATCCTCGATAAACCGGGCTTCGCGGTCAAAAATATCGACATCACTATGATTGACTTCGCCGTGCACTAATAAAGGCAGGCCAATTTCAGCCATCACTCGTAGGACAGAATATATCTTTTTAATATCCGTGACGCCAGCCGCAGAATTCGTTGTAGCATTGGCCGGGTAGAGTTTCGCGGCTGTAAAAACCCCTTCTTCTGCCCCGCGCCGAATTTCTTCCGGATCCATATCGTCTGTCAAATAGGCTACCATCAGAGGTGTGAAGACGAGGCCTTCCTCCACGGCTTTGAGAATACGGGAGCGATAAGCCCTGGCGGCGTCCACTGTGGTCACAGGCGGCGTCAGGTTTGGCATAATTATCGCGCGCGCAAATTGCCGCGCCGTATAATTGACGACATCACCTAGCATATCGCCGTCGCGAAGATGCACATGCCAGTCATCAGGACGGCGGATTTCAATTCTTTGTCTCATGGCGGAATTTCCGGGCAAGCTAGTAGGGCAAACATCTGCCTAAATAGGCAGGCCGCGATTTAGCATTCAGCAACGTCTACGGAAAGAGTTTAATCCCAATCTTTACGACGAAGCTGTAAGAGAACAGCCCCGTTTTCATCAATAAGAGTCATGGACAAGTGGGTCGCTTCATATTGGCGTGTGTTTTGGATAGATTGCAAAAAAGTGGATTCGGCGTCCATCTTACCCTGGCAGAATTTTTTTGTAGAGGCGAGTGCGCCAAAGGTCAGAGCTTGACCATCCTGCGCATAACTCCCGAAAAAATTATTGCATCCGCCAAAACCAACAACTTCGCCTTTGGATTTAAAGGCAATGAACTGGGTTGTATCTGCAAATCCCCATTCTGACCCGGCAAGACTTGTCAAAGGTTGAGCTTTGCGGGCGTCCGTCATAACTTTCGCGCACCCGGCAATCGCCATCGCGCCGATAGCTAGTGGCACAATTGGCGGAAAAGCCCGCGCAACGCGGTAAGCCACCATGGCGGTTTTTAAGCTGTTTGACAGGGTCATATTCTACTCCGGGCAGGCGCGTTAATAATCTCTATAAGGGTCGCCGAGCATGGCTGCAATATGGCGACCATTTTCGGAAAGCGCGGCAACGTCAACGCTGACATTGCGGCTACATTGACTATGGCGTTGTTGTTCCTGATAATATCCGGCGTTAAAGGCGCGGACAAGTTGGCGCTCGGCTTCGGCGTCGCCGCGAGATTCAATTGACATCACTTGAAAGGCGTAATTTCGCCATTTCTGATCGCCTTGTCCGAAACACAATGTGCGAAGGTAGTGGAGTTGCCCCAAATTTTTCGAAAGAGCTTCGACAAGCGAGGTCATTGTCACCATTGATGCTTCAATCCGAAGTTCAGCTTCTTCGCGCGCTTTTTGAGCTTCAGCTTTGGCCTCCGCTTGAGCTGCGGCGCTGGATTGGGCGTCTTGTGCGAAGGCGGGGGCGCAGAGCAAAAGAGACAGAAAAGCGGATATGAAAACAATGCAGCGCATATTTGAAGGCTAACCCGAATCGTCGGGACTGCCCAAAGGTTTATTCAGTAGGGTTTCGCCTGAGCGCGCGGCTCTGGCGGTTTCGATTACCTCTCGCGTAGCGTTCCACATGCCAAGACCGTCAAGGCTCACAGTCGGCATAAATTCGGCATGGGCCGCGTCGTCACCCGCCACCGGTTCTCCGCTGATCCATTCCGCAACGTAATCATGCAGGATATAATCCGTGCCTTCAAAACGGGCGGGCAAAGTGAGGACTTTCGGTCCCAATGTAGCGGTCACGCCGGTCTCTTCCATAAGCTCGCGCAAAGCGGCTTCGATTTCCGTTTCGTCTGTCTCAATGCGTCCCCCGGGGAGGGACCAGTCCCCTTCTCGCGGAGGTTTTCCACGCTTGATTAGAAGGACGTCCTCTCCTCGAAAACAAATAACGCCCACACAGTTTATCGGTTTTTTTTCTGTCATAGATCTTTTCGTCTCCGCTCCGCCCTGCCTATAAGGTCTTATGTGCGGACGCTATACACTTTCCGGAAAGCTAGACGAAATTAGGGCCTGCTTTAAAGCCGAAGAAAGCCTGACCGAAGATTGGAATTGGTCTCCGCAATATAATATTTCCCCGGGAATGGTCGTGCCCGCCGTCGCTTTTGATGGAAAGAAACGCCGCAAAGTTGTGCCCATGCGCTGGGGGCTTCACCCGCATTGGAGAAAGGAGGCGCCGGAGGGGCGACCTTTATTTAACGCGCGCGTGGAAACAGCGGCGGAGAAAGCTAGTTTTCGTACGCCGTTTCGCCGACGCCGGGCGCTGATCCCTACAAGTGGATGGTATGAATGGGACGGGGTTGAAAAACCTAAAACGCCGAATTTCATCACCGAGGACCATGACGATATGTTCGCCCTTGCCGGGCTCTGGGATATGTGGCGGGTGGATGAGGGAATAGAGCTGCTGTCCTGCACTATTTTGACCACTGCGGCGACAGGACGTGTCAAATATCTTCACCACCGCATGCCTGTGCGCCTGCCTATGGAAAAATGGGATGAATGGCTCGACCCTGACTCAAACCCTGAGCGTATTTTAGAGCAGATGAGAGGTGGAGATGATCTGGTGTTTTGGGAGGTCGATAAAGCGGTCAATTCCGGCCGCGCCCAAGGGTCGGAGTTGGTGAAAAGAAGCAATGAGGCTTAATCCAATTTAGCTATTTTCATTTTTGGATGGGGTATCCGTCACCGGATTACTAGTTTCCTTTGGATGAACGACTTCGTCCATGGCGATGCTTTCTGATGTCCCAACTGCTTTGAAATCAGCGACAGCGGCGCCTCTCCGGCCCAAGGGCCGGGCCGGGCCGCGGGTCGAGTCCGCAATCGTCTGACGTTCCAGTTCAGCGTTCAATTCAGCGCCAAAAATAATGACATTCGCCGTAAGCCATAGCCACACTAAAAGGATTACAACGGCGGATAAGCTGCCATAAGTGGCGTTATAATTGCCGAATTCGGAGACGAATTTTGAAAACCCGTATGAAATGATGAGCCAAGACACAGTGGCCATGGTCATGCCGGGATAAATCCATCTTTTCCGGGCGGGCCTGCGTGATGGGCCAAAGCGGTACATCACGCCCACGGCAAATCCAAACACCAGAACAAGCAATAGCCACGGCAAAGTCAAAGCAACAAAATTTACAATCCCGTCAAGATAAAGAAATCTTAAAACTGAGGGAATACCGACAATGACAATCAAGGAGATCCAGATAAAGACAAAGCTGCCCAGCGTCATCAATCCGGCGTAGAGATAGAATAGAAAGAAGTTTCGTTTTTCGATCTCCCGATATGCAATATTCATCGCCCGCATCATGGCGCGTATCCCTGCTCCGGCGGAAAAGATAGCCACGGAAAGGGAAATGATAATCCCTAAGCCGACCGTCTCATCCGGCGCATCGAGAACAGTCACGATTTGCCGCTGAATGACGTCAAAAGCTTCGCCCGGCATGAGCGCCCGAACGGTTTCCGATATTTCGTTAATATCGCCGGGATTGGCAAAAAATCCAAAGAGCGAAATCGCCGCTGAAATGAGCGGAAAGACAGCGAGCAGGGAGAAAAAGGCGACGCCCGCCGCGACAACTGTGATGTTGTCGCGTTGGGCAGAAACGAAAGTCCGTCTCAGGACGCTCCACCAATCCCAGAAGCTGAATTTAAGCGGGCTGTCTTCGCCCGTTTGTTCAAACTTCAGAAGTTTATCCGGGCTGCGGTCGCTGACTTCCATTTACCAATTTCGCTTATGACTTTTTCGGCGGTTGAGGTCTGGTAAAGACCAATTCCGTCTCTGAGGAAAGCGATTTATCGAATTTATAGTTTTCGAGGTCGAAGTTTTTCAGATCGTCCGCTTTGTCGATGCGGTTTTGCAGTATCCAGCGCGCCATCAGGCCGCGTCCGAATTTGGCGTAATACATCAAATGCCGTTTTTCTCCGTCTTTAATATTGAGGAATTTCGCTTCAATCACGGGTTTGTCCAGCGCGTCTTTATCGACCGCTTTGAAATATTCATTCGAGGCGAGATTGACAATGGTGTGGTCGTGATGGCCGTTGAGGTCTTCGCGAAGTTGCTCCGCGAGTTTTGTGTTCCAAAATTCATAAAGGGATTTACCGCGTTTGGTTTTGAGCTTTGTCCCCATTTCCAGACGGTAAGGCTGAATGGCGTCCATCGGACGAAGCACGCCATATAGCCCAGAAAGAATACGTAAGTGTGTCTGCGCGTAGTCGAGATCGTCATCGGTCAGGCTCTTGGCTTCCAGCCCCCAATAGACGTCGCCGTCAAAGGTCAGGCCCGCGGGCTGGGCGCTATTGCTTTGGCCGTCGAGATTAAATGATTTAAACCGATCCACATTTAATTCCGCCAAATTATCGGAGAGATGCATCAGTTTTTTAAGGTCGGCGACGGATTGCTTTTTGGCGACCTGAGCCAGTTCGCGCGTCTCATCTTCGAAACGCGGCCGCGTAATCTCCAGGCCGGTTTCCGCCGGGTTTTCATTTAATTTTTTTGCAGGGGAGAGCAGGGTAATCATATCTATCCTTTCCTCATAACGCCTGTTCAGGGAGTCCGAACACGTCCGCGTGGGTTTGTGATGTTCCAAATGTAGGAATTTAGACTACGGGCGCAAGGGGGAATTGGTTTCAGTAAAAAAACAACACCCCGCTCGGTTACCGTTATTCCCCAGCTTAACCGAGGTATCCTTGAAATAAGTTATCCGTCAGTAGTGAGGCGACCATTTCACTTAGGCCGTAAGTTAGAAAGACATTCTATCTGAAATTTCTGATTGGAATCTTTTTAGGAGTAATCCCAAATACGATAATATCATTAAAATTGAAAATCCTATCAAAAGTGATTTATTGAAATTAAGAGCTACCGAAGAACTTAGAAGGAAAGCAGCCATTAGTAAAAAGATTGGAATTTGAAGAAATAATTGGAGCTTTCTCAAAGTTCTGGAGTCTTGAGCAGAGCGTGCGCAAAGACTAAGGAGATTGAATGTCGAGGTGGCAAATAATAGAAAAATCCAAGTAAGAAACGAGTGTTGATTAGTTGAAGTATTTATAAATTGCCCGTCTGCAAAGCAGAAAAATAACGATGAAATGAAATAATTGACTTTAAGTTTACGATTTTTTGAATTCCTAAAGGCTAAATCAACTATTATCTCTATTAAGAATATGACAGCTAAAATTAAAAAAGGACTATACAGCGCCACCGGTAGCATTAAATCATAACCCGCGGGTTCATGATCCTATCCGGGTCTATCGCGTTTTTGATCGCTTTCAGGAGCAAGATTTTTGTGGGGTCGGCGCGTTCGGCGAGGTCTTCGCGTTTCATGATGCCGATGCCGTGTTCGGCTGAAATGGAGCCTCCCAACTCATCGATAATATCGAAAATGGGTTGAGAGAGGTCGTCCCACTTTTCCAGGAACGCCTCTTTATCCGCGTCTTCCGGTTGGGCGACATTATAGTGGATATTGCCGTCGCCGAAATGGCCAAATCCGACCGGGCGGCAACCGGGGGCGACCTCCTGACACTTGGCGTCGGCCAGTTTGAAAAATTCCGGAATTTTATCTATCGGCACGGTGATGTCGTGTTTGACGGAGCCGCCGAGGAATTTCTGCCCCGCGCTCATATGCTCGCGGATAGACAGTATTTCCGCCGCTTGTGTTTCGTTTTGCGCGATCACCGCGTCTAGGACTTTCTCGGCTTCAAATGCTTTGCCGAGAATAGATTCGGCGAGCGCCGCGCCTTCTTCTTCGCTATCGACTTCCCAGTCACAGAGGAGGTACCAGTCATATTGCGCGTCAAACGGATCGCGGACGGCGTCGAAATTATCGACCACGGCGCGGTAGCCAATGGCGGGCATGACTTCGAACATGGCGAGCCGCCCGCCCGCGCGGAAATCTTCCAGAAGCGAGACGGCGGTGGCGACGCTGTCCAAACCGATGAGCGCTCGCTGCACATAGGCGGGTTTAGGGTAGAGCTTGAGCGAGGCGGCCGTGATAATGCCGAGCGTGCCTTCCGCGCCGAGGAAAAGACGGTTGAGATCATAGCCCGTATTGTCTTTGCGTAGATTGGTCAGCCCGTTGAAAATATCGCCATTGGGCAGGACCGCTTCCACGCCGAAGACGAGTTCCTTAGTTGTGCCGTATTTGAGGACATGATTGCCGCCCGCATTGGTCGAGAGAACGCCGCCGACCGTGCAGCTGCCCTGGCTGGACAAAGTCATCGGGAATTTGCGGTTGGCGTCATTGGCCGCGTCGAGGACATTTTGCAAAATGGCCCCAGCTTCGACAATCATATTGTTCGAGGTCGGATTTATTTCGCGGATTTTGGTCATTTTCTTGAGCGAGATAAGCACTTCGCCCTGGGGGGTGTTGCCGCCGACCAAGCCGGTATTGCCACCTTGGGGCATGATGGCGATTTTATGCTTGGCGCAGATTTTGACGGCCTCCGAACATTCCTCCGTCGTGCGCGGGGTGAGCATGAGCGGTGTTTTGCCGAAATATTTATCCCGCCATTCCGTCAGATGCGGCTCGATAATATCTTTGTCTTGGGTCCAGGCCTCGTCGGGAAGGGAGGATTTGAGGGCGTCGATCTTTTCTTTATCAGTCATGTAATACCAAATGGCTTGAGAGAGGAGAGAGGTAAAGCCCCCTCTCGCAGAAGACGCGGCGGGTTTTCGGCGAGGCTGATAATCGTTGAGGCATCTTCCAGCGCGCAGTCCTCGGCCAAGAGCATGTCGTCCACGTCATAACCCAGCGACTTAGACGCTTCTGAGGCCTTAGTTGGGGCGGGCTCTCCAGACCGGTTCGCGCTCGTTAGGGCAACAGGGTATTCAATCTTCGCAAAGGTGGTTTCTGTCCTCCAAATTGCGTCGGGACAGCGAATGGCGATAGTCGGCGTTCCGTCCGGTGCGGTGGAATATAACTGCGGAGCGAGGCGGGTAAACAAGGAAGGATCGCGGGCTGGTAAAACCAATGTCAGAGGGCCAGGCCAAAATTTTTTGGCTATGCGTTTGGCAAGACGGTCAAAGGTCACGTAATGTTTGGCGGCGTCTATCCCGCTGACGCATAGCGCGAGAGGCTTGTCAAAATCCCGTCCTTTTATGGCGTAAAGTCGGTTGATCGCCTCAGGTCGGTCGGCGCGGGCCGCAACGCCGTAAACTGTTTCCGTGGGCAGGATGACCACACCGCCCGAATGCAAGACATTCAAAACTTCTGCGCGCGTTCCCACTTTAATTCGCCTCGTTAAACTCGGTTTCAATCCGGAGCGTGATTTTATCCCCGATATTTCCAAGCGTTATCAGATAATCCAGACCGAAATCCGATCGATTAAACGCCCCCGTTGCGGAAAATCCAATTGTCTCTCCGGCGTGACCGAAGCTCTTGCCGACGCCGTTAAACCTAGTCTCCAAAGTGACGGATTTGGTTACGCCGCGTAAAGTCAGATCGCCTGTGACGAGGCCGCTATTTTTATCAGTTAACCTGATGGATGTGGAGGTGAAACGGATGTCCGGAAATTTTTCCGCATCTAGATATTTACCGTCCATTGCGATCGTTTTGTCGAACTCCGGAAGGCCCGTATTAACGCTCATTGGGTCAATCACAATTTCAACGCGGCTGTTCTCCGGCGCGTTGGGGTCAAAATCAAGGGCGCCTGTGATGTCGTCGAAGCGCGCCGTATATTGCGATAATCCTGTATGAGAAAGAGACCACAGGACGCTCGTATGGGTTGGATCAAGTTTATAGTCGCCCCGCGGAGCGGCCTGCGGGGATGGGTCCGGTGGTGTCGCGCAGGCTGAAAATAAAAACAGCGCAAAAAAAGCAGTCAAAAACGGTCTCATAGGGTCTCTTACTCTTGATATTCTGACAATGAAATATCTTTCACGATACTGATATATCCTCAATTCCGACTTGATAAGCCGACCGCCACGCGGCATTGCCTATGCGATGACTCAGAAGGCTGATAGCGTAAATATGACGACCCAAGTGACAGAAAATGCGCCGGAGAAAAAAAGCCAGAGTTTTGGCCAGTGGCTATGGTCGGAAATTAAATTTTTCCTTGGATTATTTACCTTTGTTATAGCCATGTTGACCTTGGTTTGGGGTCATTTCAAGATTCCCAGTGAAAGCATGCTCCCTACACTTGAAGTTGGCGACCATCTTTATGTTTCGAAATTCGCTTATGGTTATTCAAGCCATTCTCTTCCGTTTTTGTTGCACAAATTACCATTGCCAGAGGGGCAAGTTTTTTCCCGACTTCCAAAACGCGGCGACGTTGTGGTGTTCCGCAATCCCAAAAGTGGACAAATCATGATTAAACGTCTGATTGGTCTTCCGGGGGATCAAATCCAAGTTTTGGGTGGTCAGCTCTATTTGAACGGCCAAAGTGTCGGACGGTCCAAAGTTGATAGCTATCTATTCCGGGAACATAAAGGGCGTGTTGTCGGGGTAGAGGTTTACCGCGAAAAACTTCCGGGTGAAAAAGACAGTCATTTAATATATGAAAAGACCGATCAGGGGCCTTTGGACAACACTGAGGCTTTTAATGTGCCGGAGGGACATGTTTTTTTCATGGGCGATAACCGCGATAATTCAACAGATAGCCGCGCACCCGAAGGGCCGGGCTTTGTGCCTCAAACTCATCTAATTGGGCGGGCTGATATGATGATGTTTTCTTTTAAACGTTGCGAATCGGAGGAAGGCCTTCGGTGTCCTGGTATTCGCTTCGGTCAGAAGCTCTGACTCTTGGAGCCTGAGCCGGATATCCCGCAGACGCGGTCAAGTGAAGCTCGGCCTGTTAACACGCTCATAATCGCCCGTCATGGCAAACCATCTCTGTCGCGAAAGGTTTATATGACCTGGCAAGGCTATCGCGACTGGTGGATACGCTATGACGAAGGCGGCATTGTCCCAGGACAGCGCGTTCCCCCCAAACTCTTATTCTGGGTTAATCAGGCAGATCTCATTATAGCCAGCCCACTCAAGCGGGCCATAGAAAGCGCTGAACTTGCTGCCGGGCGAGAGGTTGATATTATTGATGACCACTTAATTGAAGCGGCTTTACCATCGCCGCCTTTTGGGAAATTTAAAATGCGTCCGAAAAGTTGGGGAACGGCGGCGCGGATTTTCTGGTATTTCGGATGGTCAGATGGCCTAGAGAGTCACACAGAAGCCCGCGCCCGCGTTGAAAATATGTGTGACCGCTTGGCAGACTATGCTACGGACGGCAAAATTATATATGTCTCTGCCCATGGGTGGATAAACCGGATGCTCAAAGGCTCGCTTGTAAAACGCGGGTGGAAAATGCGTTCTCAAAACGGCGATCTGCATTGGTCGTTCCGCCGCTATGAGCGCCCTGTAAATTACGAGGAAAAATAATGGCTGAGAAACAAGCTGAGAAACCTATCAAAGACTTGTCCTTCGAAGACGCTTTGAAAGAATTAGAAGGTATCGTGCAGCGTTTGGAACGCGGTGATGCGCCCCTTGAGGAGAGCATTACGATTTATCAACGCGGCGCGGCGCTCAAGGCCCATTGCGACGCCAAGCTCAAGGACGCGCAAATGAAGGTGGAAAAAATCGTGCTCGACGGAAGCGGGAAGGTCAGCACTGAAAATTTTGATGAGTAGAGGCGAAGGCCGATAGGTCAGAGGCGCGTCTGAATGACACCTAACTTTCAATTCCAACTTGCGTCTGTTGCCAATCAGATTGAAACGGCTCTTGAGCGGTTACTGCCTCACCCTGTAGGAGAGCAGGCCGTTGTGGCGAAGGCCATGCGCTATGCGGTGTTGGGCGGGGGGAAACGGTTGCGGCCATTTCTTGTCGTTGAAACGGCGCGTATGATCGGCGGAAATATTGAATCCGCATTGACGGTGGGGTCTGCTCTGGAATGTCTTCATGTGTATAGTCTTGTCCATGACGATCTCCCTTGTATGGATGATGATGATTTGCGCCGCGGCAAACCCACGGTTCATAAACATTTTGGCGAAGCGATAGCGGTCTTGGCGGGAGATGGGTTGTTGACTCACGCTTTTGGGCTTCTCGGAGAGGAAACCGCCCACCCGGATTCAAGGATACGCGCCAAGTTAGTTTGCGAACTTGCGCAAAAAGGCGGGGTATCCGGCATGATTGGCGGGCAAGTCATAGACATTACCGTGTCAGAAACAGATCGCGACGAAGACCTCATCACCCGCTTGCAGGAGATGAAAACAGGGGCGCTTATTGATTTCGCGGTGAGAGCCGGCGGACTCATCAGCGGTGCAGATGAAATGACATTGAACGCCCTTTCTGGTTACGCCCGCGATATGGGTCTCGCTTTCCAAATACAGGACGATATTCTGGATGTCGAAGGTGATGCGGCCTTGATGGGTAAGGCTGTCGGGAAAGATGAAAACCTTGGGAAGGCCACGTTTGTGTCACTCTTGGGTCTTGAAAAGGCGAAAGAAATGGCAAAGGGACTGGGCGAACAGGCAAAAGGTCACCTTGCTCCTTTCGGTGAAAAAGCGCAGACCCTGAAAGACACTGTAGATTTTGTGCTCCAAAGACAGCATTAGAGCGTATCTAAAAGTAAGCTCAAATCTATATGAGCAGACAGAGGAAGAGATTTAAATGGTGAGCACACCGCTTCTGGATACAGTTAAATTCCCTGCCGACATGCGGGAATTTTCGCGTGAGCAATTAAAACAACTCGCCGAAGAAGTTCGTTCGGAAGTCATTGACGCGGTCTCCGTTACCGGGGGACATCTCGGCGCGGGGCTGGGCGTGGTCGAACTGACCGTGGCTATTCACCATGTTTTCAACACACCGACGGATAAGCTTATCTGGGATGTCGGACATCAATGCTATCCGCATAAGGTTCTCACCGGGCGTCGCGACCGGATGCGCACAATTCGTAAAGGCGGCGGGCTGTCCGGCTTTACCAAGCGCGCCGAGAGCGAATATGATCCATTCGGGGCCGCGCATAGCTCCACCTCTATTTCTGCCGGAATGGGATTTGCTACGGCGCGCGATCTGGACGGACGCGATGGTCATGTGATCTCAGTGATTGGCGATGGCTCAATTACGGCGGGCATGGCCTACGAAGCAATGAATAATGCTGGCGCAACAGATTCTCGCCAAATTGTCATCCTCAATGATAATGATATGTCAATTGCGCCGCCTGTCGGCGCGATGAGCCATATGTTGGCCAAAATGGTCAGCTCTGGCGGATATCAAAAATTACGCGGCGCCGGCAAAGCTTTTGTCAGAGACGCTCCGCGACCGATTAAATCCACTGCCCGCAAGGCTGAAGAATATACGCGCGGCATGTTTATGGGCGGCACATGGTTTGAAGAGCTAGGGTTTTATTATGTCGGGCCGGTGGATGGTCACGATATTGACGCGTTGGTTTCTGTTTTAGAAAACGTCAAAAAGATGAAAGACGGTCCGACGCTTATTCATGTTGTGACGCAAAAAGGTAAAGGCTACGCCCCGGCTGAAAACTCCGCCGATAAATATCATGGCGTCAGTAAGTTCAACGTCATTACGGGCGAGCAAAGCAAATCCATACCGAACGCGCCAAGCTATACGTCCGTGTTTGGAGAGCAGCTTATCAAGCAAGCCGAGAAGGACGATAAAGTTGTCGGCATTACCGCGGCCATGCCAGGCGGGACCGGGATGAATATGTTTGGAAAAGCCTTTCCCGATCGGATGTTCGATGTCGGCATTGCCGAGCAACACGCCGTTACTTTTGCTGCTGGATTGGCCGCTGATGGGTTTAAACCTTTTTGCGCGATCTACTCGACCTTTCTGCAACGGGGTTATGATCAGGTGGTGCATGATGTGGCAATCCAGAATCTGCCTGTTCGCTTTGCTATGGACCGCGCGGGGCTCGTCGGAGCGGACGGCCCGACCCATGCCGGGTCTTTCGATATTGCCTATTTAGGATGTCTGCCGAATTTTACCTTGATGGCGGCGGCGGATGAAGCGGAGCTGGCCCGTATGGTGGTCACGGCGGTCGCTCATGATAGCGGACCGATAGGCTTCCGTTATGCACGCGGCGAAGCGACCGGCATTAAAATTCCAGAAAACCCTGAGCCTCTCGAAATCGGCAAAGGCCGCATCATGAAAGAGGGCTCCCGCGTGGCGATCCTGTCCTATGGAACACGCCTCGCCGAAGCGCTGGATGCCGCGACACAGCTAGACACATTAGGCCTGTCCACCACTGTGGCGGATGCGCGATTTGCAAAACCTTTGGATAAAGATTTGGTCCGCCGACTGGCTAATGAGCACGAAGTCCTGATTACGATTGAAGAAGGCTCCGTCGGCGGGTTCGGCGCTTTTGTCCTACACGAACTTGCGGAGTCCGGGTGTTTGGATAACGGCTTGAAAATCCGAACTATGACCCTGCCGGATCGCTTTATAGACCAAGATACACCTGCCAAAATGTATAAAGAAGCAGGGCTTGATTCTGACGCCATTGTCGAAACCGTATTCAAAGCCTTGGGGCAGGACTTCAATGCGCAGATGAATTTGGCCTAGGTCTCTCTGTCATGAGGGCCGACCAATATCTCGTCAATCATGGTCACTACGATTCCCGCGCTCGGGCGCAGTCGGCCATTAAGGCAGGTAAGGTCACGATTGACGGTGTTGCTGCCCGTAAAGCCTCGCAAACCATCCCCAAAGGCGCAGAGGTTATCGCCGAGCTTGAGCATCCATGGGTGTCGCGAGGCGGATTAAAATTAGTTCATGCGCTGGAGGTATTCGACGTAGATCCATCGGGGCGCCTCTGTCTGGATGTCGGGTCTTCAACGGGCGGTTTTACACAAGTTTTGTTGGAACGCGGAGCGGCCAAAGTTTGCGCGGTGGATGTCGGGCAGGGGCAGCTTCATGCCTCACTTCACAATCATCCCCGTCTTTTATCGCTTGAAAATCAGGATGCGCGGGAGTTGACCGAAGACCTTATTGGCTATGCGCCTGACTTAATCGTCTGTGACGCAAGCTTTATTGGCTTGTCTAAAGTTCTCGAAATTCCGCTTTCATTGGCAGCGCAAAAGGCGACTTTAGTGAGTCTGGTCAAACCTCAATTCGAAGTCGGGAGGGACGGAATTGGTCGGGGTGGATTGGTCAAAAGCGAAGAGCGGGCTTTGCAATCTCTGAAAGAGGTGAAAATCTGGCTGTCTGATCTGGGATGGAGGGTAAAAGGCGAAGATACTTCTCCGATCAAGGGTGGCTCCGGGAATACGGAATATTTACTTTGGGCGACGCGCTCATAACGCCCATTCTAGAATGTAATTGATACAGTCCGTCTTTCCTTCTATCCCATGGAAGGGGCGCCTCTGGTGCGGGGAACAATTATGAAAAGACCACACGGTTTTAACTTGGCGTTACTGATTTTACTCCTTTTTGCCGTGGCGACTTTGCGGCAATTCAGTGTGTCTCCGCCAGATGTAAAAACCGATCATGCTTTTAACACAGCACAGGCTTTCACGCGTCTTGAGCGCTTACTTGGTGACGAGACCCCCCATCCCGTAGATTCAGATGCTAATGACGCTATGCGCCAAAGACTCGTTACCGAGATATTGGAGCTAGGGTTTGAGCCCATTATCCGGGACGATTTTAATTGTAAGCCCTACCCAAAGTCTGCCAGTTGTGCCCGCGTTCAAAATGTTATGTTTTGGCTGAACGAGCCCGGGCCGGACGCCGTGATGATAGCGTCGCATTATGACTCTGTTCCGGCAGGACCCGGCGCAAGCGATGACGGAATCGGCGTGGCTGCTAGCCTAGAAATAGCCTCAGTCTTAAAACAAGATGAGCTTCCTAAACCTGTTCTAGTTTTAATGACGGATGGAGAAGAGACGGGTCTTATCGGCGCGCATTCTTTTGTCAAAACAGATCCCTTCGCCTCTCTCATTGGGTCTGTAGTGAGTATGGAAGCCCGGGGCATAAGAGGCCCGGTAGCAATGTTCCAGACGGGTACGCCCAATCAACGGGATATTCAGGCCCTGAAGACCGACATCCAGAAACCGCTAACGAGTTCACTGGCAGCGGCGGTTTACGACGTTATGCCCAATGATACCGATGTGACTGAGTTTTTGCTTCTGCAGCCAGACGTTGCCAATTATGCTGTCGGGGAAGGGGTCGCTTTTTACCATACGCCCGGAGACAATCTGGCGAATTTGGATAAGCGATCCTTGTTTCACATGGGCGCCAATGGATTATCCGCTGTAGAGGCTTTTCTTGATACGCCTAAAAATAATTCGGAAGGACAATGGCTCTACACGGACATTTTTGGCCTGTTCATCCTTTCCATGCCTGTCTTTTGGGGAGTTGTATTTGTTGGGTTTGGCCTGTTGGGAGCGATAATTATCTTTGTGAAATCGGATCGGGACGGCGGGATGCGAGCGCTTCTCTTTCCGCCAACCGCGCTCTTACTAGGTGTCGGATTTGCTGTCGCTTTGACATTCCTAGTGGCGGTTATTCGGCCAGAAGCCAATTATGCTTCTGCACACACTTGGGCGTTAAGGGCGGCGCAGAGTGCAGCCGGTTTGCTGGGTGCCTTTTTGGCTTTGAAAATATGGGCCCGAAATATTTCGGGTCTCCGATTGGCGGCGGCTGGCTGGATCTGGTTTGCTTTATTCGGAGGCTTAATGAGTGTTTATTTACCGGGCGGTTTAATTCTGTTTGCGCCGTCTCTGGCGATAATAGCTTTGGCAGGCCTAATGTCGCTTTTGGGGACGAGACTTGTATCAGCTCTGTTTTCCATTTTAGCAACTCTGGTCTTTATTATAATAATTTTACCGGCGTCTGCCTTTGCAGAAATCATGTTGTTTCCGGAGCAGTCCGCGCCTCTAACGATCTTATTCGTCTTTTGTTTTATTTTTCTGGCGCCGCTTTGCTTGTCGGACAGGTTAAAGCGTCAGCCTCTGGGCTGGGCTCCGGCTATTGGTTTGGCTATAGTGAGTTTAGGCTTTTTAGTCTGCGCGATATTCGTTCCAGCTTACAGTCCGCAGGCCCCGCAACCAATTTCCATTACGCATATTGAGGATGAGGGTGACGGCTCGTCTCAATGGGTCTTCGGTAAACGTGACCCTCTCCCGAAGAGTATGCGCGAAGTCGGCGAATTTAAAACTTCGTCAGATAATTCCTCTGAAGTTTCGGCTCAAGCGCCTGATATGTCCGCGGACGAGATGGTCCTTAATGTTATTCGCGACAGCGTGGCGGCGGACGGGCGGCGCGTTACGGTCAGGTTAAAAGCCCCTGAGACGGACCGAGTATTTATCGGATTGGAAGGTTCGGCCAACGCAAAATTTGTGTCCGTTAACGAGCTCCAGATAAAGGGTTCGAAGCAAAATGTGGTTTGTTCGGGACGGAGCTGTCAGACCCTAGAGGTGAGGGTGCAGCTTCCTATCGACGCCAAAGCCTCAACATTGCGCATCTCTACGTCCTATTTTGGTTTAGGGCCCGAGAGCCGCGCGCTGCAGGAGGCACGTCCGAATTGGGCGATGCCAATTCAGCTCGGCGATCGCCGCGTGAGAACCAAAAGTCTTCAACTGGGCCAATAAAGCTAATTGACTTTTACACGCAAAATAAAACCCCGCCGGAGCGGGGTTAGGTAAGATTTTAATGACGACCGCGACGTCCGTGGTGACCCCGACGGCCATGATGGCCACGATTGCGGTAGTGACCGCGGTGACGATAATTATGTCCACGGGGGCGATAATAACGTCCGCGATTATAGTGATTTCCGCGACTATTTAAATTTATCGAGATCGCTGCGCCTGAACGTGGGTAATAGGAATTATAATAAGGCTGGGAATAAGTTCTGGTATATGTGGTCCGATAGCCTGGATTATAATATCCGTTATTATAGGTCGTTCTGCCATAATATCCGGTATTTGAATTGTAATACCCGCCATTATTGTAATAGCCATTATTGTAACGAACATTGCTCCGTCGACCATCGCTTGCAATCGCAGCGCCGGCAACTCCGCCGATGACTGCGCCTAAGACAGAACCCTCGGTTCTGGCGCCATTCCCGGCGACTTGGCTCCCTAGCACAGCTCCGGCGACAGCGCCAATTCCTGCGCCGACCAATTGGTCATCTCCGTTGGAACCTTGATGATAGTGATTATAGCCATTATCATGGGCCGAGGCGGCTAATGGGGCCATTGCAACGGCCGCAACGGCGGCGATAGTGAATCCAATTTTGAAACGCATGAGATACTCCTTTGATAGTCGTTTTCGACGAGCCTCTCCCTAATTAACCCGACATCAATTGCTTTTAACATACACAACCAAAGATGAACGGTTGCGGAACGAAGCGTTAAACAAGATTACAATTCAGTCATAAAAAAGGCCGCTCTCAACTAGAGAACGGCCAATCGCGCCCCGAAGTGAGAGTAAGTTAGTGGTGTTTTTTGCAACGCCCCGTCTCGTGATTATACCCGATCAACGCCCCGTTTCCGTCATAGCGTTTATGACTATCGGAATAGCAATAGACTTGCGGCTGAGGAATAGGACGAATGATCGGCGTAGGTTCGACTATCACCTTCGGAGACGCCAGACAGGTTCCGTCGCCCTGATCTGATGTTCCGGCCGGGCAATGTTGAGGAATAACAATCGGCGCTTGTCCCAATACGGTTTTGGCAGGTTCAAGGCAGGTTCCATCGCCTTGATCGGTGGTTCCTGCAGGGCAATATTGCTCGATAACAATCGGCGCTTGGCCAAGAATTGTTTTTGCGGGTTCGAGACAGGTGCCGTTGCCTTGATCCGTTGTACCTGCCGGGCAGTGAGAGGGGATGACAGTCGGAGCAGGTTCATAAACAGTTCGCGGCGGCGTCATGCATGTGCCGTCTGATTGTTCATATGTTCCTTGAGGACAGTCTGCGTCAACAATGACTCTCTCTTTGCGGATTATTTCGCGTTGAACGCGAATCTTTGGAGCCGGGGCACAAGGCGAGCCGCAAGAGGGCGCATATCGCGTGACCGGAATGACCGGCCCGGCGACATATTCACCGCGATGATATGTGCCCGGAGACGTCGCGAGGACGGGACCTGAATTCAGCCCTGTCAGCGGTCCGTAAAACGGGCCGAAGGCTGGCGTAGCCACACTATGTGACGAGGTCGGGATGCGTTGGAAGCGTGACGACCCGCCGCGATATGTTGTCGGTATGCTCACCTGCCTTGAATAAGATGTGCCGCGATAGTTTGTTGGAATTGTGACGCTTCCGCCTGTGTAAGCCGTCGGCGCATATGGCACAGGGACGTAGGCGCCCGTCGCCCCGTTATATCCGCCGCCATAGCCATAGCCATTGCCAGCATAAGCCTGGCCATTATAGCGGGGGCGAGCTGTGCGGTTGGCGAGGCTATAGCCTGCAACGCCGCCTAAAACCGCGCCAATAGCTGTGCCTTCCTGACGCTGGCCTGATCCGGCAAGATTGGAGCCGATAGCGCCTCCAATGCCCGCCCCGATGGCGGTGCCGGCTAGATTTCGGCCATTAAAACCCGGATTGAATTGTCCGGCATAAGGGTTTCCGGCATAAGTACTACGGCTATTGCCATAAGCGGCTCCGGCGAGCCCACCTGCTACGGCGCCAATGGCCGTATATTCGTCGCCCTGTCCGTTCGGGGCAATATTTGATCCGATAACCCCGCCAAGTCCCGCGCCGACGGCGCCGCCAAGAAGCGTGCTATTATCAAGGTTTCCGATGAGTTGAGCCTCGGCGGAGGGGGAGCATAAAGCCAAAGCCAGTAAAGTGGCTGTTCCCATTAAAAGCGTGTTTCGAATTTGTGTCATCTTTCTAACTCCCTGAAAGCGGCCGTTTCGTATCTATCCGGGCTCTGCGTCTCATTTTGAAAGGGAGATGCAAATTTCGCGCCTATTCTGCGGAGAATAGCTAAGTCTGAGAGAGTAGACAAAACTAATCGCGTAACAGGCGAAAAGATTGTTAAATCATCATGCAAAAAGTCCCGGCGCAGTGCCGAGACTTTCTCTTCTCTAACCCCGCCCCTTCTACTGACAGGGAGAGTAAGCTTTAGTGATTGCTGTAACAGAGGTTACGTGAATTTCCGTGATAGTGACCGCGGCGATAATCATTGCGGTGACTATTGTAATTACCGTTTCGGCGGACATCTTTCAGCCGATCCAGTTCACGTCCCACCTCAGCTATACGGCGGTCAATCCAGCGGCTCCGGTCATACCGATTGCGCCGTTTTAACTGGTCACGTTCCCGGCGAAGGGCTTCAATTTGCCGGTCAATATTCCCGTAATTATTATAGTTACGGTTATTGTGACGATAATTCCGATTGCCGTGACCGCGATGCGCGACGTTTACAACAGCGGGTTGATAGCCATTATTGTTATACCCGTAATCGGCATTGCGATAATTGTTATTCCCTGTCTCGCGGCGACATTTTACGCTCTCATCACCCAGTCCGGCGCCAGCAGCGGCTCCGAGGGCGGCCCCGAGAAAAGCTCCTTCATTCCCATTGCCGCGGGCTGCAACTTCAGAGCCCACAACGCCGCCCAGCACAGCGCCGAGCACGCCCCCAATAATTTGGGCATCATCATTCTTTTTCTCGCAGCGATAATCATTTGCAGAGGCCGCTACGGGTAGGGCGGTAAAGGCAGTCGCGGCAAGGGCGACTGCAGTCAATGTTTTGGCTTTGTTAAATAAGGCCATGTTCAGTCTCCTGTCTTCAGTTGCGGCGGGGCGGGAGTGCCTTTGCCGATGAATACAGGTATAGAGGGGACGCTCTGAACTCTCCCTGAGCCGGGAGTTCAGAAATGGTTCAGAAAGCTGATTATGTCTTATAATTTTCCTAAGTTATTGTTATATATGATTATTTAAGAAGTCCCCAGCCTTATCCAGAGCGTCCGAAGCCGCCTCTATATATGTGTCGAACATCTGAAAGACATGCGGAACGCGCGACCAGCTCTGTAAAATGACCGGAGATCCAGCCTCTCTAAGCTTATTGGCATAGCGAACCGAATCGTCGTGGAGCATCTCCGCCGTACTCATTTGCATTAAAGTCGGCGGCAGGCCGGAAAGATCATCATGGATGGGCGAAATATCGGGACTGGTGGGACGATAGCCGGACATTTTTTTGAGGCCGGATAGCAGGACAAGGCGCGGGAGTTTTAAAAAAGGCCCGATAAGCGGTTGCAGCATCAAATCTGTCTCGAAATTTTCTTTCAAGGACGGGCTTGAAACCGTCGAATCGGTCGGCGCGGAGAGCACATACACCGCATCGGCCTGACGTCTTTTTGTCCGGCTTAACCAGTTGACCAGTGTTAAAGAGAGATTAGCCCCGGCACTGTCACCGCAAACGGCCACTGTTTTTGCGCGGGAAGGTCCGTCCGGGCCATTTTCCAATATCCAGCGGTAACTCGCCCGTGTGTCCTCAATAGAGGCGCGGCGTGGATGCTCCGGCATGAGCCGGTAATTCGGGGCAAATACCGCTGCCTTTGTGCGCTTGGCCAGATTTGTCGTTAAAGCGCGGTGACTGAGCGCGCTGCCCACGGTCCCCCCACCGCCATGCAAATATAATAGACGTCTGCCGGAGTCGTAGCCTTTGACCAAAACCCATTCGCCGCTCACTCCTTTGCCGTTAAAATCAATTTTATCCGCGCGATACTCTACATCCGGATCTGTTCGCGCCCGTCCGCCCTCGTCAAACATGTCACGTTTTTTCTGAAGGCTTTCCCTACGCGGCCCTTTTATCTTGGCCGGTTCGATGAAATTCTCGGTCAGATAGGTATTGAGTCGGTCTAGGCCTTCGCTGTCCGCCGGCACGTCAAAATCCGCCGGACGGGGCCCGCCATAGCGCGATAAATCAGGCCCTTCGAGTGCTTTGAGGCGGCGGCGATAAACAAGACTTCCGGCCCCGACGGCTGCAAGACTTCCGAAAAGAATAAATGGGAGCATAATACCAAACTAATAGGGTGTGATCATTTTGTCAGGCTTTCTTTTTTGTTTTCTTATTAATCAATTTTGGAAAAATGGGCTGTCTGCGGGGTGTGGGTATCGAGCGTGGAAACGTGAATAAGGAGTGGTTTTTACGACCCCACTTCCGCTATTGCTAGAAGCGAAGCCCCGCA
>CAJXPX010000011.1 GCA_913058335.1 uncultured Hyphomonadaceae bacterium
GACCCAGCGCCAGAGTCCACAAAATAGAACCGACGGCGGGTTTACCATAGCACTCCACGCCTATCCCCCGTGTCCTGCCCTACGCCGCTCTGACCGCCCTTTTAATTTTCCTAGATATTTAACGCGGCCCAGAAGGTTTTCACGTTTTACAGGTCCAAAGTAGCGGCTATCAAAAGAGGTCTGCACATCATTTGAAATGAGAAAGACTTCGTCTTTCGAGATCTCATAACAGCCGCTGCGCGACGGTAAGCTGCGGCCCAGCATATCGTGTTTTAACACGACAAGCGCAGGCCGTCCTTGTACCAAAACCTGTCCATCGACATGACAAACCTCCTCTCCTGAAACTGCCCAAACGGTTTTAATAAGGGGGATATTCGGCGGAAGATAGCCTCTTTCAAGAGCGAGCGCCGCCCCGCTTTCAGGGGTTCGAGCCGCCACTAAATCACCTCGATGCGCATAGGAATCAGGGCGTAATCTATACCAGCCGATGGGCGCGCTTGGGCTTGGATTATAAAGCAGGCGCGGCACAGATGGCCGCGCAATTTGCAAAAGTGAAGCGGTGCAAAGCGCTGCTAATGCGAGGGAGCCAAGAGCGCGTATTAACATGCCCAGCTCCTTATCACGCCTTCAAAGTCGCCATTAGGACCAAGCATTATTCCAATGCTTCGCCACCGATGCTCGCATATATCTTCAGGCTTAAACCCGGCTTTTTTGATGTCATCCAACGCTTTGAAGAGCCGCCTTACTTGTGTCTCGCCAATGGCCGTTACCCAAATATCAGCGCCCGGTTTCACGCCTGGTAGACGCGTAAATCGCCCACCTTGAACAGCCCGCCCTATAGTCAATGTCCAGTGTTTGGTTCCATATTTATTAGCGTTCCACCGCTCATATCCAAAGACCTGACCCGCCGCAAAAACGGCGTAGCGTGAGCGCCAACCCCGGCGCACAAAACGCACAGGCTGACCGAAAACGACGCGGTGATTATAACGTTTTTTACGGTAGTGCTCATGTAAGGCTGTAAGCCGCGCACTCATGTCTCGGCCTCATCTTTAGGCGGCACGCGGTGATCATTAGCGTCCCGGTTGGTGGACCAATGGTCAAGGTCTTTGATATGATAGACAACCCGTCCGCCATGCTTTCGGTAGTTAGGACCTTCTTCGCGCCAGCGCATATTGTTGAGAGTTTTGTAGCTCAGGCGTAAATAATCTGCGGCTTCTTGACTTGTTAAAAATGGGCTCTTGGGATGATCATACATCGTGTAATCCTTTCAATTCTTGCCTCCCCACTATGTGAAAACAGTGACATTAAAAGGAATATATTCCTATTTTAGAGATTGCGGGAGTGTCGAATTCGGGACTTGCGATTCCGACACCCCTAAAATGATGCTCGCTTTAACAGCTCAAAATAACCACCCTGAACGAAAGCCTGGCCTCGGTCGCGCGCGCGAATGGCGCGGTCTTTAAGAGACCGATTGTGACCCCATTCATGGGCTATCCGGCCCTCACCAAAGAGCGCAATCGCTATATCTTTGAGTGTGCCTGTGTCATCGTTTTGTCCATAATATATGTCCCATGCCAACAAGCCCTCGAGCAATTTATCACGGTTGGGAGGCCGCTTGACGGGCGATGGCATACCATCCTCAGACCTATGCAGTGAGAAGAGTTGTTCTATGCTGGAAATCCGCTGCGGAAGATGATTTGTGCCTGTCAAATTCACTTCGATTGACGTGTCATCATCTAACTGCGTTATGTCTTGACTGACCATTTGTATCCAAAAATGATGACCCCCGAGACGAATATGTCGTTCTCCATCCACAGTATCGAGAACTGTTGGGCAGCACTTCAGACTGGATAAGGAGAAGCCGTTTTGTTCAGTCTCTAGCTTTACTGTCAGCGAGACTTGCAACGCGCGGCGCAATAAGTTCGGACGCCAAAACACGGGAACTTCGCTAGCGGAATGGTCGGGATCAGCGAAGCTAATGAGACCAAAAGTCTCGGCTTCAATATAGGGACGGTCAAGACGAATATAACGAAGACTTGCGCGCGCATCGCAGATGCGAGGACGCGCTCGTTCATGCCTTAACCATGCTCTCCGATATACTCGATTGCGCCGTAAGCCTTCCCATGCCCAAGCCGCATCCGATATTATAACTCTATCATTTTTGTCCATTTCAGCCTCCACAAGGCTTTGCAACCTAGCAGAACAAAATAGGAACATATTCCTGTAAAAGTAAACAGCTAAATCAAAAAAGGGTCAAGATTTTGAAACCTGACACCTATTATTCCGATATTTAGGCATGAAAAAACCCGCATCCGCCAAAGGCCGATGCGGGGTGTGTTAGCGTGGATTAGTCGTCTTGCGGGTTCCAGAGGATCGCAAATTCATCCGCCTCTTTGCCGTAAGCCTGACCGAGATTGGCGTAAACTTTACGCGGGCCGAGGGTCGGGTGGGCGAAGGTGAGCGAGATATATTCTTTTCCGCTGACTTCGCCGGTCTTGAACCAGCCGCCGCCAAGTTCCTGACCACGGCTATCAACAATCCGAAAGTCGGGCTGTTTGTCGGTCTCTTTATTGTCATTTGCGACAATGTTGATGCGGTTTGCGCCGCCGAGGTTTAGGGTGCCGGAGAAGTTACCCACTTCAGTCTTCGTTACATATCCAAGTGCTTGTGCCATGTTTCAGTCTCCAAATTATGTCAGCGAAATCTTGGGAGCCAATCTCCCTGCTGACAAGAACCGCCCGCTCAAGTTCTGATTTGCAGAGGGGCAACGCCTCCGGAACGCAGTGGAGATAGGCCAAAGGGGCGCTCTTTTGTTTCGCGATGAATATGTGATTTCCTTCAAAATCACAGAGAGGAAAAGAGTGACACGACGCCTATTCGGTAAAGCAGGTTTTGTGCAGGTTATTTTGACATCAGCAGGGAATTTGGCTCCCCCTACCATTTTGTTGATATGGTTTGGAGACGCCGTGGGTCTGGTGCAGGCATTTGGATACGCTCATAACTAAATCTTAAGGGGATCACTTGAGAGGCATCCTGACCCTTGGCGGCCTTGGTTACCTCATCCGCATTGCCGCTATGATGACAATATAGAGGGCGGCAAACAGCACATATACTTGAAGGATAGTTGATAGTCGCGGTCAGGAGCTTGGCATTCTTGGCGACTGTTTTAAGACCCGCGAAGTCGGCACTGAAAGACTATGTCTCGCCAACCTTCGTTCATCCCGATCCTCGGCCCGCACAAATTTTCATTCCAATCTTGATTAGGCTTATGACAAACAGGCCCACGATATTTTTGGGAATTTGCCAATCCTCTGGAACGCGCAGGACGACTAATCCGCGCTGACATACCTTCGCATTGGCCTATGACTGATGCGGGTTTTCTCTGGCCTCAATTTCTCTCCCTGCAAAGCAAAGCCCTCGCCATTTGACGGGGGCTTTTCCTTACTACCTCGGTTGTCTGCTCAAGCAGGGCTGAACAGCTTCTCGAGGCCGCGCGAGGCTTCCGCAGGGGCGCAACCCTTCACCGCTTTATAAGACTTGGCAGGAAAAGCGGCCCATCTTGGAAGCCAATCTGGCTTGGCCTCGTCCACGCCGTGCCCTGCAATGCGGTTCTTGATAATCTGCTTTTGCAGTTTTGCCGTGTCCGTCACTGCGCCATCAGCGCAGGACTTTCCTGCAATGTCTTTGACGATTGCATTGATGGTCGGCTTATCTCGCAAGATGTCAAAGAACGCATCGTCGGGCGACCAATAGTCACCAAAGTCTGGCTTGGTCAGCAAGCCAATAGCTTCAACTTCGGGACTGTCCACGGCCAATGTCTCGCAGAGACAAAAGGCTTGGACGCGCAGAACGTCTGCATCTTCAAGTGTGATTAGCCGCGCAAATATCTCGCAGAGATTATGCGGGCTATAGTGGCGGTGATAGATTTGCGGATGGTCACCCGTCAGTCCAAGTAGGTCGCAGACCGCTTTACGTTCCTCCCCAAGTAAGCCTTCCGCTTTACTGCCCTCCACACTCGCGCGGGTTTCTTCTTTGCGGCTTCGCGGGCTTATCCCGTCAATCTTCCACTTCCGCGCCCCGCAAATCATATGCGCGACACTTAAGCGAAGCGCGAGGTCTGGCCGCTTAATCAATTCGGCTCTTGCGATGCTGTGGCGATGCAAGCTCATATAGTCGGACATCGGGCCTGACATTTCTGGCTTGCTCGTTTTGGACGCCTTCGCGCCCTCGGCCTCGCCATTTGATAGAGCACGGCGTATGGTCTGCGCTTCTTTGTCTGTGATATAGCCTTCATGGAATAGCACTTCGCCGTTATCGCGCGTCTCGATATAGACTCTGCCGCCTTGCTCTTTAGGGTGATGGACGTGGCAATAGGTCGGAAAGTGACGACCCCGCTCTCCTAAGATGACTTCTTTCCACCCCTCCGCTTTATAGGTTTCAACCTCTTTGGCGATAGCCGCGTTTTGACTTTCCCAAAAATGCTCAACGTCCGCAAATTGACCATGCTCTCCAAACAAATCCGTCAGGATTGTGCCTGTATATTCCGTCACATCGAACAGTGCGACTTCGGTGGTAATGACGCCGCCGCCTGTCAGCCACGCTTTAAGCTGATGCGTTCCAGTCGGGCAGTAGTCATCGGAATTGAACAATTCCAACCACGCGGCCTGTTGTTCTTCTGTTGCCATCGTCAGAACGCGGATGCTTGCGGCGTCAATCTGCTGATTGGTGTATGCCTCTTTCACATCGGGAATAAGCGCTCCCAAGGCTAAACGGCGTTTGACAGAATTAGCCGTGATACCAAAGACTGCGGCAATGTCGTCAATGCTCTGGCCTTTCTCAGCCAAGGCTGAAAAGGCTTCATATTGCTCCATCTCCGTGGGCGCTAATCGTGCCACATTCTCAATAATGCTTGTTTCAATGGCTAGTGCATCATCTTTCGCGTCCATAACGCAACACGGCACATCAGCAATCTCTTTGCCTTCTGCCGCGACAGCGGCAAGGCAGAAATGACGGCGGCGTCCTGCAACGATGCCGTATTTTGGTTTCTTGGCTGTGCCGCCTTCACGGCGCACGATAAGAGGCTGACGAATGCCGCGTTCCTTTACGCTCGGCAGAATGTCGTCAATCTCGGGAGCCGTTTCACTGTGGCGCATATTCAGGTCTGAAATATGCAAAGCGCTAAACGGGATGAATTTTAAGTCGAAGGGTTTGCTCATGGGAGCCTCCTGTTGGTTTAGGTTTGATTTGAAATGAGGTCTAACAAGTCAATTTGCGCACGGCCGACCTCGTCGAATAAGCCGTGGTCACAGGGCTTCTGCCCTGCATTGGGGTTGCGTTTGGGAGTCATGGGGTGCGCGGTTTGGGCGGTCAGTTTGTCGCCCAAAGTGACGGGGCGCACTCCATCAATAAGGCTTTGGCTTCCAACGTCCGTAGGTTCAAACTGGCGGGTCATGCCGCGCTTTCAGTTTGGCAAAGAATGGCGCATTGCTGCGCCCGTTCTGCTTTCGCCTCGGCAATAGCTTCGGGCAAAAGCTCGTTTACGACCTCTGACAGATAGGCGTTGTCACTATCAGGATAGTTCGCTTCTATGCCCCAAAGGCTTGCCGCGTGGTCGTCCAATGTAATCCCATCAATCGCGACTGACAGAATAACGCCGCAATAAAACCACTCGTCATTTTTCCATGCGGCCATGACCGCTTCCGCTTTGGCTTGGGCTTTTTCAAAACGATCTCGCCATCCATTGCCCGCGCCGATGAACCCCGCGTCATTGGGATATAGACTTGGCCAAAATCCATCCTGCCTTTCGTCGGGTGCGTCTGGCGTTTCGTCATGGGTAATACGGGCTGTGATGGTGTAGCCATCAACCTCGCATGTGGTGCTGTCGCCCTCACAGACAAAGTCGTCAAATCTCTGCGTAAAGGTCATGCCACCCTCCGCATCTCAAAACCTGCAGTGTCACATAGACCCCGCAAATTCGCGGCCTCTTGGGCGTCTAGGTCGTCGCCCATTTGAGTGTAGATTGTGCCCTGTCTTAATTGGGCATGACGTTTGACCACATGGCTCCACCGATACGGGCCATGTCCATCCTCGCGGGGCTTAACTTGATAACGGGCCATCCTAATGCGCCCAAAAAATGTGAACGGAACCGCTGACCTCAAAGGTCAAAAAGTCGCCTGACTGCTCATAGTCGTGCGCCATCGCTTTGTAGTCGATATAAGGCGCAAGGCGTTCGGGGATTGTCTCGCCTGTCTGCTCGGTCAATTCCTCGGCATAGTCTGCGAGGCTGTCATATTCTCCCGCATATTCATCAAAGCGGGATTTGGCGTCTACAATATTACCTCCGTAATAATTCAGGACTTGCGCCCCTAATTCGCCGCGCTCTCGGATATAGTCGGCAAGTTCTACGACATTTGAAAAGCTGTAATACTCGCCAACATCTGCCCCCTCAAAACCTTCATAGTCGTGAATGGCCCATTCTTCGGCCTCTTCCTCAATGGGAGATGCGAATAACATCGCCTGAACGGCTTCCCAAATACTTGCCTCGTCGGTGACGCTTATCCATTCGCCGTGCAAATGGCCGTTATTGTAAGCGGCAAGGCAAGCGACATAAATGCGAATGGGGTCTGGCTGTGGGGCCGTAAAATCATCAGGGGCTGGCGGCGGTAAGCGCGGCGGCTCATGGTCAAAGGCGGCTTGGGTCTCGGCTAGTTTCGGTGTCATCGGTTTGGTCTCCAATGCCGCTCCATAATCGGGCGCGTCCCGCGCCCACCCTTGACGAAAGAATGGGACGCGGCACGTTCCCCCCGCAGGGGGGCGGGGGGAAGCGGCAAGAGGCCAGTCCAGCGACGGGTAAAAAGGCGCGCCGCAAGGTTTTTGGTATGACGATGTAAAGAGACCTAGATAACTTTGGCCAAAGGCCTTGCGGCGGGACTGCCCGTCGCCAGATTGGCCGACCGCTTCCCGCCGTCCCCCGAGGAGGAGAACCCAACAAAAAAGCCGGCCCGCTAAGGGCCGACTTTCTAATAGGATAATTTATAAGCTAAAAATCGATAATATTACCGTCTGCTTCTATTTCGAATCTTCCGAAGCAAATATTGGTTGCTACTCTATCTGCTTTGCCAGAAATGCTAACTCTCATATCACTCCCAGAGAACGGGCGCTCACGATCTTGTTCCCCGTGGTACATACCCGATAGTTCAAAGCTAATATGTCGAGAGTCTAAACTTGCAACTCCGTCTTCCAGTATTAGCTCGTCGAAAATAGCGTTTGTGGTTGCCATCTCTCCTGATAGATCATCATTTATCTGACTAATAAACTCGCGTCCTACCTCATCTACAAGAGCGGTTTCGAGAGAGTCAGCTAGCCATATTTGACCACTAAATTGAATACTATTTTGTATAAAATCGCTGATATTACGAGCCACAGGATATGCAGATGAATCGTCTATAGGCTGGGCATAAATATCAATTAGCCGAGATTTGATTAATGCAATATCAGGAATCAGATAACGTCCCTTAACAAAGTTATCTATTGGGTATTTGTAATCTTCCGTCAACGCAGCGTCTGTATTGCAACCAAAATATGCTGCAACTAATTGGTATGAGTGTTGTGATCTTATTTTGTCGCCATTCCGAAGAGGCAGTTGAGTTCGAAGGTTTCTGGCTATTTGAGAGCGTAGACAGAATTTTATAGATAACCTTTCTAGTCGCTCACAACTAAGGCGTTAGTTCCAATTAACTAGCTAACACATCTGAGCATAATATTCAAACACATAAGCGAGCGACCCCTAAAGCGCAGCGACCGGGAAGCGCGAGCGTAGGCAGGCGCCAAGCGGCCCTTGGACGCAGTTCAAAGGTTGCGCAGGCCCGCAGCCCGTCGCCGCTTAGAGCGCGCGCCGAGTCAGCCCCGGCCAGCGGTCGGGATGAGCGGGGCGTGATCGGCTGTCTTCAAATTCGCCAAGGGCGAAAATGAAGGGAGCAAGCATGTGACGGGATGCGGAATCGTTCGGGCGATAGACGAACGCCTGAAATAACAGCCGCGTCAGCGGCGTGCGTTAGGGATCAAAGCCGAATGGCCGAGACCGCAAAGCGGGCATGGTTCACGCGAGCCCGGCCTGTAGCGCTAGCTAAAGGAGACGCCCTCACTCTTAGGTTTATCATTATTATGGAATATGCCGCCTAAATAGCTAAACTAAACCCATGCTATCTATCCAGCCTTATATTTTCGCAATAGGAGGCCTCATGGCTTAAGCTGGCCTAATGATAAGCTGGGCGCGCCATATCCGTGAAATCTCATAGCAACGCAGAGGGAAGGCTGGGGAGCAAGGCGAAACAGCTCCAGGTATTAAAGGCGTATCAAACTATGAACGCGCTGAGCTAAGAGAAAGCGCTCACAGAGCTCTTCAAGTCACGCCGCGTGAAAAGTGGGTTGGCCGAGGTTTATTCTTCAGTGTCCCCGCGATAATTCTCACGATGTTTCTGAAAAACTGACATTTCTAATTCTGTTCCTCAGTGCACCAATTCAGCTTGGGTGATTGAGCGCGCATCTTTATGTCAGGCCAATCACTTAAATGTCCTACATTTGCGCCCGCTTCAAAGACACTCAAGCCATCCGCCTTGAGTTCCCCAACGAAGCGGTCATAACGATCTTCCCCCAAGTCACACACAATTCGGATGGTCTTATCTTTCGTAAACCTTACAATACAAGCTTTGACTTCAAAGCTCAGCTCACGCCAAACTTCATATCTAGCGCCGTAGCGCTACTTCATTGAGCCTGTCTTCGGCGCATCAATGTTCGCAAGTCTGAATTTTAGCGGCCCCAAATTTACACCTGGTTAGTGTCGCAACTCTAGCACCCCTAGCAGTCTATACAGAAAAATAGTCAAGAATTCTACAGGTCCTCATATTTAAGGATGCATTTCAAAAGCAAAAACTTAGATTCCAAGTTAGTGTCCAGAGTTTTGGTAAGACTCTAATAAGTCAGCCGACTTCGCGGTCACATCTACGGAATGATAGGGCATGAGCCCGGCACCTATACTGTCGAGCAAAAGGTTTCTAATTATCTCTATAAATTCGGCCATAATAATATTTCGGCACCATCTTTTCTTCATGTCGAAAAGGTTGTACTAGAACCGATACCATCAAGAACGGGATTAAAGTTGATTGTATTAAAGGTTGAGATATTATTCGCGCCTCGGACTTCATCCTTCAGTTTTAGATAGGACTGAGACGCTACATGTTAGGCAGTCTCAAAGCCTGTTTTATTCAACCTTAACTCAGAACCTTTTGATTCCCCATTCTGATCGCCCAATCAATTCTGTCGCTCAACATGTCTTGAGGGCGATCACAAGACAAGCTGACTTGAATGAGACCTAATTCAAAATAAGGATTTTCCTAATTTCTAATAAATCTACGGCTGAAGACCACGCATTCATGAATAGAGATTCTTCATTTAACTCCGAAAAATCTTGAAATAGTATTTTCCATACGGCAGCCATAACGAAAGGAGCCGCTAGCAGCATTACGTCGAAGTCGGCGGCCTTTGCTGAGAACTCTCCATTTTTAGCGCCGTCTTTCAGTGTTGCTCCAATCGCTTCCATGTTGGGCGCGACGACATTTTCAAAGTAAAAGGTTCGGAGCTTCTTGCGTTGAGGGCCGTAGGCGACCATTAGTCTCAATATCTTGAGCATCTTGCCTCCTGATAGATGTTCGGCGAGGGTCTGCAACTGACGATGCAGTCGCAGCGTCGCGCTTTCTGCCTGTGTTCCAGCCGCAGTCTGAAGCTTTTCAACCGTCGGCAGGACAATTCCCCTATCATACCTTCAAGCATGTCTTCCTTGGTCTTGAAATAGAGATAAAGCGTTCCCTTCGCCACGCCGGCGGCTTCTGCAATATCAATCATTCGCGCAGCCTCGAACCCGTCGCGATCAAAGATGTCCAGCGCAGCTGAAATGATGGCGTCGCGGCGGCGTCGCTGAGCATTTGATAGCTCTATGAAAGTATCGGATAAATCAACATCGGGCATCGTAGCTTTCCTAGTCCAAGGGCAATCTATCCAATGACCTCCCCCGTATCCTATTTGACATAAAATGACCAGTGGGTCATAAATGACCGACGGGTCAGTCCCGGCAGACTGGATTATTCATGCAATATTTGTGTTCACAAGCAGGCCGCTTTTTTGCCATTGTTCTTACAGCGACTCTTGTCTCCAGTTGTGGCGCTGGAGCGGACGAAACGGTTGAACGCCCACCACGTCCTGTCGAATGGGCCTACCCGTCTTCAACGGAAAATAAACTAAATTCGCGCTACCCAGGACGCGTTGTAGAGGCACAAACCACGAATTTAGCATTCGAGGTTGCGGGTACAATCACCAAGCTAGAGGTCGACCGGGGCGATGAATTCGCGCAAGGTGATCGTTTGGGACGACTGGACGCCCAACTTTATCGTTTGGGTGTGGAGCAGAGAGAGGCTGCTATCCGACAAGCTAAAGTTCGGCTCGACAATGCGGAGATAGATTTTGACCGCAAGGTGGCGCTGCAAGGCACAGGTGCGATTGCGCAATCCGTCATTGACGCGGCCTTGAGCGTCCGGAACACGGCCCGTGAAACCGTATCAGAACTAGTGGCGGCTCGTGATATAGCCGCCAAGAATCAAAGGGATGCCGTTTTGATTGCGCCCTTCAGCGGCCGCGTCTTGACCCGCTTGGCTGAACCGGGCCAGACCGTTGCCGCCGGAGCCCCAGTCCTGTCTGTTGCAGATGGCAGCCAAGGCCTGCGGGCCGAATTCTTCTTATCGGAAACCGATATTACAACTATAGAATTGGGGCAGACTTACCCGTTGCGCCTGTTAGCAACTGGCGCAACGACTCGGGGAACCGTTGTTGAGATTGCGCCTGACGGGGCCAATAGTCTCAGTTTCCCAGTCGCTCTTTCCCTTTCTGATGTAGTAACGGCGCGAGCTGGCATGTCCGTCGAGTTGGTCTTGCGCACGAATGCGGGCATGCCGGATCCGGGGCTTCGCCTACCCGCCTCAGCACTGATTTCTGCACCTAACGGCTCAGCCGTTTTACGACTCGATGACAACAAGGCGCAGCGTGTGCCAGTCGAAGTGCTCGCGACGACAGATGACGGCGTGATTCTGTCCGGCGTTTCAGAAGGCGATCGGATCGTGACGCGCGGCGCGTCGTTGATCAGGGACGGCCAGATAGTGGCGCCGCTATCTCCTTCAGAGACCCGGTACCCGGAATAGGGCCGTGGGTTGGCTGACGGAAAAGGCGTTTGGCGCTAAAAAGCTGCTGCTCTTTGTCGTGGTTATGGCCATGGTGGCGGGCGCAGTCAGTTACTTCACTATGTCCTCACGCGAGGACCCGTTCCTGACAATCCGCACCGCTGCCGTTGTTGCCGTTCACCCGGGCCTGTCAGCCGAACGCATGGAAGCGCTCGTCGCCCGACCGCTGGAAGAAGCCGTCGTATCCGTGCCAGAAGTCAAGCAGGTCCGCACCACCGTGATAGAAGGTCAGGCTATTCTGCAAGTGGATGCCTATTTTCGCGTCAAGGACCTCGACACAGCCTGGGACGAGGTCAACGAGGCCGTTCAGGGCGTGCGACCCGCTCTGCCCCCTACGATGGGTCCGATAATCGTCAATGATGATTTCGGCGACGTGTCCGTGGTCACGCTGGCGTTGCAATCCGATGACTATACCCCGGCGGAGCTGTATGACTATGCGCAGTATATCCGCAATAGGCTCCTGTCGGTGGACGGGACGCGGCGCGTGTCGATCTTGGGCGAACCGAAGGAGCGGCTTTATGTGCGCGTCGACAATGCGGCGTTGCAGTCGGCCGGACTGTCGACCAACGATATCCGCATCGCACTGGATGCCCGCAGCGTGACCTTACCCACGGGCGAAGTCATTCTGTCGGACCGTCGCTACGCGTTGGAAGTGGACGGTATTTTGCGCAATGCAGACGATATTGCGTCGGTTTTGATCCGCAGCAACAATCCCAGCCTTTCCCGCCCCGTGCGCTTGTCCGAAGTTGCGACTGTGGAAAGCGGCTATGCCGACCCGCCAGAACAGTTGGCCTACTATAACGGACGTCCCGCCATTGTCTTGGCTGTCGATCAGGATGTCACTGCCTCTGCCATCAATTATGGCGACCGGGTCCTGACCCGCATTGAAGAGATCCGCACCGACCTTCCCATTGGCGTGGAGATGAACACCATTACCGTGCAGAAGGATAAGGTGGAGGCCGCCGTTTACGGCGTTTCTCGTAGCGTCTTGCAAACCCTTCTGGTCGTTTCGGTCGTCGTCGTCATCTTCCTTGGTCTGCGCACGGGTCTGGTCGTCGGTTCCATCGTTCCGATTGTGGTTCTGCTCACCATTGCGGGCATGAATGTCTGGGGCATCCCGCTGCAACGCATGAGCCTAGCGACCATTGTGATCGCGCTGGGCCTCTTAGTCGATAACGGTATTGTCGTTGCAGAAGATTTTAAGCGCAGGCTTGCTGAAGGGTTGGAACGACGAGAAGCCGTGTCTCGGACGGGTAAGGAATTAGCTTTGCCTTTGCTATCGTCCTCTCTGACGACGATGATCTTTTTTCTGCCGCTTGCGCTCGCCCAGAACGAAAGCTCCGAATATACTCGCTCGATCTCACAGGTCATCGTCCTGTCGCTGGGTATCAGCTGGCTCATTGCGATGACTGTGACGCCAATCTTATGCTTCTGGTTTGTAAAAGCACCGAGCGAGACCGAAACTAAACCCGGCCTGATCGACAGATTATTTAAAAGGTTGGAAGACGGTTACCTAGTCGTGCTTGGCTTCATTCTCCGTTTCCGACTGCTATTCGTCACAGCGATGGTGCTGGCATTTTTCGGCAGCGGAAAGCTGATGAGCACCCTGCCCAACCAGTTTTTTCCATCATCCGACCGGGCGCAGGTTCTGGTTTATCTAGACCTTCCAAAAGGCGTGTCGACGCTGCAAACTGACGCCGCTATGAAGACATTGCTCGCGACAGTCCAGAGTACGAATCGCTATCCAGACGTGGCCGATGCTGCGGGTTATGTCGGCTTTGGTGGGCCGCGTTTCGTTCTGTCCTTGCAACCGGTGGACCCAGGTCCCAATGTGGGCTTTGCCGTCATCAACTTATCGAGTCTAGACAACATAGATTTGTATGTCCGCCAGATGCAGGACGAACTCGAACGGACGCTGCCCGATGCGTTAATCCGAGTGTCGCGGATGTTCCTCGGACCTACAGACCCGAATGTTTTACAAGTACAGATTAAAGGGCCTGACGCGGACCATGTGGTTGCTATGTCAGACCGCATTTCCAACTTGCTAATGGTGCAGGACGGTTTCGACTATGTCTGGACAGATTGGCTCAACCCCTCCGCGAAACTGGTTGTTGATGTCGATGAAACGCGCGCTAAACTAGTTGGGCTAAGCCGCCTAGACGTCGCGCAGCAAGTATCCGTACTAACGGCCGGGCAAATTGCGACCCATGTCTATCAGGGCGATGAAAAAATTCCTGTCGTGATCCGCGCCGTTGATGCACAATCCCGGTCCGTCGACTACCTGCAATCGCTAACACTTTATGCGCCCGGATCTCTGGAACCTGTCAGGCTCGGATCTGTCGCAAATATCCGCATGCAGGGCCAGTACGGACGTATCAACCGCGAAGATTTAGAACGGACCGTGACAGTTGAGAGCAGCAATGTGAAAACATCGCCCGAAGACCTGGTCATGCTGCTAAAAGACGACCTTGACGCGATTAGAGAAGAACTTCAGCCCGGTCACATAATCGAATTCGATGGGGCGGTCGGCAGCAGCGGGGAGTCCCAAGGCGCCCTCGCCGCGCAGACCCCACTTGCATTCGGTCTCATTTTTGTCCTCCTTCTAGCGCAATTCGGTTCTTTCAGAAATCTCGCGATCATCGTGTTGATTCTGCCGCTTTCCGTCATAGGTGCTGCTATCGGCCTTAAGATAATGGGCGCGCCGTTCGGCTTTATGGTCATTCTTGGCTTATTCGCTTTGTTCGGTATTGTAGTGAACAACGCCATCGTCCTTATCGATCGCATTGAAATTGAGATGAAAGCGGTTGGAGATAGTCGGGTAAAGAATCAAAGTGCCAAATCAAATGAGCCTATCAATCAAGACAAGAACTACGACACGAAGCACTCGGCGCTAATTTCCGCCTGCAAGCGACGGCTACGCCCAATCATGATCACAACCATTACGACCATTCTTGGACTCTTACCACTAATCGTCGGTCAGGATGTATTATTTTTTGGTTTGGCCAATGTGATTGCGTATGGCTTGGCTTTAGGAACATTGCTGACCCTTGGCGTGGTGCCTGTGTTATATTCGCTATTCTACAGCATAGAGGACGAAGTGTCGTGATCCGAAATTTCAGCTTATGCGGTGTGTCACTCGTGATTTTAGGTTTGCTGACAGCCTGCGCCAGTATACCGGAAAGACCTAGCAGCAGTGAAATTCTCACCGATACAGCCAAAGTGCCCGCGAATTGGACGGATCGAACACAAAACATCATTTCCAGACTGGGCAGCAATGCTCCCGATACCGTTTGGGAGGGTTTTGATGATCCATCGCTTACCCAGCTGGTCCAACAAGCGATAACGGCGACGCCAAGCGCCCGCGAAGCGCAGGCCCGGTTGATACTCGCTCGCACACGATATGACCTTGCCCAAGCGCGCTTGCGCCCGTCCCTTTCTCTAGGATCGGGCGCAACACGCGAACGCTCAAGTCTTGAAGGGCCACAGTTCACCAATTTGCCGCCGCAGTTCGCTGAATTTATTGAGCCAGAGGTTGACGTGTTTAACCTGTCGGCATCTGCCTCTTGGGAGCCCGACATTTGGGGTCGGCGGGCGTTGGAGGTCCAATCGGCGCAACTCTCTGTGAAAGCGGCAGCTGCACAAAGAGATGCTACTCTGTTAAGCTTGCAGGCAGATACAGCCCGTACTTACGTTCAACTTCGTTCAGTCCAGACCCAAGTGTCTATCACACGCGAAGCGATGGAACTTTTGGAAGAGACGCAGGAACTCACGGGTCTGCTGCAGGATCAGGATTTAGCCAATGCTCTTGACGAGTTGCAAGTCAGTGCCTCCATTGACGCCAGAATGTCCGAATTAGCTACCCTTGAAGGCCAGCAAGTCGAATTTCTGCTTTCGGTTGCAACTCTGACGGGTCAAACACCGAACGCGACGAACGAACTCACATCGGGGAGCGTGAACATTCCCGATTATTCCAGCGGTCTGCCTGCTGAATTACCGAGTTCGCTCCTAACCCGGCGACCTGATCTGCGTGCTGCATCTGCCAGATTGCAGGCGGCGCGCGCACAGAGTGATGCCGATGATCTGAACCGTCTACCATCCTTTTCCCTGACAGGAGATGGAGGACTTCTTTCGACCACGCTCGACACGCTCATCTCGACAGATGCACGGCGCGGCGCGATCGGTGCAGCCCTTGGTTGGCCTATCTTTCAAGGCGGAGCATTATCGGCTCAGCGGGAGGCGTCTGATTCGGACGTCCTTATCGCTGAAGCACAATATGATGCAGCGATTCTTCGTGCGCTCTCTGACGTGGAAGGAGCCCTGTCGCGCTACGTTGCAGCCGAACGAGCCCTACGGCGATTAGACGATGGTATCGACGATCGCGAACGCATTGTCGCTCTTCGAGAGCTTCGCTTTAAAGCCGGGCTAGACAACCAGTTTCTTGTTATAGAAGCCCAAACGCAATTGCTTGAACTGCGTTTGGCTAGTGTTCAAGCGCAAGCGGCATCCGCCCTCGCGATTATAGACTTATTTGCAGCCGTTGGTGGGGAATGGTGAGTCGGTGGACACTCATTCTCCAACTGTGACGTTAGCATCAATATCACGTCAAACGTGGTCAAATCACTAGAGGTCGTCAGATCAGGTATATGCCGATTAAGTCTCGATCGACCCTCACTTTTAGACATTTGGGCCGATATAATTTCGAGAACGCGGAACTCCGATTATGCAACAAAACTAAACCGTTCGGAACAGAATCGACTTTGACCACCGCCACAACCGACGCACATCATCGGGGATCATGAAAGCAGCAGGAACGACAATCAGGGTCAAGAGCGTCGATGTTGTCAAACCGCCGATGATCAAAGCGCCGACTGGGGCTCGAAACTCTGAGCCATTTGACGTCGCTAAGGCGACGGGAACCATGCCGAACACAGCCGACAAAGCCGTCATAAGCACGGGCCGCAATCGTTCAGGACACGCCTTGGCGATTGCTGCGCGGTCAGGCAGCCCCTCTTCGATGAGTTGATTGGCACGATCAACGAGCAAAATCCCGTTTTTCATGACGATGCCCATAAGCCCGATCAGACCGATCTGCACAAAGATGGAAAGCTCGAAGCCGAAATAGTAAAGCGCAGCGAACGCCCCTGAGAAGCTCAATGGTGCCGTGACCATAATAATCGGCGGTTGAACGAATGAGTTAAATTGACTGGCCAGAACCATGTAAAGTACAATGATCGCCAGCATAAGAGCGACGCCAATATTGACGACCGCATCTTTCATAACATCCGCATATCCCCCAATTTGAAAAGTGATGCCTTCAGGCGGAGGCATTGTCTCAAGCAGGTCTTCCAAAACTCGGGTGGCATCACCTAGTGCGACCCCAGAGGATGTGTCACTCAAAACAGAAATCTTGCGGCTTCGATTTTCCCGTTGAATTTGTAACGGCCCAGACGCGATCCGAACGTCCGATATGGACTCTATATCGACAAGATTTCCGGATTGGTTCCTGACTTGGATATTGCCAATGTCGTTGAGCGATTGTCGCTGGTGAGGTTCCAATCTCAACCGAATGTCGTAACGCTGTCCATCTTCCTCGTAACTGCCGACATCAAATCCACCTAAAGTCATTCGTAACACACTGGCAATTGATTGCGCGGAGACGGCTTGATCAGCGGACTTTCTTCGATCGATGTTCAGCTGAGCTTCAGGTCGGCCATTCTTACTGCTGGTGGTCAGGTTCTCGAAGGCCTGCGTTCGCTTCATTTCGGCGACAAGTGCCTTGGCATATGCAGAGACGACGTCCAAGTCTGATCCGTTCAAGATCAAATCAATCTCTGTACCACCCGAAATTGTTCCGGTAATCCAAGGTATTTCGCTAATCGAAACATCAACGGCCTCCGGCACGGCCCGCCTCAAAGATTGGCGCGCCATATCCATGACCTCGAACTGGGACACATCACGTCCTTTTTTCGGGGAAATCCCCGCATAGACCTCTATCTCATGCGGTTCACCGCGAACACCGCCCCCAATCGTCCAAAAGACGTTTTCCACATAGTCCAGTTCCGTTAGAGACGTTTCGATCCGCGCTGCCACTTCCCGAGAGGACCCCAAACCCGTGCCAATAGGCAGCTCAACGGATCCGAGAAATTCGCTCCTGTCGGCTTTAGCCATAAAACCCGAAGGAATTTGGGAGGCGTACCACCCCCCTAGGAAAAGGGATGCGAACGCGGCAACCAACACGATGTAACGAAATCGTATCGCGGTGGTCACGACGTGCCCATAGGCACCGTCTAACCATGTCCAAAAGCGAGCGATTGGCTTCAACAAGGACGGATTCGACCCACCCTTAAGCAGTCGCGATGCGAGCATTGGCGTCAGTGTCATCGCAATCAGCCAGGAGATAGACACAGAAAAGACAATCGCGAGAGCATATTGGAAGAAAAAGCGACCGATGATGCCGTCCATAAAAACAATGGGCACGAACACGGCCAACGTCGCCACTGTTCCCGCGAGAACGGCCAAAGCAACCTTTCGAGTTCCTTCGAGAGCCGCCTGAACAGGCGTTTCCCCGTCTTCGAGCTCGCGAGATATGGCTTCCACGACAACGATTGCATCATCCACGAGAAGGCCTATCGCGATTGTGAGAGCTAGAAGCGTGATCATGTTGATCGTGACATCGAAAAAATAGAAGGCGAAAAACGTTGCTATCAAGGATGTCGGAATCACGATCGCAACGATAAATGTTGCCCTGATATCCAGCAGAAAAACGAAGCAGACAAGGATGACCAAGGTCATCGCGATTCCCAGATCCACCGTCACATCATGAATGGAGCTCTCGATGAACTTTGTGGTGTCTCGCGTTACGACGATGCTTGTTCCATCAGGGGCCAAAGACCGAATATGAGAGAGTTGCTCTTTGATCCCATCTGCCACGGCGACGGCGTTCTGACCGGACTGCTTTCGGATCTCCAAGGCGATCCCGCGTTGTCCATTGAGATATGCAATCGAACGTTCGTCTTCCTGTCCGTCTTCAACTGTGGCGACGTCACCGACCTTTATGCTGACACCGTTGGAGCGATATAAGATCGGAAGGTCCGTGAATTCGGAGGGCCTCGCAACCTCTGCCATAGTCCTGATGCCGAACTCTTTGGTAAGGTTTGACGTTTCCATCCGCCCGCCAGGGAATTCGGCATGTTCGGTTTGCACTGCGCTTCTGACATCATCCGCACTGATTTGAAGAGCGCGCATCTTTTGATTATCGAGCCAGATCCGAATGGCGCGTTCTTGACCGCCCACGAGGTTGATTGAGCCAACTCCCGCAACGCGTTGCAACTCCTTTTTGGCCACATCCTCTGCAAATGCGGTCAGTTCCCGGATCGGACTATCGCTGGCAATGACAATTGAGAGGATCGGCGCTGCGTCTGGGTCAGCCTTTTCAACAATGGGGGGATCGATTGCGGGGGGCAAATCAGACAGGGCTTGTTGAACCTTGTCTCTGACGTCCTGTGTTTTGACGTCGACGTTCGAAGACAATGCGAACTCAATGACAACTTGAGACACGCCTTCAGTGCTGAAAGACTGCATCGACTCTATTCCGTCGATTGTGCTTAGACTGTCCTCGATTATGATCGAAACTTCCGACTCGATCGTGTCGGGGGACGCGCCTTCCAAAGCGACGGTCACTGATACATAGGGCAGGTCTATTTCTGGAAAGAGGTCGATTCCAACCCGCCCAATGGACATCAGTCCAAGTCCGACAAGCGCTGCCGTGAACATAAACGCAAAGACGGCTCGTTTTACTGAGGTTTCGACAAGCCACATCACAAGTTTTCCGTGGTTACCTCCATCCCTTCCTTCAGCGTTTGAGAGGAATCCAGCGCCACGACATCGGCGCCCTCAAGGCCGGCCACCACTTCTACTCGGTCAACATCAAGATCTCGAAGAATGACAGGTTGACGAAAAGTACGCCCGTTCTGCACCCTGTAGACATATGTGAAACCGGACCCTTCATGAATAGCTTGCCTAGGCAAAACCAATGCGGGGCGTTCGGGGACGGTTATTTCCGCTCTAACGGATTGACCAGCCTTCACCGCGCAACCTTCGTTCATAAACGGCATTCTCAATTCGACGGTACGTGCTTGTGGGTCGACGCTGTCATTTAAAATCATGATGCTTGCGGGGGTCGGTTCTGAAGCGCCGTCGAAATACAGACGACCCTCCATACCTAATGCGAGACTTTCAATCTTCGATTCCGGGGCAAATAAGATTGCCGCGGCAATTTCACATTCTCGAACTTGGACGACAGAAGAATTTCCCATGCCGGAAAAACGACTGGCCATGAACACGCCTTCGTCGATGTATCGAGCCGTGATGGCGCCATCAAATGGCGCTTTGACAATGGTGTCCTCTAACATTTGCCTGGCAGTCTGTAGCTGAGCTTGACGGAGTGTGACCTCTGCCCCAGCCACTAAAGCTCGAGTTTCGATTTCTTCAAAATCGACCCTAGAAACGGCGTCGCTTTCGATCAGGTTTGCATACCGTTGACGCAGTTTTTCAGAATTCTTCGACTTCGCCGTCGCAATGTCCAGACTAGCTTCTGCTTCATCAACCCTCCGTCTGTAGTCGATTTGCCGCGTTTGAAACAACCGGTCGCCTTTTTTGACACGGTCTCCGACCACCACAAAGATTCGGTCTATAACACCGTCAGCCAGAGCACCGATATTGCTTGTCCGATTGGCTGCAATAGTGCCGGATACGGTGATGGGTTGAGAGACGTTTATCAATTCAGGCTGGATAGTCTGCACCAATACAGTCGCGTAATCGTCAGCTCCCAGATCGTTTTTCAAGATCGGCTCAATATCAGGCAAAGCTACGTTGCTTTGGTTGCAGGCCACTACCCCACATACAAAACCGACACCGAGCAAACACTTCAAGGTTACAACGTAGACTTTCATTGAGATTACTCGCATCCAAATTCAAAGCAGCGTATTTTCTCAGAAGACTACTGAGGCCGGAACTCTAATCGCTTGCAAACAGACTCGCAGTGTATAGCATTGAACCATACAATATGGAATGGCAACAATAGAAATGACTGAAACATCTCACCAGCTCTCAGCGCGCGAAGCGCTTGAGAATGACCCTCGGTTAGATTTTGGGTTTTTAATTAACGATATTTCGCGCGGCGTCCGAAAAGCTTTCGACCGGAAGATGGTCATGCTCGGATTGACGCGCGCGCAATGGCATACACTGGTCTACGTGATACGGCTCGGTCAGCCCACCCAAACAGAGTTAGCGGAAGCCCTAGATGTAAATCGTTCATCAGCGGGAGGCTTGATTGATCAACTCGAAAGGAGCGGCTTCGTTTCACGCAAAGCAGATCCCAACGATCGGCGCATTTGGAGAATTGTTGCGACGCCCCTGGCTGACAGACGCGCTGACGAAATCGCTGAATGCGCTGAGTCTCTCATGGATGATATGTTCACGAATATTTCTGGGGCCGATTTAAAAGTTGCCACAAAAATTTTGCTTCTGATGAAGGGAAATATTGATGTCTAAGCAAGATTTAGCGCAAGGAGAATCGATCGCCGATTGGGAAACATTTGGCCGACTGTTTGTTGGCTCATCGCATCCGTTGTTTTCCCAACTCAATATGAACTTGATCCACATTTCTAAAACGGGAGTCGTTGTTCATGCTACGATCGGAGAATCCTTCAAGGTGAGCCCGGAAGGGCCGGAAGCCAATGTTGGTGCACTGACAATTATTTTAGATTCGATCTTTGGGCTCGCATTATTTGCACATATTCAGGAAATGAATCCAATTGCGACGATCAATCTGAAGACTGAGTATGTAGGCTCCCCGAGTGTGGGGCTTGAGCTTAAATGTAATGCGTCTTGCTTTGCTATCGAAGGTAAAATTGCGAGGATGAGAGGCGAAGTCTGTGACGTAAAGTCCGGTGAGGTCCTGGCCACATCCACTGGCGCCTTCATGATCGGGACGGCAGGTCCGTCTTTCTTCTCTCGCAAGGGGACGTAAGCATATGCCTCAGAACCCCGCACATAATCCGATAGACAATTGGCTTTCACTGACTTCAAATGAAGGCACCACTCGAAGAGTTTATGAAATGACGCCCGATGACAAGCATATCGGTAATCCCGCAATAAGAGCTATTCACGGCGGTGTCGTTACTCTCTTCTTAGAGCGCGTCGCTGAACTTGAGATATCTAAAGAGGAATCTGCCCCCTTTAGCTGCGTTATCGTCAACACAAATGTCGACTTTCTTAGGTCAGCAAAGCTAAAGCCTATGTTTGGTGCTGCGGTTATCGTTCGTCGCGGACGTCGATTGGCTGTTGTTAATGCAAAAGCCTGGCAAGACGACCCCGAAAGACTGGTTGGGCAAGCCACGATCAGCTTGAAGATAGATTAGGCGCTCACACTTCTCATCGAGCAGCGCCTCAATTTGCCTCCCATCTTTGATGGGAGGTCTTTTTTAATAGGCTTATTTTATTGCCAAAAGAAGAATACCTGTTACCGCCGCAGCTCCAATACCCATACCAATCGGCATGGATATCTGAGCTACAATCGCCCCAGAAATGAGCGCCGCTGCAATTTGCAGGCTCAGGGATAGACGGCGCGCCGCACCATTAATCTCGGCTCGCAAAAGCTGGTCGGCCTGACTTTCTACATGGACATTTACACGGCCCGTCTTCGCAAATGCTTCGACGTGCTCAAGAATTTCGGGAGTGCGTAGCGCTATTGCAGCTAGACCTGCGACGGTTTTCTTACCCGCGCCGAACGCCCGACGGGGATCCAGACGTTCGAAAAGAAGCTCTTTTGCGACAGGCTTTAGCTCTGCTCCAATGTCAAAGCTGGGATCGATTTTTTGTACAACGCCTTCCGCGATTAGCAGTGTCCTGAGCATCAATGCCAGATCGGGTGGAAGACCCAGGCGATGCGTTCTCAATAAGCCAAAGGTCGCTTCGAAAATCTCGGAAAAGTCGATCTTTCCGATCAAGGTGCCTTCAAATTTGTTAACAAGAGATGCGATGTCAGCTTCTAGCTCGATGCGCTCAACAATAGGACTGCCGCTCCATTCAAGAAGCACATCCACCACTCGGGCGTAGTCGCTGCTAGCAATGGCAATGATCAGTCGTACGATTTCTTCACGTCGTGCAGGCGACAACCGGCCTACGGACCCGAAGTCAATGAATGCCATCGATCCATCATCTTGGATCCAGACATTACCGGGATGCGGATCGGCGTGATAAACCCCGTTGAACAGAATCATGCGTATGACTGCCTGAGAATATACTGTTGCCGTGGCTTTCTCTCCAGCTCTCTCCAAAGCTGACGGGTTAGAAGCTGGCGAACCTTTGAGACGCTGCTGAACATTGACACGTTGGCTTGTGTACTCCCAATAGAATTTCGGGACTGTGATACCAAGTCGACTTAAAAATTGTCCAACTTCCTCACCGGCGCGCGCTTCAGCAGCCAAATCCATTTCTGCGGATAAACCTTCTGAAAATGCGCGTAGGAGTTCATCTGGACGAAGCCGGGCAACTTCCGGCATGCGTCGCTCGGCAAGTCGTGCCATTCGTCTTAGAAGGCGGAAATCCGCATCAACTAAGCGGGCGATGCCAGGCCGACGAACTTTGACAACAACATCTTCTCCCGACATCAATTTTGCAGCATACACCTGGGCAATTGAAGCCGCCGCCAACGGCATTGGATCAAATTCCGCGAAGATTTCCTCTGGCGGAGCACCAAGCTCCTCCAGTAGAACGTCTGCGATACGCTCATAGGGTACCGGTGCCGCATTATCTTGAAGACCTGTTAGGACCATCGTCCATTCTGGGCCAATCAAGTCGTCGCGGGTAGCAAGAACCTGGCCAAGCTTTACCGCTACAGGTCCCAAATCCTGTAGCATCGCGACAAGCGCGTCGGGGTTAGACGGTAGTTCATTTGTCTTCGGGGAGCGATCGAGACCTAGCCTTCCAGAAAGGCCTCGGAAGCCATGCTTTGCGAAAACGCGAGCGATATATCTAAAGCGTGCAAATTCACCTTGAGGCTCTAGATTTTCCATGTCACCCTCCAAATAAATATTGAAACGACAAATGGGTACATCTTCGTAGCAATTTAAAACTACATCGATGACCTATAATCAGAAATCATACCTGCCACAAATTTACAATCTAAAAAGCCCTGCCGAAACGCGGGGCTTTGCAAAACGACGTTTGAAAGCTAGAATTCTAACCTTTGATAACCAATTCGTTGCCGAACACCTTGCTCATTTTAAAGGGGGCTTAAAGTGCCGTTTGCGTGTTATTGAGCTTTGTCACTTTAATGCCAGTTTTCAGACATTCCGCTAAGACCTTGGTATGAAAACGTCAATTTATACCCGGCATCGCTTCCACCCGGACATTATTCGACGCGCCATTTGGATGTATTTTCGTTTTAATCTGAGTTTCCGAGATGTCGAAGAACTTATGTTGGAACGCGGTGTCGATGTTACCTATGAAACAATAAGAAGGTGGGTTGATAAGTTTGGATCGACATTTGCAAAGCGGATAAGGTTACGAGCCGAACCACCCTCGCCTGTTTGGCATTTGGACGAAGTTTATACGAAAATAGACGGCGAGATGGTCTATCTTTGGCGAGCCGTCGATAACGAAGGCACAGTATTAGATGTCGTTGTACAAAGAAGAAGGGATACCAAAGCGGCCCTGCGCTTGCTAAGGAAACTGCTGAAAAACCAAGGCATCAAACCTACAAGAATGGTGACCGATAGACTTGGGTCGTACGGTGCAGCGCTCAAGCTTCTAGGGATAAAACATCTACAAGACGTTGGAGGTCGAAAGAATAATCGCGCCGAATGTTCACATGTTCCCATCAGACGAAGAGAACGAAAGTCACAAAGGTTCAGGTCAGTTATGAATGCTCAAAAAATGCTTTCGGCCTACGGCCAAATCTACAACCTCTTCAATCATCGACGTCACCTCATCTCAAGAAACACACTTCGAAAGTTCAGGTCTCAAGCAGATACAGAATGGAATTTAGTCACGGCACCAGTTTGCGCGTAAAAGGTCAGCTAGAGAAAAATGACGGCCGGTTCAGTTAATGTGACAAAGCCCTTGGAGATTCTGCCAAGCTCGCGTTGCCTAGTTTATTAAATAGAACCGGTACCCTCATCCAATACTTCCAGATATTTTGTATAAGCAAATACACGGCCACGTTCTTTTCCTGTCACCTCTTTCACAACTTTTAGATCAATAAGGTTGTAAAGAGCATTGGTAGCGGTTGGAGCCGTCGTATCGCAAAGCTCCATCACCAGAGCCACTGTCACAACTGGCCTTTGACGCATGACGTCATGAACTTTGCGTGCCGAGTCTGCCGCCCGTTTCAGCTTGGATATTTTTTCGGAGTCATCTTCAAATATTTTTGTAATGCGCCGCGCCGCGCCATTGGCTTGTTCAGCCACTTCTTTCACGCCAGTTAAAAAGAACTCAAGCCAGACCTCCCAACGCCCATGATCTCTCACTTCATTGAGAAGTTGATAGTAAATGGTGCGATGTGTTTTCAGGTACAAACTTAAATATAGAAGCGGTTCCTCCAATATGCCTTCGGAGCAGAGATAGAGCGTAATGAGCAATCGTCCTAATCGACCATTACCATCTAGGAACGGATGAATGGTTTCAAATTGGAGATGAGCTATGCCCGCTTTTACGATAGCTGGCAGATCATCGTCCGCGTGCAGGAAGCTTTCCAAATCAGTCATAAGGTCTAGAACTGAACCGGGAGGCGGCGGGACAAAGATTGCGTTTCCAGGACGTGTGCCGCCAATCCAGTTTTGAGACTGCCGGAACTCTCCCGGTAGTTTCGTACTGCCTCGTCCCGTTGATAATAGAATGCCGTGCATCTCTCGCATCAAACGCATGGAAAGAGGGAAGCCGCCTTCAAGCCGCTTAAGGCCATGATCGAGCGCCGCCACATATGTTGAGACCTCTTCAACATCATCAGTGGGAGCGCCCGGAGCCTGCTCGTTTTCATAAAGCAGAAGATCAGACAGGCTGGATTGTGTGCCCTCAATTTGTGACGATAAAAGAGCCTCTTTACGCACATACATATATAGAAACAGAGATGTATCAGGCGCGACTGACCGGACCCCATCTAAGCGCCCCAGAGCAAGCATCGCGTCACTCACCAGATTGGAGAGTGACTGCATATCAATCCGTGGCACAGGCGGCAGGTTTGGGGGGATGTATGCCTTCACTGCCTCAGAGGCCGTTGTGGTTGTGATGTACCGCCCGATACGAGGCGTGAGATCTAAATCAGGCACAGCTTGCTATCCTTTAACAACGATTCTTACAATTAAAGGATAATACACTAAGCTTTATTAGTGTCACGCCCTATTAAAGGATGATCAATTGGGCTTGACGTTGAGTCATGCGGCTTCGATTAAGTTCCCAGAACAAAATTTCTCTGAGCTGGCGCACACCAGTCTAATGGTTCTAAACTCTTAAATCACCAAAAACCCATTGATGAAAGGGCATTTGCACTATCAGTGTTTGGTATGAAGCGATACAACCAGTTCAATCGCTAACCCTCAATTGGTGACACCACTAATATACAATCCTCGACAGCCATTCTTTGTGCCACAAACCGTGACTCTAGCTGTGCCACAAAATCAAATTTGACAGCCCTAAACTATTGTTTTATATAATATATTCCACACGGCGCTGTGCTGTGTGGGGGCACCATCTACTTTCTTAGTAAATCCAAGAGTTAGGGAGCATTTAGCCTGCGACATTTTGTTCAATCTGTAATGTCTAAATTATTCACGAACGCGATACGGACGCGCCAAACTCACAATTAGGCTAAGCAATCGCCCTGCGTCGTACTCGACATCACGCGACTGCCTAGGAACTCTTTCAGATCGCCTACCCTACCAAATTTTGATGACTGACGAGCTTGTGGAGCTAATTACAAAGGCTTCAGATAGACGGTGCCATTTCGTGAAAATATAACGCAAGAAAGAGGCTATTATCCCTGTGTACAAAATATAATCTATAATAAACTAATTTTCATCAGGATTTAGGGTATTTCAGGAAACGAAGAGCGTCCAAATCAATAAGATTTCATAATTGGACGAGTATGTTTTTTTCATACTCCAACGCCTGCCTAACCGCGCCTCGAGTTAACATACGCTCCTTAAATTCTGAGAAATACTTGTACCTGGACATTTCAATCTGATCACTTAGAGCCCAAGCAAAAAACACCAGTAGGTACCCATCGGCCACCGTGTAATGTTCCCCCATAACCCATTGTCGATCCTCCAACCTGTTCTCAATCAACTCAAGGAATCCCAAAAACTTATCTCGTCCATTGGATGATATCGATTCATACGACCTCGCTTCAGTTGAAAACCTTTGAGGGGCACGGAATTGTCGCCTGGCGATTTGGACACTGCTCGAAAGCCAGCACATATAAGCGGTGCATTCGGCGATTTCCAATTGTCCCTCCGGCATGAGTTTTTTCTCCGGATATAAAGAGGCTATATAAGTCATAATAGCTACATTTTCAGTTAGGACTGTCGTATCGATTTTTACCGCAGGCACAGTCCCTAGGGGATTAATTTGCTTGAATATCTCATGCTCTTCAGACTTCCAAAGTTTTACTAAGTTCAACCGGTATTCTGCCTCTGCCTCCCTTAAGGCAATATGTGCGGCCAGTGAGCAACTTGTGGGCGTGTAATATAACTCTATCATCGCGCGAGCCTCCAAAAATTTGGCGGTTGAATTTAATGCAACTTCATTATACCTACCCTGGCTCAGGCGACAACACTTAACTCGTCGCACGGAAGAATAGAAAAAATACGTCTTCCGAATCTTGGGGAATACATAATGCGAGTTAAATCGAAAAAACCTCAACTTGGATTTTCGGCCTGGTATTCACTGGCTATCTTAACTCTCATCTACACGTGCCACGCGGTGGATCGTTCAATTATGTCGATTGTTATTGAGCCGTTGAAATCGGAGTTCAGTCTATCAGACAGTCAAATCGGAATTCTCACAGGACTTGCTTACGCCTTTTTTTACTCTTTAGCCGGCCTACCTCTAGGGTATTTGATTGACCGGGTAAATCGTCGAAACCTTCTGGCCATATTAGTGTCAATTTGGAGCGGATTTACAGTAATTTGCGGTTTCACTCAAAATTACTCTCAGCTCTTGATCGCGCGACTGGCCGTAGGCGCGTCAGAAGCGGGAGCGGCTCCGACGGCGCTTTCTATGATAGGGGACATTTTTCCTGAAGAAAGGCGATCCAGCGCGATTAGCATATTCTGGCTAAGCACAGCTTTTGGAACAGCGTTAAGCTTCGGCATGGGCGGATACGTAGCTGTATATTATGGTTGGCGCGCCGCCTTCTTCGTTGCCGGAATGCCTGGCATTATTTTAGCTCTTCTCTTATTCTTCACGGTTCGTGAACCTGGCCATGGCGAAATTGACGACGGAAATGTATTTGAAGAGGATATAAAACTTAATTCAGCGCCTCCCTTCTTAGAAACGCTTAAATATTCCTTCCGCCACGCCGCTTTACGACATATCTTCATCGCAGTCGCTTTTAAATCCTGTGTGTTGTCCGGCGTTTTGATTTGGGTGGCTTCCTATTTCATCCGAGCACAAGGTCTGCCGATCGCCCAAACCGGCGTTGTTATCGGCCTGTCGATAGCAATATTCGGAGGAATCGGATCTGTTCTCGGCGGTATCGTCGGTGATAAGATTTTTAAAAGAGGCGGTTTAAAAATGCTTCCGTTGATACCGTTCTTTACAAGCATTATCACCGCAATTGCAGTTGTTGCCCTTGCGTTCAGTCAAAATCTATATTTTGCAATCTTCATCTTCGCTGTCTTTGAAATCACGAGCCGGATGTACACAGCACCAAGTTATTCTTTTCTGATCAGCGCCCTCCCTTCTCGCATGCGTGGGGTTAATATATCAGCTATGCAAATAGGATCAAATTTGATCGGATATGGTTTGGGCCCCCTCATTGTGGGTGTGGTAAGCGACTTAGTGCGCAGTCGTACTGGCGATGCAGACTCAATACGAGCTGGCCTACTTGCGCTTGCTGTTGTGAGTTTATGGGTCAGCTTTCACTTTTACAAAGCCTCTTCAACGTTAGATGTGTCTAAGAAAATTCCAAATTAAAGCTTATCTATCGGACCCAGATTTTCACACCCTCTTTGAATAGAGCGGCACCTTTGTCGCCCGACGGCGTGCGAACTCCTTTTGTTCAGCGAATAGATTTTTGATAAAATTGATGTTTTCCTATTTAGCAAGTTGCTAATGCAGCTGCATTATGCTTAAAAAGATATAATGCATATGCATTAACTATAAAGCGCCGCGTTTAAAAGAGCGCTTTACGACTCGGCAAACAGCCGCGCAGGGGAAAAATATGTCATCCGAACTGACCAAGAAACTCTATCTACCTACTTTACTTCTAGCTGTATGGAGCGCGCCGGGCTTGGCAATCGCCCAAGATGCAAACTCAAAAATCGCTAACGGCTACATTAAGGACGAAATCATAGTAACGGCCAGAAAGCGTTCAGAAACAGCTTTGTCGGTACCCGTCTCCGTGACAGCTATCAGCGCCTCCCAAATCGAAAGCGGAGCAATAACCAGTTTGGAAGATATCGCCATTACGGTCCCTAGTTTAACCGTCAGCCAGGTCTCCGGTGGCGCCGGGGGGGCGATTATTTTAAGAGGTCTTGGCACAATGGCTGGATCTAATCCGACTTTTGAGCAGACTGTAAGTGTCAATGTTGATGGGATCCAGCTCAGTCGCGGCGCAGTCATGCGGTTAGGCCAAACAGACATGGCGCAAATCGAAGTTTTGCGTGGGTCTCAAGCTCTGTTTTTTGGCAAAAACAGTCCTGCTGGAGTTATCTCTATCACAACTCAAGATCCTACTAATGAATATGAAACAATGATCAGAGCAGGATATGAAATCAATGCCGAAGAAATCATAGGTGACGCCGTTTTGTCTGGCCCCCTTTCAGAAAATTTACTAGCTCGGGTGGCGATAAGCGGCTCTCATTTGAACGGATGGCTCGACAATCTCGCGCCAGATGCGGCTGCGGCCGCAAATGCTATCGTTCCCGGAGCAGTAAATGCGCCCATTGATTCAGGTCCGCGGGAAAGTTTTTTCATGGGTCGTGGGACTTTGATCTGGAATCCTTCGGATACGTTCAATATCCGCACGAAGCTTAGCTATGCGAAAGCGGACGGACCTGGATTCCAACAGGGACCTAACCAACGTATTTTTTGCCCCAATGGTGCCCCAAACGTCTCTTTTCAGGTAGCTCGGTTTGGATTGACTGACCCGGCGGATATTTCCGCCCTCACCCAAGCATTAGCGGTCGATGATTGTGTCGCAAATGACACCTATGCCAATGGCAGTATCAATCCGGACCATTTAACAAATTCAACGATTGGAAAAGATGACGAAGGGGTTGGAAAATACCAACTCTTTCTCGGGTCTACGGAGGCTAACTGGGACATATCTGATGCGCTTACGCTTACATCCGTTACTGGTATAGCAAGAATAGGTCAGAAACGTTATGATACTTATTCTTATAGTCCCTCTTCATCATTCGCGGGATTAACAATCGGTGGGAACACTGATTGGAGACAGTTCTCCGAAGAATTGCGGCTTGCTAGCAACTTTTCTAACAGCCCGATTAATTTTTTGATTGGCGCTTTTTTCGAAGACAGCCAGTTAGAAACCTTCAGCATGGATATTGGGACGCCGGGTCGCCCACGGTGGGATCACACCATTGATGGATCCACCTATTCCTTGTTCGGGCAACTTATCTATGACTTAACCGACACCATTGAGCTGTCAGGTGGGGCTCGATGGACACAGGAAGAAAAAGAATTGCTCGCGGTCCGTGATAGTATCTCCCAACCCCTAGATCCGAACTCTCTGAGTTATGGTAATATCTCGCCTGAAGTTACCCTGGCATGGCGTCCAAGTGATTATCTAACTTTTTTCGGGAGTTACCGGGAAGGTTTCAAATCCGGCGGATTTTCAGCGGGCAATATAAACAACCCTGCCCTAACTCCTACTTCTCCCGGAGAATTTGATTACGAACAAGAGAATGTTGAAGGCGTTGAGTTCGGGATGCACGCTGCCACATTCGACAATCAATTGCGCCTGAATGGGGCGATTTATGATTACGCCTACACCAATCTCCAGGTTGCATCCTTGGATAATTCCACAGGTCTTCCCATTATCCGTGTCGCGAATGCGGCCGAAGCCAAGGTTTCTGGAGCAGAATTTGACTTCACATTTCACCCAGATCCAGCACCAAATTGGAATTTTCGCGGGTCTTTGAATTATAGCAGCGCGAAATTCGATAAATTCGATGCGCCTTGTTACATTGGCCAAACCGTTGCAGCTGGATGTAACTTAGGATTAAACTCATCGACCGGACGCTACCAAGCGCAAGGTTTAGAGGGGGAACGCCTACCAAACGCCCCCGAATGGAGCGGGTCTTTTGGCGTGAGTTATTCTCCCGAGCTAAATCTTTCTAAGCTAAAATTAGATATAAACGCCGATGCAGTTTACAAATCACAATATAACCCTCATCCCGATCTCGCATTCGGCGCATTACAGGAAGAGGCTGTCCTGATTAATTCCTCAATCCGTTTAACTTCCGATAACAAAGCTTGGGAGTTTGCGGTTATAGGTAAAAATCTAACTGATAAGTTTCGAGTACAGTCTGCCGCCAATGTACCAACAACCGGATCCGGCGCCTTAACGGGCAGTACTACGTCAGGTGGCTTGGCTGACTTAGCTGGTTATACAAATAGAGGACGCGAAGTTCTCTTCCAAGTCACTGTGCGCCCATCAAACCTTTAAGCTCCTTTTAAATCAGATTGCTGTCGTGGGCACTCCTAGTCAAACATCAAATTTATAGAAAATTAAAATGGAAAACAGACCGATTTGGGCCATCAATGGACCTCAGGGAAATGCGCTTATTTCTAAATTGAGTGTAGAACCGGAAACGGAAGCACTCGCCTCGGCTTCACATAAAAAAGCGAAAAAAGGAGAACCTTATCGGTTCCCTTTCGATGTAATCATTGAGGCAACCAGTCAGTTCGGAAAGCTAGCCACTGTTAAATCCGCCACGCCAGGTAGCGCACATTTTCAGATTGCCTCAGATGAAGGCGCTATGCTTGGCGGCGAAGGAAATGCACCCACACCTCTCGCCTATTTTACCGCTGGCGTCGGGCTTTGTCTTATGACGCATATCACTGGATATCTCAAAAATTCTGATCTAGTCATCTCTCGATTGAAAATAGAGATCCGAGCTAATTTCCATACGACTCTAGGTCATGTGGACAAAGGCAATCAAGGCATTGGTGGATGTGACGGTTTCGAGACCTTTGTCATCATTGAAAGCGATGAGCCCGCGTGCCGACTGAAAGCATTCCTCGAAGTTTGTGAAGAGGCCTGCATTGCCAGTCAAACTATTGCCAAAGCTATCCCAACACGAATGAATTTGGTACTCAATGGCAGCACCAGTTCAGAATGAATCTCTAGTAACTTCCCAAAATAAAATTACTTTATTTCATACAGGGAGAAAGTTTTTTGAAAAATTATATTACATCTAACTTTCCACACTAAAATTATAATTCACTTGAATTAATTATATATAGACTTTAATGGAGTTGCATTACAAATTATATTAACTTGGCGAAATGCGAGCGATGTAACTGCGGGGCTTGAAATCATCGCAGGATAGCTGATGCATCGTCATACAAAGGGGAAACGCAATGTATCATTATTTCACGAAGAAAGCATTATTAGCATCTGTCTCAATTATTTTTTTCGGGAGTACACATTCATTAGCAATAGCCCAAACCAACTCCGAGAGTGCACAGAACACTGAAAATAAAGGTTCTTATAACTCGCAAATTGACGAACTGATTGTGACAGCCCGCAAAGTTCAAGAGTCTGCCCAAGACGTTCCTATATCAATGAGCACGCTCAATTCTGATCAACTTAAAAACCGGAACGTAGAAGATATTTCGGACATCCAATATCAAGTGCCATCTTTAGTGTTCTCGAAGACGGCCACCTCAAGCTTCACCCCATTGGTTGCGTTGAGAGGCCAAACTCAAACCACGACCTCCCTTACCGTGGATCCTTCGGTCGGAGTATATTTTGATGGCGTTTACGTCTCTGGAACCGGCGGTTTGACTGGTAGTTCCCTTGAGGATATCGAACGCATAGAGGTTCTAAAAGGCCCTCAAGGGACTTTATTCGGACGTAATACAACCGGTGGGGCGGTCAGCGTTATATCTAAATTGCCTACAGATGAATTTGAAGGCGAAATCTCAACCCGCTTTGGAAACTATAATACAGTCGGAATTAATGCGATTTCAAATATCCCACTGATAGAGGATAAACTCGCCCTTAGGATAGTGGGCGGTTATTCGGAACGTGACGGATACGGCTATGATAACGCACGTGATGTCAGGGTAGGCGATCAAATCATGAGATCTGGCCGAGCTACATTACGATATACTCCCAATCAGAACTTTGAATCTATCTTTAGAGCCGACTTTACAGATGGCGATGATAATGGATTATTACTATTTCCAGTCTATCAAGACCCTAACATTGCTATAGCGACCTTTAGTGATGCGTCTATCACTTTAACTGGTGAAAATACGGCCAATGGTCGAGCATTGGCCAATGATTATTTTCAAGGCCTGGCGAATGCCGACCCCTTTAATGTTAGATATAATACAGATACCTTTAACAGAGTTAATCTTGAAAACTACTCGTTAACGATGCGTCAGGACTTTGGAAATTATGAAATAAAATCAATAACCGCTTACAGACAGTCTGAAGACGAGCGAAATTATGAAGTTGACGCCTCGGACATTGCCAATCTTTCGTCTTTGACAACTGTAGACCGGGATTTATTTACTCAAGAACTTCTCCTTTCTGGAGAAGCGCTCGCTAATAACTTGAGTTATACACTTGGAGGATATTATTATAATTTAGATGGGACCGAAGTGGGGGCAACATCTCAATTTGCAAATTTAACAAACGGTAGGGTGACAACAAACAGTGTCGACTTCAAAGGTGAAAGCGTGGCTGCGTTTGGCCAAGCAACCTATGCCGTTACTTCAGCATTAGATATTACGGGAGGGCTAAGGTATACTTGGGAAGAGAAAACTTATAACAACTTTTCGGGTCAAGTTTCAGATTCAAACCCCGTAAGCAACTGTTTACTTCCCCCTGCCTTAAACTCTGATTTGAGCAACTGTAGTTTGGTCAGATCTAATAGTGAAGACAACGTGTCCTACACCGCAGCTATTGACTACACTCTGTCAAACGATTTTCTGCTCTATGCACGAACAGCAAGAGGGTATAAAAGCGGGGGCTTCAACCAACGCGTCACAGGTGACAACCCATTATCAGGAAGCGCATATTTTCCGGAAAAAATCACTGACTATGAGTTGGGTTTCAAATCTGATTGGTATGATAATAGACTTCGATTAAATCTAGCATACTACCATTCTTTATATAAAAATATTCAAAGACAGTCGGCAGCCTGTGACAGTATTGGACAAGGCTGCACGACAGTTCTACGCAATGCTGCTGAAGCTACTATTGATGGGGTTGAAGCCGAATTTACAGCTATCCCCGTTGAGGGCCTTTTACTCTCTGCGACAAGTGCTTACACAAATCCCGAATATACATCGTTCGTTGTAAATGGGATAGATAATAGTGACGAAAGGTTTCTCGAAATCCCCGAATGGACATACAGCTTATCCGCGGCTTTCACGCAACCTGTTACCTGGGGTGAGTTGTTCTTTCAGATCGATTGGGCGTGGCGGTCTGATTCCGATATGGCCCCCCAAGATTATCCAGGCGGCCTCAGAACATCTGGTGGAATAGTAAGTGCAGACGGCCCCGGAACCCCGGACCAATTTCGAGTTCAACCTTCCTACGGTCTGTTGAACGGCACGATAGCATTTCGATTAGATAAGCCGGATGCCGAAATACGATTCTTTGCTAAGAACATTTTAGACAAAAGATATTTTTCTCATATGATTGGCAATGTAAATGCTGGGTTAGGGCTGTCCGGAGTAACTGTTGGCGCACCCGCCACTTATGGGCTCGAGTTCGCTTATAGATATTAATTTAAATCGAATTAATACCATAACGTGATAGACTAATTTTATATTAAAAAGTTGCAGTATGACGACAATAAACAAAGAACAACCTTATCCTAAAGAACCATATGCTTGGTTCGTCGTAGGGGTCTTATTTTTAGTCACCGTTTTCTCCCAGCTTGATAGGCAACTCCCGACACTTTTAGTCGACCCTATAAGAGCGGAATTTAATATATCCGACACCTCATTCAGCTTCATTCAAGGGTATGCATTCGCGATTGTTTATACATTAGCTGGTTTGCCTTTAGGAAGAATGGTTGATCAAACAAACCGACGAAACCTCATCATATTTGGCTTACTTTTTTGGACAGGTATGACCATTTTTTCTGGATTGGCAGATAGTTATACGGAACTTTTTATCGGTCGTATGGGAGTAGGTATTGGGGAGGCTGTATTAGCTCCCGCTGCTTACTCCATCATCTCTGATTATATGCGTCCCGAACGTAGAGGCCGTGCATTGGCTGTCTACTATGTTTCAATTGCGATTGGCTCGGGCGCATCCTTGTTAATTGGGAGTATAGTTTTCCATATAGTCCCGGAGAGCGGAATGGTAATGCCGGGCTTTGGTAATTTAGAAGCTTGGAGATGGACCTTCCTTATTGCGGGCGCCCCCGGAATCTTGATTGCGGCCCTCCTATTCACAATCAAGGAGCCGGTCAGGCGACTTCAAAAAGGATATGAAGCTAAGAGAGAACAAGTATCAGTTCAGGATGTTTTGGTGTATTTGAAAAGTAATGCAGCAACTTTTTCAAGATTACTATTATACCCTTCTGTATTGGCGATAATAGGATATGGCAGCCTTGCTTGGGCGCCGACCTTATTTCAAAGAAAATTTGAAATGCCTGTCTCCAACTCTGGCGTAATTTTGGGTTTCCTTATTGCTATAGGCGGCGCAACGGGAACTTTATTCAGCGGTTGGCTTTCGGATCGTTGGTATAAAAAAGGACAGCAATCCGCCCGTTTCAGAGTGACACTTGTGGGCCAACTTTTAATGCTTATCTCAGTCTGGTGCTGGCCTCTCATGCCTTCGAGCCTGCTAGCCTTCGTGTTTCTCGGAATTGCGATCACGGGCTTAGCGATTGCTCAATCAGCGGCTCCGGTTGCCATTCAAGAAGTGACACCCAACCGAATGCGCGGACAGGTAATAGCGATTTATCTACTTCTGGGCGGATTGCTTGGCATTGGCTTGGGGCCAACTTTGGTTGCTTTGGTAACAGATAATGTGTTTAAAAATGACCTCTCTTTACCGTATTCAATCGCAGTGACAGCGGCACCATCAGTTCTGTTTGGCTTGTGGCTTTGTTGGAGCGGACTAAGGCCTTATGCTCAAACCCAATCAGAGCTCCATAAATCGGAAGAGTGATTGCGGCAGATTCAAACTGGGTTTGTGTAAAACACCTTATAACAGAAATTTTTGAGTAGGGCCTAAATTATTTTGTTAGAATCTCTGATTTTTTGCATCGATTATGATTATATTAGCTGAACTTTTCAGAGGTTCCATTATCTTAAGGGGCCTGTCCACTTTTCAGAGCTTCTATTACCTTAGGTAGCCTGTCGATTGAACTTTGAGGCACAGGAGCACTCATAGCGGCTACAATCATCGAAATTTGATCTTCGATCAAGACCTCTAGTGGGGCGACATTCTTTCTTATAGTAGCAGCATTCTCCCAATAAACCACCGTTCCCATCATCATTCGCAATGAGTGTGTCAACCTGCGCCCTATGTAAGGCTGCGGGATATGGGGTAACTCCTTAGCTATTAGGTCCAATAGTTCTATAGTCGCGTTATTTGGCTGGTTGTGAAAGGGCGTAAACCAAGCTCGAACTCCATAACTGGTTTCGTTCGACCAACGATCTGACGAAGTCAAATAATGCATTAAAAATCTTACAAAATGATTCCGATCCCCTTTGCAATCGACATCCAGTAAAGGAAAGGTCAATGTACGAATTAAATCGGCTAGTTCAATTTTCCTATCTTCTTCTAACAACGCTATTAGTAATTGTTTGCGATGCTCCTCAATGCGTACCCATCTCCAGCTTAAAATAGCTGAAATCAAACCGGCACGGTTTTTGAAATGATATTGAACGGCAACTGAATTTCCTTGGCCTGCCACCAGTCCAATTGTACGTAATGAGACCCCTTCAATCCCCTTCTCGGCGAACAATTTTTCGGCAGTCAAAATTAACACCTCACGGGTTGATAGTGAGGCAGAGCTGTCGGATTGTTTTTTTAGAGGTCATAATTCTTCTTACAATTATTCATAAATATATATGGGTAAACTCTCACTTTTCAAAACTCATCTAAACCCTCTAAAAGAATAAATTTATTTGACATTACAGGCACTTGTGTTGAATAATTATGCAATGTTGCCAGCATATCCCATCCGATTTGATAGTATAGTTTTCTGTTTCAATTTACCAGAATTCGTATCTTTAAGTATATAAAAAGATGCGGCAAACCCCCTCTTCATTTCAAGTTCTCCGAAATATTGATTTTCGTCGAATTTGGACGACCAGCATTTTTGCGCATTTCGGCAATTGGGTTCTGACTGTAACAGCAGCGTGGTCAATGACGACAATGACTGACGATCCGACAATGATTGCGCTTGTTCAAACAGCTATCTTTATACCTTACTTACTCTTTGGATTAATAGCCGGTACTTTGGCAGATATTTTCGACCGGCGCTTAATTATTATCAGCTCCCTGAGCTTCCGAATGCTTCTTGCGACTTTACTCGCGGTTCTATCGACGCTTGGCGCATTATCCCCTTTTGGACTTCTTTCTCTCTGCTTTCTATTCGGGATTGGAGGCATCGCATTTGCTCCGGCCTGGCAAACATCTATTTCTGAGCAAGTTTTGCCCGGCGAAATTTCTCATGCGATAGCCCTTAATAGTATAAGCTTTAATATTGCTCGCAGTATTGGACCTGCTTTAGGAGGAATAATTGTCGCCGCAATGGGAACATTAGTTGCGTTTTTTACCACCGTGATAAGCAATATTCCCGTCTTAATCGCCGTTTTTCTCTGGAAACCTATTCGAAGTAAGATAACGGCACCTCGTGAAAGATTTTGGGACGGAGTCGGCGCTTGCATTCGCTACATCACACACACTCCTTCCTTAAAGAATACACTTATTCGTGGATTTGTTTTAGGCGTTTCTGGCGGAATTTTTGCGGCCTTTGCACCAATGGTTGCTAAGGAAAGTCTCGCGGGCGGCGCGGGTGTTTATGGACTCCTTCTGACCGGGTTAGGAGCTGGTGCCATTATTGGGGCTCTTCTGGTTACGAAACTGCAATCCACTATAAAGCCGGAGAATATTTTAGGTCTGGCAGCAATTGGGTGCGCGGGTGCCTCAGCGATTATTGCAGTTTCGTCCTCTTTAGTAGTTAATCTATCCGCTTTCTTTATCGCCGGAACCTGCTTCACGGCATCTGTAGCCCTGATCAATATTAGTGTGCAAGTTTGCACACCAAATTGGGTAAACGCCCGGGCATTGTCTGCTTTCCAATCATTAATAGCTGGGGGAGCCGCGCTTGGGGCCAGTCTTTGGGGAAGCACCGCGTCGCAGTTCAGTTTGGCGACGGCGTTTTTCATGGCTTCGTTCTTATTTCTTCTATCAACGTTACTACGATTTACAAATCCGGTTGCCGATATTCCGAGTCGACCTATGGAAACGCCAAAAGATATAACTTATAAGTATCCAAATGATTTCTTACCCCTCGAAACCGGCCCAATAATTGTTGAGATACATTATCATGTTTCACAAGCCGTAGAGCTTCCTTTTTTGTCTTTAATGAAAAAAATGAAGGCAGTGCGGCTTCGCAATGGCGCCAGATCCTGGACACTTAGCCATGATGTCGAAGAGTCGAGCCGCTGGATTCAAAGCTATATTTTCCCGACGTGGCGCGATTTACTTCATTTCCGAAGTCGAAGAAGTAAAGATGAGATTACACTTATCGAAGAAATCCAAGAGCTTTTAGAAGGATGCGGCTCTCCTGATATTCACGTCAGGCTAAGGACTGACCTTTCCACTCCGTTTTCGTAACTGACATTAAGAGCTCAGTTCATTTATCTAATATTTCGGAGGAGAAACAGTATTATTGTAGATATTTTATAATTTTTCACTTGCCAAGTTACAGCCAAGACACCTAATATATTTTAAACACAAAAGGGTTTTATGTCTAATTTATATTGCAAGGTTGAAACGATTGATCATATACTTTTAGTCACAATTGACAGACCGAAAGTTTTAAACGCACTCACCTTCGCGGCCCATGCTGAACTCGCCGCGGTATTTGATAACTTTGAAAAGAATTCTGAACTTTGGGTTGCCATACTCACGGCCTCAGGCGATCGCGCGTTTTGCGTGGGTAAAGACTTGAAGACTAAAGCAAAGTCCGGTGATCCGAAAACTCTACCTGAGACAGGTGCAGCAGGATTAACGCATAGATGGACTTTAAATAAGCCCGTAATTGCCGCCATCGACGGCCTAGCTTTAGGCGGTGGCTTTGAAATAGCGCTGGCCTGCGATCTTATCGTTGCTTCCGAGAGTTCAACATTTGGACTTCCTGAACCAAAAGTTGGATTGGCGGCTTATGCTGGTGGTTTGCAACGATTACCAAAAATAATCGGGAAGGCTCGCGCAATGGAAATGATCTTAACATCTCGCAGGGTGACCGCGGTCGAAGGAAAAGAATTTGGGTTTGTGAATTATGTTGTTAGGCGACCATATAGAGTCATAGACAAAGCCATAAGCCTCGCAAATGAAATTTGTGAATCTAGCCCCATGTCTATTCGAGCCTCGAAAGAAAGCGTACAAAAGGGATTGAGTGAATCCAGTTTAAAGAAGGCCATGGAGGCCCAGAAACATTATCCGGCTATGGTTGAGATGTTTGCATCAAAGGATGCAAAAGAGGGCCGCTTGGCCTTTGCCGAAAAGCGAAAACCAGAATGGAAGGGGCGGTGAGTCTATTGTGGCGTCGATAGTCAATAAGCCTTTTGCGCGTAAGTCATTCGGCCACCTGCCATCATCAACGCTGCAAACATATTGATTTCAACAATCTGCGCGTTACTGAAGTCGAGTTTCAACCTTTCATAGATATCGGCGTCAATTGTCTCATGATCGCCTGCCAAACGCGCAGCGAAATCCATAGCATTTATTTCCCTTCGTTCAAAATTAGACTCGTCATTCGATATACACGCAACGTCACGAATCGAAACTTTTTCACTCTTGCGGGAAACTTTGCAAGCCTCACAATTTGTGACGGCTGAAATGCGTAATCTGATCAATTCGCGAAGCCTTTCGTCCAAAGCGCTTTCGGTATAAAATGTCTCTATGAGCTGCAGCCACGCTAAAGCAATTTTAGGTCTGTGAGCCCAAATTCTTACCGATGTCGTTGAGCCCAATATTTTATTTTCTTGCAGTCTATTGATAGTGTCTTGCAAGACATCAGGGAGTTCGGCTTTGCTTACCGGCGATATACGCAAGGATTCTTCATTCATCTGTCCGCCTTTTCACTTATTGCTAGATATGGCGACTAAACCACTTAAAAGGTCATTTAGTCCCAAACAACTTCGACAGATCGCGGCCCTCTAAGCTGTAGTCCTGCCATTTTGGGCGTTGGATAATCAGGGTTTAGCCTCAGGTTTGGCATATGATCAAATAATGCATTTATCGCACTCTCAATTTCAGCTTTCGCGACAAAAAGACCAATGCACATATGCATCCCAAACCCAAATCCAAAAGACGGCTTTTGCTTGCGAAAAGGGTCAAATTCGTCGGCCTTCACAAAAACATCCTCATCCCTGTTCGCCGATGAAACAATACAAGAAACCATAGCACCTTTCGGGATTAATGTGCCGTCAATCTCGACTTCCGTTGCCGCTTGTCGAATTTTAAATGTGGCGGTTGGTTCCAACCGGACCGCCTCGTCAATCGCTTTAAGGATCAAGCTCCGGTCTGCTTTTACTTTTTCCAATATTTCTCGGTGGGAAAGCAGCAGGACCATTGTTGAACCAAACGTACGCGTTGTGGTTTCGGCCGCAGCTGGAAGTAAGGACCTTACAAAAGTTGTGATGTCATGATCACTCAACTTCGCACCATCATCTTCAAGACTAATAAGTCGCGATATCAAATCAGTTCCCTCGGCTCCTGACCTTCGTCGTTCTTTGACGATTGGCAAAATAGCGTCATAAAGCGCTTGCGCCGCTTCCATCGCTTTCATCCTAGCAATCTTAGCTTTTTCAGGGTCTACTTGAGGGCCTGCAAGGATATCTAGGGCCCAACCCGCGAACTTTTTGATCTCATCTGGGGAGTTTTCGGGAAATCCTATCAGCGCATAGATAACCCGGATTGGAAAAAACATTCCCATATCATCAATAAGTTCTGCGGATTTTTTAGAATTAGCAAGCGGCTTAATAAATTCATTTTCCAATACCGGCGTTATTTTCTCCTCCTGCCATTGTCGAATGGTGGCGGGCGTAAAGACAGGAGCCAGAAGCGCCCTCGCCTTTTTATGGTCTTCGCCGTCCATTCCTGTCAGGATAAGACCATCAAAAAATGCCCCGAGACCCTCAGCTATAAACCCGCTCGTAAAAGTCTTGGCATCTCGCATAACGCGCATGACATCGCTATGTTTGAATAGAGTGAAAGTTGGACGGTCCGGATTGGCACCTGCAATATTGGGCACCCCTAATTCTGCCATGAAATTTCCAGCATAAACCGGGTTTTTTGCCCGCATATCCTTATAAAGCGGATAGGGATCATCCACCTTCCCTCGGTAATTGTCACTTACCCCCTCAAAAGACTGCTTTAAGCTTTCATTGACAGCGTTTGTCATGCTCTCCCCTTTATTAAACATATATTGTATTTTTGTTTAATAATAACGAAGCAGAGAGACGTTACCAGAACTATTTGTCTAAATGTCACAAGAGAGATTCAATCGGAAGAGCACTGGCGGATTTGATTTCAGACATCGCCATGATCGAGTTAATCTCCTGCACTGCCCTGAGCCTAGAAAGTTTTCCAAATACGAGCTTTTCGTAGGCATCCATGTCTTTCGTTATAATGCGAAGTAAAAAATCAAATGGGCCTAAAATCGCATGGCATTCTATTATCTCAGGTATTTTTTTTACGACTTCCGTAAAGTCATCTAGATTTTCGCGACCATGAGCTGTCAGTTTCACCTGAGCAAAGACCATTGTATCAAAACCAAGTTTGCGGCGATCAAGACTAATGACTTTGTTCAGCACGACCCCAGAATCTTTCAAATTTGCAAGCCGTCGCCAACATTGTGACTGTGAAAGCCCAACGAGCTCGGCAATATTCGCGGTTGAAAGCCCCGCATCTACCTGCAACGCATTTAATATTTTTAGGTCACTTTTATCCATAATGTTTAATACTGCATTATATCATTCATTTTATACCAAAAATCACATTGTTTAATTCAATAATATACTAATTAGCGCGATAAAAATAGGAAAAAATGCATTTAATCCAAGGTATTATCTTTACATCGGAGATAGTAAATGTCAGCCACCGCCAATAAGTCGAATTTAAGATCAGCAAAATTTGATGCCGCGTCAGGGAAAATTCTGCTTTCAGGAATTGATGCGTTAGTCAGGATAGCCCTAGAGCGTAAGCGGTTGGATGAGAAACTTGGCTGGGAAACGGCTGGCTTTATTTCAGGCTATCGCGGCTCCCCCTTAGGCAGCTTCGATATGCGCCTCATGAAAGAAAGCAAACGCCTTTCTGACCATAAAATTATTTTTCAGCCCGGTATCAATGAAGATTTGGCAGCAACAGCCGTTTGGGGGACGCAACAAGTCGGCCTTTATGACGGCGCAAAATATGATGGTATCTTCGGCATTTGGTACGGAAAAACGCCGGGCGTAGATCGTTCAGGAGATGCTCTTAAACATGCAAATTATGCCGGCACTTCACGCCAAGGGGGCGTTCTCGCTATTGCGGGTGATGACCATGGTTGTAAATCATCTTCCATACCGGGACAGAGTGAATATAACTTTGTGGACGCAGAAATACCTGTTCTTGCACCATCGACGATAGAAGAGGTATTGTATTTCGGGGTGAAGGCATTTGACATGTCTCGCTATTGTGGACTTTGGGCCGCTATGACCGTCGTGGCTGAATTAATGGACTCAACTGTGAATATCACGCTTGATCCAGAAAAATTCAAATCAATAACGCCGGATACTGACAGCGATAATTTACATATTCGTCTGAATGACACACCTATCGAGCAAGAGGCTCGATTGCGTCAAAAACGACGTCCGGCCGCCGAAGACTTTGCCTTTCATAATGATTTCGACAAATTTATTTACATGCCAAAAAAGGCATCCCTCTGTATAGTTACTCAGGGAAAAGCATATCGCGACGTAATGCAAGCTTTCGCTAATCTAGGAATTGACAACCACATGGCGGAAAAGATTGGTCTCCGATTGTATAAACCGGGATTGGTTTGGCCGCTCGAAAAACGCCGCGCAACTCAGGCGCTAAGTAACGTATCCGAGGTTCTGGTCATTGAAGAACGACGTTCCTTAGTCGAAACACAGCTTCGAGAGTATTTGTGCGACCTAACGGACAAAGAACGTCCCGTAATTTTAGGGAAAACCGATCGAACCGGGAGCCCGTTAATTCCTGACTTCGGCGAGCTAAATGCCGACCTCCTGACCAAAATAATTTATGATTTTCTGCCTAAAAAATTTCAGACGGCTTCTATGGAGCAAACCGTAAGGTTGCTTCATGAAAGCGAAAAATCTGTCGGCGAAAGGCATAAAAGGATTCCCTTTTTCTGCCCTGGCTGTCCTCATAATTCCTCAACCAAAGTGCCGGATGGTAGCCGGGCTACGGCAGGCATAGGTTGCCATTACTTAGTACAGAGTATGCCACGTAATACTTCAACCTTTACTCAAATGGGCGGAGAAGGTGTCTCCTGGATCGGGCAAGCGCCTTTCACGGAGGAGAAGCATATTTTCGTCAATCTGGGCGACGGAACCTATCATCACTCTGGTCTTTTAGCCATTCGTCAATCGGTAGCGGCAAAAGTAAATGTGACCTATAAGATTCTGTTTAATGACGCGGTGGCTATGACGGGAGGTCAAGAAGTAGATGGCCCGCTCAATCCGGTTATGATTGCCCAACAATTAAAAGCGGAAGGCGTCGGTACGATCGTCTTAGTCGGAGATGATATTTCTGCCATGAGATCGCTTGGCGTTTATCCAAGTGGGACAGAGTTTTTCAAAAGAACAGATTTGGAGGCTGTTCAGACAGACCTTAGAGCGAAACATGGCGTCACCGCTATCATCTATGTGCAAACATGTGCTACTGAGTTACGGCGCAAACGAAAACGCGGACTGGCTCCCGATCCGAAGGAACGTATATTTATCAATGAACGGGTATGCGAAGGGTGTGCGGACTGCTCGGTCAAATCCAATTGTATCGCCGTTGAAACGGTTGAAACAGACTATGGTCAAAAGCGTCGAATTGATCAGTTGGCCTGCAATAAAGACAAGTCCTGCATTGAAGGTTTTTGTCCAAGTTTTGTTACAATAGAAGGTGCCGAACTCAAACCGCCGCCCCCTAAAAAAGCAATATTTTCCGAATTATCAACCCCTGCACTGCCAAAATTAAAAAATGGCGATACCTTTGAGTTGATCCTGGCTGGGGTCGGCGGCCAAGGTGTTACCTCACTCAGTGCAATGCTTAGTACAGCCGCGCATATTCAAGGCCTGTCAGTGAATGCAGTCGATGCCTTGGGTATGGCCCAAAAGGGCGGTGCCGTGTACACCCATTTAAAACTTTCCCACCTACCCGAGAGTATTGTCAATGCCCGCATCGGTCGCGGCTCGGCCAATCTGGTCCTTATAAATGATCTTATTGTTGCTCACGGGCCAACAATTCGACCGCATATGTCTGCCGTCAAAACGGATGTGTTCGCCAATAGACGCATTTCCGCGAGTGCTGAGGTTGTGGGAATACGCGATTTCACTTATGATCGCGATGGGATGACTAAAGACATTCAGTCTTCGTCAAAAACCTATTTTGAAGCAGACACGACCAAAGCGGTTCTCGATACGCTCGGCGATACCATCTACAACAACATCGTTCTCCTCGGAATGGCTTGGCAAAAAGGCACTTTGCCTCTCTCTCGAGAAGCAATTTTTTTGGCGATTGAGTCCGTTGGTGCAAAGGTGGACAACAATAAAACTGCTTTCGAGCTTGGCCGTAGGATAGTAGAACATGACACTCTCAGTGATGACTTGCCTGCTGAACCAACACCGGTGCGCTCGTTACTTAAAAATCGGATGGAAGATTTGAGAGCTTATCAAAATTCGGCCTACTCTTATCGATTTAAGGATGTTCTGGATTACGTTATTTCCGGTGAAGAAAAATTATTCAACTCAGCAGGAGATCTCAGCCGTGCCGCTGCGCAGTCTCTTTATAAATTAATGGCCTACAAAGATGAGTATGAGGTCGCTCGGCTATACTCCGACCCCCAGTTCATGCGAGAGATTAGGTCGCAATTTGAAGGGAACATGAAACTTCGTCTTCATTTGGCACCACCTATTTTCGGACGTAAAGATGCCCAGGGCAATCCAATAAAAACTAAATTTCCAGCTTGGTTCTTGACGTTTTTTAAGCCCTTAGCAAGGTTAAAATTCTTACGCGGGACAGGGTTCGACATATTTGGCAAGACGTCCGAGCGTAAAATGGAGCGTGACCTAAGAGATGAATTTGAGACCCTTTTAAAGTGGGGAATTGATAACCTTACGACAGAAAATAAGCCTTTGGTGCTACAACTCTTCGAGGCTCCAAAAATTATAAAAGGCTTTGGCCATGTTAAGAAACAATCCGTGTCAGCTTATAGACGAAAAATAACCCGCCTAACAAAACAAATCGAATCCAGCAAGGTTTCGCTAATCCATATTGAAGCGGCTGAGTAAATAGGAGAAACATAATGCGATTAGCGAGAGTTAAATTTGAGAACCGCATTTTTTGGGGTTTAGTTTCCAAAGATGCAAAGAGCTTGAGAGAGATAAAAGGAAAATTTCACGATTGGGCGCCTTTGCTCACGCGCGGTGAAGGGCAAGAATCTTTAGATTTATCTTCTGACTCTACGCCTTTGTTCAATTGTCACTTTCTTCCGCCCATTGAACCTGTGAACCAAGTTGTTGTGGCGGGGGCGAACTATTCAAAACACCTTGCCGAATTCGGCGTCGAACCCGTGGTCAAACCGGTGGCTTTTCTCAAGTCCTATGGCGCAATGATTGGCGCAAATGACGACATTCAGTATCCCCCGTTAACGGAAAAGCTCGATCACGAAGTAGAGTTGGTCGCAGTCATCGGCGATGACAAAGTGGATAGCGAAAACCCCTATAACTGCGTTTTAGGTTACACTGCAGGGAATGACGTGAGCGCCCGCGATTTGCAACGAGATGGTTCTCCTAAAATCGGGATGGATCTCTTTGCCGCCAAAAGCCAAGATAGAAGTACGGGTCTTGGTCCTTGGATTGTCACTAAGGATGAATTTCCTGAGGGTTCCCCTTCGCTACGATTAACTTTGAAAGTCAATGGTGAGCTTCGCCAAGATGGATCTTCTGGCGAGATGACCTGGGGGGTCGGCGAGCTGATTAATTACGTTCAAGCAATATCGAGTTTTCGCTGCGGAGATATTTTGTTTACAGGAACACCGAGCGGCGTAGCCGACGCTTCCGGAAAATATATCCAACGAGGCGATCTTATTGAAGCTGAAGTTGAAAATATCGGCGTTTTGAGAAACAAAGTGAGTGGTTAAATATCTCCGCGTCGCAGCAAAGCACTTCCTCCTAAGGGACCTCCGCCTGCTGCGACCAACGCTGTGTTGCATGTCTTCAACTGGCGCGCCCCCGCCCGGCCCCAGATTTGCTGACAAGCCTCGTGAACATATCCAAGTCCATGCGTCCGGCCACCAGATAATTGTCCACCATTCGTATTGATAGGCATTTCTCCAGTGCGGGCTATTCGCTTACCACCTTCGATGAAACGCCCCCCTTCCCCAATTTCACAAAGCCCCAAGGCTTCCATCCAAATTAATGTCAGGATTGAAAACCCGTCATAGAGTTGCGCACAATCCACGTCATTAGGTTTGAGATCAGTCTTTGACCACATGTCCTGGGCGACGTCTCTTGCGACCATATGGGTCAGAGAAATTTGATCCCAAGACCATGGCTGGGAATTTCCGGCGCCTATCGCTTCGATCAAAACAGGGTCGCGTGAGCTATCTTTGGCACAATCTTTTCGGGATAAAATTATGGCGGTCGAGGCATCACAATGAATATCGCAATCAAACATCCGTAGCGGCGAGGAAATCATTCGGCTTTCCAGATAATTATCCAAACTCATAGGGGAACGATAAATAGCTTTTGGATTTTCAGCCGCATTAGCACGACACGTAAGAGCAATTTGCCCGAGTTGTTCCGATGTGAGCCCGTATTTATGGAAATGTTTTTGAGCATACATTGCCACTAACATAACCGCGGAGTGAACTCCGAAAGGCGTGTAATTTCCCCACAAGTTGCTACGATCACGACCATTTTTAGCACCGAGTTTCCCCAATGTGCTCGCCGTTTTGTCTTTTTGGCGCGCACTGGATTCAGTGATCGTTCGAAAAACCAGAACGTGTCTACATATGCCTGCCTCTATGGCCATAGCCCCATTGATAAGGCTAGCAATTGGCCCCGGTCCTTCATATCCCCCTCCGAACCATTTCAAGTCTAATCCGAGTAGAGTTTTCAGACCCACGGGTCCGATCGGAGAGAAAGGGGCGCCGTTATTATTGTCCCCCGGCCAACACGCGACTCCATCAATATCCGCGAGGCTCAAACCCGCATCTGAGACAGCTTCGAGACAAGCATCTACCGTTAATTCTTCTGCTGATTTCAAACTTGGGCGTTTAACCTCAGATTGGCCTACGCCAGTGATATACACGTTCTTTTTCATGTCTCTGCTCCGAACTCTTTTGGTCTGAAGAGGGGCAGCCAGACATCTTCGTGATTTTCAAAAGTCACTTCAACCGGCGTGCCAATTCGAACAGAGTTGGGGTCACATCCGATAATATTTGTAACAAATCGAAGGTTTTCTTGTTCTTTCAGCTCTACAATTGCAACGACATAGGGAGTTTCTAACTCGGGGAGCCATTTTTGAAAGTTTACCGAGAAGCTAGAGACGGTGCCGTCTCCGGAAACAGCTTGAGCGGACACGTTACGTGAATGACATTTGACACAGAAGGCTGACGGTGGATGAATAAAGAACTCACAATCGTCACACTGACTTATAAATAGTTCGCCATTTTTTCCACCCTGCCAAAATGCAGCATTTATGTTTGTAATTTCAGGTAGAATTTGAGTCATATCACTCCAAACTGGATGTTAAAGCTAGGATATCCAAGTCATAGCATGCAAAACACAACATTGTTTATTTTATACATTAGTGCCATAAACGTCCAATAAATTATTATGGAGCAAATGGATGCGACTTGTCACTTTTAAGACGAATGAAATGAGTGAACGCGCAGGCAGCTTGGTAAACGACGGTCAAAGCGTGGTTGATTTGAACCTGGCTTTTAGTCACAAATACGGAGAGACTTCTTGTTTATTGACCAGCGTCCAAGCCATGGCCGAGAACTCCGAAGAGGCATTATCTGTCGCTAATGACCTTCTCAATAATCCACCCTCAGACTCAATTTTCAAACGCACCGACGTTCATTTAAGGGCCCCTATTCAACCGCCGGCTCAAATGCGGGATTTCTCATGTTTTGAACTCCATCTCGAACAAAGTTTCGCTGCCGCCCGTCGAATGAGGTCAGCGCGCTCACCCGATCCGGAAAAAGCATATCAAGAGTCAGACACCCGCGTCGACGACCTTGTCATGAAAACCGTAAGGCGCCAGCCAATTTATTACAAAGCCAACCGTTTTGCGGTTATTGGCGCCGATGACGATGTTGTATGGCCTTCATATTCTAAGATGCTTGACTTCGAATTGGAGTGGGGGTGTTACATTGGTATTCCTGGCAAAGATATTTCCAAAGCTCAAGCCCGTGATCATATATTTGGATACACAATTTTTAATGACATTAGCGCAAGGGATGCTCAAGGGCGGGAAATGGGAGGACAGCTAGGGCCGGCTAAAGGCAAGGATTTTGACACCGCTAATGTGATGGGCCCCTGTCTCGTCACGCCCGATGAACTCGGAGACCCTTATGACCTTGAAATGATCGTACGCATCAACGGTAAAGAGTACGGACGAGGGAATACAGGGGACATGCTCTGGACATTTGATGACGTCATAGGCCATGTCTCACAATCCGAAACACTTCACTCCGGAGAGTTTTTAGGATCCGGTACTGTGGGAAATGGAAGCGGACTTGAGCAACTCAAGTTTTTAAAACCAGATGATATTATTGAGCTTGAAGTCGCAAAAATAGGGATACTTCGTACACGAATTACAAAGCCCTGCTAAACCAAGGCTTCCATCATTCGCAATCAGAGAACGTGCTCTTCAAATTCAAATAACTGACCCTTGAGTTCTGCCGGATCAACTCTAATCAGAGGTCGCCCGTCGACAGCTTCACTCGACTCGATCCATTCAAAGTTAACTCCTTTTTCTCGTAACATCTCAGCCTTTGCCTCTAGGTTAACCACTGAAATACGGATGTAATATAAACCTGGCCCCCAATTATTGAGATACAATCCTGCATGGCTGTCCCACTGCGTAGGTTCCAAAACATCAAGTGTCGCACTGGTTTTCGCCCTGAACTCAAATCGGCCCAACTTATATCCTTCATCCTTAAACGTGCGCACAGGCCCAGCGGTTTTAAGGTCCATATTTTCGGCGCAACATTTTAAAGTGTAATCCAAATTCCGTACAAGAAATCCGCGCCGAGTGACACGCACCATCTCGCCGTCTTTAAAATCGGTGGGCTGTGGCGGATTTGTAAATATTTCGGGAGGGAAATGGGGAGCTTCTGTAGGAATAATTTCAATACACAATCCGCCGTCTACTCTCGGCTGATAATCAATTTCTTCCGGCGTCATACCAACCCAAAGTCGGTCAAATGGCATTTCTTTTGTCCTCTGTGCCAAACGGAAAGGCATCTTGTTTCGATGGAGCCGATCGATAAGGCGCCCTAAATTCTCATTCGTCATGGTTAGAACAACAGCATGAGTAATCATTGGTCGATGTCGCCCCTGAAAATCCATGAGACTTTCTAGATGGTCATGGAAAAACGGATCCCCTGGGTTAGGTTTATCCAAATGCCACTGGGGCTCAACTCGGGTGGGCGACATGGCCAGGGATTTATGAACCCGCAAGAAATGTGCAATATATGGATGATTGTCGAAAGCCTGACGCCAATTTTTATGCTGATAAATGCCGAGTTTTTCAGAAAGCAAATCCGCCATTCCGTCGGGGTCCGGAACCATCATATCGGCGGACAAAAGCAAATCATACATAAACGGACTCCGAAAAATTTATTGAAGTTTAGCCTCTACAAATTGTACACTTTTTCATATTATGTCAAGAAAATTACACTCTCTGCGGGCGGACTATCTCAAGATTTTTATAGCGCTTAATCTGCACTCTCTGTTTTAATTTTTACAAAAGCGATAATAATAATCCCCAGTAAAACCTGAGGAATGAACAGTTTAAAGGCTAAGTGAAAATCTCCGGTAAGATCATGTGTTTTTGCCGCCATCCACAAAGACATCAACATAATCGGAACCGTGATGATGTTCATGGATCCCAAAGCCCGTCCAAAATTCTCTCGACCAAAACAATGAGCCGTTAAGGTTGTCCAAATCGGCACTGCACCGCCCACGGCTAACCCCACGCACGCAGCCACGGCCAAAAGACCAAAGTACCCAGGCGAGAAAAGTAAGGTCGCCAGAAAAGTAATGTTAAGGCTAGCGACGAGGAGATATAAAAATCTCTTGTCTATTCTTTCAGACAGCCATCCAATAAGTATTTTTCCAAATATCGCCGAGCCTGCAACGCAGGTAACCAGTAAGGAAGCTTCTTGCACACTAAATCCCCGCCCCACCCCGTAAGGAACCAAAGACGTTAGTATGGCTTGATCACTACCCAATAACAGACCCACGGCGATACCAATCAGCCATAAATTTGGATCGAGAAATAAATTTACCTTTGATGATTTGACCTTATCAACGGGAGCAAAGGTTTCACCTTCAATAAATTCTCCGTCAGGAAATTGGCCTATATTTTCCGGTTTCGAAACAATCGTGGCAAGGCTGGCGATGATAACAATTGCGGGGACGGAGACTGCAATAATTATACAAGTTTCGCGCCAACCTGTGGCTTCCAGAAGAGTTGCAATAACTGGAACTACTAAAAATCCACCGGCAGATGTAGATACAGCCGCAATACCAAGTGCACGCCCGCGCATTCTGGTAAACCAACGGGTTACAAGTACATTTGCAGTGAAAGAGCCAGCTGCCGTGAAGGCGAAACCGATTGGTCCACAGATCGCCATCAACATCACCCAAGGATGTTCCGCAGTTCCGATAAGGGCAAACCCCACACCAAAGCTCAATCCGCCCGTAATGGATAAGCTAAGGGCGGAAAACTTGTCCAAAAGGAAACCAGTCGCAATTGCCCAAAATGCAGTGCTTAAGAAAAAAGCCTCAATCCCGAGGTAAACTTGTTCCCGACTAAGTCCGAATGTCTCTTCGACAGGTGTGACAAATAATCCAAAAGAATAAACACTCGCCCCAGCCACCAGCATGGCATTAATGAAACTTCCACTTAGAACATTCCAGCCGCGGAAACTTTTCTTTGAAGTCGGGTTTGTCGTCATGATTGGCCTTTGTAGTTTCCACCATCGAGCATAAGATTTTGCCCACAAATATATCCTGACTGAGCTGCACAAAGGAAAGCACAGGCATCACCAAATTCTTCGGGCCGACCAAGGCGGCCAGAAGCAAGTGAGGTCTTTATGTCTTGCTCGGCCTCTTCAACACTTTTGTTTTGTAATTTTGCCGTAGATTTGAGCAGTGATCGATGACGTTCCGTTTCGAAACGTTCAGGTAAAAGCTGGTTTATTGTCACATTATGTTTGACGCTTTCGCGGGAAATGGATTTTAGAACACTTGTCAAGCCGGTTCGAGGGGCATGAGAAAGCGTCATCAATGGATGGGGTGATTTCACCATTGCAGACGTGATTGCGACTATGCGACCAAACTTCCTCTTCTTCATGCCCTCAATTACCGCCTGAACCATCAAAAGCGGCGATGTTAGTGTTTCATTAAGTGTTTTCTGCCACACCTTCTCATCCGTTTTCTGAAACGGTATTGGAGGAGGGCCACCTCCGTTTAAAATTAAAATGTCTGGATTTTCATATGCGGAGAGAAGCAATTTCCGTCCTTCTTGAGTCGAGGCATCTGCCACAACTTCGCATACCCGGGAATCATAGCTTTCTCTAAGCGTGTCTGAAGCGGCTCTAACTACCTCCGCATTCCTACCGTTTATCGTAACGTTGGCCCCCTCCCGGGCCAAAGCCTCAGCACATGCAAAACCAAGCCCCCTGCTAGAAGCCATAACAATGGCATTTCTGCCGTTTAAACCCAGATCCATAATTGCCTAATTATTTCGAAAGTTTAGTTCAAGAAGAACGTCGTTAGGGTCAAAAACGAAAACCTGTTTAAGTCCGATCGACGTCACTTCGTTGGTTTTGTAATCCAGCGACATGGCCTTCACACGCTTCAACAAATCCGCGTAACCCTCACAATCAAAAGCGACATGATGTAATGCGCCAGTTGGACCGCAGGGTTTAGCATTTTTTTCAAAAACCTGATAAGCCCCCGCAACGTTTACATGAATGACAGCCCGCCCTCTCATATCATAAAGCCATTGGGCGTGTTCAGGCCGCATCGGTTTAGGGCCATTTTTGACAACTAGTTGCAGAAGACCGGAATAGAATTTTGTTGTTTTCTTAAGGTCAGCGGTAATAATGTTGACATGGTCGAGAGATATCACTTGCATAATTTAGCGCCGAGCTAGCCTCCTATACGATATATAATTGATTTTTCCTGAGTATATTCATCTAGCCAGTTCGGCCCATATTCCCGGCCGAGACCGGATCGCTTATACCCACCGAAAGGCGCATCATTTTGTCGAAGTAATCCGCCATTGATAACCACCCCCCCCGTTTGGATTTTCTTCGCCATTTGGAAGGCCTTAGCAGGCTCTTTCGTCTCGATACCTCCGTACAAGCCATAACGACTGTCATTAGCTATTTTGACTGCATCTTCATCTGTATCGAATCCTATTACCGTTCCGACGGGTCCAAAGATTTCTTCTTGAGCAATCCTCATTGAATTATCGACATCATCAAATACCGTAATATTATGATAAAATCCTTTTTTAAATTGGCTCGCTTTGTCGCCGCCAATAACTAGTTGTGCTCCTTCGTCTTTGGCGATTTGAATGAAGTTTTGAACCCGGTCGACGGCAGACTTACGAATCAGGGGTCCGATGACGGTTATCGGATCAGACGGGTTACCCAGCGGCATTTGGGAAATTATAGCTTTCATGGCTTCTATATATTGAGGCCGGATTTTGTTATGAACCAAATGCCGCGTCGCCAATGCGCAGCCCTGACCACTATGAGTTGAGATATTGAAGACACCAGTCATCGCAGCGGTCATAACGTCCGCATCTTCCCGCACAATAAGGGCTGATTTCCCGCCTAGCTCCAGAAGCGTTTTTTTCAAAGTAGGCGCCGCTTGCGCCATAATAAGAGATCCTACGGCTTCTGATCCAGTAAAGGTCACCATATCTACCCGCGGATCAGAGGTTATAATTTTACTTACTTCCTCATTCCCGGTGATTATGTTTAACACACCTTTCGGCAATCCTATTTCGGTCGCAAATTCACCAAACATCAGGGCTGAAAAAGGTGTGAACGGCGAAGGCTTTAGAACGACCGTATTCCCCGCTAGTAACGCGGGTGCTACCTTCGAAAGGTTGACTAAAAACGGCGCGTTGTAAGGACTTATAGCTGTGACAACTCCAATAGGATCACGTACAACTACCCCCCCGCCCAGTAATTCCGGTCCGGTCGGATTCAGGGGATTCAACGCGGCTTCAATTGGGAGGTGGAGCTCCGAAGAGCAAAGCGAACGCTCAATTAGTTTTTCCACCAATCGGATTGGATTTGGAAAAAACATTCCCTCCGCCAACTGCCGCGTGATACCCCCCTCAGCGATCATCAAACCTTTGATTTCTTCGGCTCTTCCAGAAATTACTTTTAATAATTTTTTCAGATAATTAGCGCGTGTCTGCACCGTCAGGTCTGACCAGTCTCCTCTGTCGAAGGCTTCTCTGGCACTTTGGATCGCACTCTCAGCCTCTTCACAACCTCCAACGGGAGCATGGCCTATAACCTCTTCTGTGGCCGGATTGATTATCGGTTCTTTATTTCCAGTCGTTGTGTCAGTCCAACTTCCATTTATGTAAAGGCCATCATATTTAGTTAAAGGGACTTCCATGCTAATTGCCTTTGCTGGGTTCATGACGTTCTAAGATAATTTCGGACGCTCGGAGGGCCATGGCCATCATTGGTCCATTTGTGTTGCCGGACGGCAGAGTGGGCATGATAGATGTATCGACAACGGCAAGCCCGGAAAGTCCCTTTACAAGAAGATTGGGATTCACAACTGCTCGCGCATCTGTTCCCATTTTGCAGGTTCCGGCAACGTGAAAACAAGTAGTGCCATATTCAAAGAATGCTTCTAGCAAATCCTCATCAGACTGAAATGATGAACCAGGGGCGGTTTCTTTTACAACGAAATTTGCAAGCGCGGGCTGTTGGATGATACGTCTCATTGTTCGCAATAAGTTTATAGACCTCTCTTTATCAGTCTTCGTGTTAAGGTAGTTGGCGTCAATTTGCAGAGGTTTGGAAGGGTCAGAAGAAGTGATAGAAACATGTCCTGTACTTGTGGGACGCGTAAGGTATCCCACCCAAGACATGCCGGGATGTTTATCAATTTCCACTTTTCCGGTCTCATTGACTTGTACCGAATACATACCAACTCCGATTTCGCTGTCAGCGCGATCAATGTCTTTGGAACTTTTAATTAAGCCGCAAATTTCATGGGCAGCATGTGTCATCGGACCCGTTCTTGAAAACAGATATTTCATCACACTTATCAGTAAACGCCATCCACCGAATGATCGGTTCAGACTGCCGGCCTTCACCTGCAACTGAAGAACTATCCCACGGTGTTCCAATAGATTTTGTCCCACATAGGGGGAATCTAAAATGACCGGGATGTTGAGACCTTTCAGAAGCTCCGAAGGGCCCACCCCTGATAATTGAAGAAGCTTTGGCGTTTGCAGAGCTCCCGCCGAGAGGATTATTTCCTTCTCAGAAAAAACCTCTTCCTCAACACTATTCGTTTTCAACATCAAACTTTTTGCTCGTAAGCCATCAAAGTTTATTTTTATAACTTCTGTTTCGGACATTACGGTCAGATTTTTTCGAGTTTTTACCGGGTGTAAAAAAGCACGAGCTGAGCTCCACCTCTCGCCCCTATAGATATTTCGAGTTTGATATCCAATGACACCAGTCGACTGACCCGCGGATTGAACGTTTATATCCTCTACCCGCTTTATACCTTCTTGTTCTGCAGCCATTAACGTCGCCTCACAAAGAGGATTGCCAGAAGGATGTATATCGATATGAAGCAGTCCTGAATTTCCTCGAACCTCATCTGCTCCCAATTGATGATTTTCTATTGATTTAAAGCATCGCCCAATTTCATTCCATCCCCAGCCCGGGCAGCCATTTCTCTCCCAATCATTATAGTCTTCGGGTTGCCCTCTGACGTAAACCATTCCGTTTACAGAACTGGACCCACCGTGAGTTTTCCCTTTTAGCCACTCCTCACGTCCATGATTTCCTCCCTTTTTTGCTTCATAATGCCAGACGTGCTTATTTTCCCGATTAAGGAGTTTGCCAATGCCTCTCGGCATTCGAACCAGGGCACTCTTGTCTTCCGGGCCTGCTTCAATCAGCAGAACTTTGTCTTCAGGATTCTCAGACAAACGATTAGCCAAGACACATCCAGCAGAGCCGGCGCCGACAATTATAAAATCAAAATAATTATGCACTCTTTCTCCCCTTAGCTTTTTTGTTCTGCCCATAATACTTATTAGACATTTTTTAAATTACTGTATAACTTTTATATCCTGTTGCAAGTGCCTTCAGATGTTTTGGAGCAAAATAATGACGGGCTTATGTGTTCAACATCTCCTCCAAAACGGATTCATCCGACACGATATCTTGAGATCCCCTTATTTCGGACATGCCTTTTTTTCTGAAATCTCTGAAGGAAGATCTCATTCGATTGAAGAAGATTTGAAGGGACGCTTAACGCCCTTCCTGCGAGACTCAGTCTCGCATTTTGACAAGAGGGTAACAGCTCTCTTTCGGCAAAATTTTCTTGGATGGTGTAAAAAGCTTGCTTTCAGTTGATATATTTATTAGACACTTTTCTTATTATTGACTAAAATATAAATTGTTATCATTATTGCAAAGCTTCTCGCAACTTAGCTAAGGACCCTCAAATGCTCATCGATCTTCACGCTCACGCCCCCTTACCCGGTTATTATGACCAGCATCCCCATTGGGGTCCGTTTTTTGAGAAACACGATAGCGGAGATGTAAAATTAAGAGTTGGTCATTGGATATTAAGTCTCGGCGCCCCTGAACGGCGTGCAGCCGTAGCGGCCGGTAACGCACCTTCCGTCGAAGAATATATGAAAAACTGGGGAGACCCTAAGAAACGCTTAGCAAAAATGGATGCCGCGGGTCAGGATGCCCAAGTAGTTTCAGTTCCGTCACATTGTTATATGTACTGGGCGGAACCCGAATTTAGTGTGCCTTATTCTCGAAAAGTAAATGACGTCACCGCCGAATATTGCGACGGAGGCGATAATCGATTATTTGGTTGGGCCACGGCTCCTTTGAACGTTCCTGAAGAAGCTGGTAAAGAAATCCGACGCGCATGCGGGGATTTAGGCCTTAAGGGCTTGGTGGCTGGCGGGTCAAATTTTGGCGGGTTGGAATTTGATGATCCTGAAATGGACCCTGTATGGGCGGCCTTATGTGACGTCGACCTACCCATGTTTATCCATGGGTATAACCAGTCCGTTACATGGGGCGAGAAAGCCAACGATGACCGTTACGAAACGACCGCGATTGTTGGTATGCAATATGATGAAACCAAATGTTTCTGGTACATGTGCAATGGCGGCGTCTTTGACCGTTTCCCGGACTTAAAAGTATATATCACCCATGGGGGCGGGTATGTACCGTATCAATTAGGGCGACTTAACGAGACCAATAAGAACCTTGATGTAAAGCATAATAAAAAAGATTTGGTGGATTATCTTGGAAATTTCTATTTCGATCTAGAACTACATGAAGTTGAAATGCGGCAGGCTGTTCTGGACCTCATCGGCGCTGACAGGTTGCTTTATGGATCGAACTTCGGAGGCAGCGACGCGGTACGCCACGATCTGACTCAGGGTCTACGGATTTCTGACGAAGATTTGCAAAAGATTCGATACAAAAACGCGCTCGAACTTTTGAATATCGACCCCAATGCAGTAGGAAGAGCTAAAACACCCGCTTAACAATCAATTCATATTTTCCCGACTATCGATGAAAGTGTCGTATTTATGCCACACTTTTATCGATAGTGTTTAATAAATAGATAAATCTATTGACAAACATGAACATTTTTATGTTTTATGTTTAATAATTAAAGGGACGCAAAGTCACCTAACAACAAGGGGAATAAACATGGATTCAGTCTATACAATAACAAGTATCAAAAGCAGATTTACAAATAAAATACTCGCGTCTACGGCAATTTCTTTAATGATACTTGCGACCCCTTTCGTCGCATCTGCCCAGTCTTCGAATTCCAACGAAACTATCCCACCCATAGATTCAGAAAATTCAGTTAGGTCCTCAGGGTTTGATGAAATTGTTACGACAGCACGTCGAGTCTCTGAAAACCTACAAACAACCCCGGTTGCTGTCACATCCCTCAGCGGTGAAATGCTTGAGACCCGTCAAATTACAGATGTAAACGCCATTCAATACAGCGCGCCAAATGTTACAATTGAACCACTAAACGGCAATTCCGGCGCGAGTGTCTCCATCCGCGGTATGGCGGGTGTCGAGAACACCTCTGCCTCTGACCCTGCGGTTGGCATTTATGTTGACGGAGTTTACTCTGCGCGATCATCTTTAGGATTCTTGGAATTGGTCGACATTGAAAGGGTGGAAGTCCTTCGCGGTCCACAAGGCACACTCTTCGGTCGGAATACGACGGGTGGAGCTTTAGTTCTAACCACGCCAGAGCCAAACGGTGAATTTGGCGGAAAGTTAACAGGTCGAGTTGCTGAATATGATACAAAAGAAGTATTTGGCTTTGCCAATATTCCCCTTGCTGGTGACCAAGCCGCAGCACGTATTAGCTTTAAGCATGCCGAACATGATGGATACGGCAAAAGTCTTTATAATGATTACGAGCTCGCCGATATGAATTCGGATTACTTCCGCGGCGTGGTGAAAATTGATCCGGACAATGAAAAATGGGACGTCACATTTTCTGGCGACTGGTACAATCGGAAAGGAAACGGTGCGATTGCCGCCTTGACCGATGTTGATCCCGCGGGACCTGCTGGGGCTTTTCTAGGCTACAATCAATATATTGCGGATGACTTTTATGCGAACTTCACATCCACTGAACAATTTGAAGACATTGAAGCAAAAGGTGTTTCTGCCACGGTGAATTACGATTTGGGTGATGTACAACTAAAATCAATTTCAGCTTGGAGATCTGTCTTTAATAACATTCTAACAGATGTCGATGGCACACCAAATCCACAAATAGCTGGGCCCGTTTTCGAACTTCCCTCCCCGCCCCTACCTGTCCCGGGAATTTTCATACCGACCGGCGTAGAATTTGAGCAAACAAATGATCAAGATCGCCAAATCACACAGGAACTTCAACTGTTTGGGAGTTTAGGCGACGTAAAATGGATTGTTGGTGGATTTTATTTTAATGAACACAACACAGATATTACCGTCAGTTCCACGGCAAATACTTTTGGCGAAATCGAAAATGATTCTTACGCGATTTACGGCCAAGCCGATTATGACTTAAACGACGATCTGACGTTCAATGCTGGGCTGCGTTATACTTGGGACTCACGGGCATTAAATCTTGGTTTGGAAAGCCCCGGCGGTGCCAGTTGTACTTTGTCTCAAACCGATGCACCGGGCGTTTGCCTGTTATCTCGGGAGGTCAAGTATGATTATCTGTCCTATGATCTAGGATTAAATTATGACATCACTAATTCAATTTTCAGTTACATTAAAACAAGCAGAGCAACCCGGGCCGGCGGATTTAACCACCGCGTGATAGCTCCAGCTTACGAACCAGAGAGAGTAACTAATTATGAAGTCGGACTGAAAAGCCAACTCTTTAATAATAAAGTGAGAGCAAATTTAGCTGCCTTTTACATGGACTATGATAATGTTCAGCGAACGGCCGTTATCGTAATTGGAAACGCCCCAACAGCGTCTACGACGAATGCAGCTAAAGCTAAAGTCACAGGCATTGAGGCTGAACTTGACTTTATTCTCACCGATTATTTTAGCTTTGGCGGTTCTGTCGGTCTCCTTAACCCAACCTACAGTGAATTCATGGATAATGGACGAGATAGAAGCGACGAGCCGTTTACCTATGCTGCGGATTATACTTACAATGTGTATGCGACCGCTACGGCCCCGCTTTCTTTTGGCGAAGTTCAACTTCATGCTGACTATGGGTACAAAGGCGATGTCTATTTTGATACGGTTGATTTAGATCGTGACGTTCAGAAAGGTTATGGCCTTCTGAATATTCGCGCCGCTCTTAAATTGGACAAGCCCAACGTTGAATTCGCAGTGTTTGGAAAAAATGTGACGAATGAAGAGTACAACACATATATTTTGGATTTAAATAATTCACTCGGCTATACCTCTGCTTTTAGAGGTACACCTGGCTACTGGGGTGCTGAAGCCACTGTTCGGTTCTAAACCTATCCCTAAATCCTATTAATTATCTGCGTCATTTCTCAGGAATTGGCGCATTTTTTTTTGAAGATAGTCAAAGGTAGACTTTAAATATGACCTTTTCATTTACGAAGAACTACGGACCTTGGGCACTGATTTGCGGCGCCTCCGATGGACTAGGTGCGGAACTCGCAAGAAAGTGCGCAAGCAAAGGACTAAATTGTGCGTTGGTTGCACGGCGAAAAGAAAAACTTGATATACTCAAAAGTGAGCTTGAGCGGGAATATGGCGTACAGGCCCGAAGTGTTCCAATGGATCTCATGGATGAAGATGCTGTCGATCAAATTGAAAATATCGCCAATTCACTATCCATCGGTTTATATGTAATAAATGCGGGTGGTGACACAATTGGTAAAAGGTTTCTCGAATCTGATATCAATGCAAGGCAAAAGTTTTTACGACGCAATATAGAGTTATTGACGGAAAGTTTGTACAATTTCGGAATTAGGTTTCAAAAACAGAAACACGGTGGAATAATGGTTATAGGGTCCGACCAAGCCTTTAGTGGGGCGGGTCGCGTTAGCCTCTATAGTGCCAGTAAAGCCTACGCTATGAACCTCGTTGAGTCTTTATGGACTGAATGGCGCAATACAAAGGTTGATATTGCCTATATGGTTATCGGTTCAACGAAGACTCCTAAAATGCTTGGTATTCTTGAGCATTACAATGTCCACCTTACCACAATTGATCTCGCAGAACCCTCAGATATCGCTGATTGGGCGCTGTCCAATATTGACCAAGGTCCAACCTGTGTATTCGACATCAACCCTAATTCGATGAATCCTTTGGCGTCACCTACAGTCCGGCGGGAACGCATTTTGCGCAACACGCAAATTATTGACTTTTTTTATGGCGATCTTGAAGCAGATGAAACTCTGATGGCTAATTTGAAATCCGGACGAAATTGGAAATAAAGTTAGACTCCGGCCTCAGGTTTAATAAAATATTTTACTGACAAATCCTGTCCGTCAAAATGGTATATTTCCATGGTATGAATGTCTAAGTTTCGGGAGGGCATTCGATTGATATGATAGCAAATGGCCTCATTCCCGTTTATAATGGTTTTTATTACATCAATATCAACTATATTGTTCGAACTCTCCCACATTTGCTCCAAAACTGCCCAGCCGTTCCCTTCTATCGGACGGTTGGCGTATTCAATTTTCAAACTGCCAGGCGTGACCGATTTATAGTAGCCTATAAATTTTGGCTTATCGCGCGCGTTCCACGCCTTGACTTGACCTTGAATAAATTCCTCAATTTCGCTCTCGCTTAGCTTTTCCATCTTGCCGACTCTCACTATAAATCAGACCCGAAAACATTGCGTTCAGTCCCATTACGTCGATCCGTTTCTCCCCACCCTAACCAATGGTCAATTTCACGTGTATCGCCTTTGCGACGCCACTGTCCGCATTGCTGAGCAGTAATAGGAAAACCGCCAACGAAATCACTCATTTCGTCTTTCTCGTCGGCCCTGAATTCCCATTCCTCGGTGTCGTCAATAAGAACTCGGGCCGACTCAGCGAAGTAACTACCGGGCTTATGAACTACCTGGCCCTCAATATTGGTGGTGGATCGCACTTTTCCCGTCTCATCGCTCAAAATTGCGTAGCCTAAATTGTCGTGACCGACCATGATGGACCCCAGTTCATAACTCCCATCTTTATATATGTTGGCAAATGTCCACCATATGACATGCATGTTATTATTCACTACTAAGTCTTTTTTATGATGAATAGCGCCCCCCTCTTCCATGTAAATTTGGTCAACAGCAATGCAGCCTTTGACTTTCTGCCCGTCACATATCCCTGAAACATCGTAGACCTGGGACACATAAAATGTTCCCCATTCTTTGCCGGGTAGATACCACTGCATTCCATCACCAAGAAGTTTCCCTTGAATATTGAACAATCCCTCTTCTTTCCAAGTAAAACTGTCGCTAGAAGCCGTAATTTGCCAAGGATTACCTTCGTCGGTTTCACAGCTCTTCCAGGTTGCAATGTCTCCGTTTAGCGAAGTATCCGGTCGTAAGGTCATTGCTTGTTTGGACATCCTGTCTTTATCAAGCCTGATATTTTTGCCATCTATCAACGTCGACATAAATAAAAATGTAACCGGGTTGGGTGTGCCTTCAGGCCCCAAAAGAGACCGAACCATCGCATAGGTTTCTCCGTCTTCAGTGTATAAACATCCGAAACAACTCGTTTTGGAATAGGTTAGACCGTAAAAGCCTTTTGTGTTATTCAGATCGGCGCCGTTAACTTTGTGCGGCCCCACGAGTGTTTGATACGAAAAATTTCCTCGTTCGGGTATTGTGTCGTAATGTATCATTTTATTACCTTTATTGAATAAAAGAGAGGTGTAGATTAGTCCCATCTAACGTGGATTTCAGATACACCCCGTAACTGCGCACCTTTGATTTCTGGCGACGGGTAATCCGGATCGAGCCTAAGCTTCGGCATTAAATCCATCAAAGCATTGAGAGCTGCTTCCAACTCCATCTTGGCGATAAACTGCCCAATGCACATATGAGGCCCGAATCCGAAGGTGAAATTCACTGCTGGTTTGCGGTCGATATCAAATACGTCCGGATTTTCGAAAACTTCTTCGTCCCGATTAGCGGACGCGACGAGACATTGAACAAGCGCGCCCTTAGGAATTTTGACACCCCGAATTTCGGTGTCCTTAGACGACTGCCGAACTTTAACTGTTGCCACGCCTTCATAACGTGTGGCCTCATTAATAGCTTTAGGGATTAAACTTCGATCCGCCTTTAATCGCTCCCAGAGCTCCGGCCTGGATAGTAAGATAGTCATGAGACAACTAAATGTTCGCGTCGTCGTTTCACCGCTTGCAGGTAAAAGAGAACCCGCAAAAGTTCCCACTTCGTGGTCGGTCAAGCGCTGGCCTTTATGCTCGGCCAAGATAAGCTGGCTAATCAGGTCACGGCCAAAATCGCCTTCTTCTCGTCGCCGCTTGGAAAGTTCGACAAGCCGGGCGCGCATTTTATCGGCAGCATCCACAGAGCGCGTTATAGTATCAGCTAATTTACTTTCGTCTAGTTGAGGGCCAGCAATAATAGCGAGGCCCATAGCCGCCAATTCATAAATATCACCGAGCATATCTTTTGGAAAACCAATCAATTGATAGATTACCCGGATCGGAAAATAGAGCCCGAAATCCATCAAATCAAATTTCCCCAAAGGCAAGACCGGTTTTATGAATTCCTCTCGCGCGATTTCAGAGATTAGGTCTGTATACCCTCTTACATTAGCAGGCATAAATATGGGTTTGAGTAGCGCCCGCGTTTCCTTATGTTCCTGTCCATCCATTGCGAGGATGATTAAACCGTCTCCACCGAAAAATTGACCGAGGCCCGCTCTTATAAATCCGCTTGTAAAGGTGTCCGCGTCTGAGAGAACTTGTCGGATATCACTATATTTGAAAACCGCGAATACGGGGTTTGTGTGGCGCACATCGGCATGTGTAGCCACGGCTAGACTTTTCATAAAGTCGGCCTCAATCACCGGGTCTGATTGGCGTTGTTGTTTGCATATATCGTATAAGTCAACGTCAACCCCTTTGTAATTATTGGACAGAGCGGAATAAGCGGCTTCGAGTATTTCGGATTTGTTATCTAAGAACGACATATCTCGCTTCCTATTTTAAAAAACGTTTGACACGGTTAGCTGCTAATCGTCCGGGTTGACCAGAAACGCCACCGCCAGGCGGGGCTCCGGCGTTTCCAAAAAATAGCCCTTCCACAGGGAGATCACCGGAGAGTCCCGCGGCTGGTCTCATCATTGCACTTCGCAAAATGGATACATCTATGTGAACATAAGACCCCCCGGGAACATTTAGCCGCTTTTCCAATTGATCAGAGGTTTCGATACGCCGTCCGATTTCCAAATCCTCTACATTCGGAATTACGCCTTTGGTCCAATCCATCACGAGTTCTACTGCGGGCTTTCTGGCCTTACCCCAACCTTCGCGCGGGCGCACTGGAAAGGCCGCCGGATAGATATATAAGACGTCTTCTCCTTCCGGGGCTTGGTCTGGATCTGCCACGGATGGCACAGTCCACCAGCAATAAGGTTTTTCCGGTAATTCACCGCGGGAAGCTGCTTCAAAGTTTTCAACTATCGTTTCAACTGAACCCATCATCGTTGTTGGCAAACCAAGATTGACATCATCTTTACGTTCTTTCTGATGATGCTCAAAGACAGCCTTTCCGTTCAGCGCAATGTCAATTTTAAACGGCGAAGATCCATGTTGTGCACAGGGTGTGCTATCTACACGCTTTAAATATTTGCGCTCTATCTCGCCATCGGTCACCAAATTCAAAGCGACTTTTGGGTGACAAGCCCCTATCACAGCTTTGGATTTAATAAACTCGCCACTTTCTATCCTGACACCCCGAACCTGACCTTTTTCTGTAACAATTTCCTCCACGGACGCATTTACTCGCATTTGTCCGCCCAAGGATTTCAACCGGGATGCCATTGCTTCGGGGACTTTGCCCATACCACCTTTCACTCGTCCCATGCCAGTTGTATGTAATATTACCAGCAACATGAAACCCAATCCGGAACTGTCTCGCGTAATCGGGCCAGCCCCTCCCGCAAACCCAAGAACAGCGGCCTGGACTGCTGGATGCTCAAACCGCTCTTCAACGATAGAGAGCGCGTGGTTTGTTAACAGGTTCAGAATCTCATCACGATCGCCTCTAAACTTGCGTACCGCCATTAAGGTTGACCAAATCGCTTTTAAGCCGGGCCGGGCCGGATCAGCTTTCATCATTGGCCCAATAGTCGCCGCCATTTTGAACAAATCCCCGATAAATTGTCCGTAAGCTTGAGCGTCTTTTTTTGAATATTTTGCCATCTCACCGCACGTCTTGGCGATGTCGCGAAAGAAACAAATCGAGGAACCGTCATCATGTAAATATGCATATGCCGGATCGGATTGAATGATTTCGAGACCATGGTCGGCCAGCTTTAATTCCGATCCTACAGGACTTCCTTGCCAACTTGCCAGTTCCAAGGCGCAGGAGTGTATAAGGTGATGGGGAGCTTCGGGGATTAAACGTCCGGAGGCGGACATCCCCCCTAGCTTCTCTGACTGCTCAAGGACCAGAACTTTTTTACCGTCCGCAGCCAAGTAACACGCCGCAGTCAAACCATTATGTCCGCCCCCAACAATCGTTACATCGAAGGAATCATCTACTGGTGTTCCACCCATTACATTCCCCGCAACTTGTTCTCACCGAATTCGTCCGGTGCTGGTTTTATTATTTAATTGGTGATAGCATGAAACTTACCGCAGTAACCGACAATCGTTTGACTCACAGTCAAACGAAAATCGCCCTGAGCCCATCGGAATAATTTTTTAATGAATGAAGAAAATCACAGATTGACTGGCAAAGCCTCGACCATCAATCGAATCTTGAAATCCGCTCGGCATGAATTTTCTGGAAGCGGTGTAGCCGGCGCGCGCATGGAAGATATCGCAAACCGAGCAGGGGTAACGAAGCAACTGCTTTACCATTACTTCTCCAGCAAAAAGCATCTGTTTGCTGCTGTGTTGGATGATCGAACAGATCGCGTATTTGCCCGGCTACTTGGGATAAATTTGGATATAGGGGCGCCGGATACAGCGATACGCGCTTTTCTAAAATTGATGTTTGATCAATACCGGGACGATCCGCATTTAACTAATATTGCACAGGAGGCCATTGCATTTCACGGAGAAAACGCGACAAAAGAAACAAAGTTTTCCAACATGGCACCTGCCCTTGCCTCAAAAATTGAACCGATTTTGCAGAAAGGAATAGCCCTAGGTGTATTCCGTGAAAAAATAGATGTCCGTTACTTCTTGGCTATGGCCTCTTTAATCATTAGCGGCGGGTTCACAAATTCCTATATGTTGTCTTCATTCCTCGGATTTGAAACAAATTCGAAAAACGGATTACATTTGTGGCGAGACTACTCGGTAGATTTTGTGATGGCCGCTATCATGAAGAACCCTGAGAGCGATATAATAGCTTAAGCATTTTTCGTACGCGTTGCGGTAAATCCTGTCCCCTACCAGACGTCGGAATCAAAGTCTTACTCAAAGCGAACCGTACAAACATTTCCGAAATAAGATCTCTATCTAATTCGCCATCCAGTTGCTCGTCCCAAGAATCATAAACGGGAGCCAAAGCAATGTCTATGCGCTTCTTAAAGTGATCAAAGTTTTCACGAAAGTAATTTAATAAAAAAGCCGGTTCTGTTTGTAAAAGTTGACGGGATTCCCGCGCTTCGATGTTTACGAGAGAGTAATCCAAAAACGCTTCAAATCGACTTGCCGGGTCGTCAATATGGTTTACGACGGACGCGACCCTTTCGTCGGTTTGGTGTCGTAAATACATAGCTGCCGCAGTAATAAGCTCTTCTTTAGAAGCAAAATATCGGTATAAAGTTCCTCTTGATATGCTCGCTTCCTCACAAACGGCGCGGATTGATAAACTATCTGCCCCCTTTTCCATTAAAACCGAAAAAGTTGCTTTCATTATATCTTCTACGGTTCGTTCTGAGCGATGATCGGTTCGAGTTGTTCTCTTGCCTTTGGCCGTACGAACGCGGACTTTCAGAGCCTCAGGTTTCACAGTACTAGCTTTCGAATTTTCTCTGTCACTCATATTTCGTATTCTCTAGGTTTGCGTCGCGAATCATCACTTTATAGGGTTAATATCCGAACACTAAACAATGCTAAGTGATACGTAAGGTTTAATCTCTGATTTAAATCAGACTCTTAGCACTTCCTGAGTTCACTTCAGTCTGTTCACGCCTAAATATGCACTTTGCGAGTATAGTTCATGGCTTAAACCTAAAGTCAAAAACGGTTTAGTTGCAGGTTTTACAAATACGACGAAACCGATTTTCCAAACAATCAATAGCCATTCCGTTTTTGAGCAATGTTTAGTTTATCCTCAAAATTTGTATTTTTCTTAAATACTATTTTGTCCAATAGAACGTACAAAGGCGTTTATTTCATTCATTGAAGGCGTATGCGCTGAAAACCCCCCATCTGCTATTACTGTAGAACCCGTTAATGCGGAAGATTGATCAGAAGCTAAAAATAAAACAACATCCGCAATTTTCTCAGCTGTTAGCGCATATGGTATAAGATGATGCGCATCCAAGATTTCTGACACTTGCTTTGGCGTAGTTTTTTTTGAACCCGGCGGCGGTGGAAGATATCCAATCTGTATTGCATTAGACCTTATCCCCGCATGCCCATATTGAGTAGCAATTGATTTAGTCAGCATCATCACGGCGGCTTTGGACGCCGCATAAGCAGACCGCGTTACTTCTCCCTGCGCTCCCATTCCCGAAGAGGCATTAATTATATTGCCACTTTTTTGAGAAATCATTGTCGGGATCACATGTTTTGCACATAACATTGGCCCCCTAACATTGACAGCCATAGCTTTATCCCAAGTGTTCACATCCATATCGGCCACAGCGCCATCTGACTGCTGCATCTCGAATCCCAATGCCGCAGCATTGTTGTACAAAACATCGATCCGTCCAAAAGCCTTAAGCACAGTTTTGGCCATTGACTCGACCGATGCTTCATCGGCGACGTCGGCCTTAATGGCGATCGCTTCACCACCAATCCTCTCGACTTCATCAACCACGGACAAAGCAGATTTGATCTCAAGTTCTACGACTGCGACTTTTGCACCGTGCTTAACTAATGATAAAACAGACGCTTTTCCAATGCCTCCAGCCCCACCCGTGACCACCGCTACTCTTCCTTGAAGCCCATTTGACATATAAGTCCCGCTTTTTTAGTTGAACACTATTTAAGAATATGTATAATAAATACCAAGCAGATTAGCAATCAGTCAATACGAATATTATTAATCTAATTTTGAACCAAGTAAGGAACCCCAGATGAAACTTGATGAAATGATCTTGATAAGCGTGGACGACCACACAATTGAACCGCGTGGTGCCTTTGATAGACATATGCCTGCAGGGTTTAAAGGTCGAGGTCCGAAAAATGTACATATAGATGGACGAGATGTTTGGATGTTCGAGGATCGTGCCTGGGGATATATGGGCTTAAACTCCGTTGTTGGTAGGCCTAAAGAAGAATACGGCATGGAGCCTTTGTCTTACGAGCACATGCGTGCGGGCACTTACAGCATAAAAGATCGGGTAGACGACATGAACGCCAATGGCGTGTTAGCCTCATTATGTTTCCCAACCTTTCCCGGTTTTGCAGGACAAAAATTTCAGGCTCATCCGGAACGGGACGTCGCACTTGCTGCTCTACAGGCTTATAATAACTGGCATGTCGAAGACTGGTGCGGCGCCGCCCCGGGCCGCTTTATTCCTATGATTATGATTCCTCTGTGGGATATGAAGGCCACAGTTGCAGAAATTGAACGACACGCTAAAAACGGCGTTCACGCAATTACCTTTCCTGACAATCCTGCCAAGCTTGGTTTTCCCTCTATTCACAATGAATATTGGGAACCGTTATGGAAAGTCTGCGCAGACAACGATGTTGTTATCAATTGCCATATCGGTACCGGTACCCACGCGCCACACGCCTCAGATGAAAGTCCGATCGACGCTTGGATTACGTCGATGCCAATTTCTATAGCCAATAGTGCTGCCGATTGGATCTGGGCGCCCATGTGGCAGCGTTATCCGAATTTGCGAATGGCCCTCTCGGAAGGGGGGATCGGCTGGGTACCTTACCTTTTGGAGCGTGCAGATTTCACCAATATGCATCATGAGGCTTGGACACACGCAAAATTTGGTGATGACAAGCCTAGCGACATTTTCAAACGCCATATTATAACATGTTTCATCGAAGATATTTATGGATTGAAAAATCTAGAATTCATGAATGAAGACACGGTGTGTTGGGAATGTGATTATCCACATTCAGATTGTACATGGCCTAAATCACCGGAATCTGCGTGGGAGAGCTTAAAACACTTAACTCGCGAACAAATTAATAAAATTACCCATTTGAATGCCATGCGAGAATATTCTTTCGATCCGTTTAAACACATGAAGCGGGAAGACGCGACAGTTGCTGCTTTACGCAAGAAAGCGGAACATGTGGAAATTCTCCCTCGTCCGGGAATGGGTGGAGCTGCCCCAGAAGGACAAGGTCAGCGTATCGTAACATCTGGCGACATTAACCGTATGTTCGAATCCGCGAGCGCTGAGTCTGCTCTTTAAATGACAAAATGCGTTAAGCGCGATATAAAATTAGACATCAAGGACGGCCCGACCGTCCTTGATGTCCAACATATAGCGGCCACACTAAATTTGCCCGCTCATTTCTCCAAAAACACTTTACTCGTTTGTTTCTCAGGCGGTAGTTATAGTCGATTTTATTTCCAAGCCGAATTCACAGGATTTAAAGATTATAGTTTCGCAGACTATATGGCGGCAAAAGGATACGCTGTATTAACTCTGGATCATCTAGGGATGGGAGACAGTTCCAAACCAGACAATGTTTCTTGTTTGGACAAAACCTGCATTGCCGCTTTCAACCATGCCGCCGTCCAAAGCATTCTTCCTGAATTTGATTCGCGGCCTCATCTCGTCGGTGTCGGTCATTCAATGGGCGGCATGGCCTTAGTTGAACAGCAAGCGAATCACTCTACATTTGATAAAATTGTCGTTTTAGGTTGGACTAATATTGGGCTCAGCTTAGACACGCGTGATTTGGATGTGAAATCTCGCAAAGATCAATATGTGCCGACCGATAGATCCCAGATGCGGTCTCTTTTTCACCTAGCAGATGTTCCAGAAGACCTTATCCGACAAGACGATGCACTCGCCTCATTGACACCCTCTCCCTTTGCTCAAAACGCTATTCGACCGTCCATCGTCGCGAGGGAGGCGTGCGCGATAACATGTCCCGTTTTTCTGGCTTACGGTGAACTCGACATATCGCCCGATCCATCTCGCGAAGTAGATTTCTACAAGAATGCTAAAAGGGTTGAATTGAATATACTTGAGGGATCAGCACATAATCATAATTACTCCGCTTCCCGGACCAAACTCTGGGATGATATCGCCATTTTCGCAAACGAAAATCAAATCTACCCCGATCTATAAAAGGAAATTTTATGAATATAGATGTAACTGGAAAACGCGTGATAGTGACCGGAGCTTCGCGCGGGATTGGTAATGCAATTGCGACCGCCTATGCTAAAGACGGCGCTAAAGTTGCAATATGCGCTCGTACTGAGACAACCATAAATGAAGCGGGTAAGAAGCTTACGGAAGATGGCGCCCAAGATGTTATCGCCCTCCCTGTCGACGTCTCCAATACGGAACAAGTTCGCGAATTTGTTAAATTAGTTGGAGAAAATTGGGGCGGAATCGATGTGTTGGTGAACAATGCAGGCCAAGGTCGTATCGGCAATCTTGAAACTCTAGAGCCAGAAGACATACTTGACCACGCAAATAACCTGCAAGTCGCGCATTTTCGATTTGTGCAGGCGTGTGCTCCCTATATGCGAAAGCAACATTGGGGACGCATAATAAATATCAACGCGTTGAACGGCGTTCAAATTCCTGGGGCTGGGTTTACAACTGTTTCTAATAGGGCGGCCGGCATCGCTCTTTCTAAATCTCTTGGACAAGCTTTGGCTAAAGATGGAATTCTAGTAAATACACTCAATATGGGATGGATCGATACAGGTCAGTGGGAGCGTCATTTTAAAGAAATGCCAGACACTATCACCCGAGAAGAGTTTTATGAAATGGTAACTAGGCCCGTCCCTCTTGGTCGATTGGGGCAACCCGAGGAAGTGGCAAACCTCGCCTTATTTCTTGGGAGTGAACTCGCCAGTTTCGTAAGTGCCGCGTCAATTGATGTTGCAGGCGGTATGCAGGGTCAGATCGCATATTACCCGACCTTAAAAAGAGAACTAGTCGAAGAAGGGAAACGCCGCCAGGCAGAGCAAGAAAAAAACGATCTTCATATGTAACTGGCCGTGGGGCCACCCCTGATTGAGAGCTTTATATGGTTGAAAAGTTATTCCTCGTTTTGCGTCTCGACAACGCGAATAGCGCAAAACATAGGGCAGAGGCACTCAAGGCGCATGTTCAGTTTACGTTGGCAAACAAACATAGGTTCTATCTTGGCGGCGCCCTCCGAAATGAGTCCAACGCGGAAGCCATTGGCAGCACCATGATTGTCAAAGCTGAAACTCTCAGAGAGGCCCGAAATTTTGCCGCTCAAGATCCTTTCGAGGCCGCTGGAGTTTATGCTCAGACCGATGTCTGGTATTTTAATCCCGGGATTGGTCAATGGCTCCCAGAAAAATTGAAAAAGCTTTAAATTCCAAAAGGTTTCAAAAATGCTCATCGATGTACATGCCCATATGATTACGCCAGGCATGCTGGACGCCCATGACTATTGGGGCCCCTTCATGACGGCAAATGGGTTTAGAGTTGGAAATTTCTGTCTTGGAACATCCAAACGCCAAGCCATTTCTGACGCGGTATCGACTCAGAAGTTATTAGACAAAATGAGTCACGACAGCCGCCGCGCTCTCATGCACGAACGCAACATGGACAAGATCGTTTTGTCAATCCCTTCAAATTCGTTTTTATATTGGGCAGGCGAGTTTGGAAATGAATATGCAGAAATTTGCAACAAGGAGCTTTCTCAATATTGCGCTGAGGATCCTTCGCATTTTGCTTTTTGGGCACATGCTAATCTTGCAGATCCTAAATCCGCGATTGATCAGATAGACCGAGCAGTAAATTATCTCGGAGCAAAAGGTGTTTGTGTCGGAGGCTCGAATTTCAACGGTCTGGAAGCCCATAACGAGGCTCTGTTCCCAGTATGGGAGAAACTCTCCGAACTGGATGTGCCTCTCATGGTTCACGGATATAATAAGTCGGTCTGGAACCAAGAAGAAAACAAAAAAGATCTATTCAACACTTCATCTGTTCTCGGGGATTGCTATGATCAGAGCTTGTTTTTCTGGAACTTGATCTGTGGCGGTGCGCTAGATGAATATCCGAACCTCAAAACCTATCTGACAAATGCCGGAGGGGTATGTCTGTTCCAATTGGGCCGACTTGATTCGCTTAACCAGTCTATGGAATCTGACGCCAAGAATAAAAAGTCCGTCTCTCAATATTTGAAACAATTTTGGTTCGACCTGGATGTTCACACGCTCAGTCTTCGCAAAGCAGTTGTTGAGATAGCGGGAGTTGAAAATATTTTGCATGGTACGAATTTTGGTGGAAAAGACTTCGGTAATCCGACCTCGGGCTTAGGCCTTTCAGACTTACAAAACGAAAAAATTCGAAGTGCGAATGCAATTAAGCTATTAAACTTATAAACCAAACAACAAATTTAATAATTTTTAATACGGCAAATAGAAACTGAGAGGCCTAATCTGCAGGTATTGAATTATACCCCGGAAGGTGGAGACCGCCATCCACATTTATAAGCTCACCTGTCACATAATTCGACATATCGCTGCATAAGAAAGTAACAACGGGAGCGATATCTTTCTCCGGGTCACCGTTCCGGCACAAAGGTTTGCGGGCTGCGGCCGCTTCGGCGAAGCCAGGGGTTTCTGCTGCTAATTTATGAAAAACATTGCCCATAGCGGCCGGTGCGATTGCGTTTACATTTATGTTGAAACGCCCCCATTCCATGGCGGCGCTTTTCGTCAGGCCCAATATCGCGGATTTTGTAATATTGTAATCGGAATGATTCCAAGCTGCAACCATGGCATCAATTGAATAGAAATTTACTATCTTTCCACCACCACGACTTTTCATACTTTCCAGAGAGGCTCTCATAGCCCACCAATTCGCCCACACTCCGGACTTCATTGTACTATCGAGCATTTCATCAGTCTTACTTTCAAGTCCAATATTTGGAGTGAGGGAAAAAGCGTTATTCACCAACAAGTCTATTCCGCCAAATTCATCAATTGTGAACTGAACAGCTCCCTCGATTTGCTCTTTCTCCCTCACATCCACATTGATGTATCTAGCGTCCCCGCACAGTTCATCGGTAAGTTCTTTCAGCGTATTTTTCCCATAGTCGTCATTGAAGTCTGCAATGACGATCTTTGCACCGTCCTGAATGAATCGACGCGCAATCCCCCGACCAATACCGCCTCCACCGCCCGTTATCAAAGCAACTTTTCCGTCCAGTAATTTCATGAACTTCCCCTATTTATCATATTGTGCCATTTCTTCGACCGTCATCACGCTTGGCCCTAAAATCGGCCCGACCAGTTCATGACCCCAGATTGATAATTTCTCTGGATTGAGTTCGAAGGGATCACCCGGCCACGGTTCATGTTCAGCAATGGTCTCTACGGCCCATCCTGAAGGAGAAAAATGATAGAATGACAAATGTGGGTCTTGAGTGTGCTGCCCCAGAGTCATCATTAATTGTAGCTCTTTTTCTTTCACTAAGTCATAAGTTTCGCCGACATCCCGCATATTATTCACAAATATACCAATATGCTGTAGCCCTATACGCCCGGGAGCCATTCCATACCCAACGTCATGGCTAGTTTTGTCGTTGTGGCGGGTTCTGTAAAACCCAGTCTTTCCTTTACCTGCGCCCCAGCCATACCAGTTCATACCCATCACATTTTGCATGAAACCATCAATTTTATCAAAATCTGGCGTCATCAACACGGCATGACAAAAGCCCCTCGCCTCGGTCGAAAATCCCGTATGTGGGCGCCCTGGCATAAATGTGCCCGGATCAAATTTTTGCCCATAAAATATCTCATGTTGATAACCGACAGGGTCTTTAAAGCGTAATAGATTGCGCACTCCGCGCCGAGTCACTAATTCATCATCCCCATATTCAAATGCTATTTTGTTTTCTTTGAGAATTTCAGCCGCCTCTTCGAAAGCAATTCGTCCGAGGGCCTCCCATCCCATATAGGCCATACGATTTACTTTGCCCTTATGAAGGGCAATGCGATAACGCCGGTCATCCATGCGCATGAAGACGCTTTCGCCGTCACCTTCAGGGTTTTTACCTACTTGCATACCAAGTACATTCGGTCCGTAATCTAGCCAAGCTTTTGGGTCAGGTGTCTCAAATCCGATGTATCCAATTCCGCGTAAATCCATTTTCTTCTCCTCTTACATTTATTATTTTGCGGTCATTCCACCATCGACGATTAAATCAGAGCCGGTCCAATACCCAGCAGCCTCAGAAGCTGCAAACATCATGATAGATACTATATCGGAAGGTTGACCGGCCCGACCCAGAGGAATGTTCTTCTTCAACGTTTCGTGAACGGCGGGGTCGCTTAATATCGCGGCAGTCCCCGGAGTCATGATAACACCAGGACTAATGCTGACAGCACGTATGTTATACGGTGCGCCCTCAATTGCCAGTTGGCGCGTCATAGCCAAAATCGCGCCTTTAGTGGCAGTGTGTGCTGTATTTCCAGCCGCGGTGGATCCGTGATGAGCCGCGACAGAGGCAATATTTATGATGACACCTCCGTTTTTTTTAAGATGGGGCCAAGCAAATTTGCTAGTATAGAATAGGCTATCTAACTCATTCCGGATCGTATATTGCCAGTCTTCAACCGTAATTATGTCCATCGTTGAGAACCGCGCCGCCGACGCATTATTTATTAATACGTCGATATTCCCTGATTTTTTCGCTGCGGAATTAACCCAGCCTGAAACTGCGTCAGAGTCACCCAGATCCACCGTAGACGGCATCATACTTAAACCATCAGCCTTCAATGACCTTAAGGTTTCCTGGTTCGTTATCTCGTTAATGTCACATCCGTGAACGATGGCGCCATCTGCTGCGAATTGATATGCCGCGACCCGCCCGAGCCCGCCGCCGGTTCCCGTAATCAATACAGTTTTGCTCTCGAACTGACGCATTAACTGGCTTGGCTCTCGACTTTGATAACAAGCTGTGGGCAAGCGTATGCCGCCTCATTCGCTTGTTCAAATAAGTCTTCGCCAACTTTATCCTTTAACAGAACTACAATTCCGTCGTCATCAAGGCCGAATACGTCTGGGCAGATTTCAGCACACACTCCGTATCCACAACACGAATCACGATCCACATTAATATTGTAAGTCTTTGATGTTTGAGTCTTCTCGGTCATGGCAGTTTAATCCCTATGATTTGAATATCACATTTTTATTTGATTACCTCATTGCACTTTTCATACACTTATGCAAATAATGTTCAATATTTATTTTTATGCTATTCACGACCAACGTGTGAAAAGGACGAAAAATGTTAGAATCAACACCCAAATCTCAAAAGCCCCAAACCAAGGCTCTGCCTGACGGTACGACTATTGATGACCTAATAGATCTCGATATGCGGGAAGTTCAATTACGGGTTATGGCCGATAAGGACATCTACGACTTAGAGATGGAAAAGATATTTTCCAAAACTTGGATACTCCTCGGGCATGAAAGCGAAATTCCGAATGAAGCCGACTTTATGATTCGCGACATGGGGACGGATCAGGTTATTGTAACTCGAGGCAAAGGCGATGAAGTCAATGTGCTGTTAAATGTTTGTCCCCATCGAGGCATGCGTGTTTGCACGGCAGAAGCGGGTAATAAGCGCACGCATAAATGTATTTATCACGGATGGGCTTTTAAGACGAATGGTGACTTTATTGGGTCGCCAGTCGCAAAAGAAGAGATGCACGGAAATTTGCGCCCTAAGTCCGAGCTTGGACTTAAAAAGGCAAAAGTCGAACTTTATGGCGGGTTGATTTTCGCTAATTTCGATACCGACGGGCAGACATTTGAAGATTATCTAGGGGATATGAAATGGTATTATGACATGCTGTTTTGCCGGACCGACCGAGGTCTCGAAGCCCTTGGACCGCCGCAGCGTTTCATTATTGACGCCAATTGGAAGACAGCTTCTGAACAAGCCGCTGCTGATGGATATCACACCATCACTTTACATCAGTGGCTCGGCGACTTTGCCGGATTTAACGAAGGTGATATCGAAGCGTCCATGATGGGTGTCGAAGTCACGTCCAAAACAGGGCATGCGATGAGATGCCAGCCGGTTGCGAACAAATTTAAAATGCTCGCCGCTGGCTTTGCTGATGGATCTTTATCAATTGAAGAAAAACTAGAGCTTCTGCCTCCTCCAGGAGTGACCAAGGAAATGCTTTCTCAGCTCAAGACACACCTGGATGACGACCAGCTAGCTTTATTGGTAGATCAACCTCCACAGGTCGGTGGCATGTTTCCTAATATTCTTGTGGCTTTCATATATGCTCCCCAACCGGATGGAACAATTCTAGGCTTAACGTCCCTGCACACCTATACGCCTCGGGGCCCAGATAAGTTAGAATTCACTAACTGGATTTTTGCTGAAAAAGACGCTCCGGAAGAACTGAAAAACAAAATTCGGAAAGTCACCACAGGGCTGCTTGGAACTTCAGGTATGATCGAGCAAGACGACTCTGACACCTGGCCCCATATGACGCGAAATGCAAAAGGCCCAATGGGACGGGAATTTACCCTCAAATATCAGGCGATCAATTCCCTTCCAAGACCCAAAGACTGGGCAGGCCCGGCCGAAGCTTATGATGGTTTTACCAAAGACGACACTCAGTGGAACTGGTGGTTACGTTGGTATGAGTTGATGACCGCCGAATAAAGCTCAGACAGTTTTCATAATATCAATTAAAATTAAATTTGGAGTGCCATAATGACGGCTCATACCCCAACTTCCCAAAGTGTGGAAAATACAGAAAAGCGCGTCTTTTTCGGAACAGATCTATATAATAAAATAACCGAAACTCTCTATGAAGAGGCAATGCTCTTAGATGAACTGCGATTGGAGGAATGGGCAGAATTCTTGGCCACTGACCTCATCTACAAAGCTCCGCTTCGGCTGTCTGTTCAGAGAGCAGAACAGTATAAAAGCATTGTCCACAGCATGAACCATTTTGATGAAGATTATTCATCTTTGATGGGACGTATTGCACGCTTAACCCAGACACAATCTGCATGGGCTGAAGATCCACCTTCTCGCACACGTCATTTTGTTTCAAATATTTTAGTCTGGGAGACAGATAAACCCAACGAGTTCGCCGTCAAAAGCAATGGCCTTTTAACCCGCAACCGTTTCGAGGAAGATCGTATGCAGGTCATTAGCTATGTCCGAAACGACATTTTGCGGGAGGTGGATGATAAGCTTAAACTCGCCAAACGAGAAATTGTCTTTGATATGGCAGTACTCGGTACACAAAACCTTTCCATTTTTCTCTAATATTAAGACTTTACCATGACAGTTTCAAAAGACTCCATCGTCACCGTCGCAGGGGCTGGTCTAATGGGGACAGGTATAGCGCATGCTTTTGCAGTGTCAGGCTTTCCCACTCGGCTGTTTGACATTAGTGATGCACAACTTGAAAAAGCAAAGTCCTCTATAGAGCACACACTTGAGGGTGGTGTTCGCTTAGGCAAACTTGAGCGAACTGAAGCGGACGCGGCTCTGAATAACTTGTCCGTTATTTCTGATATTTCCGTGGCGGCCAAAGACTCCGATCTATTCGTTGAAACAGTGTCAGAGAACCTGTCGATCAAACACGCCGTTTTGCAGGACGCGACCAAATATATGAAACCAGGTGGCATCGTCGGAACGAACACTTCTGCCCTGTCTGTCACCGAAATCGCTACGGTGCTAGATGATCCGTCCAAGGTAGTTGGTATGCACTTTTTTAACCCGGTGCATAAAATGAAACTGGTGGAAATCGTTTTAGGCATCGCGACTTCTGAAAAGACCCTTAGCCAAACGAAAGATTATTGTGAGGCAATTGGTAAAACATCAATCGTTGTAAATGAATCCCCCGGACTGACGACTAGTCGAATGTCTGCCATGATGGGCAACGAAGCCATGTGGATGCTGCAAGAGGGAACAGCCTCGGCAGAAGACATAGATACAGCGCTCCGCATGGGGTTCAATCATCCAATGGGGCCTTTGGAATTAGGAGATATGACAGGGTGGGACACACGTCTGTCTGTCCTGAAACACCTGCACTCCACACTCGGCGAAAAATTTCGCCCCTGCCCACTTATTATAAAGATGGTAGCCGCAGGACGTCATGGCCGAAAAACCGGACATGGGGTCTATAAATATGAAGATGGGAAAAGGGTTCCGGGTTCCGGGTTAAAGCCTAGTTTGATATGAACAAAATAATCGATAACGATATCTACATAGTCGACGCTCTTCGAACCCCAACTGGGCGGTTTCGAGGCTCTTTTTCAGGTGTTAGGGCAGATCATCTGGCCGCTATTGTCCTCAAAGGATTGGTAGATAAACTTGATCTAGACGTCTCTATTATTGGCGATGTAATTTTTGGCAATGTTACACAAGTTGGGGAACAGTCAGCTAATATTGCTCGTACAGCGCTCTTATCAGCTGGATGGCCAGAGGTCATCCCAGGGTTGACGATAGACCGGAAATGCGGATCAGGAGAAGAAGCCGTTCACGTAGCGGCGGGCTTGCTATCAGCGAGAATACAGGACGTCATCGTTGCCGGAGGCGCGGAAAACATGACCCGTGTTACGATGGGCAGTAACCGGACCATAATGGGCGATCCATTCGGCAAAGCGGTTCTTTCACGTTTTGAAATGGTATCACAAGGTGAAGCCGCAGAACGCATTGCCGATAAGTGGGCGCTGTCTCGAGAAGAACTGGATGAATTTGCTGCTGAAAGTCAAAGGCGAGCCGCAAGTGCCCTTGAAGGAGGGCGTTTCGAAAAAGAGATAATCCCCGTTCCAGTCAAAGACTGGATCGATGAAGGGTTTGAAATTCCGGATCCGGCCTATTTATCTCAAGATGAAACCATCCGACCTGGAACGTCCATCGAAAAGTTAACGACTCTGAAAACACCCTTCCGGACTGACGGAAAAATATCCGCTGGTAATGCTTCGCAAATTTCTGATGGAGCTGCGGCGCTTATTCTAATGTCAGGAGCTACTTTGAATAAATATGGCCTCACGCCGCGCGCCCGCCTTCGGGCAATGACAACTGTAGGGTCAGATCCGACGCTTATGTTGACAGGGCCAATTGCCGCTACGAAAAAAGTTCTAGAAAAAGATGGGTTAACCCTTGCTGATATTGACTTGTTCGAGGTCAATGAAGCTTTCGCGCCAGTTCCGATCGTGTGGATGAAGGAATTGGGCGTCGCTCATGAGAAACTCAATGTAAATGGAGGCGCAATTGCATTGGGTCACCCCCTAGGCGCAAGTGGAGCACGCATCATGACAACACTTTTACATGAATTGGAACGTAGCGGCAAAACGTTCGGACTCCAATCCATATGTTGTGCGGGCGGTATGGCCACTGCGACTATTATTGAACGAGTCTAACGTTTCGTCAGCTTCAAGTCCGATTTTTCCATATCCCAAGTCGCTTCTGTGACGCCTTCTTCGCGCAATTGATACTTTAAAACTCGCCCTTGTGGATTAGTTGGAAATTCTTTTCGGAATTCTATATAGCGTGGGACGGCATAATACGGGACACGTTCAATCGCCCATTTACAGAGCTCTTTCTCCTCAATTGTAGCACTCGGTTTCAATATCGCCGTAAGTTTCACATCGTCTTCTATAATCTCTGATGGAACGGCGTGGATAGCGACATTCTCGATCGCAGCGTGCTCCAGAAATGTTTGCTCCAATTCAAAACTGGATATATTCTCTCCACGCCGGCGTAGGTAATCCTTCTTTCGATCAACAAAATAGAAAAACCCATTTTCGTCAAAACGACCAATGTCACCGGAATGCAACCACATATTACGCATAATTTTTAAAGTCGCTTCGGGACGTTTCCAGTAACCCTGAAACATAATATTAGGCTGTAAGGGACGGATGACAATCTCGCCGGACTTTCCTGTCGGCACTTCTACATCTTCATCATCAACGATTCTAACGTCAAATTGCGGAGAAATTTTCCCAGACGATCCCGGTGCAGTATATTCCCCGGCGGCTATAGTTGTGACAACCGCTGCCTCCGTGAGTCCGTATCCATTTGAACCGACTTGTTTTGCCCCGAACCGTGTTTTCCAGGTATTTTTCATGTCTTCTGAAAACGGATTGCCTCTAACAGTATGAACTTGGCCTTTGCAACGCAACATAGCTGCATTATCTTCTGCATTGGCCAATAAGTTGCCCATTGCCCCTAATATTGAAATCGCTGTCGCTTTACTTGCTTCAATTGAGGGCCAAAACCCGGACACTGAAAAACGCGGGGAGTATGAAATTGTTGCCCCCATCAATATTGTAGAAATAAAACCAGTAGAAAGCGCATTGAGATGAAAAATAGGCAAAGGGGTCCACATAACGTCGTCGTGTGAAATCGGCGCAGCCGATAACTGTTGGCGGGCTAAATTACACATATAATTATAACTAAGCATGCACCCTTTTGAAGGGCCTGTTGTGCCTGATGTATAGATTAGAGCTGCAAGGTCTCCAGGCTTTGGCTTTTTCTCAAACGGCGTTTCGTCCTGTCCTCGAAACTCGTCCAAATTTTCTATTTTTAGGCCTTTTGCGGACTTGTCCTGAGCCTCCCCACGAACGAGTACTGTTTTTAACTCGGGCAGTTCGTTACTAATCGCTAATATACGCGGAACATAATCAGCCTCGCAGATCATTAAACCCCCACCGGAATCGGTGATTTGATGCCGTAAAAACCCTCCCCTCAAAGCAGTATTCAACGGCACACTGACGGCCCCTAATTTGTTCGCGGCGATCCAAGTTACGATAGCATCGATATTGTTATCCAACATTGAGACGACGGTATTACCGGCCGTAATACCGAACTCTGAGAGAGAATGCGCGAATTTATTGGTGATTATATCCAATTCTCTGTAAGTATATTTTTCGCCAGAGAAGTCTAACACCGTCTTATCCGGGTATTTAGCAACTGCCCGATCCAGAGCATCTATAACCGTATCTTGTTCCCCGATGCTCCATCCTACCTGCATAATGACAATTCCTATTGTTAATATTGAGATTATTTTCTGTACATTTTTTGATAATGTGTTTAATGAATTAAGCCTAATCGACATAGGAAACAAGGAATAAATTGTCAGGATTTTGCAGGGTGATACTTTTGTCTACAAAGGCAGGTGCGTTAAACAGCATCTCTGCGCGAGCCTGCGTTGAAGATGATTTCCATCATTTTCGAGTTGAGCTCACCGTAACAGCTGGGAAAGTCGCAGCCATAGACGCGGACTCCTTTCGTTTTCCTTATGTAACCTGCCCCGGCGCAGAATACGGACTGCAAGAATTAGTCGGTCAACCTGCTCAAGCGGTTTCGTCCGCGGTATTCCGACAGGCAGATGTCCGGACGAACTGCACCCATATGCTAGATCTTGCCGGGCTTGCGATAGCCCAAATTGTTAACAATGTGCCTCATCGGCGTTATGATGTTTTCGTGTCTGACCGTCATGACGGAACAATGACTGGAGACTACACGGCGCGACTCGCTCTTGACGGAAGTCCCGAACTACATTGGGAAGCGAGTCATGAAGAAATCAAATCTCCGAAACTCTTTGCCGGGGTTCATTTACGTAAAGGATTTGCAAAATGGGCGCTTTCAAACCTTCCCTCGAAACAAGCAGAAGCCGCTCTAGTCTTACGCCGATGTGCGATGATTTCTATGGGTCGTGCTAAAAACTTGGTTGCTGAGCGCAATGCCCCTGACTGGGGCTTTTGTTACTCTCAACAAAAAGAGCGGGCAACTGATGCCTTGAGAATAAAAGGTTCAATTCAAAACTTTGATGACCGCACCGAAGATTTGTGTAGGTCTGACCTTAATTGGATTAAGTTCGAACCTAACAATTTCAAACCAAATACTGAAATTTCAGGCTAAATTATGCTTCTTCCCCAACTAGATTACGTAGCTATTCCTGACGAAGCCGAAACTCTTCGTCAGCAAGTACGTGATTTTTTAACAACAAGAATATCTTCACGGTCTGCCAGAGACCAGGCCTATTCTTGGTCTGGGTATGATCCCGAATTTTCCAAAGCTTTAGGCAAAAAACGGTGGCTAGGCCTCACCATACCGAAAAAATATGGTGGGCAGGATATGAGCGCTTATGCGCGTTACGTTATTATTGAAGAATTGCTTGCCGCCGGTGCTCCCGTGGCAGCTCACTGGATCGCAGACAGACAAAGTGCGCCCTTAATTCTCAAATTTGGAAGTGAAGAGCAGCGTTTAAAATATATTCCGCCAATTTGTAAGGGTGAAAGCTATTTCTGTATTGGTATGAGCGAACCAAATTCTGGATCTGACCTTGCATCGATTCGCACAAAGGCCGAAAAAAATGAGAAGGGGTGGTGTCTCAATGGGCAGAAGGTTTGGACCACCGGGGCGCATAATTGCCACTATATGATTGCCTTGGTAAGGACGTCGCCCCCATCTGAAAACCGCCATGCAGGCATGTCTCAGGTGATAATAGATCTTAATCTCCCCGGAGTTTCAATCCGCCCCATTAAAGATATTGCAGGTGACGCTCATTTTAATGAGGTTATTTTCGAGGATGTACAGTTAGCTTCCGACGCAATAATCGGCGAAGAAGGGAAAGGTTGGCAGCAAGTAATGGCTGAGCTTGCCTTTGAACGAAGTGGCCCCGAACGGTTTTTGTCCTCCATAGCTGTGCTCAACACATTAACTGATGCAGTAGGAAAAGATGCGAACGCCTTACAAAGGCGAGAAATTGGTCGAATTATTGCCAAAACCCATGCTCTCCGTTCTATGTCTATAGCTATCACTTCAAAACTTGAGGAGGGTGAAAATCCGACCTGGCATGCGTCCTGCGTGAAAGATATGGGAAATGCCTTCGAGCAGGAAATACCTGAAATAGCGCAATCGGTTCTGGATACAGAACCCCGAATCGAGAGCGGAAACCCCCATGCAGAAGTTCTCGCATATTTAATCCAGACCGCGCCGTCGTTTTCGTTGCGTGGGGGCACCAAAGAAATTCTGCGAGGCATTATCGCTCGCGGACTCGGACTGCGATAGGACGCCAGATGAGAAATTTATTCGCCCAAACTGCTGAAAAAATTTTTGAGCATCAAATCAGCACAGCCCTGAGAGAAGAGGCCGATGAAGGAATTTGGCCCGAAAAGCTCTGGAGGGAAATTTCCGAGTCTGGTCTGACGATGGCGCTGGTCCGCGAAGCAGCCGGAGGGGTGAATGCCTCCTTCGGTGAATCTTTCTCAATCGCCTTGGTCGCCGGCAAATTCGCAGCCCCTGTGCCTCTAGTCGAAAATATGATCGCGAACTATTTCCTTGATCAGTGTTCGATTGAGTGTCCAGCGGGGGTCACCACTCTTTCTAAAGAGGTTCTAATACTGGCTCAAGGAAATGTATCCGGCAGCTTGGCTGACGTACCGTTCGGGGTAAAATCAGACTACATTGTTTCGCTTGCCCAACACGGACATGCAAGTCATCTGGTTCTCCTGAAAAGTTCCGATGCAGTTTCTGCAAAAAAGCGTCTCAACATGGCGCGCGAGCCACGGGACACTCTGACTTTCGACGAAACGTCTCCAGTTGCAATCGCCCCCCTCCCCTCACATCTTGACGGAACAGCCTTGCTGCGAGGTGGCGCGCTCATGCGTTCGGCGCAGATTTCAGGTGCACTGGAAGAAATCACTAATATGACAGCACAGTATGCCGGCGAGAGAGAACAGTTTGGACGGCCAATCGTTAAATTTCAGGCGATTCAGCAACTTATCGCTCAGCTGGCCGAACAATCTGTTTTGGCCCACACCTCAGCTGATCGTGCATTCCACGATGCAGACTTTAATCCTAACTCAATCTCCATCCCCGTCGCAAAAATAATATCTAGTGAGAGCGCAAGTTTGGGCTCGGCTTTAGCGCATAGCATTCATGGTGCCATTGGCTTTACCCACGAATATTCCCTCCACTTCTTCACACGACGTTTATGGTCTTGGCGAGCGGAGTTTGGGACTGCAACATATTGGGCAGACCAACTTGGTAACGCTGCATGTAGACAGGGGGCTGACTCCATATGGCCTGCAATCACAGGCCACGGCTTTGCTGAACAAATATAAAAGAGGGAAAATGTCAAAATTTCTACTACAAGAGCGTCAAGGCTCCATTCTGATTGTTCGTATGAACGCCCCAGACACTCACAACGCTCTTTCTACGCCAGATCAAATGCAAGAGTTTGTCGACCTTTCAGATCAGGTTGCAGAGGACGAAAGCATCCATTGCATTGTACTCACCGGTGAGGGGCTGTCATTTTGCGCCGGGGGCAATATCAAAGACATGCAAAATCAAACCGGAATGTTCGGTGGTTCGGCTTATGATATTCGTAGAGGCTACCGCAGAGGTATACAAAGAATTCCTCTTTCGCTTTATGATATTGACGTCCCGGTCGTCGCAGCCATGAATGGTGCTGCAATTGGTGCAGGTCTAGATCTTGCGTGTATGTGTGACGCTCGTATCGCTTCAAACCGGGCTATTTTCGCAGAAAGTTTCGTCAAACTGGGTATCGTCCCGGGTGACGGAGGAGCTTGGCTATTACCCCGAATTATCGGACTGCCAAAAGCAACCATAATGGCATTAACCGGAGACCGAATTGACGCTGAACAGGCTCTTGATTGGGATCTGGTCACGGAGATCACCACTCCCGAAACTCTAATGGAAAGAGCTTTGGATCTGGCGACACGCATTGCCAGCAATCCAGGGCATTCAACCCGCATGACAAAACGATTGCTCAGAGAAGGGCAACATATGCGCTTAGACTCACTTTTAGAAATATCGGCGGCATATCAGGCTTTATCACATAAGACCGAAGACCATGTCGAAGCCGTTCAAGCTTTTATCGAAAAGCGTAAACCTGAATTTAAAGACAAATAGGAATTATTCATGTCCAACACTCAAATTGACGCTCGAACTGTCTATCGCGACGATCACGAAATATTTCGCGATCAGGTTCGGCGGTTTATCGAGGCGGAAATTGTACCTTTTCATGCTCAGTGGGAAAGGGACGGAATTGTTCCAAAAGATGTCTGGCGTAAAGCAGGCAAACAAGGGTTTCTATGTATCACGATACCCGAAGAATATGGTGGACCGGGCGGTGATTTTGGGCATTCGGCAGTTTTTATTGAAGAACTGGCGAGGGTCAATGCAACGGCCGTTGGCTTTACCACTCACTCAGATATCTCCGCCCCTTATATATTAGCGTATGGGACGGAGGCGCAAAAACGTAAATGGCTTCCTCTTATGGCTCGAGGTGAAAAAATATGCGCTCTTGGTTTGACCGAACCCGGCACTGGCAGTGATCTCCGCGGAATAAAAACGCAGGCAAAACCTGACGGAGAAGGCTACCTTATAAGCGGACAAAAAACATTTATTTCAAATGGTGCAAATGCAGATCTCACCATTCTGGCCACTAAGCTTGAGCCCACACCCAATGGTCGGGAAATCACTCTTTTTTTGGTAGACAATGAGCTTGATGGTTGTGCCAAGGGACGGAGACTGGAAAAAATCGGCTTAAAGGGGCAAGATACGAGTGAGTTATTCTTCGATAATGTACGTGTCACAGATGCTGATATGATGGGCGATCCCCATACCGGATTTAAATACCTGACTCAACAGCTCGCAAAGGAAAGATTGATTATTGGAATTCGGGCAGCTGCTAGTATTTTTGCCTTACTGGATGAGACACTTATATATGTTCGAGAGCGCCAAGCATTTGGTCAGCCAATATTTGAATATCAAAATACTAGGTTCACTCTTGCAGAGTGTAAAGCGAAAGCAACTATGCTTCGAGTATTTGTTGATGATTGTTTGACCCGATTACTAGAAAGAAGCCTCTCAGCGGAACGCGGTGCAATGGCAAAGTTGATGGGGTCTGAATTACAGAATGAATTACTTGATGATTTCTTGCAATTGCATGGTGGTTACGGTTTCATGAGTGAATACCGCATCAGTCGGTCTTGGGTAGATGCGCGCGTCGCGCGTATCTACGGCGGAACATCAGAAATTATGAAAGAAATTATCGCTCGGGGATTATAAGCACTAGCATTCGGTTCGGTAATTTATTTCTTTGAATTGTTACACGATAATACATTTATTATAATTTACATTAAATAAAGGGGCCAGCTACCCTCAAGCCAATTTATATCTTCTAAAATAAGCCGGTCAGTTGATCGAAGAATATTTCCCACTAAGATATAATCGCCGATTTAATTTCCGCATCAATATCCGCTAAAATATCATTGTCCAAAAACTGCGATGACGGATGTAAATTGAGGCTTGCATCACTATTCCTTAACGAATTGTCTGAAAACAAACATTAACGTGACAAAGCCTCTCCGTCCTTACAAGGCCTAAAGCCGCGAAAGATAAAACCCCGAAGTCCGATTAAGCGATACTGACGGTTTTCACATTGCAAAAGGCGTGTATGCCTTCTGCCGCCAATTCCCGGCCATATCCTGAGCGTTTGACTCCGCCGAAGGGCAAGCGAGGGTCGGAGGCCGTCATGGAATTTATGAAGGTCGCCCCCGCCTCAATCTGTTTAATCGCTTTTTCCTGCTCGTCTTTGTCGGTTGTCCAAACGGACGAGCCCAAACCGAAAGGAGAAGCGTTTGCTATTTCGAGAGCTTCATCCAAGCTCGTAACTTTGAAAAGCAACATAACAGGACCAAAAATTTCTTCGTGATAAGCGTTAGAGCTTTTAGGAATGCCTTCTATAATACCCGGTTTGAAATAAAAGCCTTCACCTTTGATCGGTTCGGCCCCGATGACACATTTGGCACCGTCTTTTATCGCATTTTCGACTTGTTTTGTAATGGTCACTACAGCGTCTTTATTTACAAGGGGGCCAATATCTGTGTCGTCATTCATTGGGTCGCCAATTTTTAAGGACTCAAACGCCTTTATGAAGCGCTCTTTCAAATCGTCATAAATATCAGCGTGAACGAAAAACCTTTTCGCCGCGATACAACTTTGCCCGTTATTTTGTGTGCGCGCCGTCGTGCCAACTTTGACAGCCTTTTCAATATCCGCACTTGGCATAATGATGAAAGGATCTGATCCGCCCAATTCTAAAACTGTCGGTTTAATTTCCTCGCCACAAATCGAGGCGACAGAGGCTCCAGCATGCTCTGACCCTGTAAGGGTCGCCGCCCTCACCCGGTCATCGCGCAATATGCGCTCTACCTTTGAGCCACCAATCAGAAGCGCAATAAAAGCCCCTTCTGGAAATCCAGCCCGGAAGTTCACATTCCGGCCCTCACACCTTAGCACGACCGTAATTCGGCAGTAGCCATAACGGCCATTTTCAGATGCCAAACGAATGATGTCTGCCGTCAGAGCTATCTTACATCTTGTATGATCAAATTATGCAAACAGGATAAAGTCCCGACCCGATAGCCCGTCACCTGTTTGGCATTTGGATGAAGTTTATACCAAAATAAATGGGAAGATGGTTTATCTCTGGAGAGCCGTTGATGACGAAGACCCCGTATTAGATGTTGTTGTACAAAGAAGACGGAATACAAAAGCGGCATTTCGTTTGCTACGAAAACTGCTGAAAAACCAAGGCATCAAGCCTTCAAAGATAGTGAGGGATAGACTTAGGTCGTACGGTTCGGCGCTCAACCTTCTAGGTATGAAACACTTGCAAGACGTTGGAGGTCGAAAGAACATCCGTGCCGAATGTTGCACGTTCCGATACGTAGAAGAGAACAAAAATCACAGAAATTTAGATCATTCAGGAACGCTCAAAAACTGCTCTCCGTTCACGGTCAAATCTACAATCCCTTCAACCACCGACGACATCTCATTTCACGACCAACCCTCAGAAAATTCAGAGCTCAAAGCCAGACTGAATGGAGTTTGGTGACGGCATCCGGTTGCACTTGAGAAACGCACTTAGAAGAAATCGCGGCAGATTCAGTTAACGTGACAAAGCCCTCTCTTAGACCTGCCCCTAAATCTGTGCCATAAGCGCTGACGTTAGATAGTCAGGCTCTACTTGATTTGGTAAATTTCTTTAACAACGTTCCTTTCAAGTTGGTTTTCAGCCTTTGCCTCTTCAATAGTCTTAACGGCATCTAAGCCCCGCAAACCAATATGAGTTGGGAACCCTTGCTCCACCATTTTATAAGTGTCGTCGACAATATATATTCCTACCCTATCAGCGGAAATTTGCGGGTTTTTCTTAATTGCAGTTTTTAAATCTTCTTTGTCCTTCCAACGCGTTTCTAACAGCGTTGTAAATAAACGGCCTTTTTGTCCATCGCTAGCGTCTGTTTCATTCCATGCCGAGGGGTCACCCCCTGTTAAATCATACTTTTTGAGAGATTTGACGGAAGAAGTTTGAATGTTTGAAATTAACTCATCCACATTGGTAGATTGAGGGAGAACGAAATAAACAAGAATGGTCCCTATTGCCTCTTCATTTCCGATATAAACTTCTGCTGACTTTGGTAGGTTATATAATAAAGCCCTCCGAAACACATTCTGTTCATCCCGGTGAATAAATGACGTTATTTTACTTTCAACTAACCCAGCTCGGTCTGCCTCATTTTTAAACGAAACAACTGCAATTCCTTCAAAGGGCTCAAAATTATATTTTAGTTCTGAATACGAACTCACGTGATGTTGGGTATAGCTGTCAAAGCCTGGAATACGGGCCGCCATTACTCCATGCACATCACGCCAGTACCTTGTGAAAAGGGATCGACTTATATCCGGTCGTTTCTCAATTAAAGCAATAGTCTCTACTTTTGCCATAATGCACCCTCCAAGGGTAAGGTCGTTCCAGAGACATAAGCACCGGCTCTAGAGGATAAAAACAAAACCGCGCCTCCTATATCTTGTTGCGTTCCCAATCTTCCAGCGGGAATAGCTTCTATAGTTTGAGCCTTTAAACCTGGAACAGCCTCAAAAAAGCCGTCGGTCATATTGCTCGGGAAAAAGCCGGGTGCGATAGCGTTCACAGTCACACCTTGACCTGTCAAATCAGACGCCAGCATACGAGTGAGGTGCTGTATAGCAGCTTTGGACGACCCATATGCATATGCGCCCCCACTGCTTTGGCCCCAGAGTGCGCCTATTGATCCAATATTTATTATTCTTGCAGGGTCATCCTGGCTTGCGGAGCTTTTCATTTTTTCGAGCAAGCCTTTTGCAAGGAAAAATGATGTACGCAAGTTTAACGCCATCACCTCATCCCAGTCTTCCTCGGAGGTGTCAGAGATCGGCGAAGCGCTGAAGGCGCCGGCATTATTTACAAGAATATGGATGTCTTCAGAATTGGATGTAATTTCTTTCGCAGCCAGATTCACGCCCTCAGACGAGAGCAAGTCATGATTTAAGAATGTTACCTCGCCAAGCGCTCCAAAATTTTCCCGGACTTCTTTTGAGGCAGAGCGAGAAACAACGATAACCTTAGCCCCGGCTACCAGTAAAGCCTCGGAAATCATAGCGCCAATACCTTTAGCTCCCCCCGTTACCACGGCCGTTTTTCCTTCCACCGAAAATAACTCACGATATATATTTTTCATATAATCCCCAATTTAAATCGCAATATTGTCAGGTATTATTTTGGACTTGCGAAGATGCTTTTCATGATTTTTTTTGGTTCATCCCTGTTCGTCCACATCAAAAATCTTACCGGGATTTAAAATATTGTTCGGATCAAATGTACTTTTTAATTGCCACATGATTTGACGCTCAATCTTGGATCGGCTAATATTTAACCACGACTTTTTCTCTAGTCCAATTCCGTGTTCAGCAGAAACCGACCCGTTTATGCTTCTCAAAGGCTCATATATGCAGGCTTCAACATCATGACGATCTTCCGCATTTCCTGCGCCAATCGCAATGTGTAAATTTCCATCTCCCACATGGCCCAAAAATGCGATGCGGCCGTCGGACCAGCGCGACAACAGCATTTTGCGAACCTCTGTCATATAGTTTTCCATGTCCCCCACGGGCAAGCTTACATCAAAAGCATAAAATGGCTGGTAATCAGCGACGATATATTCAAGGTCTTCGCGAATATTCCAGATAGCAGCTCGCTCACTTTCTGATTTAGCGACCACAATGTCAGACGCCAAATCACTCTCCAGGGTCGACATCAAAACATTCTCGAAAATTTCTAAATCGCGATCCGGATCGGAGCCAAGAGATTCTACAATAACGTAATATGGCGAGTCATCCTGCAAGGGTGCGCGATGACGGCCTTTTCCTGTGTTCACCTTGTAAAAATCGCTGTCAATTAATTCAAAAGCACTCAGTTGTCCGCCGAGCGCACCGTCAACATGACGCAAAAAACGAGTAACTTTCTCAAAAGTTGCCACGCTGGCAATGGCCGTATTGCTACTGGTTGGCTCTTCTCTTAACCGAACAACTAATTTGGTGATAACTCCCAATGTACCTTCACTGCCAATGAAACACTGTTTGATGTCATAGCCAGTATTATTTTTAATCATCGAATTTAATGATGAGACAATTGTCCCATCAGGTAATACGACCTCAAGTCCCAAAATTTGTTCCCGCATCATACCATAGCGGATAACGCGTATACCGCCGGCATTGGTCGCAGCGTTTCCGCCAATCTGGCATGACCCTCGTCCGCCCAGATCAATCGGGAAAATTAAATTATATGGTTTTAACTGTTCTTGAAAATTTTCGAGCACCACTCCGGCTTGAACAACAGCGGTCCTGTTAACCGGGTCGATCAGTTCTATTTCGTCCAATAACTCTAAAGACAGAGCAATGTCGTCAGGTTTTGTCTGCGTGGCTCTTACCCAACCAGACATTCCGCCCTGCACAACAACTGGTTGCCGGATATCATTACACAGGGCGAGAACCTTGGACACTTCCGCTGTAGTTCGGGGGCGCACAATAGCTTTGGCCAGGATCTCATCCATGAAGAAACCTGGATATCTCGCCGCCACATCGTTACCTGTTATAATGCCTTTCAGGCCGACAATGTCCGCCAAAGCGGTCAATAAGTCTTTATCCTTTAAGACATTAGGCAATGACCTCTCCCCCTTCATAAGCCCAGTCATAGCCATACCAGAATATCGTCGCCTTCAACCGACGCCTCATAGCGTTCAAGAATTAAATCTGGATCTTCTTCACACTCACCCGTTTCCAAATCAAAACTCCAGCCATGCCAAGGGCAACTCAAAGTTTTGCCACAAACTTCGCCTTCATGAATAGGACCGCTTGCATGTGGACAGCGTCCATTGGTAACTATTACCTTGCCTTCACAAAGGAATGCGGCAAGAAATAATTTCCCGATCTTAGCTCGAACAGGTTCTCCGGATCGGAGTACCTCAAGAGACCCTACGCGATGAAATGCGCCTTCATTATTGCTGGTCATGAGGTTTCAAATTTAACCGGCAAGCTTTTTGGGCCGCGCGCAAAGTAAGAATCCATCCACTCCACATCATCAGAAACGGACTCTAATACGGTAAAGCGGTCTAGTAACACCTCAAGGGCCAATTTAGCTTCCATTCGAGATAAATATGACCCCAAACAAAAGTGTGGCCCTTGCCCGAACGACATAATTTTTTTCGGATTACGGTCCAATTTAAAACTCTCAGAATCTTCGAACATCTCCTCGTCATGGTTTGCAGAGCCTAATAGCGGCAATACAAGTGCACCTTTTGGAATTTTCGTCCCCGCAAGTTCAACTTCTTTGGTCGTATGGCGGAATAACATTTGGACAGGTCCGTCAAAACGCAGCATTTCCTCAATCATACTCGGAATTTTCGAATAGTCGGCCCTCACTTCGTCGAGAACTTCAGGCATACTGCGCATATGCGCAAATGTAATTCCCAATAGATTTGTTGTTGTCTCAACACCGCCTATCAACAGAAGAATAGCCAGATTCAAGACTTCTTCTTTGCTCAACTTTTGTCCGTCAGCTTCTGCTTTGATGAAACCGCTAATCATGTCATCCTTCGGGGAGGCAAGCCGGTCTTCATATAACTTTTCAAAATAGGCCCTAATATCTTCCGAGCTTTTTTGAATAACAGCCAACCGTTCCGGGCCATAAGCCGCCCGATTACCGGCGGAGAGAAGGTCATCGACCCAGTGTTTAAAACTGACACGTTTTTCCAGGTCAACTCCCAGAATATCAGCGACAACCGTTACGGGAAATAAAGCGGAGAATTCCCAAACAAAATCAAACTCGCCTGACGTACCATGTTTGGAAATAATGTCGTCAATTAATTCGTTTGCAATATCACGAATTTGGCTGTCCAGATGTTTGATCCGCCCCGGCACAAAAGCCGCATTTGCTAACTTTCTGATTCGGATGTGATGAGGTGGGTCCAGAGAAATCATTGGTTGAACTTCGGGAACCGGGTCGTATTCACCTAGCAATACAGGCCAAAACTGGGCCGAAGAAAATACTTTGCCGTTAGAGAGTACATCCAATACGTCATCCCATTTTGAAATGGCGTAGCCTTCTAAAGATTCAATCCAAGCCACCCGCGCCATGTCTCGCAGGGCCGCATAGTGCGGATAAGGGTGTGATGTTACACTGGAATCGAGCGGATCATAAGAGACCATATGATTCTCCTTTACGGCGCAGGGATAGCGTTAAGCTGCTGCAGAACAGCCACGGCATCCCAAATGCTTCGTTCAAGGTTAATTTTTCCGTCCTTCCAACCCATCACAGTTACACCGCGCGTGCTTGTGGTTTTTCCGGCTGCTGGAACACCCAGAAAATCACCTGCGTGTTTAGATTCCCATATCCACTGGAAACTGCCTAGTTTTTCATCGCCAACATAATCGAAGACCTTAAATTTATGATAGCTCTTTGATGGATCTTCAACCAAAAATCCTTTTTGGAACTCCTCCATCGCGTCGAGATCATTTTCGATACGGACATCAAAATTAATGTCCTCAAATAAAAACTCCGGGTTATATAGAGAAATTAATTCTTTCGAACTGTCTGTAAACAGATCAATCCAATACTGACACCATTTTTGATTCATATTCATTCCCCTTGCTCAGCCTCTGCCATTTGGCCAGACTATTTAGCGCTTTTACGCAATCAACTATTGTCTCTGAACATATCATTGGCAACGAAATCCAAACCATGACAATTCATTTTTTATTTTAGCAATACGCGTCATTAAAGCGGTTTTTTATTGGCTGATATAACTTCAATAAATCAGATTACACAGATGGAGCTTCAAGAGAGTCTCTATATATACGCCAAAACAATAGAAAGGCTGGTGCCGTTTCGTCTTTGCTTATCACGTCAGATATTGACGTGATAAGTGCATTGCTGGCGCGAGAAGTCATTCTTCTCCCCAATGCAATTTCTATATTAGCGTTCCTACAATAAAAATAACGGCTCAAGAAGCTGGCAACATTTGAATCCGTCTAATTACGGACCAGGGGAGATTACAATGAAATCCTATTTTCTTATCAGCACATCTGTATCTGCAGTTCTGGCTACGGTACTGTCCGCTGGACCTGCTATAGCGCAAACCACAGATACAACTCCGACAGACAGAGCTAATGCGTCATCTCAAGATGAGATTATCGTTACAGGGACTAAGCGCGAACAAAGCCTTGTCGATGTGCCTGTTTCCATGACCGTCTTGACTGCGGACGCAATTGAAAATCGTGGAATTGACCGCCCCTCCGACTTTCTTTCGACTATTCCCAATGTAACTTTTATTGAGGACAATGCTGGCGAGGTATATATTAACATACGGGGTCAAACGTCGGTCAGAAATTCGGACCCTAACGTCGCGATTGTTATCGACGGTGTGACTCTCTCTAGCGTAAAGCCCTTTAATCAGGACTTATTTGATATTGAGCAAATTGAGGTTTTGAAAGGTCCGCAAAGCGCTCTCTATGGTCGAAATGCAGCTGCGGGGGCGATCGTTATCACGACAAAGAAACCGGGCGATGTTTTTGAAGGAAATATTGAGGCTGGGGTTGGGAATTTTGACAGCTACCGCGTTAGCGGCGGCATCGGCGGTCCCTTATCTGATGCCTTCAAGTTCAATGTTGCAGGTTCATTCCGGGAGACAGATGGTCCCTTCACCAATGTCACAACTGGCGAGAAAGTGCATCGTTTCAAAACAGCCAATGCGCGTGGACGATTAATTTATGAACCAAACGATGCGTTGTCTGTCGACTTTCGTTTAGGTGGTCATACGTCAAAGGGTGGGGGTTCCGCATATAACGCTCAATTACTCGGCAACCCGATTGGCGATTTTGACGGCACAGCTCTAGATGCTAATTTGGCGGATATGCCTTTTGTCTCGAATGTTGAAGGCGCTTTCGATGAAGATTTCATAGATGCCACTTTGAATATTAAATATGACTTTAATTTCGCAACATTAAATCTGATTTCCGGAGCCAACAAACTGGATCAGTATTTTGCAAGTGATTCCCCCCCTTACATTCCCGATACTGGCAGCGCAGCAGCAACAGTTCAGCAATATACTTATAAAGACACTAACCTCTCGCAGGAAATACGGCTCACCTCACCCTCGGAGCAACGTTTTAGATGGCAAGTCGGAGGATATATATTGCAATTTGACCGCGATCAATTTTCCAACATCAGCATTGATTCGAATGGACGTCTTCCTGACCAGAGAAATATGATTTTAGAGCCAACGAATCAACATCCTTCTCTTTCCTTCAGTGCACCCGTCTACGAAACTACAAGTTACGCTCCTTTTGCAAGCGTTCAGTATGATTTTACGGATAAATTAGAACTTAACTTAGCTGGTCGATATGACATTGAAAAACGCTCTATTAAGGAAACGGCGGCAGATGAAATAAATCCTCTTACGGGGGCGAGCTACAATAACTGTGTTGCTTTAACCGGCCGGTCAATTGATGAGTGTGAGTTGAATGAAACCTTCAAGCAATTCGAACCCAAAGCGAGCCTGACTTATAAAGTATCGCCGAATGCCAGTATATATGGCACCTATGGGAAAGGCTTTAAGTCAGGCGGATTCAATCCCATTGGATCGCGCGAAACACTTATTGCTGCCGCTATTGCCAACGGCATACCGGCTGACACAGTTTTTGTTCAAGACAGATACGAAAAAGAAGTATCAGAATCTTTTGAACTTGGCGCAAAAGCGGCTTTATTCAATAACGCTTTGAATGTGAACGCCGCCATATTCCACACCGATATTTCCGGGGCGCAACAGTTTCAATTTTTCCCATCCGTTGGGTTACAAACGACTGTAAGTATTGATAAAATTAAGGTTAAAGGCTTTGACTTTGATTTCCAAGGGCGATTACCGACAGGCACTAATATTTATGGTGGTTTCGGATATACAGATGGTAAAGTTAAAGAGTTTGCGGGCAACCCCGCATTCGAAGGTAATCGGTCGCCGGGCGCTTTCAAAACAACTTTAAATCTCGGCATTGCCCATCCATTTGACATTGGAAACGGATTTGAACTCGAGCCTCGCGCCGAATTTAATAATTATGGGTCTATTTGGTGGGATGTCGCTAACTCACCAGGAACCGAACGCGATAGCCTCAGCTTATTCAATGGGCGCCTGTCTCTAAAAAGCGATGCTGGTTGGACACTCTCCGCTTGGGGCGACAACCTTACCAACGAAAAGTATTTTCAAGAGGTTGTACCACTACTAGGTGTCTTTACCGTAAACTATCGCGGTCCAACACGTTCTTACGGTATTGAAGCTCGTTACGATTTTTAAACTTTGACGATGGCGCGGGGCATCCACCATATGCCTCGCGCAAGTCGTGAGGTCCATCCATGAAGCAAGCTTTATTTATCGATAAAAATGATCCCTCCGAATTTTGGATCGAGGACATTCGTGGCCGATTTAGAGTAGAGCGCGAAGTCGATAAAGTCTTGTCGAAAAAGCTACGCACCCGCAAAAATTGTCCGTATAAAGCCACAAGTCTTGAAACATTAGTATCTTGCACACAGGCTTTAATTTCCGCTCATTATTCTGAAAAGTTTAAAGTTTCCGCCCCCCGCTGGCTTATCGGCGGCGCCTCTAAAATACAAATGGCGTTCAACCTCAATTGGTCGCCAGGCGGCAATAAGAACCAAATAACTGAGATGGTATTGCGAATGGAACCAGCGGCGTCCGTTTGTGAAACCAGTCGACTCCGCGAATTTCAGCTAATTAAATATGTCGAGGAAGCAATCCCAGTTCCGACCGTCTATTGGGAAGATTCCGATGCAAAATACTTCCCTTACCCCGCTTTAATCTGTGGGTTTTGCCAAGGCGTTACCAAACCAACCCAATCTACTTCAAATGTGAGCGGCCTTGGGACCAACCTTGGGTCTCACCTACGGAAAGGGCTTTCTGGTGAATTCATGTCGCATCTCGCAACATTACATAACCTCCCAATAGATGAGCCCGGTCTCTCTGCGTTCGATATACCCTCTGCGCCGCAAGATGCCGCTCGCTGGAATGTGGATTGGTGGCGACGTGTTTGGCAGGAAGATTCAAATCAACCAGTTCCGCTGATGGACCTAGCCGGCGGGTGGATGTCCGCAAACCTCCCTGATCTGGATAAGGCCTCTCTCATCCATGGAGATTATCGGACTGGTAATTTTCTGTTTGACGAAACGACATCGACAATCACAGCGTGGTTAGATTGGGAACTCGGGCATATCGGAGATCGGCACGAAGATCTGGCTTGGGCTATGAGTCGCGCTTTTGGGCATATGGATGAAACAGATACAGATTTTTTAATCTGCGGGCTATTGTCAGAAAATGAGTTTATTACACAATATAAAGTCCATTCAGGCTTAAGTATAAATTTGGAAACGCTTCACTTTTATCGTATTTTAGCGGCCTATAAAGCCATTGTTATCGTTTTGGGGGCTGGTGTCCGCAATGCAATGAATTCTAAGTCTCATCAAGATGTCTTATTAGTCTGGTTGAGCGGATTAGCTTCAGTATTACTAGACGACTTACGTCAACTAATGTCGAAGGTGGTCTGATGGAAATTACGTTGGATTTAGCCCTTTCTACCATTCTAAGATCAATGACCGAGGTTATTTTACCGGCGCTTGATTCCTCTAATAAACTTGCGCAAGAACAATCGCAGCTTGTTGTCGGCCTGCTGACACTTTTATCCAATCGCGAACCTGATCGACTCACCTATACCCTAACGGAACTTGAACACTACAAGGATTTAGCCGTCAAATTAAACCCATTCTGGTCAAGTGACATTCTTAAATCCTTAACGGCGACCGCCGAAGAGCTATTGGACAAGGCAAAAGGCAATCCTGATACTGAAGTTATTTTAAATAAATTGCGCCGGGAAATTGCGGACATTGCCGGGCAGGTTTCAGATGGAACGGATAAGGCCGCAAGAGAAGCGCGGACACTTATCTTAAGCGCCTGCAGCGAACAACAATTAAGAGAACGGTCTTGGTTACTTATGCAAGGGTGGGAAACTGATCCGTCTAGCATTCCTGAACTTTCTGAATTACTAAGACTTCGTCAGGACGACCTGTCCACATGATAACTGATGAAGACATCGAATTTCATCCTTTCCCGGATAATCAAGCCTCCATTTGGGCGGAAACAAATTACTTCCCTTTCTTCCTTCCTGATTCAGGTCTGTCTGGAGCAATTTACAATGTTTTTCGCCCCGGCCTCGGAGTCTGTCTAAGCGATGTCACGATATTTGATCACTGCTCAAATCATTGGGAAGGTCTTGCCTATATTGACAACCAACAGCACCTCCCCTGCCCAGATTCGCTCACAAAATATAGTTTGAATAATGGCGTGTCTGTTCAATCCCATAAGAATATACGTCATTATCAATTCGAGTATCAAGGTATAGATCAGACCTCATTTGAAGCCACATTTACAGGCCTCATGCCTCCTTATGAAATAAAAAAGCCAAAGAAATCCTCCCAACAGAAAGACGATGGTTGGATAAAGTCCTTTGGCGGTCATTTTGATTTAACAGGCCATGTTTCAGGACAATTAACTTTACGGGGCCAACGACATGATATCGATTGCCTGGCGACAATGGATCATAGCTGGGGCCCTCGCGCAGAACGCGATAATGGATCCGCTACATTCTTTCAGGCACATTTTGGAGATGATCTTTCAATAAATGCCTTTCTCGTACTGGACCCCGCAGATTTAACTCAATCTGGGCCACTCCTTAATGGTTATGTTATGGACAGAAAATCCGTCACTTCTCTGGAATCTGCCTCTGCGCGAATCCAACGAAGTGGCATATTTCCAGATTATTTTGAAGTTACTCTCCAAGATAAAAATGGACTTGTTTATAATTTGTGTGGCCGTTTCCTAACCTGGGCACCTTGGGCGCCCTTTAGCAGCACGATTTATTATCAAGGCCTCACTGAGTTTAAATTAAACGGACAAACAGGTTTTGGGGCTTACCAAGAAGTTATCAGCCGCGCCGCAATTACAAGACATAAATTATCAATAGGGAGTGTACGCTCATGAATTTAATCTGGGAACAAAATTGGCTCGAACTTTTTGATGGAGAAATTGAAACGCTCATGGCAAATTACCCTGAGGAATTTGAATATGAAGATTTAAACTTCGCCGTGCGTATCGATAATGACCGCGAAAAACTACGTGAATGGTTCAAAACATTTGAAAATTCAAACCCCAATGCCTCACGTCATATTTTTAATGCCTTGCGATACCATGGGAATGAAACGGGCGGATGTTTGGAATGGGATTGGGAAATCGAACATCGCACTGACTTTCTCGGCCTGCCCGCTAAAGGTAAAACCACTAAAGTTGTGGGTATGACTATTCATAAATTCAAAGACAACAAAATCATATTGGAGCGAAGCCTTTGGGACACAGGAAGTCTTTTAAGGCAACTGGGACTGAAAGCTCCTTCAGAAGCAGAGTTTGTATAATGTTTGAGTTAAAAGAAAAAACAGCCATCGTTACAGGCGGAGGCTCTGGTATTGGAACTGCTATTGCACAGCGCCTGAGGAAAGCAGGTGCCAATGTTGTTATCGCTGATATTACCGATGAGACCGCAGACAAAGCAAAAGAGTGGGGATGCGAATTTATTAAAACAGATGCGAGCAGGCCCGAAGAAATAAAAAGTCTTTGCGATGCTGTCGTCAAAAAACACGGTAAGCTCGATATTATGATTAATAATGCGGGCATCGCTTCAGGACGTCCCTTAAGCGAATCTGATGAAGTTCAATCTGAAAAATATTGGCGCCTGCATATTCTCGGTGTTCAAACCGGTATTAAAGAAGCAGCCGCTAGGATGACCGACGGTGGGGCAATCGTAAATATTTCCTCCATAACAGCCATTCAGGGATTTTTGAATTGGGGGGAGTATGCCGCAACAAAAGCAGGTATAATTTCTCTCACCCGAACTGCGGCAATCGAATATGGCAAAGCTAAAATTCGCGTGAATTGTATCGCGCCGGGCATTATTGAAACTCCCATGGCGATGAAAGAAGCCCCCGACATGGTGGCCCGAAACGCCAATCTATTTGCCCCACTCGGCCGGATTGGTACGCCAGACGAGCTTGCCGCCGCCGTCCACTTTATGGCTTCTGATGATGCCAGTTATATTACGGGACAAGTGCTGCTCGTTGACGGGGGTTGGAGTGTCGGCACATCGGTTCAAGCAATAGAACTTGCTATTGGTACTATGTAAAAAAGTAATGTCTTATACTTCAGAGCTTACGACACGCGCTTTATTCCGATCAGAGCGCCATATGCTGGGACGACGACCCGTCCACCGTAGAAACGCGCGAGAAAATGTTCCTACGCTCGAAAATCCAAGTAAATAAGATATAGAGTCAATCGTCAAATCATCTTGGTTAAGATAGTCATAAGCGAGGTTTTCTCGAAGTCTATCTAGCACGTCCTGAAAATTGGTGCCCTCATCTCTCAATCGTCGAAGTAAGGTGCGCTCTGACACGGCTAAGTGTTTTGCGACTTTCCCTTTTGTCGGTTGACCATTTGGCAATGTTAGAATTAAGGCCTCCCTAACCTTTCTTGAAAACCGACTCGAATATCTCAAACTTAAATGTTCAGATGTCATCTCATCTAGCATTATCGCTAATTCTTCATTAGCCGACGGTATTGCCTGTGTTAAATCAGATGAATTGAAAACGACGCTATTTGTTGGACTGTTAAATTCGACTTCACACCTAAAGACATCATTGTATTCGGTTACATCTTTAGGCGGTCCATGTTTAAATGTCACCGCGACGGGAATGATCGGCTTCGTCAGTATCCATTCGGAAAGCATAAAGAACCCCGCCATCATTGTATCTATCGTCTGATAAATCGGGCGGTTTCCATCAATATTAAGATCAACGGTTAAAGTGTGTGTGTTCTTTCCGGCAACAAGTTCAACTAGCGCGGAATCTGATATTAAGCGCGCTGATTTCACAAATCGTTCAGTTGACCTTTTCAACGTCGAGCTACACGACATTGCATATCCTACAACGTGAAAGGTGGAAGGTCGAATATAACGTGCCACCTTCAATCCAAATTCAAGATCCCCAGTTGATTCTACGGCCGCTTTCCATAAATTAGAAACTTGCTCCTGCGAATATCGGTAATTCGTGTCTCCTACTTTATCAGGATTCATTTTGATGCCGGTCATAAGTGCGTTTGTATCGGTTCCTTGATCTTTTAACGCCGTCACAATGGCTAAGACCCAAGATGATAAACCGGATTGAATTGTCATATGTTCAAAAATTCCATAGTTTTATACTCTTCAAGCATTTTCAATCGCTAATTCCAAATATAGAAATTCCCACTCATCATCTCTTCATTACATGGGTTGCGGAATTTAGGGTTGACGACACTATTTTTCTATTGTCGCTACAAATCTAACAGGAGAGTTCTTTAAATTTTAGCTCCATATATGTTTCAATAAATTACAACAAGCCTATTATTTTCAGCGAGACAGTCAAATAAACGAATAACTTTCGCGAAATGGCCGTGAACCGCGAAGAAAAGGGTTTGGACTTCCGTTATGATTTAGACGCCAAGTGTCTTTCTCTGCTCAGACCTTTCCTTTAGATCACTCCTCCATTTTTCCGACATAGCTTACTCGTGAGCTTCAGCGGGCGTTTCATTCATAAATACGGCCTTAGGGGTCAGAGGTTTGACCAAAACCATCGCATTTGAGGCTGGCATGATGCGAGCGACAGGGTGTAGAAAGACAGGCCCGCCAAACTCTGTCTTGAGAACACCGCGCGCCTGCATATTAGAGCCTCAATAAGTTGTTTTTTATGACAAGTGATCCTTTTGATGGATCCGTCTCCCAAAATCAGGGACTTCGGGTCGAAGTTTGAGAGCGGAAGCCGTTTTGTTATTTGCCTGTCAGGCACAGGCACAGTTGGCGCCACGCTTAGACTCTATCTCGAAAAATACGAAGCCAAGCCGGAGATTTGAAACAGAACGTTCAAGCCTTGTTTTCAAACTAGCCACCCTTGTACTGGTGAAATTTTGGCGAGGACCGCGGCTTTTTAGCGTATATGCATTTTTCTGTGCAACTAATCTTTGATTTAAGGCATTGGGATGTTGAGCTCAAATAAATCAAGTAATTTGGTGTAGGACTTTAAATGACCGTATTTAACAGGAATGCGGGGACTTGTCTCTGTGCGCAAAAAAAACGGCTATATTCAGTTTTCCTAATATTGATCCTCTATGTGTTTGCGGGCGCGTCACAGGTGATAGCCCAAGATATACTTTCACCTGCCTCCAAGCCATTTTCACGCCAGATCGTTATTGATGAAGCTGAAGCTCTTTCGAAATCCTCTTTTGTCCGGCCGAAATCGGTACCTGAGAGTTTGAAGAATTTGGATTACGATACATATCGTCAAATACGTTACCGTAAAAACGAAGCCATCTGGGCCAAAAGCCGCACACCCTTCAATATAGAACTTTTCGCGCCCGGTTTTCTTTATACAGATTTGATTGATATTTTGATCGTCGAAAACAGGGTGGCCCGGCCATTAAAAGTAGATAATGAAAGTTTTGAGGTTCCGGATCCTGCACTTTCAGAGAGATTGGTCAAAGCCGGAAAGTTCGCAGGGTTTCGACTTCACTATCCGCTGAATACAGAGGCTTACCGCGACGAATTTACGCTCTTTCAAGGAGCAAGCTATTTTCGCGCAGTTTCTAAAGGACAAATATATGGTCTTTCTGCCCGTGGCTTGGCGCTTAATGTTGGAATGCCCGCAGGAGAAGAGTTTCCGGTCTTTCGTAAATACTGGATAGAACGACCAGACGCAGCAGCCAATGCAATTGTCATTCACGCTCTTCTTGATAGTAAAAGTGTTACGGGAGCATTCCGATTTGGCATTTATCCGGGGGATACAACTCGTATGGAAGTCTCTGCAAGTTTGTTTCCACGTAAAGATTTAGACAATGTCGGTCTCGCGCCGCTGACATCAATGTATATGTTTTCAGCGCTTGATGAAAGCGACGTACCTGACTATCGCCCTTCTGTTCACGACAGTGACGGCCTTGGCATTTTACGCGGGAATGACGAAAGCCTTTGGCGCCCCTTGGCTAATCCTAGATCGCTCCAGTTTAGTGCGTTTTCCGACACCAACACAAAAGGTTATGGTTTGATTCAACGCTCTCGAAAATTTGAGGCTTATCAAGACCTTGAAGCTAATTATGAAAAGCGCCCGTCTTCTTGGGTGGAGCCCATAGGTGATTGGGGCGAAGGAGCTGTAGAACTTGTCGAAATTCCTTCTGATTCTGAAGGCAATGACAATGTAGTCGCCTTTTGGCGACCTAAAAATCCGCTCCCTGCAAATCAGCGTTTCGACTACAGCTATCGGCTCACATGGCCAAATGATACGCCAAGTCGGGATATTAAGCCGCGAGTTATAAGGAGCGCTTTAGGACAAAAACTCAAATCGCCGTTTCAAGAATTTGTAATAGATTATGCTGGGGAGCAAAGGGTTAACTTTGAGGAACTCAGAGTTGATTCTTCGGCGTCTGGAGGGCGAATTATAGAATCGCGATTCCAACCGTCAGACCTCATTAAAGGGGGACGTGTATTTTTAACATTTGACCCTGAAGGCGAAGATATGATCGAGTTTCGCGTACAACTTAAAAATGGAGATGAATCGCTTGGCGAAACATGGCTTTATCGCTGGTACCGGGACTAAACAGTGACACAGTCCATCCTGAAAAAGGCGCTTCCGCTGGAAAGTCCGCTGACTATGCCGCGCGCGCCGTTACATCGGTCACGCGCTCGTTTGTTAGGTCGCAACGGAAGAATTGGAAAAGCCTTAGCACGCTATTCTATGCGGCTTTTTTTACTTATTATAACATTTCTCGGTAGCGCTTACGGTGCGTGGGAAATGAAGGGGGTAATTTCAACAGGCGAAACCACACCGCTGCAGATTATTTTTCTATGTTTATTTACGCTGAACTTTGCGTGGATCATGTTTGCGCTGTGCCAGTCAATTTTGGGGTTCCTAAGGATTGTAATTTTCCGGAACTTAAAACCTGTTGAGACGACGGGGCCTCTCACGATGAAAACGGCAATACTTTTGCCGGTTTACAATGAGGAGCCGAACCGAATCTCAGTTGCAATCCAAGCTATGGCAGACGCCTTGGCCACAAAAGCGCCGGGACGCTTTGATTTTTTTATTCTCAGCGATAGCACGCATCTCGACGCTTGGATTCATGAGGAAGCTGTCTTCCGTGATCTGATACAAACAGCGCCACAAAGCTGTCCTGTTTATTATCGTCACCGTCGTGAAAATACAGAACGAAAAGCCGGAAATATTGGTGACTGGGTGTCGCGGTGGGGGGGAGCCTATGACGCAATGACCATACTGGATGCTGACAGTATTATGAGCGCCAAGACCCTAGTGACGATGACGCGCCGCCTAGAAGCGTCTCCCGAAATCGGCCTCATACAATCCATCCCCGGCATTGTCTTTGCCGGTAGCCTTTACGCACGACTGCAACAATTTGCCAATCGGTGTTACGGTCCTATCTATGCGAGTGGTTTAGCCAGTTGGCATGGGTTAAGCAGTAATTTTTGGGGGCATAATGCGATCATCCGCGTCAAGGCTTTTGCTGAAAGCGCTGGTCTGCCGAAACTTCCGGGTTCACCCCCTTTTGGCGGCCATATACTCAGTCATGATTTCGCCGAAGCGGCTTTTTTACGAAGGGCGGGATGGGGTGTTCGGCTCGATGCCGACCTGGAAGAAAGCTTTGAAGAATCTCCACCTTCTCTTTTGGACGTCATTATTAGAGACAGACGTTGGTGCCAAGGGAACTTCCAGCATATAAAACTTCTTTTTGCAAAAGGTATGCACCCGTGTTCACGTATGCATTTTGCAACTGGTATATTATCCTATCTAACAGCGCCAATCTGGTTTCTTCTTGTACTCGTAGGACTTATTCTCGCCGCGCAGGTAGCATTCTCCCAACCAGAGTATTTTGCAGAGCCGTCCTTATTTCCGACCTGGCCGGTTTTCGACTCGGAACGCGCGGTTCGGTTGTTTATTATATCTATGGGTGTCTTGCTCGTGCCCAAAGTTCTGGGCTGGCTGGCCATTTTGCTCTCTTGGCGCAAGATGAAAGGGTTTGGCGGCCCAATTTTAGTGACGTTCAATGTCCTATTTGAGACTTTAATGTCTGCGCTTTACGCACCGATAATGATGTTGTCCCAAACCAAAATTGTGATCTCTATCCTATCGGGTCGCGATGCAGGATGGCAACCTCAAAGACGCGCGGATGGCCAGGTGCCGTTTTGGGATGTCGTGCGCGCTCATATCTGGCATACTCTTATTGGAATAGGATTGGCGGGAATTGTGGCATGGATTTCCTTTCCACTGTTTCTGTGGCTATCCCCTATTACCTTAGGATTAGTTCTCTCCATCCCACTATCTTGGCTGAGTGGTCAACAAGGCTTTGGTAAGTTGCTGGGATGGTTAAACGTCTTACGCACGCCGGAAAATAAAAAAGCCCCCGAAATTCTACAGATAGTTGAAAATGCGATGACAAAAAGCGAGAATACCTTGGCGAAGATTGATCCCAGCCCCACTTTACTTCGCTTTCATCAAGACCCTCATTTTGCTAAATGGCATGCTGTACAATTGGATCGGCCCGAAGGCAGCGCCTCCAAAGATATGAGCGATGCACTTTTAACTGCTTTGGCAAAAACTGACCGCGAAGCTGACCCAGAGCGTTTGGCAGAATGGTTGACGCCCGAGCAAACAAAAGCTCTGGTCGGCCACGCCCCCTATTTTAAAAAGATAACCTAATCGGACTCGGTCACAGCAGTACTAATTTTTTGAGGTTGTTTCGGTTACATATGGTATCGCTGGAAAGTTCTGAGCTGGATAGAGTAAAGTTTTACTCCTTTTCGCTGAGGGTCAACGTGTAAATCGCTAGCGGAAATCCTAGAAGAACTTTTTGGATCCTGTTGAAACCCGGACTTTGGACATAACCGTTTTAAAGAGATAATCCGTATTGAGCGAATTTATCCCCGATCCAGAATAATTCAATTCGGCGTCGCCAAAAGCCTGCCTGCGAATAAATTGGACATCTTCTAGGGAGGGATCAAAGACGAACTCTTTCAACCCGTCTTGACGTCTTCCGCCGGGTTTAAAGTGCGCATCGGTGGCATAAGAAAGACTTGCCTGGACGAACAAAAACTAGCGACAGAAATTACAAGAGCAATAGATTCGTTAATATTCACCTCATAGTTTCGGGTCGAATAGCATTATTTATCTGATAAGCCATTAATATAAAGAGCGACCATTTCAGACGAACTAATTACATCTCATTTCATACCCTTAATCAAAATTTACCACGCCTCTTTGCGAAGCGGAAACTCCTGTCTGTTATTTAGAGGGTAATGAAAGAGCCGGAAAACCGGCCGTCAGGTGAAAATACGGAGTTTAATATGCCGCCCCTTAAGCCTCAGACCATCGGATCTGTTACAGCCTATCAGCCTGCCGGACGCCTCGTCCCGGTTCTGTCTGCCAATCCACTTGATTTTGATCTAGTCGACACAGTCCTTGCGCTTGGGCGGAAAGCGGCCAGTTTCGGGGAAACAGTTCTTATACTGGACTGTAACGGGGGGCAAACATTAAGCCGAGCCGGAATTATATACCAAAAAACCTTAGCGGATGTGCTCTCAGGGGGAGCGCAATTGCGCGACGCCCTTTATGTAACGGCCAATGAGCATTATAACGCGGCCGCTCTTGGAGATATCCCACTGGATAAAGCTTTAGGTAGTCTCGCTGCTCTTTCTCTAGAGTTTGACTGGGTTTTTGTTGTGTCAGAGCCAGGATGCACGAGAGCCCATACCCGGCTCGCAGCGGCAGGCGACATTTGTCTGCTTGGATATGACACGAAGCGTGACGACTTCATGCGGGCCTATTGGATGATCGAAGCTGTTCGTCGCCGCGCTCCGAAATTTGACCCCTATATTTTGTCCTGCGGCGATATGGAAGAAGCTGTAGAAACGGCGCTCATGCTATCAGATTGCGTGCGCGATCATTTAGGGGCGCCGCCGCCTTATGCCGGACATGTTTCGGATAAAAATTTGGAAACACGGCTTTTGGGTCAATTGCGGAAAACTCTCGCCAGTACAGCGGCCTAATCTCGCTTTGCTGGTTGAGCACAGGAACACATGACATTTAATTAATGCTTTTTAACGAAGGATTTTGGCTTCTGCTCCGTTTGTGTCTATGAACGCAACGAAAAGGAGACCCTCATGCGTCACTTTAATAAACTTACCCTTTTAAGCGCAGCCGCTATCGCGCTTGTATCTGCTCCTGTTTTAGCTCAAAGTCCCGCTGCGGATTCCAATCAAGACGGACAAATCACACAAGCAGAGTTTTCAGCTGAATCCATAGCAAAATTTCAAAGTGCGGATCTAAATTCTGATGGATTTCTCGATGAAACTGAACAAACCGTTCTTCGCGAAAATCGTCGCGATGCGCATTTGGCTCGCAAATTTAAAAAAATGGACGCCGATGGCGACGGCGCAGTAACCGCAGCGGAAATGAAAGCTGCAGACACGGCCCAGGCTGAAAAACGAAAAGAGCGCCGCGACGAAATGAAAGCCCGTTTCGACACAAATAATGACGGCGTCGTCTCGGATATCGAAAAACAAGCGAGAAAAGACGCTTGGTCTGAAAAGCGCGAAGAGCGCCGCGAGAAAATGAAAGCCCGCATGGACACCGATAATGACGGCACAATTTCTGATTCAGAAAAACAGGCCGCCAAAGAGATGATGGAAGCTAAAAAAGGCGACCGTAAAGGAAGATGGGGCCATAAAGGTAAACGCGGGCATAAGGCCAGCTTGGATGCCGATCAAGACGGACGCATTAGCCAAGCTGAATATATGGCGCGCGCTGAGGCCTTGTTCCTCCGGATGGATGCCAATGGAGACGGCGTATTGACGAAAGGCGAAGGCAAACACCGTAAAGGTGAGCGTCATTCGCGTAAACATCGCGGCTAATGGCTAAAGCCGATCCCGATAACGATCTTCTTCCCGGTCTTCGGGAGGGGGAAGAGTCTGCTCTGGCTCATCTTATGGACAGGCATTTGAAAACTATAACCGCTATTGGCTATTATATGTTGGGCGATGCATCTTTGGCCGAGGATGTAGCGCAAACAACATTTCTCAAATTCTGGCAGCAAGCTCCCAAATGGGAGCCAGGCCAAGCCACTCTTTTGACTTGGATGCGCCGTGTTGCGACGAATGATTGTCTGGATCGACTGAGAAAAAAGGGTCCTATTTATTCGGATCGGGTCCCGGACCAAGCAGATGAGACTGAAACGGCTCTGGAAGAGCTAGAAAAGAATGATACAGTAGACGCTGTCAGGCGCGCCCTTTCCGGTCTGCCTGACGCCCAAAGAGCCGCCATCACCCTTTCCTATTATCAGCACCTCTCACAAAAAGAAGGGGCAGCGATATTGGGACAAAGCGTAAAGGCTTATGAGAGCCTGCTCTCGCGGGCCCGAAAAAACCTCAAAGCGGCCCTGAGTCCTTGGGTTGAAAGAGAGACAGTATGAGCAATTTAAATAATTTACTTGATCAGGTAAAATCGCCAGAGCCGAGCGATTTATTAAAAGCCCGCATTTTGCAACAGGCGAAAGCGCAACGCGCTGATAAAACAGTGAGTGAAAGCGGAAGCGTTAGAGCCGCCAACGACAATCATTGGAAACGTTGGGGCGGCTTGGCTGTATTGGTCATCATTTTAGGCGCTGTTGGCATCAACACGCTCTCTCCCGTTCAAACGAATGAAACCGAGGTCTGGGCAGAAACGGCTCAAACAATGGGCTATGAATATCTCTATGCCTGGGTTGAAGGCGACGCAGTCGAAAGCAACGAAGCTGGAGCCGAGATAGAGGTAGGAAATTTATAATCCAACGCTCCATTTAGTTCTGATAGATTACAGAAACTAAGCAAAAATCGTAACGCTTTGCATTCCTTCGGCTATCAGCTCACCGGAGTAGTTCCAGACCCGCATGACCTGAGAGGAATATCCTCCATGCGCCGCCGTCAATCGCGTTTCTATATGCCACCATCCGTCTTCAGTTGAAGGCGTATCCGACAGAATATTGAACATCCAAGTCATAGAGCTGACAGGCACAGGACGTTTCAACATAGGTAGCGCCCCGGGAGGCAAAACATCACCAATACATAAAAGACTCGGTGTTCCATCGCGGGAATTTTCGTGATGATGGCGGCTCCAAACCCTTATATAGCCCTCGTCTTGCGACGTAGCCGGACGCCCGCCTTCGATAAGCCGTGTATCAAATTTATGAAAAAAAACGGGCACGAAAGCTTCGTATTCTTTGGGAGTGTAAGGCTCACACTCATGAGGGTTTGGCGCCTCCGGCGCCGGAAACCCTACCCCTAAATCTGACTCTCGGCTCGCCCCAAAACAAAACGTGACACTTATCACCGCCGCGTTTCCGTCATATCCTTTTGATTCGACCACAGTCACATTACGTCCTTGACGCAAAACTTTTGTTTGAAAAACAGGAGACTCGGGCACAGGCCCGATAAAATTAACATTGGCCGAACGAAGCGGCGGCAAATCTGGATGAGAATTATTCACCGCAGCAAGAGCCAAAGCGGCGCTGACCCCTCCATAGGCAGTTCGCCCCTGTCGCCATTTTTCAGAAATTTGAGCTTTCAGCCCTTCGGATGTTTGCGTCAACGTCTCCGCAACATCCTTAAACCCTAAATCTGACATACCGAATCTTTCCTACTCGTTCCCTATCTTTGGGAGAAACTAAAGATTAGCTTCTTACAAACAGCACAAAAAAACCAGAGTCGTTCATGAATAGTCCAACAACGAAAATCGCCGTGTTTGGCGCCGGGTCTATTGGATGCTATTTGGGCGGGTTATTGCAATCACAGGGGGCGAATGTTGTCTTTATCGGACGCGAGCGTTTGAAGAATGCCGTCAAAAAGAATGGCCTTACTCTCACCCATTTTCAAAAAAAGTCCATTTACCTTAATGCTAAGAAAGTGTCTGTAGAAACATCCCCTTCTGTCTTGAAAAACTGTGACTTGATTTTACTTTGTACAAAATCTCAAGACACCTCTGTAGCCGCCCAAGACATTCTTAGCCACGCACAATCAGGCGCGCATATTATAAGCTGCCAAAACGGCATAGGAAATGTTGCGGTTTTAACTGAGGCGCTTGGGACCCCCTTCAAAATTTCTGGGGCAATCGTTCCGTTTAATGTCACGCCGACAGGGCCGGCCACTTTTCACTGCGGAACGGGTGGAGCTCTTCATTTTGAAAATGCCTTGCCGGAAGATGTCAGGTCGGCCTTTCAATCAGCCGGACAAGACACCCAATATGGCGGTAATTTTCAAGGCGATCAATGGGCGAAACTTCTGATCAATTTAAATAATGCTTTAAATACGTTGAGCGGCGGAACTCTCAGGGAAGGCTTATTGCAAAAAGATTACAGATGGGCTTTTGCAAAGCTTCTCCAAGAAGGTTTGAACATTGCCAAAGCCAAAGACATAGAGATGGGCAGGTATAATGGCCGCTCTCCGGCAATAGTGATTAAAATACTTAGACTCCCTAATTATTTATATCGCCCTCTTATAGATTACTTTGTGAGAATAGATGCCAAAGCCCGCTCTTCCATGCTTGATGATTTGGAAATAGGGCGGGAATCGGAAATAGAGTTTTTGCAGGGGGAAATAGTCCGACAAGGCAAAATTATGGGACTTGAAGCCTATGCTAATACTAAAGTTTTGGAGGCGGTGAATTTGGCTTTTGCAAAAGGCGTCTCCCCGAAACTATCAGGCACTGAAATACGGAATCTTATAAAGAAAAGATAGCGGCGCCATGCGAACTGGGAGGGGGTTGTCGCATGACGCCGCATTTGTCACGTTACGAAACAGTTTTCAGGGGAGGAAACTGTCGCAATCGCGTTACTTCTATTTAAGCAGCTTTTTCCTTACCGCTAGACTGAGGTGTAATTAACTTTTGGTCAGAATTTTCGATCGCGATTTTACGCGGTTTTAAGGCTTCTGGTACGTCGCGTTTCAGCGAAATAGTTAAAAGGCCATTCTTTAATTCAGCCGCTGTTACCTTAACGTGGTCAGCCAATTGAAAACGACGTTCAAATCCGCGTTCTGCGATGCCGCGATGAAGGTATTCGACGTCATCATTGGCCGTTTCAGTTGTATTCGAGCCGGAAATCGTCAGTACATTCTCATGTGTTTCTATTTCAAGCGTTTCATCAGAAAAACCTGCTACGGCCAGCTCAATTCTGTAACTATCTTCGCTAAGACGTGCTACATTATAGGGTGGGTAGCTCGCCGTATTCGCGCTCGCTTGAGACGCGGCGTCAATCAAATTGGCCATACGGTCAAAGCCAACAAAATTCCGGTAGAGGGGGGAGAAATCATAAGTTCTCATGGTATCATCCTTTTTAAAAGCAATGTTAATTTGAACGCCACATACGGGCCGTTCTGTTTCAATTTACAAACCCCATTATGGCGACTTGCATTTCTGAAAGTAGGAACTGATTTTTAGGCCGCAAGTTGGCCAACTGTAAAATTTATCATTGTGCTGAGATTTTATTTAGGCCAGTGAAATGCTAGGATGTGAAATGTTAGGCTTTGATAGGGATAAAATAATGACGGCAATCAAATTTACCAAATGGGCTCTTCTTTCTGCGACAGGTTTCGCGCTCATAGCTTGCGGCGGAGGCGATGAGCCGGCTGAGCCCCAAACAACCGAACCCGGAGCCGCTGAAACCGAGACAGTTGAAACACCCGATACAGCAGAAGCAACTCTGAGCCTCTCAGACGTTATAGCCGATCCTCGCCGGGCCGAAGAAAGTCCTCGCGATCAATTCCGCAATCCACAAGCAACATTGGAGTTTTTCGAAGTTGGACCGAACCAACGCGTCGCTGAAATTTGGCCCGGTTGGTATACAAATATCTTGGCCCCGTATCTAGCGGCCAATGACGGAACTTACATTGCCGTTCAATACCCGACTGGCGTAAATGAGCGTCTGGACGCCAGAGTGCAGGCTTATAAGGATAACTATTCCGATACATCCGTTTATGGAGACATCGAATACGGCGCCTTTATGAAAGATTCAGGGCCAATTTTACCTGCTGAGTCTGTTGATACTATTCTGACATTCCGCAATGTTCACAACTGGATGGGCGGCGGATATGCGGATCAAGCTTTTGAAGAATTCTACGCCGCACTGAAACCGGGTGGCCTATTGGGCATTGTGGAACACCGCCTACCCGAAACCGCCTCTCAAGACCCCCGGGGGCAAACAGGCTATGTTCAAGAAAGCTATATTAAAGATATGGCTACTCGTGCCGGTTTTGAATTTGTCGCCGCAAGCGAAGTCAACGCCAACCCGAAAGATACGGCGGATCACCCGATGGGAGTGTGGACTCTTCAACCCAGCTCCCGGCTTCCGGAAGAGGGATCTGAAGAAGCTGTTGATTTCGAAGCTGATCTTTACAAAAATATCGGTGAGAGTGATCGAGCCACTCTTAAATTTCGCAAACCCTTATAGGCACCACGCAAGTCTAAGGGCAAAAAAGGACTCGCGCCGCCCTGTTATTTGCGCATAACTACACAAATACACGACCCCGGAAGGATGTTACTATGGAAAATTCTGAAATCGCCACCAAGATGACCGACGCGCTGGAAAAGGCGGGCGGCATAGACAAATCTGTCAAGTTTGATTTCGAAGGTGATGGAGCGGTCTGGGCGCACGGCACATCTGCTGAAGTGTCCGATAAAGACGCCGATTGTGTGATTAGCGTAGATAAAGCGGATTTTATTTCTTTGGCTAAAGGCGAGATGGACCCAATGATGGCTTTTATGTCCGGCAAATTAAAGGTAACCGGCGATATGTCGGTCGCCATGGGTTTGCAAAGCATATTTTCAAATATGTAATCTCCCCTCACTAGGCCTTTTCCAAGGCCTGGACTTTTTATGCAACACGATTCTCTGCCATTTGAAACTGCCGAGATTATCCAGCCAGGTGGACGGGCTTTACCGTCTGGGCTGGAATCACGTGCGAAAACTTATTTCGCTAAGGGGAAGGACGGCGTCAGACTTCGCGTTCTTCTTGCCATGCCCGAAACCCATGCTCCTCGCGGCACAATTGTTTTTTGTCCCGGGCGAACAGAATTTATTGAGAAATATTGGGAAAGCGTTTCGGATCTGACATCACGGGGGTTTTGCGTCCTCGTCATGGACCCGCGCGGTCAGGGTTTATCGGATCGTATCCTGCCGGACAAATTAAGAAGCTATATTGATAGCTTCCAGACTTATGCCGATGATCTTTCTGAAATTACGTCTCAATTCGATGCGGTTTTACCGCGTCCACATATCGCTATGGGGCACTCAATGGGCGGAACAGTGGTTTTACATGCCATATTAAGCGGTGTTCTCGCGCCTTCCGCCGTTATTTGTAGCGCGCCTATGTTGGGCTTGTTCGATCTTGAAACGACCTTCATGCGCTGGTCAATTTCAGTGTTATCAAAACTTGGTCTGGCGGAGAAAAACCTTCCCTTCCAAACGCAGCGTAACGGGATGCCCGTCTCGTTTAGCGCCAATAAGCTGACAACCGATAAAGAACGCTACAAAATTTGGGCCAGCTATTTTCAAAGTGTCCCGCGCCTGCGCGTAGGACAACCGACTTTTGGCTGGATCAGCGCCGCGCTGTCTTCCATGTCTTATGTAAACCGGAATGCAGAAAACCTGAGGGTGCCGGGATTAGTCGTGGCGGCCGGAGCCGACCCCATCGTGGATCCCAGCTCTATAGAGGAATTTGCCAAAAATGCCGAAATTAATTATGATGTAATCCCCGGCGCTTTGCATGAGCTGTTCTTGGAGCGGGATACTTATAGAACCAAGTTCTTTACACTAATTGATAAATTTCTGGATGAACAAGGACTATAGATTTGAAAGCCTGTTTCTCAAGACGGATCCATAGCCCGACCTAGATAAGTATAAAGTTCAGGTAGCAAAGCCGCATCACTTACGGCAACAACCCGCCCGCCATTCACCGCAGAGCCGCCTTCCCAATTTGTCAGCCGCCCTCCGGCGCCCTCAACGATAGGCATTAGCGCGCGAACGTCACACGGTTTCATCAAGGCCTCTATAATGATGTTTATACGGCCTTCGGAAAGAAGGCCGTATCCGAGAGCGTCGAGCCCTAATCGCGAAAACTGTACGCCCCGACGGATGATGTTATAAGCCGCCAATTCTCCAGGTTTGAACATAGCCAGAGGTTCAGTGCAGCCTAAAATCGCATCTTGCAAAACGGCGCAGTTTGCCGTTTTTAAAGGCCTAGAAACCCCGTTTTCAAGGAGCCAAGCTTCTTTTTTATTATTATAGAGCCGCCCGAAATATTGTTTGTCTAAAGCCGCAACATCTATCAGCCCTAAAATAGGGTTATCTTCATAGGAGAGTGCAATAAGCGTGCTCCAGGCCGGAACTCCAGCAATAAATCCGCGCGTTCCGTCAATAGGGTCTAGTGTCCAAGCGAATTTATTTGTGCCAGAATGATCAGCAAATTCCTCACCTTCAATACTATCATCCGGAAAAGCTTTTAAAATCAGATCGCGTAGTACCTTCTCGGCGTCTTTATCCGCTTTTGTCACAGGGTCGTAATCCGCTTTCGTCCCTTTGTTCTCAATTCCCTCCGGGTTCAAAAAAAGCGGTAGGGTAATCGCCCGGGCCGCTTCTGCCAGTTCAGGCAAAAAAGCAAGTCGGGTATCAATTTCGGCTTTTACGGTCATGCAGGTAGGCTAGCATGACCGCCTGTCGGAGCAACCCGTTTAATCGTCAATAAATTATTGAGCGACCAATCGAAGGTTTGGTTTTGTTGTGGCTTCCAAAGATTTAGCCAAGTCCAAAAGATGTTTCCGCGGCGTCTCCCCCATAGAATAATATGCTCGAACGAGGTCCATTGTCTCTTTCTTTGAAAGGACATCCGGCGCGATCACATCAGGGTCAGGAGCATTATATAAAGGATCATTCGAAGAAAGGCCCTCGTAAAAATACTGAATCGGCACTGAAAGCGCTTCTGAAAGCTCAAATAGCCGAGCCGCAGATACCCGATTGGCACCACATTCATATTTTTGAATTTGCTGAAACCGGATGCCGACTTGTTCGGCCAGACTTTGTTGCGTCAGTCCCAAGAGGCGGCGGCGGCGGCGGAGGCGTTTGCCAACATGGAGGTCGATATCATTGGTCATTCTGTTCACCTATTCTCTGTTACGCTCTTATCAGAGCAAACACTGTGCCAGAGCGGTGAAATCTGTCCTCAAAAATTCCCCTGCGAGTTGTTCGCCTAAAAAAAGGGGGTATTTTTCCCTTTTCTCCTCAAAGAATGACGAAAAACTCACTTACCATTCTCGTCCCCTTTGAATTATCCCTTAGATCTGTCTCACATCGGAACACTTTAAACCTGCGCGGGGCTTTACTGGGCCGCCCGGCTATTCGGGATAAAGGCCTGTATAAGACTTCGCGTAATCTGCGTAAGATCGTCTGCCAGATTATCATAACCTTTTTTCGGGGCTAATGTGACAGGGTTGAGGTATAAATCGCGGTTTATCTCGATCTGAACGGCTTCAACGCCAATTTGGGGACGTCCATAATGTGACGTTACATAGCCTCCCGCATAAGGATAATTTGTAGAAACTGAATAACCTGCGGCGCGAAAAATTCCCTGAATACGGGCAAGCGTATCGGGATGACAGGATTTCCCAAAGCGGTCTCCCAAAATAATATCCGGGCGCCGAGACCCCATTGGAGAGAAACCGGGCATGGAATGACAATCAATCAATAGAGCCTGACCAAACCGGTTAACGCACTCTTCAATTAAACCCTGCAAAGCCTCATGATAAGGGCGATATAATTTGGAAAGCCTAAGCGGCATAATATCCGCGTCAGGAAGGCGCCGGTATATTGATGTCGTTTCATTGATGTGTGTTGGAATGACGCCAAGTCCGGCCTGAGCTCTAACACTGCATTTTTTGGGTGTGTCACACCAACCGGGCGGCACTTCATCTTCGCTGCGATTTACGTCAAGGAAACATCTAGGGAACCGGGCTGAAAGCAAGGGGGCCCCGGCCGGCACACAAGGCCGGAACAATTTATCCACGAAGATATCTTCGTTTTTTCGAAGCTGGGCAATACTCAGCGAGGAGCGGGCAATAAAACTTTGAGGATAGATGTTACCGGAATGGGGCGAGGCGAACATAACACCCGCCCGCCATTGAGCCGGACGCAGGAGTTTACAAGCCGGAGTAAGGACCTCCAGACTGTCTTGCTCAAGTTCATAAGCCGACTTCATCATATACCCTTTATATCTTAAAATTCCCTCGGGCGTTATAGAAAGTATTAATATAACCCACTTAGCACTGTAATTATGGAAATTTTGGGACAGGTGGCCAAAATCCTGCATAGAAAGTCTATCTGAGCACCTTTAAAAACCTAAAACTAGACATTTAACGCAACAGGACAATACATGGCGACCATATTATATGCCGAAGACGACGATGCGATGCGCAAGTTTTTCGAAAAAGCATTGGAGAAAGCCGGCCATCAAGTGATTGCCTGTTCTGACGGAGAACGGGCCTTACGTGCGCTCAAATTCGCAGATGGAGCTTTCGACATGCTTTTAACCGACATTATGATGCCCGGGCTAGACGGCATCGAATTGGCAAAACAAGCGGAAGTCCTCTCCCCCGGCATAAAAATTATGTTCATTACAGGTTTTGCCGCCGTCGCTATGAGTGATGCAAAGGCCTCGGAAACGACGGTTTTGTCCAAGCCTGTTCACTTACGGCAATTGGTGGCCGAGGTAGACCGGCTTATTGCCGCTTAACTCGCCTTTGGCTAACTAAAACGCATCCAAAAAAATTCTTGAAATAATTTAGAAAACGCGCACCCAAAGCCCGAACCTCTTCGTATCTCTTAGGCAAGTTCTAATTGCATTATCACTGAGAGGACAAAATAATGAGAAGATTTCTAACGGGAACAATATCGGCAGGCGCACTCGCTGTATCTCTGATGACCGCGGCTCCGGCGTTTGCCGATGGGACACCTGACTGTAATGCAGGCGATGTAGATGCTACCTCATTAGAGTGTGGTGTGGATTCAAACGCAGACGGCATTGATGCCCTCGCAGTCGGAACCGATTCAAACGCCGAAGGCAATTCAACCAGTGCAGTTGGCGGCGAGAGCAATGCCGTAGGTGCGGGCGCAACCGCCATTGGGTGGCAGGCTTCGGCAACTGGCGCGCAAGCTCAGGCCTTTGGACATCAAGCGACAGCGACTGGCGATCTTTCCCTTGCCATCGGTGAAGACTCAGAAGCTCAAACAGCAAATTCAACCGCAATCGGCAATCTAAGTGTTGCTAACGGAACCGACGCTCTTGCGATTGGTGATGAGGCCAGCTCAGTTGGAACTTCAACAACAGCTATTGGCGGAGAAAGCAATGCTGAAGGCATTGCTGCAACAGCCTTTGGGTGGCAGTCAAACGCCGTCGGTGAGCGTGCTCATGCCGTTGGGCACCTCGCAAATGCTGAAGGTGACTTTACGCTGGCTGTTGGTGAAGCAGCAAACGCCGTTGGCGTTGAAGCAAACGCTATTGGGTCACGCTCAAACGCAGTAGGTAACTCAACGACAGCCGTTGGTGGGCAAGCCAATGCAGAAGGTATCGCTGCTACGGCCTTTGGTTGGCAGTCAAACGCCGTTGGTGAACGGGCTCACGCTATGGGTCACCTTGCCAATGCTGAAGGTGATTTCACTTTGGCCGTTGGTGAAGCTTCCAACGCCGTTGGACAAGAAGCCACAGCTGTTGGTAACGCTGCGTCTTCAACCGGAGTGGATGCAACTTCATTTGGCACCATGGCGAATGCAAATGGTAACTCCACAACCGCAATTGGCGGGGAAAGCAATGCAGACGGTCTGGCCGCAACAGCAATTGGCTGGCAAGCTATGGCAACGGCCGAACGGGCTCACGCCTTCGGTCACTTGGCTCAAGCGACAGGCGTTCGGTCATTAGCCGTCGGTGAAGGCGCTGTTGCAGGCGCTGACACGGCAACTGCAATCGGGAATGGCGCAAATGCCAGTTTTGGTAATTCCACAGCTATTGGTAACGGCGCAACAACAACGCGCGCCAATCAAATTTCTGTCGGCACCACTGTCAACACCTATACGTTTGCCGGCTTAACATCTGCGACCAGTACGGCAGCGCAAACCGGAGACATTGGGTTGGTGACAACGGACCGGGACGGTAACATCGCTGCTGATTTCTCACTGCAAAATGGACAAGCTTCCAATAGTGTCGCGATCCAAAACAATGCTGCGGGTATTACAACAAACTCCATGGCGATTAATTCTAATGCTGCTGCGATTAATTCAACAAATGCAGTATTGGCCTCTACCAATGCAGCTGTTGCTTTAAACTCGGCAGCTATTGGTCAGAACTCTGCGCAAATCAGCCAGAACGTTGATGCCATTCTGGATAACCGTGCCGGTATTGCCGCCGCTCTTGCTCTGGACAATGCTTATGTGCCGCTTGGCCAAAGCTATGCCGTTTCAGGTGGATTTGGCTACTATGATGACGAGACAGCGTTCGCTGGCAGTCTTGCATACCGTATGAACCAGAACTTCCAAATAAACGGTGGTGTGACACAATCTGTTGATCATGGTTCCACTGGCGCCCGGGCTGGTTTCCAAGCTAGCTGGTAGTCCGTACCATCCAGAGCTCTCCTCTTTGGAGAGGCTATATTATAATTTTGAAGCCTCGGCATATTTGCCGGGGCTTTTTTGTGGCTGCGCGCCTTTTTAATTCGGCGCGTTTCGAATAGGGTTCTCGCGCACAAACTCATTAGAGAACGCGCTGATAAGAATTTAATTAAATCAGGAGATAGAACACCATGTTGAAATTAATGACCCCGGCTATTGCGTTCTCAGTTATGTGTGCCTCTGTTTTCCCCAGTGAGGCTCTCGCGCAGTCAGCCTTACAATCCTCAACTGTGAGCTCATCTGGCATGTCTGTTCCCGACGAGAACACTTTGGCCCGTCTCGTTTGGTCGACAATGATAGCTTTAGACAACGCTAATCGGACAGAGAATTACACAGTTCTTTATTCGCTTGGCTCCTCCAAATTCAAACAAAGAAATTCTCCGGCTCAGCTCAGGCAGAACTTCTCCTCCTTACGTCAAAACCGAGTCGATATAGGCCGCGCTATTCTATCATCTCCGACATATTACATCCCTCCTGTCATCCTATCTGACGGAACTCTGCGTTTGCGGGGAGGATTTGATTATCGTCCGAAGTCGGTTCGATTTGACCTAATCTATACAAATGAAGGTGGAGGCTGGCAGATCAATGCGCTCTCGGTCGTCGAAATGGATGCCTCTGAGCCGAAATAATTAGAGCATCATCATAATTACCGGACAAAAAAAAGCCGCCCATTTGAGCGGCTTTTAAATCTATGATTTGAAGTGAGGGCTACGAGCCATCAATCACAATGGGCTCGGCAGTTTTATCCAATGGGATAATATCGCCGTCCATCGGATCAACAGCTTCATCAAAAGGCCCCTGATTAAAGGCAGCTGCAAATCCTGCGCCCGCTTGTTCCGGAGCCTGTCTCTTATACACATCTCCGAGCCCACGAGACCTCTCTACATCTCGTA
>CAJXPX010000012.1 GCA_913058335.1 uncultured Hyphomonadaceae bacterium
GGAATCGGGTCATTCGGCTTGACAAATGGGGCGGGTTTAGTGAGGGCAAGATAAAGGGCGCGGCCCAAAATGGCCTAAGCCACTGTCTGCACATCTTTTTTCGCGGGACGCGAGGGGGTTGGGCCGGGACGCGGATTCGGCGGAAGCCCCCATAGGGCCTCAGAATAAGGCCGGGACGTGGACTAATATTGCTAACTTTGCGAAGGTTTCGGAGCTTTTGCCATGAGCCGCGATAACCAGTTCAATGTGCGGCTCGGACGAATATTGTCGCCCAACGGGACGGGGCGTTTTGTGAGCTTTTCAGGACAAGTGCGGAGAGCGGCGCAAAGGTCATCGCGGTCGTCAGGCAGACCCAGCCGGAAACAGGGCGCTATTGCCGAGCAATATTTTTCGCGCCGCGTGATTGTTAAAGTGCACCTGGTGAAGATGGGCGCTTACGGCAAAGATTCGCAGCGTCATCATCTGAATTACATTCAAAGAGACAGCGCTGCCCGCGAAGGCGAGACAGGTTTGCTCTACAGCCGGGATGAGGTGATGATTGATGGCGATGAGTTTCGCGAGCGGGGCCTTGATGACCGACATCAGTTCCGCGTTATTGTTTCGCCCGAAGACGGAAAAGAATTCGGTGATCTTCGCACTTACACCCGAAACGTCATGGCGCAGATGGAACGCGACCTGGGCACGAAACTCGATTGGGTCGCGGCTAATCATTATGACACGGCTAATCCACATAGCCATGTCGTTATCCGAGGCGTAACAGAGACAGGCTCAACGCTCATTATTCCGAGAGATTATATCTCCCACGGCATGAGAGAGGCCGCCGAGCATGTCGCGACCTTAGAGCTTGGCCCAACCACCCAAATTGATGTCGCGAAAAAACTGGCGCTGTCAGTCAGGCATGACCGTTTCACATCAATTGATCGGGACTTACTGGCGAAGGCGCAATACCAAATCGTTGATTTGTCAAAGCTGCCACTGGATGGGTCTGACTGGTCACAGCGTTTTGAAAAATGGCGTGTGAAATATTTAAGCTCGCTGGGCCTTGCCGAGAAAATGGGGTTTGGCAAATGGCGACTTGATGACAATCTTGAACGCACGCTGCGCCGCATGGGTGATCGCGGCGACATCCTCAAAGCTTATCATCGGGCCATGAGCCGCACCAAACTCGACCGTAGCCTAGATAGCGAGCCCATATATGACCCAGCGGAAAAGTTAGCTCGCCCCATCACCGGAAGAGTGATTGAAAAAGGCGTGCTGGATGATGTGAATGACCGAAGCTACATTGTCCTCGATACGCTGCAAGGCGAAGCTCTATTCGTTGAGACAGGCAAAGAAGCCAATCTCGCGCAAATAGAGCGCGGTATGGTCGTGACCGCAGGACCGCAAACATATGCGCCAAAGGCATCAGATTTAATCATCACTGACATCGCGTCTAAACGCGGCGGCATTTACAGCCCATCCTTTCACGAGATGAATGATCCGGGCGCGCGCGAGGAATTTATCAAAGCCCATGTGCGGCGGTTAGAAGCCATGCGGCGTGCCGGTCATGCAGAACGGAATTCCGATGGGTCGTGGAATGTGCCTAAGGACTATCTCAAGCGCGTCGTGAAATATGAGACATCACGCAGTTTTGGAAATCCTGTTAAATTAGACATTCAGTCTCGCGCGCCGCTGGCGGGGCTTACGCAGACGATTGGCAAGACATGGCTTGATACTGAGTTGATGAAGGGTGGTGCCGAAAGCGATGCGTCAGGGTTTGGACAAGAGGTCGAGACCCTAAAGACGCAACGACAGAAGTTCCTGCTCTCACAAAAGCTCATTGAGCGGTCACCCGGGGTAACGCAAAGCACGCTCGATACGCTCGAACAGATGGATCTTGACAGGGCCGGTAAGGAGTTCAGCGAGCAATTCGGTAAGCTCTACAAAGCCGCCCCTGCATCCGGCCGTATTTCGGGTATATACCTCATGGCCATTCAGAGGCCGAGCGGAAAATATGCCGTCATCGAAAAATCCAAAGAGTTCACGCTCGTGCCGTGGCGGAGCGCGATAGACAGGAATTTGGGCAAATCTATTTCAGGCGTGGTGAAAGGTCAGACGATTTCATGGACTCTAACAAAGGCCAGAGGAAAAAGTATATCATAAACGGAGGAAGATCATGAATTATTCAATCAAAACGATTCTGTTATTATCCGGAGCCGCGATACTATCGGCGTGCGGCGACGACCCGAAAGCGGCGAATAAAGCCAATTTTAAAAAGGCTTTGAATGCTCACTACGCCCAGATGAAACAATGCGTCAAAGTTGGAAGCAAGCCTAACTCAGACGGGATTATTCAGGAGTTCCGAACAGACGGCACTGTTAAAGATAAGCAGCTCATTTTCTATAATGGCCTTCTCAGTTTGGGGCTATTGGAAGCGGTCACCTACCAAAAGGATACGAAAAACTTCAGCGGGCAAGTTACAGGAAAAGCTGATTGGGTTGGTTATAAATTTTCCAACAAGGGCAAGACATATTTACGTCCTGCTGAGCTCGAAAACGGCGCTTTCAGCACAGGCGCGCGTCAACTTTGTTATGGTACGCCGCAGGTGGTTGAGATTGTCAATTTCACCGCGCCTGCTGAAGCTATGGGCGTGAAGGTGAGTAATGTGCAATATACGTATAGGCTTGTTGATGTTGCCCCGTGGGCGAGCGATCCAGCCCTAACCAATCAATTTGAATGGCTTGGTGAAAGAGTCTCTAACAAGGGCATATCTAAAGATGATGATCTTGTGCTTAATAATAACGGCTGGGTACATCGTAGCGTTTTTAAATGACCCCCCGCTCGTCTCAACTGGGGGCTTAGCGGACCTTCGGAGGTCGAAAAAAAACGATATCCATTCTGGACTAAAATTTGGTTTAAATATTTCGATATCGTTCAAGGCGTGTTTGCAACTCATCATCAGGCAACCAAACAAAAGGATCTTCAATGTATTTGTTGATTGCATCTATTAGAACGCGGAGAGGAGCTGTTTCATGTTCATAAATCAAATCTAAGAGCCAAAGCATTCCGTGTGACCTAACATCTTTTTGGCGAGCTAGATTTTTTAAATTTTCATCGCCGGTCAACAAGACGCAAGCCTCTGTATCCTCGGCCAGAACCAAGGCGAAATTATCATGGAGTGAAAGACGAGTAAATTCTTTACGATACTGATACGCTAGAGCAACCTGAGCACCGCTCAAAGTTTGGATCTTGAGGCCGCCATATAATAGGAATTGCTTTTCCTCATCAGTCAGAGAAAGCAATTCGTCTTCAAACAGTAAATCAGGAATCACGAATTCGAACGGTAGCTCGAGCATGGCTCGAAATAAGCTACCCTTCTTCAGATCAATAAGACCAGAGCTATCCGTGATTACGATTTGCATCAGGCGTGTGCGGGGCCTTTTAGCTTCTCTTCGAGGTCTGACAAGGGCACGCGAAGTAATTCAACACCTTTGCTCAGTGAGATAAACCTTTCCGACAGGGCTCTTAAGCAAAGCCTTTCGAAACGTTTAGCTTTTTCTTGTGAACCGAGTTCCGCTTCTAATGGGTCAGGTTCTTCAAAACGCCAAGATTTAGCAAAGGTTCTAAATGCATAATTCACTGCGGTAGCACTCAGAATGCCCAATTGCTTCAAACGAACGAGAACTGCGGCAGCGCTGACGCGGTACATTCGCTTGATATCAAGAATTTCGGCATAACTAATGGACTTTCTGAATTCACCTATTTGGGCTCGAACATGGCTCGCTACCATTAAAAATGCGCCAGCAAACATGTCCGATGCTTTTTCATGATTGCAAGGAGAGCTTTCATCTATGAGCCTATGGGCGAGCTCGTGCGCTAAGGTAAAACGTCTTCGTTCTAAAGTCACATTTTGACTAATTACGATTACAGGAACTTCCGATTTTCCATTACCGCGACGGACAATGCTAGTTAATCCAGAGAAGTCGTCAGGAAGATCAAGAATTAAGACTTTTATGCCTTGCTCTTCCAGTAGCTCGGTCATGTCTGGTATTGGGTCTTCGCCCAAGTTCCAAACTCTTCTGACTTCAATAGCCATGGCTTCAGCATCAGCTTCAGTTTTTAGGAAGTATGGTTTGCTCAAAGGCATTACCCATTCAGAGCTATTAAGCTGTAAAATGTCTTCGATCTCCAAATATCGTTCTAGGTGTTCAATAACGATAGCTTCAACCTGTGCTCGTTCTTGGGCGCTGGTGGTTGATTTTTTTCGAAATTCTACACCTAATAATTCTTCGACTTGGTTACTGAACAAAAAACTCAAGCTCACGCCGAGCTGTTTTGCAAGCAAAGATAATATATCAGATGACGGAGCCATCTCATTGCGTTCGTATTTCCCGATGGCTTGTGCACTTACGCGGCCATCAATGGTATCTGACAAGGAGCGAAGGGAATGCCCTGCTTTTTTCCTTGCCAATAATAGTCGCTCACCAAGCATTTTTCATATCCTTGTCTCCCAGGGTTTACAAATTATAATCTATGATATATATGTAAACCTATCAGTGGTTCATGTCAAGGATTTCTGTGTAATTTTAGAAGCTAAAACCAACCTTAGGAGAATGCAAAATGGCAACTAACCCACCAACCGGAGACGGACATCGCAAAGGAGCAGTAAGAGGACGCTCTCAAACCCAGACACCATATGGGCACTATGTGAAGCGCAATGCTGGAACAGGACGTTTTATGGATGTCAAAACATCAAGCAAAACGCCCTTTAAGGGCGTTCGCAAGGAAAGATAGTGCCCGGAAGAGCAACCCATGAACTTGCTGGCTCCTTCACTGCGATGGCGGTCGCGGCTTCAATGCCGGGGCCTACCTTTGCAAGTGTGGGTGCCAGTTTCTTCATAGGAAAGGATGCCGGGCGTATCCCAGACTTGTTAGAGCCGGCGACATGCCCGAATCACCGAAGATTTTTCCACAGCTGGGTGGCTTTAGTAGCCATGAGTTATGGTTGGAAGAAAGCGTATGATTGGGAACCAGAAACCGATTTAGAGAAATTTCTTCGATTCATCGCTTTAGTTGGGGGAGCAGCAGCAATTTCGCACCTCGTATTAGATTCCCTTACACCCAATTCATTGCCCTTAATTTAGTGAGTTGAAAACATGTCATTCCGAATTATTCATCTAAGGAAGTTACTCCGAGCTTTCAATGAACCTGAAAATAGGAAAATTACTTTATTGCGTAGTGACATTCGAAGTGAGTTAAAAAAGCGTTCAGGGTTCTCATCAAAAGGTGGAGACTTTCATGGGCCTTTTTGGAGCGATGCAAAAAACCATGCATCTGGTGAGATTGACCTCAGCATCGCAACGCTGGATCGGATTGCAAAGAATGAAGCTCGAGGCCGTTTATACCCAGAACTTACGGAGGGATTTCTAGAGTGGTGGCATAATAAACGCCGGACTCGAAATGAACCCATTTCAGCATTCCCATACACAGTAAAAAAACGTTTTGAGATCGATGAGTTAGGCGCTGTGGTAAAGGTAGAAAACTTGCTTTCCATATTGATTGGCGACCCGAATTTGGGACCTCAAGGCAAGAGATTGATATACCCCTACTTTAGTGAGGAGCCTATTTTAGACGAGAAGACTGCTCGATTAGGCCTCTGGCTTTTGTGCGAAGCGTTGCCAGAATTTGAGCCTGAAGATTTGAGAATACTTGACGTTATGCGGGCGAGAGCATTTTCGCTTTCGGGATCTCCGCTAACTGGCATCGAAGAACATGAATTTAAAAAGAAATACGAAAGACTCATAGATGAGTGGGAAGCGCTCAGTGAGCAGTATGGTTAGCGTGATGGCGATGAATTAAGACGCAGGTATACAAATGGAATTATTAACTCAAGAGAATTTCGAATTTGCTATCCAATCATTATTGCCTGGGTTCATTGCCTTGGCATGTTTTCTGATGGCGTTCCGGACCAGGATGCCAACGCCATTTTATACTATCGTTTTAAGTGTTGTTGTAAGTTTTTTCTACATTAACTTACTGACTCTAGCGAAATATTCATTGGGCGGAGGTTACTCATCCCCAAAGCCTTTGGCGGATTTTGTAAACCTAGTTTTTTTGCCAGCCATTCTAGGCTACTTAGCAGGAGTCTTGTGGGAGAGGCTTTCACCAAAATTGAGGTCACTTGGAATACCTATTAGGTCACCTATACCAACGGCATGGGACTACGCTTTCTCTAAGAGGTCGCATTGTTGGGTTCTTATTCGGTTTAAATCAGATCGTGATTCGATAAAGGGCTGGTATTGTGGCGATTCATTCGTCGGGACTGATCTCACTTTTCGCGACATATTTTTAACTCAAGTACATGAGTACAACGAGGTTCAAGAAAACGATGAGAGTGGGTGGCTTCCATGCGACCCACCTCTCGAAATTTGGATAAACGGAGATGATATACTCATGATAGAATTCGATAATGGTCATCAAAAGGAGACGAAAAATGACGAAGCCAACTAACAAGGACAGATATGTTCCGTTAAAAAAAGGGTATCAATCGGTCGCCCCAAAGAAGGATATTGGTGCCGGGTACCAAGGTCCAACCAGCACAAACGTGCCAACCACCAAGCCGTCAAAGCGTAAATAAAGTTTAGCTCTTCCCGATGCAGACCCTGCAGTCTGAGTTGGGAAGAACTTATGTCTTATAAGTGGTATTTCCGTTCTAAAATTGGAAATTACATCAGCTGGGAAATCACAGATCATAAGAATAGTCTTTCTATGGTTGCGTAACCTGTGAACAAACTTCAAGCTGACAATGTGCTAAGTAATGTGGATGGATAGAAATGAAGTGTCTTGATGGAACGATTTATTTGAGTGCAACTGACCTGGTTGGACATCTAAACTGCAATCGCCTGACTGAATTAAATGTTCAGGTTGCAACCGGTCAAATGGATAAACCAGATAATTTCGATCCTTTATTAGAAATTCTTCGAGAGCGGGGTCATCGGCATGAACAGGCATACTTCGAACATTTAAAATCCTCTGGGTGTGACATTGTTGTTATTGAAGGTGTTGACATTGATGCGGCCAGCCTTGAAGCGACGATAGAAGCAATGCAAGAAGGTAGAGAAATCATTGCTCAAGCCGCGCTTTTGAATGATCGCTGGCGTGGACGCGCAGATTTTTTACGAAGAATTCAAGTGCCCAGTATTTTGGGTTCGTATTCTTATGAAATTATCGATACCAAGCTTGCTAGAGAGACTAAGGGCGGCACAGTGTTGCAACTTTGTCTCTATGCTGAAATGTTAGGGTCAATCCAAGGTATAGTGCCTGAATATGTTTATGTTATAGCTCCTTGGTCAGACTTTGCCGATCAAAAATACCGTGTCGATGATTATTATGCGTACTATAGAACGGTAAAATTAGCGGCTGAGAACAACGCTATTGCCGACATAGAAGTGTCAACTTATCCTGACCCTAAGCCACATTGTGATATCTGCAGCTGGCAGTCACATTGTGAGGCACGTAGAAGGGATGACGATCATCTTTGCCTTGTAGCGAATATTTCCAAAAACCAAATTTCAGAGTTGCAAAATAACGGATATGATACTCTTCAGAAGCTGGGAGAGATTGATGGAGATGTCCCATTCGTTCCGTTAAAGGGCTCCATTCAGGCGCTGGAGAGAACCAAAGGTCAGGCGAAGATCCAACTCTTGGGACGAACTACAGGCACAGCTCAATTTGAATTGTTAGATATCATTCCTGAGTTTGGTCTGGCAGCTTTGCCTGAACCGTCACTAGGAGATATATTTTTCGACATCGAAAGCGATCAATTCGTTGGCGAAAACGGTCTCGAGTATTTGTTTGGTTACTGTTTCCATGATGAAGATGGAGGACTTCAATACGTGGCTGATTGGGCATTCGATATGGCCAAAGAAAAAGCCATGTTTGAGCGGTTTATTGCGTTTGTTAGTCAACGTCGATCCGAGTTCCCTGACATGCACATATATCATTTCGGAGCTTACGAACAAAGTGCACTAAAACGCTTGATGGGCCGTTACGCAAGCTGTGAAAATGAAGTGGATAATCTATTGCGCGGGCGAGTGATGATTGATCTCTTAAGCGTGGTTCGAAATGGTATAAGGGCAAGCGTGGAGAGTTATTCACTCAAAAAACTTGAACCGTTTTACGAATTTGAGCGTGAAGTGAAGCTCAGGGACGCTAATATTGCTCTAACCAAACTGTCCTCCGGACTCGAGTTGGATGATGTTCAATCAATTGATGAGCCTACGAAGCTAGTCGTTCAAGGCTATAATAGTGACGATTGTGTTTCCACTTTGGAATTAAGAGATTGGCTAGAGGCCGTACGCGAAGAACAAGTAACAACTGGAGAGGACATACCTCGTCCAGCGCCTGGCCAAGACGGACCGAGTGAAGAAATCAGTGAACAACAGGCACGTGTCCAAGCTCTTATTGCTCAACTAATACTAAATCTACCTATCGATCCTAGTGAACGCACAGCTGAACAACAAGCAATTTGGATTCTGGCACATATAATTGATTGGCATCGACGTGAATTGAAGGCTGTTTATTGGGAAGGGTTTCGGTTGCAAGATCTAAGCGCGGTTGAAATGGCCAACGAAAAAACCGCCATTTCTGGATTGACTCATATGGAGGTAGTCGGTCAGACGCCAACGGGAATTCCTGTAGATCGGTATCTGTTCGAACCTCAGGACTCTGATATTCGAGGCGGTGAAAGAGTCTTTGCGACTGGTGGCGAGGCCTTAGGAAGCATTGTAAATATTTCTTTTGAAGAGAATACTGTAGATATAAAAAAGACCAAGAAGACTGCCTTGCTTCATCCAGATGCGTTTTACGCTCATACTGTTATTAAACCGAAAGACCAGGCTGCCGCTCTTTTTCGACTTGGACAGTATGTTGCGGAAAATGGAATTCTAGGTGATGGCGAGTACCGAGCAGCAAGAGATTTGCTTTTGAAAATCCCGCTGAATACCGGTGATGAAGCATTCCAAAACTCTGACGAAAATACGCTGGAAGCTGGTTTGCGACTAACTCATCTTATGAATGGTGGCATACTACCAATTCAAGGACCTCCAGGGACGGGGAAATCTTATACAGGCGCGCGAATGATATGTGAGTTGGTAAAGGCTGGAAAAAGTGTCGGAATTACAGCGAACAGTCATAAGGTGATACGCAACCTGTTAGACGAGGTTATTGATGCTGCTCCGACTATGGGAGTTGATATTAATTGTGCTCAAAAGCCCGAGACAGGAAATAAAGAAGAGGACGGCACTTCACTGCAGTTTATCCGCGACAATGAAAAATTGATAGCTTCTGTTAATAACGGTGATGCTCAAGTTGCTGCAGCAACCCCGTTTTTTTGGGCACGAAAAGATGTTGAGGCATTGGTAGACGTGTTATTCGTTGATGAAGCTGGCCAAATGTCATTGGCAAACGCACTTGCAATCTCTGGCTCTGCCGAAACTATTGTACTTTTGGGGGATCCACAGCAACTAGAGCAACCTATCAAAGGGTCCCACCCGGACGGAACCGAAGTATCAGCTCTTGACCATCTGATTGGAACTGAGCAAACAATATCAGTTTCTCAAGGCTTATTTTTGGAAACTTCATACCGCATGGCTCCGGAAATCCGCGCTTTGGACTCTGAGCTATTCTATAATGGTAAATTGGAATCTGTAGCAGGGTGTGAGCTGCATGAAATCCGTGCGGATGGGATTATTACAGGTTCGGGGCTCAGGTATCTTCCAGTCCCTCATATAGGTAATACGAGCTCTTCAGTTGAGGAAGCGGAAACAGTCGCGCATTTGGTTGCTAAAATACTCGGAAGCAATCCTGGCTGGGTCGACCGAAAAGGCGTCGAACGTATCATAGAGCTAAAAGATATTTTGATTATTGCTCCTTATAATGCTCAGGTTTTTGAGATTAAAAAACTAATACCCGATGCTAAGGTTGGAACCGTCGACAAATTTCAAGGGCAAGAAGCACCAATAGCAATCTACTCAATGGCAACATCTTCTCATTCAGATGCGCCAAGAGGTATGGAATTTTTATATAGCGCCAATAGATTTAATGTCGCGATTTCTAGAGCGAAATGCGTATCGGTTCTAGTTGCATCTCCTAATGTCTTTGAAGCTGAATGCAGAACGCCACGACAGATGCAATTAGCAAATGCATTTTGTAGGTTTCTTGAAGTTTCTGAGTTGATTAACCTTTAGTTTCTAAAGTCCGGTATGGGGATGTTCGTGACTTCGCTTAAGGGGGCAAAGAGGACATTAAAAACATACACCCGATTTAGAAGAGTGTATGATGAGGCTGGCGATATATTGCCTCAATGATCACTTTGTAAGACGATCAAATGCTTCATACAAAGCCATTCCAATTGCCATTGCGATTAGAAATACAATGGCCGGTCCACCCCCCAATCAAAAGTGAAGAGATTGCGGGTCCGGGGCAGAGGCCCACCAGCCCCCATCCAATTCCGAATATAATAGCCCCTATCGCAAGCCGTTTATCTAGTGGGCGATTCTCTGGGACATGGAATTCATCATCTGCAATAGGCGCATCCTGTTTCCAGACCAAACGATATCCGATAGCTGTGACGAAGACTGCGCCGCCCATGACGAAAGCAAGGGAGGGGTCCCAGTCTCCAAATAAATCCAAAAAGGCAATCACTTTAGCCGGATTGACCATTTGCGATATAACGAGTCCCAGCCCAAATATCAGACCGGCAATCAGAGCTGAAAGGTTGCGGGCCATTATCAAGAGCCTATTATTTTTGTAAGAACAGCGACAGTGAATATGCCTGCGCCCATAAATAGAACCACCGAGACAAGTGATCTGGGGGATAGGCGTGAGACACCACATACGCCATGTCCGCTTGTACAGCCCGAACCCAGCCGAGTTCCAAAACCCACAAAAAGACCGCCAAGGATAATAGGAGGGTAAGCGTTTATGATAATAAACTCAGGAGAACGACCGCTTATTGCGATATAAGCCAGAGGCGATAAGCCAAGACCAATTACAAATAAAAGACGCCAAAGCCAATCCGATTTGTCGGTGAAAAAAATGCCAGAAAAAATCCCACTTATACCGGCAATACGGCCATTGAAAGCCATTAGAATAACCGCTGCCACGCCGATCAAGCCGCCGCCTATTGTTGCGGAAACGGGTGTAAAGTTTTCCATGGATGGCCTTTTTATTTACTGGAGAGCAGATGATAGCATGGGCTCTCATGGAGTCATTGGTTTTATGACTTGCCTTTCGCGGCTTGCCAAGCGCCCATTGAGCCCAAGAATACATCGACCCTATCAAAATTATTGGCTTTTAAAATCGAGGCTGCAATTGTGGCGCGGGCGCCGCTGCCGCACATGACTGTGTAAGATTTTTTGGAATTCAAATCTTTTAGACCGTCCTTTATATGCCCAATATATTTATGAATGGCACCGTCAATGTGACCCTTGTCAAATTCATTCTTGGAGCGCACATCCAGTAAATCCCAATCTTTCTTGTTTGCGTTTAATCGTTTACGAACTGTGGCCGCATCAACGAATTCCAAATGTTCTAGCTTCGCACCTGTCGTGGATAAACCGACGACGCCGTCCAACCGACCTTGCACATTGTCAAAGCCCATCCGAGCAAGATGGCGCGCAACATCTTCTGCTTGATTGGCATTGTCGCATATCAAGAACATCGAATCTGATTCTGTCAGAAGATATCCTGCGAAAGCGGATATCATGTCGTGTGGAAGTGATAGCGAGTTCGGGATGTGGGCACTGCCAAATGACGTGATTGAACGGACGTCCAGCACAAAATCAACATCTTTAGAGTTAAACTTTGCAGGTGGGATACGTGGAGGTATGAGAACTGCGTTTATGGCTGAACCTCCGACGAGATTCAGATGTTCCATAAGAGAAAAATACTGAGGGATATAATGGTTTTCCGCGACTTTCTTTTTAATAAACTTTTCGCGGGTAGATATCTTGAGCATGTCATTGTTCTTGAGTTCATGGCCGATAGTTGAAAATTCCCGCTCAGCCATATTATCTCCGCAAACCGATCCTGCCCCATGCGCAGGGTATACAATCGTTTGGGCGCCAAGTTTTATGAGTTTTTGCAAACTGTCATACAAAAGTCCGGCAACTTTTTCTGCTTCGTCGGGATAAAAATCTGTGCGTCCGACATCGCCAACAAATAAAGCGTCTCCCGTGAAAACACCAACGGCTCCGTTATGAAAATTTTCGTCAAATACGGCAATTGAGATGCTATCATATGTATGGCCCGGTGTTTCCAAAATGCGCAGGCTCATATTACCTAGCTTGAATTCATTGCCATCTTTTATCGTTTTGGCGTATTCGACATCGCCATCGGGATTGGGCCCATGATAAACTTTTGCGCCAGTTTGCTTTGCAAGGATTGGGGCTCCTGAAACCAAATCCTCATTCCGATGGGTTTCAATAATGTGGGTGATTTTTGCGCCTTTTAGGCGTGCCTTCTCAATGTATATTGAGCAGTCCCGTCGGGGGTCAATCACGCAAGCCTCAGCGCCATCTCCTACTAAGTAAGATAAGTGAGCTAAACCATCAGATTTTATCTTTTCAATAAACATGAACCCACCCGTACCAATCTAGTGTTGGCAAAAGAGAACGAATTCTCAAGTATTTAGTTCCCCGCTTTTACTTCATATATATTTGGGTGGGAGCTTAGTTAGACCAAAGGTCCCCTTTGGGAATTTCTACCGATGCTGCGCTTTGAGGAAGTCATATTCATCGAGTGGCTTTCTACGAGCATAAAAATAACAATTTTGACATTCATAGTTTATTACTGACCAATGCCTCGATAATTGGACATTCTGGCGCATCTCCCTTTTCACACTCATTCGAGATTGCGAGTAAGGAATCTTCTAGTAATTTGAGATCTGATATTTTCTGCGAAATTGATTTCAGGTGATTGATTGTCAAGGCGTGAATGTCGCCACATGTGTAGTCATTAGAGTCGACCATTGACAATAAATTGCGAATTTCTTCTATCGAGAACCCCAATTCACGAGTGCGTAGAATAAACCTCAATCGAGACTGATCGTCTTTTGAATAAACTCTATGTCCGGCCGGAGTTCTGCCCGGCGCATGTAATATCCCGATTTTTTCATAGTACCGAATAGTTTCAATATTACATCCTGATAATTTAGCTAACTCACCTCGTTTCATCGCATCTCTCTTTTTTGTGAACGCGTAACTGATTTAATCGCTTGAACCTGTAGTTAGTACAGGGCGTACAAAGCTCAAAGCAGAATATTGAAGTGCATTACGCTAGATTTAAAGGTTGCCGATGAACCGTACCAAGCAATTTCTCTCAGAACCGCAACGGTCTATCCGGAGACGCCGGCTGTTTGCCACAGGTGGCGTCGTGGGCGCACTACTCGCCTCGTCCTGCTGTATCGTGCCGCTCATTCTTATCAGCATGGGGGTTTCAGGGGCGTGGATTGGTAACTTCACCGTGCTGGAACCGTACAAACCTATCTTTGTTGGAATCGCGGTTTTGTTTATTGGAGCGGGGTTTTGGCACGTCTATTTCAAGAAAATTGATACCTGTGAAGACGGAAGTTATTGCGCGAAACCGCAATCCTCCCGCCTTACCAAACTTGCATTATGGCTGGCGACCTTCGCCGTAATATTAGCTCTGACTATCGATTATTGGGCCCCCTTATTTTACTAGAAAGGTAGTATAATGACTAAAACTCTTTTGAATTTAACGAGCATCGCCGTCTTGGCGACAGGTGCCATCGCAGTTGGTAGCAATACACTCATGACCGCGAACGCTCAAACTCAAGTGGTGGCGACAGAGGCCAGTTCATCTTTTGCAATTGATAAAATGACCTGTGCCACATGTCCAATCTCGGTCAAGAAAGCCATGAAACGCGTTGACGGTGTTAAATCAGTGGAAGTCGATTATAAAACCAAAATCGCAACCGTTGTTTATGACCCGTCAAAAACGACGCCCACGGAAATAGCGGCAGCCTCCACTGACGTTGGGTATCCGGCAAATGAAGTGACGAGCTAGAGCATGAAAACTCGCTCCTTGCTGGGTGTCGGCCTTATCGGGACGATTGTCGCCGCTCTGTGCTGTTTTACACCCGTCCTTGTCGTGCTCTTCGGCATTGTCGGCTTATCAGCGCTAACTGGCTATATAGATTACGTCCTTTTACCGGCCCTTGCCCTCTTCGTCCTTTTGACGATTTACGCCCTATGGCGACGTCAAAAGAACTCGAATTAATTATATTCTAAAAAGGAAATTACATGTCAGATTGCAGCGCCGTGGGCGAAGAAAATTCGTTTGACCTTATCATTGTCGGGGCCGGTTCCGCAGGGTTCTCTGCTGCCATTACCGCCGCCGAACTGGGGAAAACTGTGGCTGTTATTGGCGGAGGCACGATTGGCGGCACATGCGTTAATGTCGGGTGCGTCCCGTCAAAAACCATGATCCGTGCGGCGGATGTCATGCAGGCGGGTGCGTCGGCAAAAAGATTTAATGGAATCAGCGCAGACGCAAAACTTGTTAGCTGGGCAGATGTTGTGGCTCATAAAAATGAACTCGTCTGGGAGCTACGTCAGGCCAAATATACCGATTTGCTACCGCAATATGAGACCCTCAAATATATTGAAGGTATGGGAAAACTTGTGAGCGGCGGTGTGGCCGTTGATGGAAAGCTTTATATATCTAACAAAATCATCATCACTACAGGATCACATTCGCATCTTCCGCTTATTCAAGGCATTCAAAACGTCCCGCATTTGGATAGCACGAGCGCACTTGACCTGCCTGACCTGCCGAAATCCATGATTGTCATTGGCGCCGGCGTAATTGGTTGTGAGTTAGGACAGATGTTTGCTCGCATGGGAACAAAAGTAACGCTACTCTGTCGGTCAAAGGTTCTCCCGGGTGCAGAACCAGAAATTAGCGAGGCGCTTACCGGATACCTAAGAGATGAAGGCATTCAAGTGCACTGCGGCTCTGTCTATGAATCCATAAAAGCCGACGGTGAAATCTGCCTGAGTTATCAATACAAGGGTGAAGTCCGGCAGTTACGTGCGGAGCATATTTTACTGGCAACCGGGCGTAAAGCCAATACGGCTGGTCTCGGACTTAAAGAAATAGGCGTTAAATTGGCCAAAAACGGCGGTATCATTGTCGATGATTCCATGCAGAGCAATATCCCTGGAATATATGCAGCGGGCGACGTCACAGGACGAGACGAATATGTCTATATGGCAGCTTATGGGGCCAAGCTCGCAGCGCAAAACGCCATAAATGGGAATACTAAAACATACAATAATAATACGATGCCTGCCGTCGTTTTTACCGATCCAAATTATGCAACTGTCGGCCTTACGGAAGCACAAGCGCGGGCAAAGGGAATAGAAGTTAAAACCTCGACGCTTGATCTCAAACATGTCCCACGGGCTTTGGCCGCGCGTGATACGCGCGGCTTAATCAAACTCATCGCCGACGCGCGTGATGGCAAGTTAATTGGCGCGCATATTCTGGCACCTGAAGGTGCTGATACAATCCAAACCGCTGCGCTTGCAATAAAAATAGGTATGACTTTCAATGCACTCGGAGAGATGATTTTCCCCTACCTGACCACCGTAGAGGGGTTGAAGCTAGCGGCGCAGACTTTCGATAAGGATGTCACCAAGCTTTCATGCTGTGCGGGTTAATTCAATCTCGGACGAATAAAGGACGATCGTTTGTCATGGGCCAAGGACTTAGCGCTATAGAAAAGAGGACGTAAAATGCAAATCCAAAAGTTTGACCTTATTGTTATGGGCGTTGGTATGGCGGCTGTTAACGCCGCAAATAAATGCGCGTCAGCGGGCTGGAAAGTGGCCGTCATAGATGAGCTGCCTTATGGCGGGACATGTGCATTAAGGGGATGCGATCCCAAAAAAATGTTGAGGCGTGGCGCCGAAATAATTGATGCCGCAACTTTGATGAAAGGCAAAGGGATTGAGGCCGGCAATCTCGCGATTAATTGGTCGGGCCTGCTTGCATTCAAGCGCACTTTCACTGAAAAAATGCCCCCAAAAATAGAATCTGGTCTTGATAAAAAAGGGGTTACCACACTGCACGGAAATGCAAAATTTGTCGCTGAGAACGTCATTGAAATTGACGGCGAAACCCGTTTGGAAGGAAAAAATATACTCATTGCAACAGGTGCGAAGCCTCGGGAAATGAGCATGCCGGGCGCAGAATATCTTACTGAAAGCACTGAGTTCTTAGAATTGGAAATTCTTCCTAAAAAAATCATTTTTGTTGGCGGCGGGTTTATCTCATTTGAGTTCGCCCATATCGCAGCTCGGGCTGGCAGTGATGTTCATATTATCGACCGCGGTGAGCGGCCCCTCAAAGGTTTTGAGGTTGCCCACGTAAATAAATTGCTGAAGCGAAGCGCAGAGGCCAGGATTAATTTTATTCCGCTAACCAATCTCGTATCTATATCCCCACAAGGTGACGGGTATTCAGTAGTATTGGATACTGACGGCAAGCAGCGAAGCCATACAGCTGACCTGATCGTGCATGGTGCGGGACGAACTCCCGCTATTGATAACCTTGATTTGGATAAGGCTGGCATAGAGTTCGGCACTCACGGTGTCGCGGTTAATGATTATCTCCAAAGCAAATCCAACCCTGCAGTTTATGCGGCAGGAGATGCCGCCGATACAAAAGGCTTACCCCTTACGCCTGTTGCTGTATTTGAGGGTAAGGTCGCTGCCTCAAATATGATTAAGGGTAATCACATTAAACCCGATTATAGTGGTGTGCCAACAGTCGTATTTACAATTCCCGAATTGGCACGCGTTGGGATGACGGAAGAAGAAGCAAAAGCGGCTGGCTATAAGCTTCGGATTGCCACGAACGACACAAGCAACTGGTATTCTAATCTTAGAATAGGAGAAACTTGCGCAGCAACTAAGGTCATTATCGATGATGAAACCGATAAAATATTAGGCGCGCACCTTCTAGGGCCCGAATATGCTGAAATTATCAATTTTTTTAGTCTCGCTATTCGGCTTCAGTTAACGGCGAGTGATTTGAAAAAGATGGTGAGTGCTTATCCGAGCGTCGGCTCTGATTTAGGATCGATGTTGTAATCAGAATGAATATAACGGTATAATTTTTCCAAACTTTAGTTGCTCAAAAATATCGGTTTTAAAATTACTGCAACTAAATGTCCACTTCGGGGATAACGATCCCTTTTCTATAAAAAGCTTTTCTATATAAAGCTCTTTGGTCTCCCACAGATCAATCTCCTTCAAACCTTTTCTCAATGAACCTGAATCCTTCTGTGCCTAGATGCAGGGAAATCGTCATGGGCAAATTGTTATTTTCACAAAAAATCACAGAACCTCATAGAAAGTCATAATGGTTCACGCGAATTCACTATTTAGGAACTAGACCGAAAATCCATTTTTCTGACAGCCTAAGTCCATCGCAAATGAAGGGCCTAGGAATGTCGCCACAAAATATCTTGATCGGACAGATATTCGTCGTCTTTGCGACGATCATTTTCTCGACATGGTATGCTACCCAATGGGTTGCGCTTAAATTTGATTACAGTATCTATTTAGGAACGGGATTCGCCGAGCTTGGCAATCACAAAATTTATGCGCCGTGGAATCTCTTCAAATGGTGGTATCAATTTGACGCCTATGCGCCTCATATTTTTTCAAGAGGCGGACAGATTTCCGCAGGCGGCGGCCTCCTTGGAATTATCTTCGCGGTCATAGGTTCTGTACTCCGCGGCCGCTCTGCAAAAGCCCTAAACACATTTGGCTCATCGCGCTGGGCGACATCAAAGCAAATGAAGCAAGTTGGTCTTCTGGATGACCATGGCGTTTTTCTTGGGCGTACAAAGACTGATTACATTCGCCATCATGGCCCAGAGCATGTCATGGCGATTGCGCCAACACGGTCGGGTAAAGGCGTGGGCCTTGTTATCCCGACCTTACTCTCCTGGACTGACAGCGCGGTCATCCATGACATTAAGGGTGAGAACTGGCAGCTCACCTCAGGCTGGAGAGCAACGTTCTCTCATTGCCTGTTGTTTGACCCAACTAATGCGGCGAGTGCGAAATATAATCCGCTCTTAGAAGTGCGCAAAGGCGTCAATGAAGTCCGGGATGTTCAGAACATTGCCGATATCCTTGTCGACCCTGAAGGGATGCTTGAGCGCCGCAACCATTGGGAAAAGACCGCTCATAGTCTTTTAGTCGGCGCTATCCTTCATATTCTCTACGCAGAGCGCGAAAAGACGCTGGCTCGCGTAGCCTCATTCCTCTCTGACCCAAAACGTAGTTTTGAAAAGACGCTTGGGATCATGATGAAAACCAATCATTTCGGCGACCGGTCACGGGCACAAGTTCATCCGGTGGTCGCACAAGCAGCGCGTGAACTCCTCAATAAATCTGAAAACGAGCGCTCAGGTGTATTATCAACGGCTATGAGTTTTCTCGGACTTTACCGAGATCCCACGGTCGCCGAGGTGACATCAAAATGTGATTGGCGGATTGCCGATCTTATGAAGGCGGACAAGCCTGTTTCACTTTATCTGGTCATTCCGCCGTCCGATATTTCGCGCACGAAGCCACTGGTTCGCCTTATCCTAAATCAGATTGGTCGCCGTCTTACTGAAGAGCTTGTTGTTTCAGGCGAGGGTCAGCCAAATCGCCAACTTCTGCTGATGCTCGATGAGTTTCCGGCTTTGGGGCGTCTTGACTTCTTTGAAAGCTCACTCGCTTTCATGGCAGGCTATGGCTTGCGGGCCTTTCTGATTTCTCAATCTCTCAACCAAATTGAGAAAGCCTACGGTCCAAATAATTCCATCCTTGATAATTGCCATGTGCGGGTGGCCTTTGCGACTAATGATGAGCGTACCGCTAAACGCCTATCAGACGCGATTGGCAGCACGACGGAAATGCGGGCGATGCGGAACTATGCCGGTCACCGCCTTGCGCCCTGGCTCTCGCACGTCATGGTCTCTCGCCAAGAGACGGCGCGCCAGCTCATTACGCCTGGCGAAATCATGCAGCTGCCGTCTAATCAGGAGATTATTCTCCTCTCAGGTTTCTCACCCATCAAAGCCGATAAAGTTCGCTACTATGCGGATAAAAATTTCACAGGCCGTGTCTCGAGCCCTCCCCAAATATCTCCGGACGGATATGGCGGACTTTCCCCGAATACGCCTTGCGTCTGGGGTATTGAGACACGGCCTGTGGATGACCGTCTCTACACAGAAAATGAGAAGTCAGAGCAAAACAAAATCGCATTAGCCTTAAATTCAAAGACTAACGAAGAAGACGAGGAAGACGCAGGCGGTAAGGAACTCAGCCCCGAGCTTAGCGGCCTAGATACTTCTCCATGTCAAGCCAGGCCCGAACAGAAGTCTCTCGATGTTGCAGAGGGCGATGAACTCACACCCGCAATTAAGCTCGCTGAATTCGTCAGAGACACGGCCACGCTTGCCCGCGCGCATGACCTGACCCGCAGTACAGACCTAGATTTGGGAATGTAACGATGAGCAATGATCTCACAGCCCGCGTTCGCGCGCGTATCACGCCAGAAAATGCAGCGCTATTGGATGTTCGGGCGCGCGCAATGGGGAAAACAAAATCGCGCGTCATAAATGATGCTTTGTCAGCTTGTTTCACGTTTGAGCATGACGACGCGCGGGATGCCCGTATCCTTGAAAAGCTGGATATGATGATCCGCCACAATCATCGGCATTCTCGGGACCTCAATCTTCATTCCGAGACATTCGCGCTCTTTCTGCATTTTTACTTCACAATGGCACCGCAAATCTCGGCGGCGGATACCGACGCGCGCGCCGCGCGCGGCGTTGGGTTGATGAACCAGTTCATTGATCAGCTTGGCGTTAAAATGCGTTCGGGCGGAAAGACGTTCAAGCAGGCTCTGTCGGATGTCCTTGTCTCCGACCAAGACTTCTTTCGGCTCGATGAAATCCAGCTTCTCGAAAAGCTGCAGAAGAAAAAAGCGGCCAGGCCCAAAAAGAAGAAGGAGACCGCAAATGTCTAGTCTTCAAACAACCGCTACATCAGACCGCACACTTGCTATGCTTCGCACCGCGCTGGGCCCCGTTATAACGAACGCGCTTGATGACCCCAAAGTTGTCGAAATCATGCTTAACCCCGATGGGCGTTTATGGCTTGATAAATTAGGTATTGGCCGTTTCGACACGGACAGTGTGTTGACGCCTGACGAGGGAGAGAGGGTGGTGCGCCTCGTGGCCAATCACATCAATCAAGATGTGACACCCAAAGCGCCTATTATCAGCGCGGAACTGCCGGGCAATGGAGAGCGCTTTGAAGGTGTTCTGCCGCCCGTTGTCTCAGCGCCATGTTTCTCCATTCGTAAGGGCGCAGTCGCGGTCTTCACCTTGGATGATTACGTCACAGCGGGCAGTCTCACCTATGACCAGTCCGAAGCGCTAAAATACGCGGTTACGTCCCGTCAAAACATTCTAATTGTTGGCGGCACATCAAGCGGTAAAACCACGCTCGCCAATGCCTTACTGTCAGAAATATCGGACACGGGAGACCGCGTTCTTATTCTGGAAGATACGCGCGAGCTTCAATGTAAGGCCAAGGATACTGTAGCGCTTCGTACGCACGGTTTGAATGTGACTCTTGCAGATTTGGTGCGCTCAACACTGCGCCTAAGGCCTGACCGGATTATCGTGGGCGAAGTGCGCGGGCCTGAAGCCCTCGACATGCTCAAGGCTTGGACGACGGGGCATCCCGGAGGCATTGCAACCGTCCATGCAAATTCAGCGAAAACGGCTCTAAGCCGCATCGAACAACTGATTTTAGAGGGCGTGGCGATTGTCCCGCGCGCTCTGATTGCGGAGGCCATCGACGTGATTGTCTTCATTTCCGGGCGAGGCTCAAAACGCCGTGTGCAGACGATCGCACGCCTCATTGAAGTGACGGATAAGGGCTATCAGCTCGAACCGCTCACAGCCACGTCTTCCATCCCTAAACTCACTTTTGACGGAGGTAACTCATGTACGGACTACTAACACACGGAAGCTTAAACCAACGGCTTTTCTACGGCGCGGCTATTGCCGTTTTCATTATGATGTTGATGCCGCAAACGGCGCACGCTGCAGGGTCCGCTATGCCGTGGGAAGGCCCGCTCACCAGCATTTTGCAATCCATTGAAGGCCCTGTGGCTAAAATTTTCGGGACGATTGCAATTATCATGACCGGTATTGGCCTTGCCTTTGGAGATGCAGGCGGCGGGATGCGCAATCTCATCAAGATTGTCTTTGGTCTGTCCATTGCCTTCACGGCGACAAGTTTCTTCTTGTCATTCTTTAGCTTTACCGGCGGTGCTGTCATTTAATGCCTGACACGTCGGCATATCAGCTTCCTGAAGGTTTCACCATTCCAGTGCGCCGTTCATTGACCGAGCCTATCCTTTTAGGCGGTGTTCCGAGAACGGCGGCCATCCTGAATGGCACTCTTGCGGCGGCCTTAGGGCTGGGTCTCCAGCTCTGGCTACTCGGCATCATTTACTATGTCTGCGCTCACACCCTTTGCGTCTTTTTCGCCTCGCGTGATCCGCAGTTCATGGAAGTGCTTGTCCGCCACATCAAACATAAGGGTTATCTCTCCTGAGGAATTTGGCATGATGAATTTAAGTGAATATCAAAAGCGGCCAGATTGCTTGTCTGACTATCTGCCTTGGACAGCGCTCATTGCGCCCGGCACGGTGCTCAATAAGGACGGGAGCTTTCAGCGCACGGCTGAGTTTCGTGGCCCAGATCTTGAAAGCTCGACAGAAGAAGAGTTGGTGGCAACCTGCGCGCGCCTCAATAATGCGCTTCGCCGTTTCGGCTCCGGCTGGGCACTCTACTTTGAAGCCGCACGAATTCCAGCCCGTGAATATCCCGTGTCTGATTTCACTGACCCTGCAGCTTGGATTGTCGAGCAGGAACGTAGAGGCGAGTTTGAAGAAGACGCGGGTCAGCGCGACTTGTTTGAGAGCGTCTATTATTTGACGTTTCAGTTTATTCCGCCTGCGGACCGATCCAATAAGGCCGAAAGCTGGATTATAGAAACGCCAACTGATGATAAAGGCGTATCAGTTCAAGACCACCTGCAAAGCTTCATGTCGGAGAGCGACAGATGTCTGGACCTTTTGCAAAGCCAATTCCCGATGGCGGAGTGGCTGGATGATGATGCGACCCTGACATATTTGCACTCAACGGTTTCGCCCAAACGTCACCTGATAAAGACACCGGAAACACCCGCCTATATCGATAGCTTTATTGGCGGGGCTGATTTGATGGGAGGGCTAGTCCCGCGCCTTGGCGAACACTCTATCCATACCGTGACAATCCTCGGGTTTCCGAGCGAGACGACGCCGAGTATACTGGACGAGCTCAATACGCTGGGTTTTTCATATCGCTGGATGACGCGCTTCTTGCCGCTCTCCAAGGCCGAAGCCTCAAAGGTCATTACTAAGACGCGGCGGCAATGGTTTGCAAAGCGTAAGTCGGTTGTCGCGCTTCTCAAAGAAGCGCTGATGAATGAGACGACGCCATTGGTCGACAGCGATGCTGACAATAAAGCCATTGATGCCGATGCGGCGCTCCAAGACTTGGGCGGTGATTATGTATCTTACGGATATTTGACGACAGCCATATGCGTAATGGATGAGGACGCCACGGCCGCTGAGGCGCGCATCAGAGCGGTTGAGCGCATCATCAATGGACGCGGCTTCGTTACCATCCATGAGAAGGTCAACGCCGTTGACGCTTGGCTGGGGACGCATCCAGGCAATCCATACGCAAATGTGCGCGTCCCGTTGGTCTCCACATTAAACCTCGCGCATATGATGCCGCTCTCGGCAGTCTGGGCGGGACCGGAAGGCAATACTCATCTAGGCGGCGCGCCGCTGCTATATGCGACGACAGAAGATCACACGCCGTTTCGCCTCGTCACTCATCAAGGCGACGTCGGCCACACACTGGTTGTCGGTCCAACAGGCGCAGGCAAATCCGTCTTGCTCAATCTGCTGTCCATGCAGTTCAAACGCTATCCGGACGCGCAAGTTTTTACCTTCGACAAAGGCGCTTCATCACGCGCCATGATTGAGGCGCTTGGAGGTGACTTTTATGCGCTGGGCGAGACAGACTCAGCTTTGGTATTCCAGCCCTTACGCGGGCTTGATGAACCGAATGAAATGGCATGGGCCTCGGAGTGGATTTCAGGACTGCTGGCGTCCAAAGGCGTGGACGTCACGGCGGAAGTTGAGAACACCGTCTGGTCTGCTTTGCAAAGCCTTGCCAGTACGCCCGAAGATCAGCGCACGCTCACAGGCCTGTCAGCCTTGATCCAAGATAGCGATTTACGTTTGGCCTTAAAACCTTTCACCCTTGAGGGCGCTTACGGTCATATTCTTGACGGCAATGAAGATACGCTTCGTGATAACGCTGTGCAGGCCTTTGAGATGGAGGAATTGATGCACTCAAAGGCGCTTGTTGCGCCTGTGCTGACCTATCTGTTTCATAAGCTCGAAGCGCGTTTTGCTGGAAAGCCCACCTTTCTGATACTGGACGAAGCGTGGGTCTTTCTTGATGACCCGATGTTTGCAGACCGCATTCGAGAGTGGCTCAAAGTCCTTCGTAAGAAAAATGTCTCCGTCATCTTCGCGACGCAGTCACTGGCGGATATAGCGGGTAGCCCCATCGCGCCTGCGATCATTGAGAGCTGCTTGTCTCGGATATTCCTGCCTAATAGCCGCGCGATGGAGCCGCAGCAAAAAGAGGCCTATGACCGCTTCGGTCTCAATAAACGGCAAGTTCAAATCATAGCCTCGGCCACGCCTAAGCGGGATTACTATTTTCAAAGTCACGGCGGCAATCGACTTTTTGATTTGCAGCTAGGTCCGGTTGCACTCGCCTTTTGCGCAGCGGGTTCAGAGAAAGGTCAAACCCAAATTGACCGCGTTCTTGAACTTGGCGGCCATGATAATTTCGCGGCCCATTGGCTGCGTTTTAAAGGACTGGAATGGGCCGCAGACCTCATGGAGGAGCAATTTCAACAGGAGGAGTATGTGCCATGGCTCGATGTCGCAGAATAACCACTCTGGTTTTAATCGCCGCAATGGCGCTTTCCTATGCGCCGGCAAGTCACGCGCAATTCTTCGGTGGTATCGTTTATGATCCATCAAATTACACTCAAAACTTTCAAACTGCTGTACACAATTACAACCAACTTATTCGTCAAGCGCAGCAGCTTCGCAATGAAGCGAATATGCTCATCAATCAGGCCAAACACTTATCCAGACTGGATATTAATTCCGCCACTGATTTGAACCGCATCTTGAATGAAATTGCTTACCTTAACCGTCAAGCCGAGAACGTCGCCTATGATGTGAGCCGAACAAGAGAGCTTATCCGGCAACACTTTCCTGAGAGCTATGATGGCCTCTCCCAGGGTGAGCTCATGGTTCAGGCTGAAGCCCAATTTCAAATGTCGGAGCGCGCTCAGAGTGAAGCCATGCTCATGCAGTCAAAGATGGTGGAAAGTCTTCAGGAGGATCAGGCCTTACTCGGCCAGCTTATGAATAGCAGTCATGGGGCAGTCGGTGAATTGCAAGCCACGCAATCGACTAATCAGCTCATGGGCTTGCTTGTTAAGCAGTCCATGCAAACGCAGCAAATGCAAATTACGCAAGCCCGCGCAAACAGTCTGGAAGTCACGCGCCAGTTAGCGCTCGAAAAAGAGGCCCGTGCCCGCAGACGGCTTTTCATGGGCCGGGCCAGTGACGCTTATAGCGGAGGCACACCGTAATGGCTGATCCAACAAGTCTCGGCGTAATTGACGAATTTGTCGTCACGTTCACAAGCTATATTGATAGCGGCTTCGGCCTCCTTGGCGGCGAGGTTCAATATCTGACAGCCATTCTTATCGGCATCGATATCACTTTGGCTGGCCTTTATTGGGCTATGGGGTCTGATAATTCAGTTATCGGAAAATTTCTCAAAAAGGTCATGTATGTCGGCGTCTTCGCGCTCATCATCACAAACTTTTCCGGCCTTGCGAATATCGTCTTTAATAGTTTTGGCGGACTTGGGCTTCAAGCGACTGCAACAAGTCTTACAGCTGATGACCTGCTGCGCCCCGGCTTTATTGCAAATACGGGCTTTCAGGCGGCGCACCCGATTTTGACACAAATCGGAGAGCTGACGGGCCCTGTGAAATTCTTTCATAATATCGTCTTGATTGTCGCGCTTTTCCTGGCGTGGATCATCACCATGTTCGCGTTCTTTTTTATCGCGATACAGCTCTTTGTGACTATTCTCGAGTTCAAGCTGACAACGCTTGCAGGGTTTATCCTCATACCCTTCGCGCTTTGGAATAAGACATCCTTTTTGGCGGAAAAAGTTCTTGGGAACGTCGTGGCCAGCGGCATCAAACTTATGGTGCTCGCAATTATCATAGGCATCGGCTCGACGATCTTTGGCGACATCACGTCTGCCTTTGCGCCGCCTGCGAGCGACCCTGACATGATTGTGCCAATCACGCTCAAAGATGCAGCCTCTATCATGCTCGGCTCTATGGCCTTATTGGCTTTGGGCATCTTCGGGCCGGGTATTGCAACAGGCCTGGTCTCAGGCGCGCCCCAGCTTGGTGCAGGTGCGGCCGTGGGAACGATGGCAGCCGTGGGCGCGGGCGCACTAGCCGGCGGAGCCATCGCAGGTGCAGGTATTAGGGGTGTCGGTAAAGGCGCAGCCGCGTCAGTGAAGGCGGGCGCATCTATGGCGGGCGGCTCTAAAGTCGCTTTCACGCTTGGCAGCATGTCCCAAGGCGGCGGCATTAAAGGCGCGGCTGCAGGTGTAGGCGCTGTGGCTCAAGGAGGCGTTATGTCCGTTGCCAGAGCCGGGGGCCGTAAGGTGCTTGCGGCTGGCGGCGGGGTTACAACGGCGCACGGCAATGGGATGCGCGGCGGGATGGCAGCCCTGTCCAAAGGCATGAAGGCGCCGCGCAAACATGGAGGCGGGACGGCTTCGGGTGAAACGGGCAAAGGGCCAGATTGGGCCAAGAAGGTACACCGCCAACGACAAACGCGCCACGCGGCGCGCACGGCCACGAACGCGCTTCGCGGCGGTGACGGCGGCGGCAGTGGAAGCGGCCCATCCCTGAACCCTGACGCATAAATTGGAATAGGAGGACAAGACAATGAAATGGAAACGTAGCCAATCGAAATTTGGGAAAACACCTATCCCTGAAACGCCTTATCAACGTGCGGGGCAAAAAGAGGACCGCCGATTAGGCCGCGCCAATGCGCGCGGTAACAGATGGTGCCTGGCTTTTTGCGGGGCGATGGGATTAGCGGCGCTGTCTACGAGCGGCCTGATTTATCAAAGCGCGCAAGCCAGTATTGTGCCGTGGGTCGTGGAGGTTGATGAAACGGGCGCGGTTAAAGCCTCAGGCCCAGCGAAAACAAATTTTGTAGCCTCAGATGCGCAGATTGCGCATCAATTAGCGCGTTTTATCTCAAATGTTCGCTCGGTTTCTATCGACCCTGTTGTCCTTCGCGATAACTGGCTGAACGCTTATAACTACGCCACGGATCAGGCGGCGCTTACGCTCAACACCTACGCCAATGAGAATGACCCGTTTGCCGACATTGGCCAGCGAAGCGTCACTGTGGATGTGACGAGTATCGTGCGATCGTCTGAAAATAGTTTTGAAGTGCGCTGGCGTGAAAAGTCTTTCCGGAATGGCGCGCAGCTCAGCGTCCAAACTTATACGGCGAGCCTTTCAATTATCACGAAAGCCCCAACCGACGCCGAGACGCTGCACCGCAATCCCCTCGGCCTCTATGTCCACGGACTTCACTGGTCAAAAGACCTTAATGCAGCAGGAGCTTCAAAATGAGACAGCTATCAAAACTTCCACGTTCAATGATAACCGCCTCAATTTTGGTTGCTGCTATGAGCTCATCAGGCTGCGCCAGTCTTCAGGGAGTATGGGGCAACTTGAGATCCGGGAGCGTGACCATGCCAGACGAGATGTCCAAGGCGCTCTTTATTCCCGAACCAACGGAAGAGTATCAGATTTTAGCTGGAGGAGATAATTCGACGGGACCCGGAAGGCCCTCCTTGATTATGGACAGGCAAATGAAACCGGTGCCCGTTGATGTCGAGCTCTTTGATCGCGGGCCATCCCTCACAGGGTTTCAAGCCGTGAGCCACGCCAATGACGCGGCTATTGTTAAGCCGACGACAGAAAATTATCTCAATGCTATTCAGCTATACCCCTATACTCCGGGATCGCTCTATCAGGTCTATACATCGCCGACGCAGATTACGGATATTGCCTTGGAAAAGGGCGAAGGGCTAATCACAGTCTCCGCGGGTGATACGGAACGCTGGACAGTCGGTGATACGATATCAGGGTCAGGGGTGAATGAGCAGGTTCATATTCTGGTAAAGCCTATGGCGGCCAATCTATCGACCAATGCTATTATCACGTCGACACGGCGCACCTATTATTTGGATATGAAGTCATTTGCCAACACCTATATGGCGGCAGTCTCTTGGCGTTATCCGCATGACGCCCTCCGAAACCTTCGCAAAAATTCATCTGAAACAGGTCCTGTTTCCAAGGTGAGATATGAGAGGGTAGATGCTAGCCTAAGCCTAGATGAGCTGCGTTTTGACTATGTAATCAAAGGCGACACGCCGCATTGGCGGCCGACGCGGGTCTTTGATGACGGTTCAAAGGTCTTCATAGAATTTCCGGAAGGATTGGCCGTCTCCGAAGCGCCGCCATTATTTGTTACCGACAGTAAAGGCAGCATAAGCAAGCTCGTCAATTACCGCGTCAGAGACGGTTATTATGTTGTTGACCGTTTATTTGACGCCGCTGAATTGCGCCTTGGCGAAAAGAAACAAATCGTTGTTCGTATTGAGCGCCAATCATGAGCGTTTCTAGCATGAGTGACATTGCGCCAAACCTATCCATTCGGGCACGACCTCGCGCAGTTCGCCGCTTTAGTCGTAAAGCGTTATTGGGCGGCGTGGCAGTGTTGGGCACTGTTATGTTTGGAGCCTTGGCAATGGCGCTTCAATCCCCGGCGGATGATGAAAAGGCGGAAGAGCTCTACAATGTCACCCATAAGCCCATGGCTGCGGGGCTTGAATTGCTGCCCAAAACCTATGAAGAGATGAAGCCCACCTTAGGGCCGCCTTTGCCGGGTGATCTTGGTGAGGCTTATTTATCGAAGGGCCAAGCTGTTCCAGAGCCTCCTATAGCCGAGGCGGCATTAAAGCCGCGACCCCAAAAGCCCGTTTCATATAGCGCGCCGCCGCAGCCATCATATCAGCCTGCCGCGCCTGCCTATAATCCCCCCGCACAACAGCCGAAAACTCAAAGTTTATTCTTTAATGTGGGTAGAAAGGCTCAAAATGCTCAAGTTCAGCAATACGCAAGCGCGGCCTCCGTCGATCAACTGAGCCAAGGTCTTGGGTTTCCTGTTCCGCAAATGCCGGATTACCCCGCGCCACCATCGGCCTTTGATATTAGTGGTGACCAAAGCGACGCAAATGGGCAGGTTGATAAGCAGGCTTTCTTAGACCGCGATGCAGATGACATCTACAATTCCCACGGCCTCGTTTCACCGCGCTCTCCCTATCAGGTCATGGCGGGTAACATCATTCCGGCCTCGCTGGTCACAGGGCTAAATTCAGACCTGCCGGGCCAAGTGATAGGCCAGGTGACCGAGAACGTGTATGATACGGTGTCTGGGCAACATTTGCTTGTCCCGCAGGGCTCACGGCTGATGGGGCGCTATGATAGCGTCATAGCCTTTGGACAAAGCCGCGCACTGGTCGTTTGGACGCGGCTGATACTGCCAAACGGCGATAGTATTCAGCTAGATAATTTGCCGGGCTCAGACAGCCAGGGTTTTGCGGGACTCAAAGACAAGGTCGATAGGCACACATGGCAATTCATCAAAGGGGCGGCCTTGTCCTCTTTGCTTTCAATCGGTTCAGAGCTTGCAAGTGACGATGGGGACCGCCTGACGCGGGCTTTGCAAAATGCAGGGCAAGACACGGCTAATATTGCGGGGCAGCGGATCATTGACCGTAACCTCAATGTGCAGCCGACACTCAAAGTACGCCAAGGCTGGCGATTTAACGTCATCGTCTCGCGCGACCTTATCCTCAAACCTTACGGAGCAAGACCATGAGCCAGCTTAAGATCAAATTACAAAAACTTCCCGATACCAAGCCCACCAAGCACACAATTTCTGTGATGCCGGACTTGGAAGCTGATTTGGAAGCCTATGCCAAAGTCTATGAAAAGGCTTACGGCGAAAAGGCCGATGTCTCAGCGCTCATCCCGTCAATGCTGGCAAGTTTTCTTGCCGGTGATGCGGGTTTCAAAAAGGCGAAGCGCGAGCTGGCCTAATATCCACCACGTCAAGCACAGGAGAAAAACGCTATGGCTACTATTGGAACATTCAAACCAACTGCGACGGGCTTTGAGGGCACGATCGCAACACTCATGACAAACAAAAAGGTTCGCTTTGTGGCGAATGAAAAGAAGAAGACGGAAAACAGTCCGGACTATTTTGTGAAATCTGGCCGCTGTGATTTGGGCGTAGCTTGGAATGATGTCACAGAGCCGCAGGATGACGCCGAGCCGCTGGAATATATCAGCGTGAAGCTCGATGGCCCTGAAATGACAAAGCCGATCAACGCAGCACTGTTTCACCGTGAAGATGGCGCTGATTTGGTGTGGTCGCGGCCAAAGTCACAAGAATAGAAGGGCAGGTGAGGGCGCTCTTTTTACGCTCTCACCTGAAACGAACATGACCGACCAATTATTGACATCTCAGGACGTCCAAAAACTCACAGGCATTAAAAGTAGAGCTACTTTGTGGAAGAAATCTCGAAACATGAATGATCGGTTTCCAATGCCTTACAAAGATGGTCCAAAATTTACTCGCTGGAAATTGTCAGAAATTCAACAATGGATTGATCAGCTGGAACCTGTTGAAGTCTAATATAGAAAAACGTGAAGATATTGAATGATTTTACGAAATTGATTCGTTTGTCTCTGGAGGGAACAAAGGTGGGAACAAAATAGATTGAGTTTAATTTATATATACAAAACAATGGCTTAATAGAGGGAAATGGTGCCCGAACCTGGATTTGAACCAGGGACACACGGATTTTCAATCCGTTGCTCTACCAACTGAGCTATTCGGGCCCGGGCCCTATGGTATATCATAGGTGCCAAAGCGAAGCGCCTTATAGGGAAAGGGGTTTTGCGTGTCCATGCCCAAAACTAGCAAAAAACAGGAAAAAATAGATGCTGCTTTCTCGTTAGAAATATCCGCTGTTGTTATGAGCTTTTCCTTTGATTTTGAGAATTGTTCGCATTAGGAAGGCGTATGACACTTGATAAGCTAAAACGAAAAACTCCAGCTAAAATTACTGGATTTTCCTGCGACGACAAAGCTTTGGAAACCCGTTTGCGTGAAATTGGGTTTGCAGAAGGCGATAATATAGAAGCGCTGCATTTTGGTCTTTTTAATAGGAACCCGATATCTGTGCGGCTGAATGGAGCAATAATAGCGCTTCGCCGTTCAGATGCATCGGCAATAACTCTTGAGCTTGTTGAGCGTTCTACAAACCCGGTTGACATAAATTCAGCTCGCGAAACCCGCGTCGCTTAGGTCATGGATACGATTTCAGCGCCTAAGAGCGGAGTGGTAACGCCCATTTTCGCTGATAAAACCTTACGGCTTGCCCTGTTAGGGGCGCCAAATTGCGGGAAAACCTCTTTGTTCAATGCTCTGACTGGTGGACGGGCAAAAATAGCAAATTACCCCGGCGTGACGGTGGAGTACAGGGTTGGACATTTTAAATTACCAAGTGGGCAAAGTGTAGAACTTCTAGATTTACCTGGAGTCTACGGCGACTGCGGACATTCAATGGACGAAAGAGTCGCGCTCGATGCCGTTCGAGGAAAACTGGAAGGTGAGCGGGCTCCGGATGCTCTCGTCTTTATGATGGATGCCTCGCATATCTCCACCCACCTTCACAATATTTTACAAGCCAAGCAACATGGCTTACCTATTGTTTTAGTTCTGAATATGATGGATATGGCAGCCCGAGATGGTATGACCATTGACATTGCCCAGCTTGAGAAGGACGTAGGTGTCACTGTGATTTCCTGCGTTGCTGTAAGAGCATCGGGACGAGGCACCTTGATTCAGTTTTTGGATAGTTGGTCCGGAGACGTATTGTCCGGTAAAGCAGATGTGCCGAAACGAGCTGAAGGCGAATTGAAAGATTTACAGGCTCAGGCGAGGGCGATTACAGCCACGACTGTCAAGCGGGTTAGAAAGGTTGAGACCTTTACTCAGCGGATTGACCAATTTGTTATGAATCCTGTTCTGGGGTTATTACTGCTTTTCGGGATTCTCTTTTTGATGTTCCAAGCCGTCTACTCATGGTCGGCGCCTATGATCGAAGGTATCGAAGCCGGATTTGCAGGGCTACAAACCATTGTTGAAAGCGTCATTCCAAGTGGGTGGGTGCGCTCCCTTATCAGTAGCGGGATTATCGCCGGCGTTGGCAGTGTAATCGTTTTCCTGCCGCAGATTGTTATCCTTTTCGCTTTTATTTTATTGCTGGAGGCCTCGGGCTATATGGCCCGAGCGGCCTTTTTGGTTGATACTCTTATGTCAAAAGTCGGCTTGAATGGACGGGCTTTTATTCCTCTCCTTTCTAGTTTTGCCTGCGCCATCCCAGGGATAATGGCAGCGCGAACAATTGAGCAGGAACGCGACCGCCTGACGACTATAATGATTGCCCCCCTTATGACGTGTTCCGCACGCTGGCCTGTTTATTTTCTAATAATTGGGGCTTTCATTCCAAATGAGAAGGTTGGTATATTTAATCTTCAGGGAGTTGTGGCGTTTGGCCTTGTAATATCTGGCATTATCTTCGCCATGATAATGGCCTTTATTTTCAAAAAGACCCTTACACGTGGGGAATCGTCCAGCCTGTTGATAGAACTACCAAGCTATAAAATGCCGGTTTTCAAAGATTATCTCCAAGGTTTGTGGGATCGCGCCGCAATCTTTATTAATCGTGCAGGCCGCATTATTTTACCGGCCTCCATTTTGATTTGGTTCCTTGCGAGTTACCCGGCGAATGCCACATCCATACGCGAAACCTTTGCTGGGAAAGTCGGGAGTATATTGGAGCCTATTTTGGCGCCTATCGGCTTTAACCTTGAAATCGCAATTAGCCTAATTCCAGCTATGGCGGCGAGGGAAGTAGCGGTCGGGGCATTGGCGACCATTTACTCTCTGGGGGAAGAAGACGTCGATGGGCTCGGAACGATGCTACAATCTGCCTGGTCACTCCCTACGGCTCTGGCCTTTCTGGCCTGGTTTGTTTTCGCGCCGCAATGTTTGTCCACTTTTGCGATTATACGGAAAGAAACTAATAGTTGGAAATGGCCAATCCTTGCCTTTGGATATTTATTTGTACTTGCTTATGTCGCGGCGGGCGTCACGTTCCACGCTGCAACGGCTGCGGGCCTTTAGGCAGAATTTTCTGATATTCACACGGGTAATTTCTAACGCCGTGACAATCTCTTTTAAAGTGCCGCTTTTGCCGTCTGAGTTTGTGTGGACAAGGATGGAATTGACAGCGCTTTCCAATGGTTTTACCGCAAGGCCCCATCTGGCACGTTCGGAAAAATTGTGACAGGGTGCGGGGAAAAGCGACTCGTAGCATCGAACGGACTTCAATAAGGACTATCATGACTGACCTTTCAAAATCTCAGCAAGAGCATCGGGATATGTCCAATGCCATCGCCGCTCTTTCTATGGATGCGGTTGAGAAAGCCAATTCCGGTCACCCCGGGATGCCGATGGGGATGGCCGATGCGGCGACAGTTTTGTTTTCTAAATTTTTGAAATTTGATCCCGCTGATCCGAACTGGGCTGACCGGGATCGGTTTATTCTTTCCGCAGGCCATGGCTCCATGCTTATTTATAGCCTGCTTCACCTGACGGGATACAAAGCCGTCACAATGGATCAGATCAAAAATTTTCGTCAGCTTGGTTCTATAACAGCTGGGCATCCTGAATATGGGCATGTTCCAGGGGTCGAGACGACAACCGGACCGTTAGGACAGGGGATTTCAAATGCCGTTGGTTTTGCCTTGGCAGAAAGGCATTTGAACGCCAAATTTGGCGACGATCTTGTTGATCACAGAACTTATGTAATTGCGGGTGATGGTTGTCTCATGGAAGGGATTTCCCAAGAGGCTATTTCCCTTGCCGGGCACCTGAAGCTCAATCGATTAACAGTGCTATGGGATGACAATAATATTACCATTGACGGGCCAGTTTCTCTTTCTGATTCGACAAACCAGAAAAAGCGTTTCGAAGCATCAGGTTGGAAAGTAATTGAAATTGACGGCCATGACGCAAGCCAAATTGCCAGCGCCTTACGCCGCGCTCAGAAATCAGACAAACCCACAATGATTGCTTGTAAGACGGCTATCGGGAAAGGCGCGCCGAATAAAGAAGGCACAAATAAAGCACATGGCTCTCCTTTGGGTGCGGCTGAAATTGAAGCGACACGCAAGGCCCGTAATTGGCCTCATGGAACTTTTGAGGTTCCGGATGATGTCTATAAAATGTGGAAACGACCTGGACGCAAAGGCCGCAAAGCCCATAAAGAGTGGAGCGAGCGGTTGGAAATGTCTGAGCATGCAAAAGAATTTAACCGTGCTATTTCTGGAGAGCTAAATGAAGGGTGGCGAGAGAAATTTCAGGCTTATAAGGATTCAGTAGCACAGGATAAGCCGACTTTAGCCACGCGGGTGTCGTCCAATAAAGCGCTAGGCCCTCTAACAGAGGCGCTAACGGATATGATGTCTGGTTCGGCAGACCTTGAAGGATCAAACAAGACAAAAACTTCGGCGACCTCCCACGAAATTCAAGCAGGAGATTATGCCGGGCGTTACGTGAATTACGGAATACGAGAGCATGGCATGGCGGCCTGCATGAACGGTCTTGCACTTCACGGCGGGATTATTCCTTACTCAGGTCTGTTTATGGTATTTATGGATTACTGCCGCCCGTCCGTTCGCTTGGCGGCTCTCATGCAAATCCAGACAATTTATGTTGCGACGCACGATTCTATTGGTGTGGGCGAGGATGGACCAACGCATCAGCCGATTGAACATTTAGCATCCCTTCGGGCGATCCCGAATACGTTCACTTACCGTCCGGCCGACGCTCTTGAGGCGGCAGAATGTTGGGAATTGGCCGTTCGCCGAAAGAATGGGCCTTCCATTTTGGCTTTGACCCGTCAAAATGTTCCGGCTGTTCGAAGTGATGCGACTAAAAATATGTGCGAAAGAGGTGGGTATGTTCTCACTCCTGGAAAAGGGGCAGACGACATAATCCTTATTGCCTCGGGTTCTGAAGTTCACTTGGCGCAGGAAGCTCATGAGAAACTCGCCGAGCAGGACGTTTCTGCACGCGTCGTTTCCATGCCGTGCCTGGATGTATTTATGGAACAGGATGAGAGTTATATCCATTCTGTCCTCGGAAAAGATCTCCCTAAAATTGTTATCGAAGCCGGCATACGTCAAGGCTGGGACGCGTTAATTGGCCGCGATGGTGGTTTCATCGGAATGGACGGCTTTGGCGCCTCGGCTCCCGGCGCGGAGCTTTTCCCGCATTTCGGGATTACAACAGACGCGATTGTCGATATGGCTCTCAAGAAAGTCAAAGGTTAGCCAATGTATGAACTTCCTGGGGATGTGTTTGTTTGCGGACAGCTCCTCCCTGCACAGCTTCAATCTCTTTCCAAACAAGGCATTCAGGGCGTAATAAATAATCGCCCAGAGAATGAAGCACCTTTGCAGCCAGCGTCTGAAGACATGGAACAAGCAGCTCAAGCCCTGTCTTTGACGTATCATTTTATTCCGATGTTAGGGGGGCTCTCATCTGAACTTATCGAAGAAAGTGTGTCGGCCTATAAAACCATGCCTCGGCCAATTGTTGCTTTTTGTGCCAGCGGTATGCGCTCTGCCGCGCTTTGGGCGTTTGCTCATGTCAAACCGCTGGGAGCAGACGAAGTTATCAAAGCGTTAGAGGAAAGCCCTTATAATTTAATACAAATATATCCTCTTTTGAAAGAATATGAACTAGAGGCAAAAAACTCAGAGTAGGATAATGAGGATTTCCTTTTATGATGTTTCAGGATTTTGACTTGTGAAAATTGTCGGGGCAGTTCGTAAACACTTCGATTGGCTACACGGCTACTCCCCGATTGTATTTGGCGAAGATCTGGTTGCGGCGATAATTGTTTCCATCTTGCTCGTCCCTCAATGTCTTGCATACGCCCTCTTAGCCGGGCTACCGCCTCAGCTTGGAATATATGTCTCCATTTTTCCGCTAATTGCTTATGCGTTACTCGGATCATCCCGTCAGCTCAATGTTGGTCCAACCGCCGTTATTTCACTAATGACAGCCGCGAGTATTGCCGTCTTACCGGAAGGAACGCGTTTAATCAGCGCCGCCGCACTTGCCTCACTTGTCGGGGTCTTTCTAATAGGGGCGGGATTGCTTCGCGGCGGATTTTTAATGAACTTCGTCTCGCGCCCCGTCGTTTCGGCTTACATCACGGGCGCGGCAATGCTCATTATCATCTCCCAACTCAAACATATTTTAGGGGTGTCGGCTTCCGGAACGACCGCCTTGGGGCTCATCGAATCTTTGTGGGCCGGATTGGGAGACACAAAGGCAGTCGCCCTTTTGGTTGGGGTTTCTGCGTGCATTATACTTCTATTCCTACAGCGAAACCTAGCTCTTGCGCTCGTTAAATTTGGTATGAAAAGCCGACGGGCAAAACTATTCGCGCGGATGGCCCCGATAGTCGTTATATCCGTTTATATTCTGATTAGTTTGGGCTTGGGTCTTCATGAAAGGTTTGGTCTGGCTGTTGTTGGACGGGTGCCGTCTGGTTTGCCCCCCTTTAAAGTGCCGGCAGCCTCTATGGACATGGTAAAAATGCTTATTGTTCCCGCGGCTGTAATCGCTGTAGTATCTTTTGTAGACAGCGGGTCCACCGGACAGGAATTTGCCGCCAGAAACCGAACCAAACTTGATATGAACCGCGAACTCTTGGGCTTAGGGGGAGCCAATTTTGTAGCCGGGATGACCGGGGGCTATCCCATTAACGGAAGTATGTCGCGAACGGCGGTCAACGCCTCGGCAGGCGGGAAAACTCCGTTAGTTAATGTTATCGTTGCCCTATTTATGGCGCTTACCGCGCTCTTTTTAACGCCTGTTTTAAAGTCTTTACCCTTGGCTGTTTTGGCCGCGTTGATAATAATCGCCTGCCTCTCGCTTCTTGATTTTAAGACTCTGTGGCGCACTTGGATTTATAGCCGCGCAGACGGCATTACCGCTCTGGCAACATTTTTCTCGGTTTTAATTTTTGGCGTGCAATGGGGCGTGTTAGCAGGAGTTATACTTGCAATGGCCCTCCATATTCGCCAGACACTTCATCCTCATATTGCAGAGGTCGGACGGTTTCCTGGTACGGAACATTATCGCGACGCAGCTCGCTTTGTCGTGGAGACAAATGAAGAAGTCAAAACTCTGCGAATTGATGAGAGCTTGTATTATGCGAATGCACGTTCACTCGAAGAACGTGTATCAGACCTTATCTCTGAGAGCCCGGATATGCGGGATTTAGTCCTAATGTGTACGGCTGTTAGCCGTATTGATGCGAGCGCGCTTTCCAGCTTGTTTGAGGTAAATAAACGCTTGAAGCGTATCGGCGTAAAACTGCATTTCTCTGATATGCAAAGCCGGGTGAAAGAGCGTCTGTTCCGATCAAACTTTCTAGATCACTTGACGGGGCAGATTTTTCTGTCCCAACATGATGCAATGGAAGCTCTCCGCCCCGAACCGGATTGGTCGCAACTTTCGGATCATATTGACATCCATTGATCCACCTTTAGGCATCAATTCCATTTTCACATTTACCAAACGCTATTTATCCGTTACCGTAAAAGAGAACAGACAGTGTGGCGCTCGGCTATCGCCTGAAGCGACCCTGTCATAAAAAATGAGAGCAGACCATGCCGGACCAAAAACCGTCCGGATCCGCCTCCTCATCGGCAAATGGCCATGAGCGACGGAGACGGTCAGGGCGACCCCGCAGACGAAGCGGAGAGAAGCCCGCCACATATGCCGCTTTAGACCTTGGCACCAATAATTGTCGTCTATTGATTGCAAAAGAATTGAACCACGGGTTTCAAATCGTCGACAGCTATTCAAAAGTTGTTCGTCTGGGGCAGGGGCTTGCCGCGTCAGGACAATTATCCCAGCAAAGCATGGATGCGGCAGTCAATGCTCTGACTGTTTGCGCGCGAAAAATGAAATCCAAAAATGTAAAGCGCTGGCGCTGTATTGCGACAGAAGCCTGCCGGCGAGCAGGCAACGGGGAAGAGTTTCTTTCTCGGGTCAAGAGTGAGACTGGGATTTCTCTGGAAATTATTTCGGCCCGGGTTGAAGCGCGGCTAGCGGTTATGGGCTGCTTGAATTTGGTGGACCCTACGAAAGATGTCGCTCTCGTTGTCGATATTGGGGGAGGCTCAACGGAACTAAGCTGGGTTGATATTCGTAAATTACGGGACCCAAATCATAAAATGAAAACACATCGTCCGCCGATCAGCGCATGGGCCTCCTTACCCATTGGTGTTGTTACTCTGTCCGAACGTATTCCTGAAACGGCGGACCGGAAGAGTTGGTATGAAGAAATGAAGCAGGTTGTCAGAGACACAATCGCTGAAAAAGCCTGTGATACACGTTTCACGAGGGCTTTTGAGGACGGGAAAGGTCACATTATTGGAACCTCCGGTACGATTACATCTTTGGCCGGAATCCACCTAAAGCTGCCATATTATCAACGGGACAAAGTTGACGGGCTCTGGTTTCGTTCACGAGACGCTGTAAAGGTAGCCCGCAATATGGCTAGCCGTAGCCCCGATGACCGGGCGAAAGAGCCATGTATTGGGCGGGATAGGGCAAAGTTGCTCGTGGCAGGCTGCGCCATTACGGATGTGATTTGTGAAATGTGGCCCAGCAAAATGATTCGGGTTGCAGATCGGGGTTTACGTGAAGGTATGTTGATGGGGTTAATGAACCGACAGCAAACGATCCGGACTTTACCCGACAATGATGAAACCTCCTCGACGGACGAAGCAGAGGCCGCAGAATGAGTAAACCACCAAAAGATACGCGTCCACGCCGCATGTCGGGCAGTAAGCCATCAGCGCCAAAACGGGGGCGCCGCACTCCAAAAGCCGAGCAAGATAATGCAACCCGTATGATGCATAAAAAGGTCAAAACGGCGCGGGGTCGAAAAATTTCGTCCAAGCTCTGGATTGAACGTCAGATCAATGATCCTTACGTCCGCGAAGCCCAAATCAAAGGGTACAGATCTCGGGCGGCATTCAAATTGGAAGAGTTGGATGATAAATTTAACCTTCTAAAGCACGATAGTTTAGTTGTGGATTTAGGCTGCGCACCAGGAGGTTGGGTGCAAATCGCTCTGAAACGAGGGGCTAAACGCGTTGTCGGTATTGATATTTTACCCGTGGATATGGTGGCGGGGGCAGATTTGATTGAATATGATTTTATGGAAGAAGATGCGCCTGAAAAGATAAAATCCTATCTGGACGCTTCGCCGGATGTGGTCTTATCCGATCTTGCGGCTAATACGACGGGTCATAAACAAACTGATCACTTAAAGACTGTCGCGCTGGTCGAAGCGGCTGCCGATTTCGCCATGCGCACTTTGCGACCAGGGGGGCATTTTGCGTCAAAAGTCTTCCAAGGCGGAGCTGAATTCTCATTATTGAATGAACTGAAATCCCGCTTTCAGACAGTAAAGCATTTTAAACCAGATTCGTCCCGGAAAGGGAGCCCGGAAATTTATCTGGTTGCGTTGAATTTGCAAAATCCCAAAACAGATTGATTTATTAACAGCCTGTTACGGTTTTCTCTTTGCGGGTGTGGAGGATTCCTGATAACCCCCGCCTGCAAAAGAGATAGGAGACTCCCATGGAGATTCGAGAAGGATTGACCTTCGATGATGTCCTTTTGCAGCCCCAGGCTTCTGACATCGTACCGGCTGACGCTAACCTAAATACGCGTCTGACAAAAATGATTTCGATCAATGTGCCTTTGGTCAGTGCGGCCATGGACACTGTTACGGAAGCGCCATTGGCAATTGCTATGGCCCAGACAGGCGGGATTGGCGTCATTCACCGTAACTTGTCTATCGAAGAACAAGCCGAAGAAGTTCGCAAGGTCAAACGGTACGAATCCGGCATGGTGGTCAACCCAATTACGATTGACCCGGACGCTACCTTGGCCGATTTACGCATATTGGTCAGCCATCACAGCATTTCCGGCATTCCAGTTGTGGAAGATGGCAGTAAGCTAGTAGGAATTGTGACAAATCGTGATGTTCGTTTTGCCGATGATCCTACTGTTTCCGTAAGAGACTTGATGACTACGGATTTGGTAACGGTCCAAGAGGGGGCAACAGAATCCGAAGCGCGATCACTTTTGCATAAGCACCGGATTGAACGCCTATTAGTTGTTGATGACGCCTATAATTGTGTAGGACTAATTACAGTCAAAGACATGGATAAAGCCGAGAGCTTTCCAAACGCTTGTAAAGACGAAAAAGGTCGCTTACGTGTCGCGGCGGCGTCAACCGTAGGGCAAGCTGGTTATGATCGCGCAGTCGCTCTGATTGAGGCCGGTGTGGATGCTGTTGTCATTGACACAGCGCATGGTCACTCTTCTAAAGTTTTGGATACAGTCAGACGATTGAAAAAGGACTACCCCGAAGCGCAGATAATAGCTGGGAACATCGCAACAGAGGCTGCTGCCAAAGCTCTTATCGACGCCGGTGCAGACGCGATTAAAGTAGGTATTGGGCCGGGCTCCATCTGTACAACACGTATCGTGGCCGGCGTTGGAGTGCCTCAATTAACTGCGATTATAAATGCTTGCTCCGCCGCGCACAAAGCAGGCGTTCCAGTCATAGCTGATGGAGGGATTAAGTATTCAGGCGACATGGCCAAAGCCCTCGCGGCGGGGGCAGAATGCGCCATGGTGGGCTCCCTACTGGCCGGAGCAGAAGAGACGCCTGGGGAAGTGTTTCTCTATCAGGGACGGTCTTATAAGTCCTATCGGGGCATGGGGTCTGTCTCTGCAATGGCAAGGGGCTCTGCGGATCGATACTTCCAAAAGGAAGTTAACGACTCCATGAAACTTGTACCTGAAGGAATAGAAGGCCGCATTGCATATAAAGGACCAGTGGGGCCCATCTTGCACCAGCTTATCGGCGGGATACGTGCCGCGATGGGATATACCGGATCACGCACGATAGCTGAGCTTCATAAGAATGCAGAATTCGTGAAAATTTCGAATGCGGGTCTCCGCGAAAGCCATGTACATGATGTACATATCGCGCGCGAAGCGCCAAATTACTCAATGCCGAGTTAGTCTAGATTATGGAAAACACTTTAATTTTCTGGCCTATGCTGACGCAGATCAGTCTTTCCTTCGTTATCTTATTTTGGCTTGCCTGGTCACGCGTAAGTCGTATCGCCAAACAGGGTATGTCCGAAATTCGGAAAACCGGCTTTCCGAAACATGTGGTCAATGCGAGTGATAATTTTAAAAATCAGTTTGAACTCCCGGTATTATTTTACGTACTTTGTTTGTTTTTTGTCTTAACTGGAGGTGTGACGACGTTAATTCTAGCAATAGCTTGGATCTTCGTCATTGCCCGGATTTTACACGCCTTGGTTCACTTGACGATAAATATTATCTTTCCTTATCGCTTTCTGGCTTTTTTCATTAGTGCAATTTCGCTCCTTGTGATGACAGTTTTAGCGATTTTCCATATGGCGGCTCTATGAGACTTGGCGGACGAATACAGGCAGCGGCTGAAGTTTTAGAAGATATTCTGGATCGCAAAACACCTGCGACTATGGCCCTTCGTGACTGGGGTAAAAAACACCGCTTTGCAGGATCAAAGGATCGGTCCGCTATTGGCAATTATGTGCATGATGCCCTCCGTTCTAAAAGCTCTATCGCTTTCCAAATGGGGAGTGAAACCCCTCGGGCGCTGGCCTTAGGTTCTGCTGTTTTTAGGGGCGGTCACACTGTTGAAGAATTAGTAGTAGACTTTGCAGCTGACGAACATGCGCCTTCAGAGCTTAGCTCCGAAGAACAGACTCGCCTAAACGGCTCCATAAAAATCGATTCTGCGCCCGACTGGGTGAAAGCAGATGTACCTGAATGGCTCTGGCCAATGTTTGAGACCAATTTTGATGATATGGCGGTAGAGGAAGGTCAGGCGCTGACTGCCCGTCCGCCTCTTGACCTCCGTGTGAACACAATAAAAAGCAAAAGGGACAAAGTATTATCATCCCTGAAAGCCAAAGGGCTCAAGAAAACAGAAATATCACCTATTGGCCTTCGTGTGGAAGCGCTTGAGGGAGATGCCCGTCTGCCGAATGTCCAGATCGAACCTGAATTTCAAACCGGCGCGATTGAGATTCAGGATGAAGGGTCTCAGATTGTGAGTCTTCTAATTGATGCGAAACCCGGAGAAAAAGTGTTGGATTATTGCGCAGGGGGAGGCGGCAAGTCTCTCGCTCTGGCGGCGGATATGGAAAATAAAGGACAGGTTTTTGGCTTCGATATAGATAAACGTCGTCTTTCACCTCTTTATCAACGTGCGCAGCGCGCGGGAGCGTCTATTATAGAGGTGCGTCAGCCACCATCTGAAAACCTTAAAGATCTGGTTGGGAAGATGGATCGCGTCCTGATCGATGCGCCTTGCACAGGTGTCGGAACATGGCGGCGTAAACCCGATGCGAAATGGCGCCTTTCTGAAGATGCTCTCGAACGCCGCAATAACGAACAAAGGTCTGTCCTAAAGAGCGCAAAAGGTTTTGTGAAACCTGAAGGCGGGCTGTTGTTTTATGTGACGTGTTCCATGCTTGCCGAGGAAAACGAGGCCCAAGTTTACGCCTTTCTTGAAGAGAACGAGAATTTTAATTTACTGTCAGCAGGTGAAGTTTGGGAAGAAAAATTCGGTGCTGAGGTTCCAAAGCCTTGGTCTGCGGATGGATGCACACTCACATTAACCCCGGCAGCGACGAATACTGACGGCTTTTTCTTTGCCGTTATGGAGAGAACGAAATGACTGATACGCACGAGCTCATTACAGAACAACATGAGCAGTTGCTGATTATTGATTTCGGATCTCAGGTGACGAAGCTAATTGCGCGGCGGGTTCGCGAAAGCGGAGTTTATTCCGAGGTTCATCCTTATAACCGTGTCGATTCCACCTTGCTGAAGACTTTCAACCCTAAAGCGATTATTTTGTCTGGCGGACCAAGTAGTGTGACCGGGATTGGTACGCCCCGGGCCGACGAAGCGATTTGGTCCTTGGGCGTTCCGGTGCTCGGGATCTGTTACGGACAGCAAACGATGTGCGCGCAACTCGGCGGATCAGTTGAGGCGTCTGACGAGCAGGAATTTGGCCGAGCTGACCTAAATATTATCAAAGACTCCCCCCTTTTTGCCGGGTTAGCGAAGATTGGCGCGAATGAGAGAGTCTGGATGTCCCACGGGGACCGCGTAAATAAAATGCCAGAAGGCTTTGAAATCATTGCAAAGTCACCAAATGCGCCTTTCGCGGCGATAGCGGATGAAAGCCGTCAGTTTTATGGCCTGCAGTTTCATCCGGAAGTTGTCCATACGCGAAACGGTGCAATGATATTGCGGAATTTCACACATAATATCGCCGGTTTCAAAGGGGATTGGACGATGTCCGCTTTTAAGGACGAAATGATTGCCGCCATTCAGAAACAAGTCGGCGAAGGCAAAGTTATTTGCGGTTTGTCAGGGGGGGTAGATAGCTCAGTGGCAGCTATCCTTATCCATGAGGCAATCGGAGATCAGCTTACCTGTGTGTATGTTGATACGGGCATGATGCGCAAAGGTGAAAGCGAGCAGGTGACATCGCTTTTTCGCGACCATTATGACATCAACCTTATTCATGTTGATGCTGGAGAGGAATTTTTAGGACTACTCCAAGGTGTTAGTGACCCTGAACAAAAACGTAAAATAATCGGCGGAACTTTTATAGATATTTTTGAGCGCGAAGCAAAGTCTATTGGCGGGGCAAAATTCCTTGCTCAAGGCACGCTTTATCCCGATGTCATCGAGAGTGTTTCGTTTGACGGTGGCCCCTCAGTAACCATTAAATCTCACCACAATGTGGGCGGCCTTCCCGAGCGTATGGATCTAGAACTGGTTGAGCCGCTTCGGGAGCTTTTTAAAGACGAGGTTCGTGCTCTGGGCCGCGAATTAGGGCTGCACGCGGATTTTGTTGAACGTCACCCTTTTCCCGGGCCTGGTTTAGCCATTCGTTGTCCCGGAGAGATTACCTCTGAGCGTTTGAATATTCTTCGGGACGCTGATGCAATCTATCTTGACCAAATTAGAAAACACGGTCTTTACAATGATATATGGCAGGCTTTTGCTGTTATTCTACCGGTCAAAACGGTTGGCGTCATGGGCGATGGCCGAACATATGACTATGTCTTGGCCCTAAGAGCCGTTACCTCTACAGATGGGATGACGGCGGATTACTACCCTTATACTCATGACTTTTTAGGGGAAACCGCCACACGTATTATCAACGAAGTGCGGGGAGTGAACCGGGTAGTTTATGATGTGACATCCAAACCGCCCGGAACTATTGAGTGGGAATAATTTATTCTTAAATCAAGATAATGTGGTTTCAATTTTTGCGAATAGGAAACACTTTAGCGGTTTCGAAGTTTCGCTAACCTCTAACATGTAAAATTTTAACGGGACAAATAGCCCCGTTTACTTGTTCTATACTTTGAAAAAGTCCGGCATGTTTCCGCCGAAGCCTGTGTCTTTATTATGCGGCAGACCATTGCGGTCCCGTCCTCTATTTGAAGACCTTCCCTGAGAAGAAGAGCTTTCCTTAGAGGAAGAAGACCTTTTATCTGAAGACTTAGAGGTAGGTTTCGAAGAAGCCGATTTAGAGGTTTTCTTCTTTGAACTACTTTCAGGGTTCGACTCTGAAGATTTTTTTTCTGGCGGCGTCTCAGAAGTGTTCTTAGTGGGTGCCTTCCTGCGAGAAGCTTTTGCTTTTTTCTCTGCTTTTGGGACTTCTGATGAAGAGGGGGATTGATTATTTTCGTCAGAATTGTCGTTTTTAGAAGACTTGCGCTTATGAGATGAGCCTTTATCCCCGCGACGCCCTTTACGATCCCCCTTACGACCGCGGTCCTTTTTACGGCCGCCATCTTTCGGAAAGTCTTCAATTCCGGGGACGTCAATTTCTTCAATGCCGTCAACTTTTAAAAGGTTTAGAATATCCTGATAGTTATTCTCGTCCAATCTGGCGACGAGCATAATAGTATCGCCTTCACGTCCAGCTCGGCCAGTTCGGCCGATTCTGTGGACGTAATCCTCAGAGTGATTTGGGACGTCATAATTGAAAACATGACTGACGCTCGGGACATCAAGACCTCGCGCAGCCACATCACTGGCAACAAGGTATTTTATTTCGCCGTTTTTGAACTTATCTAAAGTCTCAGTTCGAAGAGATTGAGTTAGGTCGCCGTGAATAGGCGCCGCTGATTCCCCGTGAACCGTCAAAGATTTCGCAACGATATCAACGTCGCGCTTCCGGTTGCAGAAAATGATGCCGTTATCGACCTCTTCTCTTTCCATAATCCAGCGCAAGGCTGTCCGCTTCTGTTTTGAATCCGAAGACGGCATACGGATGATTCTTTGACGTACAGTTTCCGCGGCAGTGGATTGACGGGCAATCTGAACAGTTACGGGTTGATGCAGGAACTGATCTACAAGGCGCTTAATTTCGTTCGGCATCGTTGCAGAAAAGAACAGAACTTGACGCGTAAAGGGCGTCATTTTGAAAATCTTCTCAATATCGGGGATGAAACCCATATCTAGCATGCGGTCTGCCTCATCGACAACGAGGGTTTGTACGCCCGTCATAAGAATTTTACCGCGTTCAAATTGATCCAAGAGCCGTCCGGGGGTCGCAATCAGAATATCGACACCCTTTGAAAGTTTACGGTCTTGTTCCGTAAAGCTGACGCCGCCAATCAAAAGTGCCATTTCGAGTTTAAGATATTTCCCGTATTCTTCGACATTTTCAGCCACTTGCGCGGCAAGTTCCCGGGTCGGACAAATAATAAGGCAGCGTGGCATACGAGCCCGTGCTCGACCTTTTTCAAGTTTGTGAAGGGTAGGCAAAACAAATGCGCCCGTCTTACCTGTGCCGGTCTGTGCAATCCCCAGAACATCGCGTTGTTTCAGGGCGGCGGGAATAGATCTGGCCTGAATTGGGGTCGGCTTTTCATAGCCCATATCATCAAGGGCCTTCAGGATTTTAGGCGCAAGGCCAAGCTCCTTAAAGGTAATCGTGATTTCTTCGTCCGCAGGGACTTCTTCAATATCTTCGGAGGCGCTCAAACAGTGTCAACTTTTCGACAAATAATGGCGGCTATATCCGCCCGTTTCTTCTGCGCGCAACATATACAGGCAAAGTCCTACGTCAAGTCGAGTCATCCGTTGAGAATTTAGTCTGCCAAACTCGTAACGGGGAGACTGGTTTTCGGAAAAACGGCCTGTCTCTCCAAGGCTGCTTTAAGACGCCTTTGATAAGTACTTCGCGGAATTTCTATGCCGCCAAGACTTGCGAGGTGAGGCGTAAGAAATTGCGTGTCGAGAAGTGTAAAGCCAGCCTCGCGTAGAGCTTTGACTAACGCGACTAATGCCACCTTGCTGGCATTTGTTTCGACAGAAAACATGCTCTCGCCGAAATAGGCCCCACCCAAACACACGCCATATAGTCCTCCCACGAGTTGTTCGCCCTGATAGACTCCAACGGAATGAGCACACTCGGCCTGATGAAGGGCAATATAAAGGTGTTCCAACCCCTCACTGATCCAAGTGCTTTCCCGCCCTTTGTCCGGAGCCGCACACGCCCGAATGACGGAAACAAAGTCATTGTCATATTGAACCGTCCAATTTGATTTGCGGATAAATTTTTTTAAAGAGCGCGATAGATGAAGACCGTCCAAGGGGATGACGCCTCGTAAATCGGGGTCCATTAAAAAAACCTGTGTGTCGGACCGGGAATCCGACATAGGAAAAACGCCACGGCGGTAACATTCCAACAGGGCTGAAGGGCCAAAGGTGTTCATGTTTTTGTTTTGTTGTGATTGGATTTCAGCCGCTCTTTTAGACGACGTACATCCCCGGCATATAAAAACCCGAATGAGACGGCGCCCTCTCGTTCATGAGTGGCGTGGTGAAGGCGATGAGCCTGAACTAAGCGTTTTAAATATCTGCCTTTGGTGTGAATAAAGAACGGCCATCTTTGATGTATTAATCCGTCATGCACTATACCGTACAAAACACCATAAATTGTGAGGCCAAAGGCCATCATCCAAAGCTTTGGGTATCCCATGGAGCCAATAATAAACAGCGACGCTGCGATGACGCTGAAACTAACGCCGTAGAGGTCGTTTTTCTCGAACACGCCCTTCGTCTCAATGTGGTGACTTTCATGCCATCCCCAGCCTAAACGGGAATGCATAATATATTTATGCACGAGCCAAGCAAAAATTTCCATTCCAAGAATGCTCAGAACTACAATGGATACGGCTAAATACCAACTCATTACGTTGTCTTTTCAAACTTACGGGAGGGAAGGCGCCACCACGGCTCATGTGGAAAGAGGTGGTGTTCATGATGATAGCCGAAGTGAAAGCAAGTCAAGAGAGAGAGCCAGCGCGGATAATTATTGGTACGCGCATTGTGGTGATCAGGAAACTTACCTTCATGTCGATGTGTGAGGTAAGTTCCGAAGTAAAACAATTGAACAGAAGACAATATGGCCGGCACTGCCCACATCACTATCGTATTGAGATAGCTAGCCCCAAAAACGAATATATAAGCGAGCGTAAACCCGATAAGGGTAAAAACCTGTTTCCACCCAAAATAATGAGTGAAGAATTTTACGTACCAAGGCCAGAACTGGTGCGGGTTATCTCGGTTGAAATCCGGATCGCCCTCCCGGCCTGAATTATTGTGATGGGCGTGATGAGCCGCTTTCATAGTCTTCCAGTTAAACCCGGCATAGATAAACATAATTCCGGTTCCGAGTACGGCGTTTAACTTTGGATGATTCGGGGCAAAAGAGCCATGCATTGTATCGTGCGCGACGATAAACATACCCGTATAGAGCCAGCATTGTAGAGCAATTAAGCCCAATGTCTGCCAGAGCGGGCCGCTAAGAGAGTGAAAAAAGACACTGTAAATATGCACCGCTGACCAACAGGCGATGACCAATAGACCAAGTGGGAGTCCCCAATTTAATCTTTGGGATTCCAATTTGTCAGAGGCTGTATTCTCTCCTAAGCTCACTATACTCTCATCAGTTTATGCGCCAGAATTGCCGCAAACCCTAATAACATAAAAGCAGATACAAATATAACGCTCCACACAGGCCAGAGAGAGAGCACCGTCTTCTCTCGGGCTAATAAGCCGTAATAGCCTTCAATTACCCAATAGTTAGGCGTGGCAATGCCCACACTTTGTAACCAGTCTGGCATCATGAACCTGGGAACCATTGATCCGCCAACAGCAGAAAACAATAAAACAATGAACGTTGAGACTGTGTGCATTTGGGTTTGGCTCGCGCAAAGCGCGGCTATAAACAGGGCGAGCCCTGAGGCCAACATGGCAGTTCCGATGGAAGCTATAATCAATCCGCCTATAAAGGGTGAAATCTGTACGCCAAAAAACAAATTGGCGACCGCGATAATAACAATGGCTTGCAGCGCACCTATCATCGTTAAAAACAAAAACTTACCGGTTAGCATGGCCAGGGCGCCTTTTGGACCGACCATTAACCTTTCTGAGATGCCAGAACGCCTTTCATCAATGGAAATAGAGGCGCCTTGCATGGCCGCAAACATAAGAAACAAAATGGTCGTAGCGCCAATATAATATGTTACGGATTTATCCGTTGGCCCCTCACTATTGGAAGTCTCGGGGAGGGCTGAAATTGTCGTAAAAATATCCTGACTCGCTCCGCTTTTATCTGAGAGTGTTTGGCGGATTTGCCCCTTAACCACGGTGGCGGCAACCTTTCGGCTTGGATCTTCTACGATTGTTATTTGCGGCAGGGCAGAGGCTTGAGACGAAAGCAATACTCCAACATCGGCTTGTCCGAGCATGACTTGTTCTTTTATATCTCCGCCTGACCAGCTTTCATTTTCAAGAATATCAAAAGCCGCGTCTTCTCGAAGCGTTTCTGCGAGGTCTGTGACGGCAGGGTCATCACCAATTGTCCCAAAGGCTACGCGTAAATCCAGAGCCCCACCGGACGCTGTTGAAAATATCGCCGCAAATATTGCAAAGATGAAGCCCGGTAAAATAAAGGCCAGAACCAACGCCCCTTTGTCGCGCCAAAGCCTTAACCCCATGGTTTTTAGGACAGCATAAATCACGCAATCAATCCTTTATGGGCTTCGACGTGGTGCATAAGCGCCGTCAAGCCAGGGCGATGGACGGATATTTCTCTGATAAATCGAGTGTGGTCTCTGAGCGCCGCCGTGAAATCAGACATAAAATTAGATTCATTAAGATGTGTTCTGGCCGTCCAAATGTCCATTGACTCTGACGCCTGAAATTTAAAAGGACGCAGGGCTGCAAGAGTTTCCGAAGAAGGAGGCCTTTCAAACCGGAGAACCACCTGTCGCGTTCCTCCAAATTGTTGCTCCAAAATATTTGATGGTGTGTCGTAAAACAGTTTTTGCCCTTGGGAAAGCAGGAGAATTTTATCACAAAGAGCTTCTGCCTGATCGAGTTCGTGAGTGACTAACAAAACCGCTTTTCCCTGCTTTGCTAGGTGCCTGGCCAGTTTGTGCAACTCGTCACGGGCCGGAATATCTACTCCTGCCGTGGGTTCATCAAAAATAACAAGGTCCGGGTTATGCATGATGGCAGCCGAAACATTAATGCGCCGTTTCATACCGCCGGATAAATCTTGAACCAAACTATTGGCTCTTGCTTCCATGCCAACCGCTTCTAATGCTTGGTTGATATTCTCTCGACGCCTTTTTGACGTCACGCCTAATAAACGCGCCATGACATCAAGGTTCTCTCTTGCTGTCAGCTTGGGGTAAAGGCCAATTTCCTGGGGGACCAAACCAATTCTGCGGCGTCGATCATGCCCGCGTTTAAGGGTGTGCCCCGCAATGGATATAAGGCCTGTGGACTCAACGCGGCCGCATAGAGCTTTGATTAAACTTGTCTTACCGGCTCCATTCGGGCCTATGATTCCGATTAACTCGCCTTTTTTAACTGAGAGGTTCAGACTTTTAAGGGCCTGAAACTGCCTATATGTGACGCTGAGGTCCTTGACTTCAAGCGAAGGCGTGTCGGAGGGTGACGTCATTAGACTTCATTTAAAAAAGCAAATTGACGGTCAATTACAGCTTCTAGCAAAGATGAGTTCTGCAAACCTGCGCGGTGAAGGGCGCCTTTGGCCGAGATGAGATAGGTTTTAAGGGTTTGCTTTGAATCTTTAGTGCCAAGTAAGGCTAGGATAGTAGCTTTGCCTTCATCTCTCCCAACGCTCTTTTCCGCTTGAGCATCGTCCATGAAGCTATCTTTCAGATCGTCTAATAGCTGAAAGCCGAGGCCGAGATTAAAAGCGAAGTCTTTTAAGTCTTCTTTTTGTCCGACGGATAATTCGGTCAAAATTGCGGCGCTGTAAATTGTGAATTCAAACAAAGCTCCGGTTTTGAGGCGGTTCAATTGTTCGACATCCTGCAAACTGGCCTGGGTGTCGCCATTTGCCAAATCAGCCATTTGACCGGCAATCAGCCCTGTCGATCCTACAGAATAAGATAATAAGTCAACAAGGGCGATTCGGATCGCGGGATCAATATCTCTCAGACGGGCCAGAACACCAAAGGCCCGATTGAGAAGGGCGGTCGCACTTAAAATGGCTGTGCTTTCATCAAAAGCAATATGGGTAGTAGGCGAATTACGGCGCAAGGCGGCATCATCCATACAGGGGAGGTCGTCTAGAATTAAGGAGGCGGCATGAACCATTTCCGCTGCGCAGCCTACATCTATCGCGGCGCGGCGCTTCGTGATGTCTTGGGTGGCCCCTTGTGCGATCAGAACGCAAAGCAGGGGACGAAATCGCTTGCCAGGCGATAACAGAGCATGGCGCTGGGCGGCATGGAGTTTGACAGGCCAGGTTTGATCAGATGGAATGAGGCTCGAAAGTCGGTTCTCGATTTGCGCCTGTATCGGGCTTAAATCTTGAGGGTCAACAATTTCAAGAATGTTTGCAGTCGGTTTATTCACCCGAGTCTCCCTTTGGAAACCGCTTATCAGCCACCGTTTTGCAAGGCAATCCGCTTCTCATTGACCATTTTGAGCAATTCTGCTGCGGCTTGTGCGTCACACAGGGCTCGATGGTGACTTTCTAGTTTTATTTCAAACTCTTGGCATAGGTTTTTGAGGCTATATGAGCGATAACCGGGATATAGTTTTCGCATGGAAGAACAGGTGCAAATTTTTGGATGACGAAATTTCCGGTCAATCATCTGATATTCCGTCGAAATGAAGCCGTAATCAAAATTTACATTATGGGCCGCAAATATTGCGTCTCCCATAAATTCTGAAAAACTATCGGCGACATCTGAAAAAAGAGGAGCCTTGGCGACCATGGCTTCATCAATCCCCGTAATGCGGGTGATGTTAGGTGGAATAGAGCGTTGAGGATTTATCAGGCTTTGCCACTCATCAATAACTTCGCCGCCGCGCATTTTGACAGCGCCGATCTCCGTGAGGCGATGAAGGCCAGGACGCCCCCCTGTCGTTTCAACATCCACTACAACGTAAGTCTGATCCGGATCAATATGCCAGCCTAAGCGGAGAATTTCTGCTTTATAGCCTGCCGATTTCAATTGCCGCAGCCGCGTTAATTGATTCCGTCGCAATACATCGCCCTCGGCTTTGATTTCGACAAATCGGACATTTCCATGCTCAATCAGCATCAAATCGGGAAATCCGCTTTTTGTGGCCACGTAATCCTGGGCCATTAGTCTTAAAACAGAAGATAGTGCGCCGTAGGGGGAGTGGGTAATCAAAGCTTTGATTCTTTCAATGGAGCGACTACCCCAACTAAAAACGCCGTTTTCCTCCATATAGTGGTGTGTGAGAGTTTTCAGTAGCGCCAAGAGAGTTGCGGGAACGTTCGTTAAGCCCTCCAGTTTTTTTTCTATGGCTGTTTGATGGGCCTTGTAAAAACTCCGTGTTTTTAAACTCTCAGGCAGATGCCAGCTTTGATCGTCCTTTTTTCTGTAAAGCTCGTCCCAGAACAGTAACCCGAACAACATTTGCCAAGGTTGGTTTTCTGTCCGATACGCCTCAATCCCCTGTTCCTTGAAGTGTCTAAGTGCGGCTTGTTCGGGGGCGTGGCGGAAGGCTTCATCCAAAAACCGAATTTCACTGTCTCGAAGCAAATCTGTGACGGCACTCGTGCGCTTGTTTTCAAACTTACGAGCATAAAAGTCCTCGGCGAAAGCATGCTCTTCGTCGCTTTCTGGATTCTCAATCATTTCTTCTAATCGCTGCTGAACCCAATCCCGGTCTTCGTCAGCGTTTCGCGCATATCGAATACGTACAACACGTTCGTTACAATGCCCGTGGTCGGATCGACTATATAAAGATAGTGCTTTTTCAATTTCGCCCTTACGTTCTGATAAACCGCCTAGCTTTTGGAGTAGTTTTCCCCGTTTTACCGAGATTGGCCCGTCCACAGCCTTCGGCCAATCATCAACGGCTTCAATTAGGGTTTGAATCTCGGAGACGTCTCCGTCCTTAAAACTTTGCAAGGCAGACGCGTAAAAATAGTCCGTTTCTGCCTCGTCTTGATCCTGATACTTAAGTGTTGCAGCGTCGGAACGGGCAGGACGAACAAGGCCTAGTTCTTTGAGTGTTTTAGTTTGAAGGCTCGTTTCAATTCGGCCGAAATAAAGAAATAAGAGATAGTTATATGTCTTTAAACGGGATTGAACGATATAACCGTCAGGAATTTTGATTTGATCAATATCTATTTGATCGCAAGCAATCTCAACCAGGCGCGCTTTTTTCCAAGAGCGTTTAAATTCTGATTCACAGACCTGATCTAACATCAGATTTGTCAGCTCGGGCTTTGTTAGTGCACTTAAATAAGAACGAAAATCTTTTTCACTCACCCCGCGAACAAACCCACTTTCACGTAAAAGTTTAAACTGAGACGGAATGTCTTGAATTTCGGAATAATGGAAATGGTGAAAGTTAAATACATTTCCTTTGCGTCCTGCAATGCGGGCATAAGCGCATTGGGCAGGGAAGGGCAAATCTTCAAAGTCGCGAATGAAATTCGTATGCTCGATCCCCATCAACTTCGTGTGGCGCGTACTTACATGGGTGAGCATGTCGCAAAAGGTTTTGTGGTAGTAAAATTGGGGTAGCTGCCTGACCGACCATTGCCTCCCTTCGGAGGCGCGCCGGAACCGCCTCTGTTCTGCCCGAATGTAACTATGCGCTTTCAAACCGATTTTATTCCCAAGCTATCAACTGGCTTATTAACAGAACCCTCCACAACCGATATGGAATAAAGGGTGAACAACCTTGTGAATCGCCTATTGTAATAAATCAAGGGAGTTGATGGACAAAACACAGACTTTTAATGTATTTTGAGACGCTATATCCCCCCACCAAAGATTGCGACAACAGGTTAACTGTGATACCTGCCGCCGATGCGATGCCCATTTTGTTCCTCCGAAAACACGCAGGTGAAAGACAGTCGACAAGCTGAAGATAACTCAGCTGTTCGACGGCGTCGGCTTTGCGCGCAATGCGGAGGTCGATTTACCACATTCGAACGTGTGCAGCTCCGGGAACTGACGGTGATCAAAAAGTCAGGACGTCGAACTCCGTTTGATCGAGATAAATTGGCACGTTCCGTAATGATTGCGCTGCAAAAACGCCCGGTTGAAACAGACAGAGTCGAGCAAATGATCAGTGGAGTCGTTCGACAGTTGGAAAGCATTGGGCAGGCGGATATTACATCCGATCAGATCGGCACACTTGTGATGGAAGGGTTGGCCCGACTGGATGATGTTGCATATGTTCGTTACGCCTCTGTGTACAAAGACTTTCGTGCCACTCAGGATTTTGAAAACTTCATTGAAACCGAGAAACTTCAACCGGAATTGGATGGCTCAAACAAAGCGCGTCCTTCCGGCAAAGAAGAGGAGTAGTTTGGTTTGCATCGACCTCTCGTTACACTGAAACTCGCCACATCATTGGATGGTAAAATCGCTTTGGCAAACGGGCAATCCGAGTGGATCACTGGCGAAGCCGCACGCAAAGAGGGACGAAAACTCCGGGCTCAACATGACGCCATTGCAGTCGGGTCCAATACGGCGGTCACGGATAATCCGCAACTGACAACACGAATTTCCGGGGCGCCCGACCCGACCCGTGTGATCTTTGATAGCGGCTTACGCCTTTCATCTGATTCAAACCTCGTCCAAACCGCCAGAATCACCCCTACCTATATTGTAACGAAATCCGATGAAGGGGGAGCTGCTAAGCACTTGAAAGATTTAGGGGTGCTGTTGATTGTCTCGCCATATGATAAGGGTTTGAGCCTGCCCCATGCTTTGGACAGCCTTTTCAACCTGGGTATTCGCACACTTTTGTTGGAAGGAGGCGGAACTCTTGCTGCGAGCTTTATCCGTCAAAATTTGGTGGATAGAATAGAATGGTTTAGAGCCCCTCTTATTCTTGGTGCAGAAGGCCGCCCGGCCATCGGAGACTTGGGAATAACCCATATGAATGCGGCTTATGATTTTGACCGCACAGAAGTAAATGAAGTCGGTAAGGATATCTGGGAACGCTATGCCTTGAAATCCCACGACTAGTCGTCAGGTATAGATCTATGTTTACAGGAATCATTACAGACAAAGGTCGGGTCGTCTCGATTGACAGGGATCAAAGTGGGAAACGTTCTGAATGGGGCGACACCCGCATGGTTATTGACAGCGGATATGAATGTGACTCGATTGCTATCGGCGCCTCTATTGCTCACGATGGGGCGTGTATGACCGTTGTAGAAAAAAACAAAACCGAGTCGGGCTGTCGCTACGCTTTTGATGTGTCAGATGAAAGTCTCGACAAAACCACGCTTAAGTCTTGGAAGGTGGGGCGGCTAATGAATCTGGAACGCGCTATGACTGCCGCAGATGAACTGGGTGGGCATTTGGTTTCTGGTCATGTCGATCAAATCGGTGCGTTGATGACCCGTGAAGTTCAAGCGGGCTCTTTAAAACTAGTATTTAGCGCGCCGCCGGACTTGATGGCAATGATAGCGCCGAAAGGCTCCATCACGATTGACGGTGTTTCATTGACCGTAAATACGGCTGATAGTGCAACGTTTAGTGTAAATATCATTCCCCACACAGCAGAGGTGACAACGCTCGGTCAATTACAGCCAGGCGACAAAGTAAATCTGGAAATAGACCTGATAGCCCGCTATGTGGCGCGTTACTTGTCGCAAATGAAAGATAAATCGTGACTGAATTGAATAGTGCTGTGGCGGAGGAGGTATATAATCTCGCGACGCCAGAAGAAATTATTGAAGATGCGCGTAATGGCCGTATGTACATTCTTGTGGATGCGGAGGACCGTGAAAACGAAGGCGATCTCATCATTCCGGCGCAGTTCGCAACGCCTGATGCCGTAAACTTTATGGCGAAATTCGGGCGTGGCCTTATATGTCTGGCGCTTGAGGAAGCCAAGGCAGATGCTCTTGGGCTTCGGAATATGAGCGCAGAAAACCAATCGCGATTTGAGACAGCCTTTACCCAATCCATTGAGGCCCGCGAAGGAGTTACCACAGGTATCAGCGCGGGGGATCGCTCCCATACTATTCAAACGGCCATTGATCCGGACACTCGTAAAGATGATATTGTGTCCCCCGGACATATGTTTCCTATCATTGCTAGAGATGGCGGAGTTATGGTCCGTACAGGTCATACCGAGGCTTCCGTCGATATTTCCCGTATGGCTGGATTAAACCCGTCTGCTGTGATTTGCGAAATCATGAATGACGATGGGACGATGGCCCGTTTACCTGACCTAGTTGGGTTTGCTCAATTTCATGGCTTAAAGATTGGGACGATTGAAGATCTGGTGAAATACCGGATGAAGAAAGACCATTTTGTTAAGCATGTTGCCTCATCCGAATTCACGTCCCAAAATAATGACACTTTCCAAATTCATGTTTATCGGAATTTCTTGGATGGATTGGAGCATGTTGCTTTAAGCAAAGGCGAACCTGATCCAGCCAAAGAGTCATTGGTTCGAGTTCATAAAGTCGATTTTGCAGGGGATATACTATACGAAGATAGTCCTCGGTCTGGCCTCATTTGGGACGCTATGAAGAATTTGGCGGCTTATGAAGGTCATGGGGTTTTAGTTTTGATCCGCGAAGGGTCTATCGACAGCCTTTTGGAGCGTTTAGGCGCACATAAATCCTCTATTGATCGCAAAGAACAAAATATCCGTGAGTATGGTGTGGGTGCACAAATTTTAGTGGACCAAGGTGTGAAGAAAATGCGTTTAATTACCAACACCTCACCTAAACTTATCGGTCTTGAAGCCTATGATATTGAACTTGTCGGCATTACTCCGCTGAAAAACACTAAGGTCTGATAAAGATGAATATTCTCGTCATCGAAGCCCGCTATTATGAAGCTATTTCCGACGCGCTTTTAGAAGGCGCTCTTTCTGTTTTACAGAAGGCAGGCGCGACTGTCACAAAACTGACCGTTCCCGGAGCGCTCGAAATTCCTCATGCTATCTCTTATGCGGAAGCGGGTCCGCAAAGTTTTGATGGATATGTTGCGTTAGGCTGCGTTATTCGAGGGGAAACCACCCATTATGATTATGTGTGTCAAGAATCTGCCCGCGCCCTAATGGATTTAGCTGTCGATCAGGCATTAGTGGTAGGGAATGGTATTATTACGGTCGAAAACGAGGATCAGGCTTGGGCTCGCGCAAAATCGAATCAAAAGGATAAAGGCGGGTTTGCAGCCAATGCCGTCCTCGAAATGATCCGAATTAGGACTGCTCTATCGGAGCCAGCAGAATAATGTCTGGCGCAAACCCTAAACACCGCCGCGCCGCCCGTATCGCAATCGTTCAGGCTTTATACCAAATGGATGTCGCCAATGCGCCGTCTAAAGCCGTTGTACGAGAATTTCAAAATCACCGATTCGGCTATAATGATGAACCCGGTATGGTTCAGGTAGATGAGCCTTTCTTTGAAGAAATAATCGAAGGCGTTGTCGTCTCCCAAGAAGCGATTGACAAAAAAGTGAGCTCACTCTTGCCGGAGAAATGGCCCCTTCGCCGTTTAGATTTAACATTACGAAGTCTTTTGCGGGCGGCAGCTTATGAAATGATTCGACGCCCCGATATTCCCGCGCTTGTGATTATAAATGAATATGTGTCGATTGCGTCTGACTTCTTCGATGGTAAGGAGCCCGGCATGGTCAACGGAATTTTGGATAAAATCGGCAAAGATGTTCGAGCTGCTGAATTCGGACTCGTTGGCGAGTCAGCGAAAGAAATCTGAGTTTGGACGAGTTCGACTGGATTCAAACTTATTTAGCCCCTCTTGCCGGGCCGGAAGGACTACAGCTCCTTGATGATGCCGCGCTATATACGCCAAGGGGTGATCAGGATTTAATTCTGACGCAAGACAGCCTGATCGAGGGCATTCATTTTTTCAAAGGTGAATATGGCGCTGGCACGGCAAATCGGCTGATGACCGTAAATCTATCTGACCTTGCCGCAAAAGGCGCTCGGCCCGTGGGGTATCTCTTATCAGTGGCTTGGCCGAAACATTTAAAATCGGCTGATCTTCAAGGATGGATGCAGGCGTTTTCAAAAGGGTTGAAAACGGAGCAGGAGAGGTTTGGGTTTTCGTTATTTGGAGGGGATACAGTGAAAACTGATGGCCCCATGTCGATCAGCGCCACTTTTATCGGCGTAGTTCCCAGCGGGACAGCTGTTTTGCGTTCCGGCGCTCAGGACGGGGATGACATCTGGGTGACGGGGACGATTGGAGATGCCTATTTGGGGCTTCGATTAGCGCAAGACACATCGTCGATTCTTAAACATAACCCCACGCCTGAAGATCTTTGGGTCTGGGAAGAAGCGTTCCGCCACCCTATACCGAAACTAATATTTCGTAAAACTCTTCGTCGTTATGCCACAGCTTGTGCGGATATTTCTGATGGCCTGCTGTCTGAGGCAGGGCATATTGCTAAAGCCAGTCGTAAATCACTTATTGTGAGATTAGACGATATTCCGATAAGCAGCGCTTCGATGAAGTGGTGCGTTGGAAAAGACAACAAGGCAAAAAGAGTGGAATTGGCAACAGCTGGGGATGATTACGAACTTTTATTTACAGCCAGACCGAAAAACGCTGACCACATCCAGATAGGCGCAGCGAAATTGAATTTGGCTGTCACGAGAGTCGGCAAGGTTACTGAAGGGCAGGGTGTAAAATGCCTTGGTTCGGACGGAAAAGCTTTAATCCTTGAAAAATTAGGATATTCCCACAATTAGAAATTAAAGCGGAAGAAGGCTTAGCGACTTCCGCCAGGCCCGCCCGGTCCACCCGGAACATCTTGATTGCCGCCGAGACGGTCCGTCGGAATGCGGCCAATTGTTCCAAAGATCTGCTCAAGAACGGAAAGCTCACGTCCACGCGTCGGCGTTTTCCGGCTGACGTAATCGACATATTGTCCGTCTTCAATTCCGTATTCCGCAACCTGGGTTACTTGCCCATCAAGGTCAAACGTAATGGCGGTAATGCTTCGTTCTTCGATTTTGGGACGCAGATAAGCGTAACGTTGGCGTACGCTATTCATATAAAACCAGATGTCCTCATCCAGATCCTCATCAAAGGTGCTTTTGATGGACGGGTTTCCCAAACGGGCCAGAACACTCGCTTTGGTATCTGACTCAGGATTAACTGCCTGTGGCTTTGCTTCGGTCGGGACATAGCCATGAGTCCGCAAAATCGGGTTGCAAGCACTGAGTGAGAGCATCAAAGCTCCGAAACATGCTGTTTTAATAAGATGAGAGGTCATATCGCCACTTTTACTTCTGTCTGAACACGCTAAGACCTAACCAAAGCGCTGCCCACTGGCAAGACAGATACTGTGTTAAACAAAGGTTAGATTTATGGGGTTTATGACTCGGCTATTCGGACGCAATGATACGGTGAAACGCGATGCCAGTCTCATTTATACTAAACTGATGCAGCAATCCCGCAATCCTCATTTTTATGGCAAGGGCAGATTTCCTGACAGTTATGACGGGCGAATTGATGTTCTTACCCTTCATATGACTGTTGTTTTAGAGGCACTAAGGTCTTTTGATGAACAAGGGCAACGCCTTTCACAAGCTCTGTTCGACCAGATGAAGGATGATTTTGAAATTGCTCTAAGGGAAGAAGGTATTTCCGATACGGGTGTCGCTAAGCGCATCAAGCCTATGATTCGCCTTTTTTATACACGCGTGAAAGACTATACCGAAGCCTTACCAAATGAAGGCATTAGATCGGTTGCCGCTTCGCCCTATCATGGTACGGACGGTGAATTGGCTAATGAGTTCTTAAATCAACTCCAAACTTATAGCGTTTCGTTCCGTCAATCGCTTTCAGAAAAATCACTCGGAGAAATCGCTTCTGCAAGGTTTGTTTTTCCGCCGCTTTAAGTCCATCAAAGGGATTTCGGATTAATAATTAGGCATGAGGCCTTGGCTTGGCTATAGCGGAACGAGAGAGTAAAGGGACTTTATGCTAGACGGTCTGATAGTTTCAATTGATGCCATGGGTGGCGATGATGCCCCTGAAATCGTTATCGAGGGCATTGAATATTTTTTAAAACATGGAGGCAAAGGTCGCCGCGCGCGTTTCCTCCTGCATGGGGACCAACCGCGTCTGGATAAACTCCTTAAAAAAAATCCGCTGACCCGCGAACGCTCGGAAGTTTGCCATAGTCCGACCGAAATATCGATGGATGAAAAACCTTCTCAAGCTCTGCGTAAGGGTAAAGGCACAAGCATGTGGAATGCAATTTTGGCCGTTAAAGAAGGTCGGGCGAACACAGTTCTTTCGGCTGGAAATACCGGCGCTCTTATGGCTATGTCCATGCTTCAATTACGGCGAATGCACGGAATTCAACGACCCGCTCTCGCCGCAAATTGGCCAAGGCCAGAAGGTATCAGCGTTGTTTTAGACGTTGGCGCAAATGTTGAGGCTACGGCGTCTCAACTAGCTGAGTTTGCAGTCTTAGGTGATGCGTTTTATCGGGCGCTATTTAAGAAAGAACAGCCGTCAATAGGTTTGCTGAATGTCGGGACCGAAGACCAAAAAGGTCATGCCGTCATCAAAGCTGCCCATGAAAGGTTAGCAGAAAGCGATATTGGCCTGAATTACAAAGGTTATGTTGAAGGAAACGATATTTCATTTGGCAATACAGACGTGGTCGTTACAGACGGATTTACTGGGAACGTGGCTTTAAAGACGGCGGAAGGAACCGCAAAGTTAATTGGGAAGCTCTTCAATGAAGCCCTTCAAGGAAATCCTTGGTCAAAATTTACAACGATGTTGAACAGCGTGGCGTTGATTAAGCTTAAAAAACAAATTGACCCAAGAAGTGTGAATGGGGGCGTTTTCTTAGGGCTGAACGGCATCGTCATAAAAAGCCATGGCGGAACCGATAAGATTGGATATTCCAATGCGTTAAATGTTGCCATTGGCCTAGCGGGAAGTAATTTCCTTGAAGAGATTGAAAGAGAGGTTGAACGCCTCCACGATGAAGACGATAATATTGGATTTATTAAATAATGCGGCGAGCAGTTTTAAAGGGAATTGGGGGGTATCTCCCAAAGCATATTCTCAAAAATGAGGATTTGGATGACTCACTAGAAACAAGCGATGAGTGGATAAGAGAGCGGACAGGTATTCATCAACGACACATTGCGGCCGAAGGGGAGACGACATCTGATTTGGGATATGAGGCAGCTATTAGAGCGCTTGATGATGCCGGAATGACGGCCGATGATTTGGATTTGATTGTCGTGGCAACTTCGACGCCAGACTATACCTTTCCTTCAACGGCGACGCTTATTCAGGAACGACTGGGTATGACCCACGGGGCCGCCTTTGATCTTCAAGCCGTTTGTAGCGGGTTTCTCTACGGGGTAAGCGTCGTTGATTCTATGATTAGGTCCGGCGCCGCAAATAATGTCTTGCTGATTGGCGCCGAAACATTTTCTCGAATACTGGATTGGGAAGACCGTTCTACCTGTGTTTTATTCGGCGACGGCGCAGGGGCAATGATTTTCAATGGCGAGGAAAGCGAGGATAAAGGCATTCTCCATCACTTCATCAGATCAGATGGCAGGTACCGTGAGATGCTTTATGTGGATGGCGGGCCGTCAAAGACTCAAACAGTTGGCAAACTCCGCATGATGGGGAATCAGGTTTTCAAACATGCCGTTACGGAAATCTCTGATGCGATGAAATCCTGCGCAGAAAAAGCGGGCGTGCCAATATCAGAGATTGACTGGTTCGTGCCGCATCAGGCCAATCAGCGCATTTTAAACGGAGTCGCAAAAAGGCTGAAAATTGAACCGTCTCAAGTTATCTCGACCGTTGCTCTCCATGCAAACACCTCCGCTGCCTCTGTCCCCTTGGCAATGCTTAGCGCTGTAGAGGATGGGCGTATAAAACCCGGTGATTTGGTGATGCTGGAGGCTTTTGGGGGCGGATTTACTTGGGGCGCCGCCCTATTACGGTATTGAACGACTTTAAATTTACTAAAAAGCAAGCTAAGTCGGAGCTAAATCTAGTCTTTTTAATATTTCGCTTGCACCGCGCTAGGCAGATTTGCTTTAAGGGGACATGGTTATGGAGATCCAAAATCCTGGAACAGTCACGCGGGCCGATTTGGCGGAAGCGGTCTATCGCGAGATAGGTCTGTCGCGTTCCGAAAGCGCTGAACTTGTTGAATCTGTTATCGATTATATCTGCGACTCTTTACTTAAGGGCGAGCATGTCAAATTGGCCGGATTCGGGACATTTTCCCTTCGCGACAAAAAAGAGCGCATTGGCCGAAACCCTAAAACAGGCGAAGAAGTGCCTATTACCTCCCGCCGCGTTTTGGTTTTTAAGCCATCTCAGGTTTTGCGGGAACGAGTCGATTCGTCTTTGACCCCTAAAAAGTGATACACTGAATCACACAGCAATTGATTCGGTCAAAAGTGATGCAAGCCAAAACGACCCAAGCAAAAACAACAAGAGCCTTCAGAACCATAAGTGAGGCTGGGGAAGAGCTTGACCTTCAACCCCATGTGTTACGTTTTTGGGAATCTAAATTTTCTCAGATTAAGCCGATTAAGCGAGGAGGGGGGCGTCGATTTTACCGACCTGAAGATATTGAATTTCTGCGCGGTATTAAAATTCTCCTGCATGATGAAGGTCATCCTATCAAAGACGTTCAAAAGCTAATCCGGCTCAAGGGCCCCGGTAGGGTTCTGGAGCTAGGTAAGTCTATGCAAAAGGCCTCACGAGAGCGTAAGGTCGAAGAAACAGTTCTTGTTCCAGAACGGATACAAAAAGTTTCCCAAAGTGAACAGATCTCGTCAAATTATACTGAGCCTGCTGAACGTGTTCAGCCCAAGCTAACTCCACAACCAACGGAAGAGTTCGTTGCTTCCCACAATGTACCGGATACAACACCAAAAGTAGTGGCTTCTGCACCGCAGCCTCCGACTTTGTCCGACGGTGAAATTGCACAGCGTCGTCAGGACTTTGAAGAGGCTTTAGAGCGTTTGCAATCTTTAAAATCCCGTTGGGCACCGTTTCTAGAAACCGCGAACTGACTGGCATTCGGTTATTGCCATAAGGCATCTCACGGACTATAGGCCGCCCCATCAAAGATGTCGGAGTATAGCGCAGTCCGGTAGCGCACTAAGCTGGGGGCTTAGGGGTCGCAGGTTCGAATCCTGCTACTCCGACCATTTTTGAGTTGGCAAAATATCTGTGAAAATGTCGCAGAGCAATCCTGTCAGGGCGGTTTATATGTCCCGCATGTCCTTAAAAACTCAGCATCGATCTATTGCGATCTGGCTCTTTGTTATGATTTTGCTAGTGGCGGCTATTATTGTTATTGGTGGCACTACGCGCCTTACAAATTCAGGGCTTTCCATTACAGAATGGGCTCCGATACGCGGAGTACTACCCCCTCTATCTGACTCCCAATGGGTCGCGGAGTTTGAAAAATATAAAAAAATTCCTGAATTTATGGCTGAACATCCCGGTATGGATTTGGCGGGGTTTAAATTTATTTATTTCTGGGAGTGGACCCATAGACAGATTGGCCGTCTGATCGGACTGGTCTACGCTCTCCCGTTCTTTTTCTTCCTCCTGAGAGGGAAATTGCCTAGAGGATCCCTCTTAGGATACGTTTCCGTTCTCTTGCTAATCGGATTGCAGGGCGCAATCGGATGGTGGATGGTTCATAGTGGACTGCAAGAGGGCATGGTTTCAGTGAGTCAGTATCGATTGGCGATCCATTTGGGGATGGCTTTTCTTATACTCGGTGTTCTTTTCTGGTTATTTAGAGATCAAATTGAGACCCCTCGCTCCTCTTTAACTTTCACAGGCCGCACTTCGTTTTTTACGCCTTTAGCTGCTCTCACGGTGGCGCTAATCTATATCCAGGTTTTGGCCGGAGCTTTTGTAGCGGGGACACAATCCGGCAAAACCTATAACACTTGGCCGTTAATGGATGGGGAGTTTGTTCCTGACGGGTATGGAATGATGTCCCCGTTTTGGCGTAATATATTTGAGAACGCCGCCGCTATTCAGTTTAACCATCGAACGCTTGCTTACATCATTTTAGTAACCGCCATCTGCCTCTGGATTTCTGCCCTCCGTCAAAAAGCCCGTATGGGGGCCCTGATTACGTTTACTGCGGTGTTAGTGTGGCAGATATGTCTAGGAATTTGGACTTTATTAGCGGCTGCCCCTTTGAATCTATCGCTCTTGCATCAATTCAGCTCAGTCTTAGTCTTTCTTTCTGCCATGTGGGTCTGGAGAAATAGTAGAAAAGTTACGGTATTATAATACCTCTTTTTTATCTTGCTGATTTTATTTGTTTTTTTAATAAAGGTCTGTGAATTCTCTTGTTGACGATATGACAGGGCTGCAGTAGGGAACCGCCTTTAGACGACAGGTCTGTCTTGTCGAACAAAGAGGATATTATGAAAACGACCCAGTTTTTGAAAACTGCTGATATTGAGAAGAAATGGATTCTCATTGACGCTGAAAATGCTGTAGTTGGCCGTCTGGCAACTTTCATTGCTATGCGCCTACGCGGTAAACATCGCCCGGATTACACACCCCACATGGATTGTGGTGATAATGTTATCATTATCAATGCGGAAAAAGTGGCCTTCACCGGAAACAAACGCAGAGATAAGAAATATTATTGGCATACTGGCCATCCAGGGGGATTGAAAGAGCGCACAGCTGATAAGATTCTTGATGGTCGCTTCCCTGACCGTATCATGCGCAAAGCGGTTCAGCGTATGCTTCCAAAAGAAAGCCCATTGGCCCGTAAGCAGCTATCCAATCTGCGTGTTTACGCCGGAACGGATCATCCTCATTCAGCTCAAGAGCCAGAAGTCATCGACTTCGCATCTATGAGCCCTAAAAACGTGAAGGGAGCCTAAAACCATGGCTGAGACCCAAACACTTGCCGATTTAAAAAACGTCATGGACGGTACGGCTGGCGGCGAAGACGCTGCTGCGGTTGATAATTCTGTATTACCAGAGCCGAAGATTGACGAACATGGCCGCTCTTATGCGACAGGCAAACGGAAAAACTCCATTGCTCGCGTCTGGATCAAACCCGGGAGCGGTAAAGTGACTGTGAATGGCCGCGACCAAGAAGTATATTTTGCGCGTCCCGTTCTTCGTCTTATCATCCGTCAGGCTTTCGAAGTTTCTGACCGCATTGATTCATATGACGTTGTCGCGACTGTCAAAGGCGGCGGACTTTCCGGTCAAGCCGGTGCGGTGCGCCACGGCATTACGAAAGCTCTTACATATTATGAGCCTGCCCTGCGCCGTCCGCTGAAAGCTGCTGGCTTTATAACGCGCGACTCTCGTGTTGTTGAGCGTAAGAAATATGGCCGAGCGAAAGCCCGTAAGAGCTTCCAGTTCTCAAAGCGCTAATCATCGGTTTATTAAGACCTTACAAAGCGAATTATCGCGATGTTTCAAGCGCTTCGGGAAACCGGGGCGCTTTTTTTGTGGAATGAAATTATGTCAAATATCAAAAAGGCGGCTATATTGGGCGCGTCCGGATATACGGGCGTCGAAGTCATTCGTCTCTTGCAACATCATCCAAAACTGGAAATCTCTGCCCTAACAGGACATAGTCGGGCCGGAGAGCGAGCGGGGGACGTGTTCGCCAATACGGCCCATTTAGGCTTACCTGATTTACAGGACTGGCAAGAGGTGAATTGGCCGGATATTGACGTTGCGTTTGCTTGCTTACCCCATGGCGCCAGTCAGGAAACAATTGCGGAAATTCTCCCGCATGTGCCCACTGTCGTCGATTTATCTGCGGACTTCCGTCTGCGCGATCCGGAACTGTATTCCAAAGTTTACGGACGTCCCCATAATTTTCCTGATATTTTAGAAGAAGCTGTGTACGGTTTGAGCGAATGGGCAAGAGAATCGCTCAGGGAGGCAAAATTGATAGCCTGTCCCGGTTGCTTTCCCACTTGTACGCTTTTGCCCTTGCTTCCTTTATTAAAGGACGAACTGATCGAGACTTCATCATTACCAATTTCGGCAATAACTGGCGTAACAGGGGCGGGCCGAAAAGCCTCTTTAGGCCTGACCTATACAGAATTGGCGGAAGGGGCTCATGCTTATGGAGTTGGAAGTCATCGGCATGCGCCTGAGATAGACCAAATTATCGAAAGAGTAACGGGGCAGAAAACGAATGTAAGCCTGACGCCGCATTTGGTGCCGATGAACCGAGGCATGATTACAACAACAGTTGTGAAGCTTAAAGAGCCTAATACTTACAATGAGTTAAGAGAGTCTTTGAAGGCGACTTATCAAGACAGCAAGTTTATAACTGTATTGCCTGAGGGGGATATCCCGCAGACGCGGCATGTGCGGGGGTCCAATCGTTGCCATATGAATGTATTTCGGGATCGCACTGCCGGAACAGCTATCGTGATCGCCGTGATTGATAATTTAACCAAAGGCTCATCAGGGCAGGCGATTCAAAATTATAATTTGTCACAAGGCTGGGAAGAAAACCTTGGCTTGGACATTATTGGGTTTTTCCCCTAAATGAGTCATAATTTAGATGACGGCAGACGGAAAGCCGCCCATATCAATTATTATAGCTAAGACGAGGCAAGGAGCCGCAGTGCCACTCACATTTATACAGACTTTCAAAGTGGCAAGCTTGTCCCTCGCTGGCCTCGCGGGGTTGTCAGCTTGTGGTTCTGTGAACGCGCCTAAGATAGATTTAATGGGCGGATCCGCTTTTGATGAAGATGTGCAGAATATTGATTCCTCCATTCCTTCTGTAGATGAAGCGCCGGAAGTTCCTAATGACATTCGGTCTGACGCAAGTTGGGACGAATCGGCAAAGACTATGATTACAGTCAGGGATGGATTTTCTGTTCCAGACAAAGAATATGAAACGCCTTCGGAACAGGCTTTAATAGCCACTTTTGAAGAACTTAAAAACCAAGCCCAGGCTTACAAGGCCGACGATCCGAAATAGGACAAACCCGTGGTCGAAACTCCAGATTTTTATAGAATTCAACGTCTCCCGCCCTACGTCTTTGCGGAGGTTAATAAGCTCAAGGCAGAGCTTCGAGCGGACGGCATGGACATTATTGACTTTGGGTTTGGTAATCCTGACCTTCCAACGCCGCAACATGTTATAGATAAACTTGTTGAAACTGTGCAACGTCCTAAAACGACCGGCTATTCTGCTTCGCGCGGGATAAAAGGTCTGCGGCAAGCCTGCGCACGTTATTATCAAAGGCGTTTTGATGTAAGTCTCGATCCGGAAACGGAAATAGTCGCGACGATTGGGTCCAAAGAGGGGTTCGCGAATCTAGCTCAAGCCATCACCGCGCCTGGTGATGTAATATATTCCCCTGACCCGTCCTACCCCCTTCATGCCTATGGGTTTGTTATTGCTGGCGCCAAGATCCAAGGCATTCCGGCAATTACAGCTGAAGAATATTTGGCCGGAGTTAAAGACGCTTTAGCGAAAGCCGACAAGCCGCCTATGGCCATCGTTGTGTGCTTCCCGTCCAATCCAACTGGCCATATTGCGGATTTGAGCTTTTACGAAGAGATTGTGGAAATCGCGAAGGCGAACAATATTATTATCTTATCTGACCTTGCTTATTCAGAAATTTATTTTGGTGAAGCCCCGCCTTCAATCTTTCAAGTGCCGGGGGCCAAAGATGATATCCTCGCAATTGAGACGACGTCTTTGTCTAAAACATATTCCATGGCGGGATGGCGTATTGGTTTTGCTGTAGGCTCTCAGCGCTTAATTGCGGCTTTGGCGCGGGTTAAGTCTTATCTCGATTACGGTGCCTTCACACCTATACAAGTGGCAGCCTGCGCCGCGCTTGATGGACCTCAAGAATGTGTTCACAGCGCTCGAGAAATCTATAAATACAGACGCGATATTTTGATCGACAGTTTTGCGCGTGCGGGATGGGAAATTCCGTCACCAGAAGCTTCGATGTTTGCCTGGACGCCACTCCCCAAAGGGTTTGAACATCTGACGTCGGTGGAATTTTGTAAATTGCTAATGAAAGAAGCAGGGGTTGCCGTTGCACCCGGAAACGGGTTTGGTCAAAACGGGGAAGGCTATGTTCGAATTGCCCTTGTGGAGAATGAGCAGCGTATCCGACAAGCTGCGCGAAATATTAAGCAGTTCCTGTCTGCCCACAAAGAAATGGCGGCGGAGTAATTACGATCCGGTATATACATGTTAGCAAGACATGAACTAAAACTTGAATGAGTGTGGAAATTTTGAAGGAAGGGCAGATATGTCAAAAGTTGGATTTAATGCGGGGCTAGCGCTAAGAGCGGCACTCGTGACAGAAAAAGCGGCTATTGCGGCGTCCAAGCTTTCTGGGCGCGGCGATGAAAAAGCCGCTGACCAAGCTGCCGTGGACGCCATGCGCACGGATCTTAATTCTATGGAAATTAAAGGCCGCGTTGTTATTGGCGAAGGGGAACGGGATGAAGCCCCTATGCTCTATATTGGCGAAGAAGTAGGTTTGGGCAAAGGCCCGGAAATTGACATCGCGCTTGACCCTCTGGAAGGCACAACGCTCACGGCGAAAAATATGGCAAACGCACTAGCCGTTATGGCATTTGCGCCGCGCGGAGGTCTCCTTTACGCTCCCGATACATATATGGATAAAATTGCAATTGGGCCCGGTTTTGAGGCCGGATTGGTCGATCTGGATAAAAGTGTAGAGGACAACGTCAAAGCTTTGGCCAAGGCAAAAGGCGTTAGTGCAAAAGATATTACTGTTTGTGTTTTGGATAGAGCGCGACACGGCAAAATAATTGAGGCTCTTCGCAATATGGATGCAAAAGTAAGCCTGATAAGTGACGGGGATGTCCAAGGCGTGATCGCAACGACGGATCCAGAAACGCAAATCGATATGTATATCGGGCAGGGCGGAGCACCGGAAGGCGTTTTGGCCGCCGCCGCTTTGCGATGTGTGGGCGGACAAATGCAGGGGCGTCTGCATTTCAGAAATGATGATGAAGTTGCCCGGGCGCGCCGTGTGGGGATCGACAATCTTGATACAAAATATGATCTCCAGGGACTGGCATCAGGCCCCACAATTTTCTCCGCGACCGGTGTGACACAGGGCTCTCTCTTAGATGGGGTCAGAATATCAAAAGGCCTCGTTCATACACATACGCTCGTGATGAATTCTGTCGATAAAGCCGTTCAGAAGCTCCGCTCTGCCCGCCCTGTTTAATGGGCGAACCAAGCGCGCTTCTTGGCGTAGAAAGCTCTGTAAAGGGAAGAAAGTGGCTTAGCCGCGCGTCTCAGGCCGACGCCGAGGCGCTTTTATTGACGGCTGATATTTCACCCCTGACCGCGCAGTTGCTGGCAGGCCGAAATATCACCTCCGAGCAAATTGAGGATTTCCTAAATCCGCGGTTAAAAACTTCCCTGCCGAATCCGTCTGTGCTTGCGGATATGGATAAAGGCGTAGCGGCAATTTTTGATGCGATAGACCGAAATCGTAAGATTTGCGTATTTGCGGATTATGACGTTGATGGCGGTACATCTGCTGTTCAGCTTATTCGATGGGCGAGGGGGGTAGGTCAGGACTGGGGACTTTATGTGCCAGACCGCCTCTTAGAAGGGTATGGTCCCTCAGCGAAAGCATTTGAAAAGCTCAAATCAGATGGCACCGAACTTGTTATAACGGTGGATTGCGGTGCGGCGGCGACAGAGGCCTTGAACCATGCCAGTGAAATTGGTTTGGATGTGGTCGTAATTGATCATCACCTGATGGGCGACGAGGTTCCTGCGGCACTTGCCGTAATTAACCCGAACCGTACCGATGATACATCTGGGTTAGGCCACCTCGCAGCGGCCGGCGTGAGCTTTCTAACTGTCATAGCTCTTAACCGGGAAGCAAAACGGCGAGGCCTAACGCCAGCAGTAAACCCTTTAAGCCTATTAGGGCTCGCCGCACTTGGGACAATCTGTGATGTCGTGCCGCTCACGGGTTTAAACCGCTCAATTGTGGCTCAGGGGTTAAAAGTTCTTTCCCGCCGTGACGAGGCCGGAATCGAAGCTTTGGCTGACATTGCTAAACTGGCGCCGCCTTTCACTACTCAGGACGCTGGGTTTGGTTTTGGGCCGCGAATCAATGCTGGGGGACGAATTGGGGTGTCCTTTATGGGGGCAGAAATGCTTTCGACCGAAAACGCTCAATTAGCATATTCTCACGCAGCGGAATTAGATCGTGTCAATGCAGAACGCCGGGCTCTACAGGCGCAGATTCAAACAGAAGCTATGGAAGAAGCGCTAAAGATTTCGGATGATTCGCCCGTTATCATTGTCTCAATGAAAGATTGGCACGCTGGGATAATTGGTATTGTAGCGGGGCGAATCAAAGACCGTTTAGACAAGCCCTCACTTGTTATCGGGATAGATGATTCTGGGCTTGGAAAAGGCTCCGGACGTTCTATCAAGGGAGTCAATCTTGGCCAGGCTCTGTCAAAAGCCAAGGAGGAGGGACTGTTACTTTCAGGCGGCGGTCATGAAATGGCGGGCGGGTTGACGATAGAGCCCGATAAGATTGAAGCTTTCAAAACCTTTATGAATATTGAGCTAGGTCAGTCTGTGTCCGAAGCGACAGACCATAATACTTTAAAGGTGGATTCTATCCTTCACCCAAGGGCTGTTTCCCTTGAAACATTGGAAATGTTAAACAAAGTGGCGCCTTATGGAGCCGGCAACCCTACTCCTGCATTTGTTTTGCCAGATATGCTCATTACCTTCTCCGAACTTTTACGGGGAGGGCATGTGCGGGTCAGTGCCAAAAGCCGCGACGGCGTTTCTATCCGAGCGATGGCGTTTCGGGCAGATGAGACAGGATTAGCAGATTTGCTTTTATCAAAGGAGAATCAATCCCTTCATTTGGCGGGAAGACTGCAACGGAATGAATGGAATGGGAGAGTGTCTGCTGACTTTCATATAATTGATGCCGCAAAAGCAAATATGTGATTTTTTTAAAGCTCTCTGACTTTTTTGTAAAATAGGACTTGCGCCGCCATGCGCTCACTTCTATATCGCCCGAACACTGATAAGCGGTCCCTTCGTCTATCGGTTAGGACGCCAGGTTTTCAACCTGGAAAGAGGGGTTCAATTCCCCTAGGGACTGCCAATCAGTTTTTCTTCTAAATATTTTCGCTGTTGAGAATCGCTTTACTGATAAAGCGCTTTTCGTTTCCGATCCTATTGGATAAAGGGAACACATGAAAAATCTTCTCTTAATCTTTGTCCTTATTCTTACCACGGCGGCGAGCGCCACAGCCCAGACGAATCGCGACGATGTCGTCGATTTTGGAGCCCCGGTGCCGTTAGTGATCCAATCCGAATCAGGCTCTCATGAGTTTATGGTTGAAGAGGCCAAAACTCTCGATCAACAGGCTCGCGGAATGATGTTCCGCGAAGAAATGGGAGAAGATACTGGGATGATTTTCGAATTTGCAGAGCCTAAGCTTGCGACGATTTGGATGAAAAACACCGCAATCCCTTTGGATATCCTGTTTGTGCGCTCAAATGGCAAGATTTTGAAGATCGAACATATGGCGCAGCCTTATAAATTACGCAGCGCTTCTTCAGAGGCTGTTGTTGCCGCTGTCGTTGAGTTGAAAGGTGGCAGGTCCAATGAACTGGGGATTCGTCCCGGTGATGTGGTCGAACATGCATTTTTCCAGAATTCTGCACCATAATCGCTTGAATTCTGACGCAACGGCTTTAATAGGCTCCTCACCGTATGTCGGGGCGTAGCGCAGCCTGGTAGCGCATCTGTTTTGGGAACAGAGGGTCGCAAGTTCGAATCTTGCCGCCCCGACCACGGTATTTCAATAAAATCATTTTCAATCGTAAGTTTTTCCTAACGGTATAGGTGTATCATTTCTCCTGTCTTTGGAGATTCGTGACTATGCTGACAACATCACAGCCCGCACAATCGGCGGCGCCGCAATCGAATGAACAACATATCGAGATCGGTCGGATCATGAATGTTGGTTCTGCCACAGCGGTTATTTCCATTAATAAATCTCTGATTCGAAACAATCAGCTTCATCAAGCTCAAATTGGAACAATTCTCAAAATTTTGACAAGAGATTCAATTGTGGTGGCTATGGTTTCCTCCCTTAAAATTGGCTCTGCCGACGAGGAAGGAATGAATGATGGCTGTTTGGCCACGCTGAATATTTTAGGGGAAATCACTACAAACCCCACCACTCGTGCGACGAAATTCTTTCGGGGCGTAAGGTCTTTTCCTGTCCTGAATGCCCCCGTCTTTAATATGTCCCGTGCTGATTTGAAGTTGATTTTCGCGCGGGAAAATTCTTCTTGTATTGAAATTGGCCGTTTGCAGCAGGACAACTCCATCGTCGCAAAAGTCAGAACGGATGATCTGCTTTCCAAGCATTTTGCCATAATCGGCTCAACGGGGTCAGGTAAATCCTGTACCGTTGCGCTCGTTCTGCAAGCTATCTTGAATCAAAGCCCCCAAGGTCATGTTGTTCTCTTTGACCCCCATAATGAGTATTCTAAAAGTTTCGGTAGCCGGGCGGAAGTCATCGATAGCGAATCTTTAGATATTCCGCTTTGGATGTTTGACTTTGTTGAAACTGTTGAATTACTGACCAGCGAAATTGAAGATCAGGCGAGGGAAGAACAGGAAATCCTTCACGATGTAATATTGAAGGCCAAAAGACTTTTTGACAGAGCGCGGCAAAATAACGACATCTCTTCGCAAGTTAAGCTCGATGATATTGAGGGCGAGTTACAACGCGCAACACATATCACGCTCGATAGCCCTGTACCTTATCGCATACGGGACGTCTCCAAACTCCTCGATCACTATATGGGCAAGTTAGAGAATAACTCCAACTTAGCCCCATACAAACGCCTTAAGCGCCGTATAGCTATGTTAGTCAGCGATCCACGTTATAGATTTATCTTTAAGAATCAGGCGTCTCCAAGGCCTATTGAAGAGATTATCGGTCGCATATTCCGAATTCCGGTAAGCAATAAACCTATTTCAATTCTTGATTTTTCCGGCATTCCATCCGAGGCCCTGAATATCGTCGTTAGTGTGGTTAGCCGTCTGGCGTTTGAGCTTGCAACTTGGTCGGAGCGGAAAATCCCGATTCTTTTAGTCTGTGAAGAAGCTCATAGATACATTCCTAGAGACAAGTCGCTTGGCTTTCATTCGACCCGGCGTATTATCGGCCGCATCGCCAAAGAAGGCCGGAAATATGGGGTTTCGCTCGGAATTATTTCGCAAAGGCCTTCAGAGCTTGAACCTTCTACCTTGTCACAATGCTCAACAATTTTTTCTATGCGTCTCTCAAATGAAATCGACCAAAATTTTGTAAAAGCGGCAGTTCCGGACGGGGCGGCTGATTTATTATCCTTCCTGCCTTCACTCGGAACGGCAGAAACTATGGTCTTTGGCGAGTCGGTTAATTTGCCCATGCGGGTAATTCTAAGTACTTTGGCTGAGGAATATCGTCCCCATAGTTCCAGCGCGAAATTTACGGACCTTTGGCAACGAGACACAACGTCTCCCGCATTTATGGAAACCGTTTTTGACCGATGGAGATCCCGTAGTTTGAACTCAGGGGAGTTACCTGCAGAAACAATCCAGACGCACGCTACGCAAAATCTAGATGGTCGACTTCTTCGCCCACCTCAGGCGCAGCAAGGCCAACTAAAAGCAAAACCACCTGCACAATCCGCTTCTACGCCAAGTGGGGGCCAAAATCAGGGTATAAGCGCGGTGGCGCGGCAACGTATTTTAGAAAGGGCTACCGCCAAGCCCCAAAGTCTCTCAGAAGTGAAAACAATGCTGAACTCTGCCTTTAATCGGGATATGTGATTTACAGCGCGTCTTGATCTGGTATGACGATGACGTTGTTTCTGAAACGGGTTTAGTCGCATGTTTGCCAAAATTTACCAGCCAAATCCTTCTGCTATGACGTCTGGTCGGGCAAAAACTCATCATTGGTTGCTTCAATTTGAAACCAAGACGTCAACGATTATAGATCCACTGACAGGGTATAATCGCTCTGTGGACCCTAGATCCCAAGTTGAACTGAAATTCGACACACAAGAAGAGGCAATTGCCTACGCCAAGCACAATAATATTCCGCATCGCGTGATGGACACTCATTCTACAAGTCGTATTCCTCGTTCCTATGCGGATAATTTCAGCTATGACCGTAAATTACCTTGGACACATTAAATAGACTCATTAAGACACGTTTGTGAAATGGGGATCCATAGCTCAACTGGATAGAGCAGCCGCCTTCTAAGCGGCAGGTTGCAGGTTCGATTCCTGCTGGGTCTGCCATTTTCTAGTAATTTCTTTGGTCATGGCGCTTCGCTTTATTTGAAATACGCATCGAGAAATTCGATGAAGGCGGGCCAATCTTCTTCCATCCCCCATGTATGACCGTTGCATCCAGAATGACAAATCATCTCATAGGGCAGATCGGTAATGTAACTGCCAAAGAAAAATCTAATATGGAGTTTAGAAAACTTTTGCCCGAACATCTTATAAAATCTCCCTGAGGAAGCATGACCCAAGTGATTGGTACAACGACTTTGTTCGGACAGAAATTTTGCAATATTATATCCGGTGCACTTAACTCCTCTACCGCTGGACAAATACAATATGGAAGGTCCGTGTTGACCGCCCATACCCGGCTTTTACTGCCCATTCGGTAACAATATCGCCTGCTGCATTAATAGATGCGGACCGCTGGAAGATAGTTGAAGACCAATTAAAACGAGAACGAAAACTTCAAACCGAAAACGTTTTAGTTTGAGAAAAACACTATATTAATGCAGTTCGCTCAGAGCTTGTTCTATATCCTCTCTGAGGTCATCAACGTGTTCCAGACCACAGGCAAAACGGATCAGCGGACCGGGGAATTTTTCTCCTTCTGAGCGCCTTAATTGTGGATCGCACTGGATCGCCAAACTTTCAAAGCCGCCGTAAGAGTAACCGATCCCAAAGAGGTTAAGCGCATTGATAAAGGCTTCGACCTTTTTGGCCGTTGTTTTTTGAGCGACGACGCTGAAAATGCAACCGCTACCAGTGAAATCCCGTTTCCATATTTCATGATCCGGATGACTATTGAGCGCTGGATGGAGAACAGTTTGAATTTCCGGACGCTCGACTAGCCATTGAGCGAGGGAGAGAGCTGTCGCTTCCTGTTGTCGAAAACGCGGCATGATACTCCGGAAGCCTCTTAGAATTTGATACGCATCATCCGGCGAACTTGAATTACCTAATAACTTCGCCGTCTTTGATATTTGTTGACAGGTTTCCTCATCGGCAGAGACGGCGGCCCCAAACATGATATCGCTATGTCCACCGAAATATTTCGTTGCCGCATGACAGGAAATATCAACGCCAAGCAAAAGCGGAGATAAAACGATACCTGCCGCCCAAGTATTGTCTATGAGTGTCTTTACGTTTTTGGCTTTTGCTACTTTAGTTATTGCTGGAATGTCCTGAATTTCAAAAGTAAGTGATCCGGGGCTTTCAAGAATAATGAGTCGTGTATTTTCCTGAATTAGACGTTCTATTTCTCCGCCGATATGAGGGTCATAAATATCAACTGAGACGCCCATATTTGTTAGCATTTGCAGACAAAACCCTCGCGTCGGGCCATAGGCTGAATCTGTCAGCAAGACGTGATCTCCGGATTTAACCTGTGATAGTATAGGAACTGTACAGGCCATCAGTCCGGACGGGAAAAGAGTTGTGCCGACGCCGCGTTCCAAATGGGTGAACATATCACAGAGTTGATCATGAACGTCTGCGCCGTGCCGTCCATACCCTCTTACATCTGAACGGTAGAGGTCTGCCGCATCATTGAATAACAGAGTTGAGGCGCGCGTGATGGAGGGGTTGACGGCCGTGCCCAATCCGGCCTTGGGTCGGGCGAGGTGAGTAAACTGAGTTTCTTTTTTCATATTGTTTCAATCGGATGTTCGGAAGCGCCATATTCTGCCCAAGAGCCAGTATATACGGAGACATCTTTAAACCCAAGATGTTCAAATATAACAGCTAGAGCCGCGGCAGTGACGCCGGAGCCGCAAGTTGTGATGACCGGAGCGCTTGCGTCAATGCCTTTATCTTTCAATATTTGGCGGATTTCATTGTCTTCCAACAGCTCGCCTTGAGCTGTTTTCAAACAGCTAATTGGCAAGTTGAGAGAGCCTGGAATATGGCCGGATCGAAGACTTTCTCTCGGCTCCGGCATCTCTCCTGAAAATCGTCCGGCAGGACGCGCGTCGATAATTTGCACGCCTGAGTCAACCGCCTTAAGAATCGTCTCAAGGGAGACCCCTTTGACCGCAGAATTTGAAATTTCATAATCGCTCTTAGGGGGATTTTTTTGATGGTGTTCGGCAGTTTTATATCCTGCTCCAATCCATGCGGGAAGTCCGTCTCGCAATATAGAAACTTTTTTATGTCCGATTGTCTTGAAGGACCACCAGACCCGGGCTGCAGAGAAATAACCCTCTTTATCGTAAACAATAATATGATTTTCGGCGCTTATCCCTAGCTCTTCGGCCATGGACTTTAGCTCTTCCTTTGGCGGATAGGACGCTCCGAGCAGAGTTTTGGATTTCAGAAAACCAAGGTCAAAGAATCTTGCTCCTGGGATGGCGCCGGCGGGATAATTGGGATCGCTTCCCGGTACATTCCAAGTCGCATCTAAAACCCGCAAATTTGGGTCCGAGATATTTTCAGACAGCCATTTAACGTCAACAAAATAAGGAGTCTTATCTGTTTCTAGCATAGCCAGTTCGGTACAGGTAAATTCCGCTCTTTCAAAAAATCAGGATTATAGATTTTAGACTGATAGCGCTGACCATAGTCACAAAGAATAGTCACAATGGTATGACCCGGACCCAAGTCCCGCGCCATGTGGATTGCTCCGGCAATATTTATTCCGGACGAGCCCCCAAGACAGATACCTTCGAGTTGGTTGAGCTCAAAAATTATCTGAAGCGCTTCGGTATCTTCAATCTGATAAGCGTGGTCGACCTCTATACCTTCCAGGTTCGCCGTGATTCGGCCTTGGCCTATACCTTCTGTGACTGAGTCTCCATGACTCTCCAATTCGCCTGTTTTATAATAAGAATACATTTTTGAGCCGAGAGGATCAGCCACACCTATTTTTACAGAGGGCTTTAAACTCTTTAAGGACAAAGAAATGCCGCCAAGTGTTCCGCCTGTACCCACAGCGCAAATAAAGCCATCTACATTTCCGTCCGTTTGTTTGAAAATCTCCGGCCCGGTGGTATCAATATGGGCCTGCCGATTTGCAATATTGTCAAACTGATTGGCCCATAGCGCCCCGTTAGGTTCCGTTTTTGCAAGCTCTTCGGCCAAACGTTGTGACGTATGAATATAGTTGCCGGGGTTGGAGTAGGGCACCGCGTCAACTTCAATAAGCTCGGCGCCTAAAAGTTTCACAGAATCCTTTTTTTCTTGGCTTTGAGTTCGAGGCATGACGATCTTACAGCGATAACCGAGTGCCGAACAGACCATTGCCAATCCGATACCTGTATTCCCAGCGGTGCCTTCAACGACAACGCCGCCGGGGCTCAAAGTGCCTTGGTCTTCAGCGTGGCGTATAATGGAGAGAGCGGCGCGATCTTTGACCGACTGGCCGGGGTTGAGAAATTCTGCCTTGCCCAGAATATTGCAGCCCGTCATGTCAGAGGCCTCCTTCAATCGAATGAGAGGGGTATTTCCGATAAGGTCTAAAACAGACTGGGCAATCATGTTGATCTCCAAATATTACTTGGCTTTGAAATGCCTGATTGAACAGGTAAAATCCACCGCTTTATAGCCAAATTTCCAAATCTCTCGAGGGTGTGATGTGGGACTTAATTTTGCCCATCCGTATTTCTGGGGGTCACATCCACCACTTCGCCAATGGGGCTTTCTTCAATTTCCTGAACTTCAAACCCGTCCAAGAGTTTTGCGCGGCGGGGGAGTACATTGTCTTCAATTAGCGACTCAACTCTTTGCATCGCATTCAGTCTTAAGTCTTCATAGAACAGGTTGGAGGGAAGGGTTCTGAATTTCCCGCCCACTTTCAGAGGACGACGAAGCGATCTTGAACGCGGCTTATCGATTAAAAGCAGACCGTCCTGACATTGCGCACCGACTTGACGGGGTAAGGGGGCTGGACGGGTTTCAAGATCAAGGCCCTCGGCTGCAACGCCGCCTTTGTGTAAACGTGCCGGAGCATAATCTTCACTCTGCGTCCACAAAAGAGGATTCACGCAAATAAGGGCTTGGCCTTCAACAGAACTATATTCTTCGCCATCATACGCTAATAGCCGGGAGCCAAAACGCTCTGCAATATTGCCTTCATCCGGAGCAAAGGCTCCGAAAGCAACGATACATCTTGATTGCGTCGCCGTTTGGCAAACCTCGATGCCTTCCATTGGTCCTTCCAAAAGACTCTTCGTCAGGGGGTAGTTGATAATATAAGCAACAGCGAGCCGTTTGAAATTTTCTTCATTTCCGGGCCCGGAAAAGAAATCCGCCAAGAGACGTTGGACATGACTAGCTCCTTGATTATGCCCTACCAGAACAATGGGCCTTTCAGGTGGAGAGTTTTTAAGAAACAGTCGGAAGGCCCGTTTCACATCTTGATAGGCAAGATTTTGCGCCATGCGGGCATCTTCTCGCTGCGTCATATAGGCGTAAAGAGAGGCCTGTCTGTAAAAGGGTGCGAATAATCGCCCAGAATCTGCATAGGGGGTCACATAATTTGGCCTGACGATTCGTTCGAGTTTACGTTTTCTTTTCAGGTCATCACTTGGCAAATTCCAATGTTTCCCGCCGCGATAAACGCTCGGAACAACAACAAAAACATCGCCTTTAGACGAATGTTCGAAACTGTCTTTTGATAAATCCGGAAGAGATAACCAGGCGTCCTTTTGGTCGTAATTAGGGGGTGTTGGTCGCTTATAGGTTTGGAAAGGTTGTCCAGGATCTTGAATATGCTGAAAAATATCGTCGCGATAAAGATATACCAATGTAAGCGTCATTATCAAAAGACTGACAAGACCGATAATGGCGGTTTTCATGCGCATATGATTTCCCTTTCCTGATTTGGGTCTATATCCTAGTTTGGGCGCCCCGTAGAGGGTAATTACCATGCAGTAACGCTAGAAAAGCGGAGAGCGGCCCATGACTGAAGAGTCAGTCGAAAAATCTAAGAATAGGCTTTTTCCAAATCGCTTCAAGGGACGGGGAAGAATTGCCAGATTCGCTTTCTTGAAATTCATTCGAAATCGTCTTCTAACAGGCGTCATCGTGGCGTTACCGATATTTGTCACTGTTTGGGCGATTACAGCCTTTATCCAATTTATCGACACTTCGGTCTGGAAGTTTCTCCCGGCCTCTATCAATCCAAAAATTCAATTTGGATATGATGTCTGGGGTTTGGGGCTTATTATTGCTGTATTGGGCCTCATCATATTGGGGTCATTGGCCTCCAATTATTTTGGCTCAGCTCTCCTGCGCCAGAGTGAACGTCTTTTAGCGCGCGTTCCCATCGTCCGAAGCGTTTATTCTTTCGTGAAACAAATCGTCGTCATGGTCGCAGAGCAGAGAGATAAAGCCTTTCAAGAGGTCTGTTTGATAGAGTATCCGAAAGCCGGTATTTGGGCGATTGGATTCATAACCACAGATTTACAAGGCGCGCCTGAACGCACGCTCGGCCCTGGCTATGTTTGCGTCTTTGTCCCGACTACGCCCAATCCGACATCAGGGTTTCTGCTTTTTTCAAAACGCGAAGATATCAAAGTTTTGGATATGTCGCCGGAAGAGGGGGCAAAAATGATTATTAGCGGCGGAATGGTTTCCTCGAATGAAGATCCGTCTGTCTATAATCCGAACCATGTGAAAAGTAAGACCCATCCCAGCGGCAAAATGATTCTCTAACTATCCGGCCCGCATCAAGGCAATGCCGTAATCCTGCTCAAACAGGAAGAGCAAATCCCGTGCTGCCTTACCTCGGATGGATTTAAGCTCAGGATCATTTTTCACTAAAAGCCGCGCGTCCTGAACAGCAGTTTCCAATAGAGATTTATGCTTGTCGAGGTTGGCAAACGCATAATCGGGAAGGCCGCTTTGCCGTGCTCCTAAAAGATCTCCTGAGCCTCTGAGTTCCCAATCTTTTTCGGCAATCATAAAGCCGTCCTCTGATTCCCGCATAATTTCCAACCTGGCTTTGCCGCTTACAGACAGAGGACCCTTATACAGGAGCAAACAAGAGGATTGTTTGTCTGAACGACCGACACGCCCTCGAAGTTGATGAAGTTGCGCAAGTCCAAATCGTTCGGCGTGTTCAATCACGATAATTGTAGCGTTCGGGGCGTCTATTCCGACCTCAATCACTGTCGTTGCTACAAGAACTTTATAACGCCCCGCTTTGAAATCATTGGAAATTTGCTCTTTTTCCTGTCCGTTCATTCGGCCGTGAAGGAGCCCCACCTTGTCCCCATATATGGCCGTGAGCTGTCGATGCCTGTCTTCGGCGGAGGTGAGGTCTATCAACTCGCTTTCTTCAACCAGAGGACAAACCCAATAGACTTGATTTCCTTCATTTACCTGACGGCCGATACTATCAATCACATCATCGAGCCTTTGAAGCGGCAATATTCGCGTTTCAATCGGCTTTCTTCCGGCAGGCTTTTCGTCAAGTTTTACGCTATCCAGATCCCCGTAACTCGTCAGAGCAAGTGTGCGGGGGATTGGAGTCGCCGTCATAACGAGGAGGTCGGGGGCCTGTCCCTTATTCGCCAAACGAAGACGGTCCCGCACCCCAAAACGGTGTTGTTCATCAATAATGACCAGCCCCAAATCTTTAAATGTCATGGTGTCCTGAAAAAGAGCATGTGTGCCAACCACCACATCTATATATCCGGCTTCCAGTCCGGAATTTAGGGCCTGCCTGGCTTTTCCTTTATCCCGCCCCGTAATCGCTTGAACGGTCAGCCCTGCAGGTTCAAGGAGAGCGCTAAGGGTAACGGCGTGCTGGCGAGCCAAAATTTCGGTCGGCGCCATAAGGGCGGTCTGCACTCCTGCTTCCGCCGCATAGGCCGCAGCCAAAGCCGCAACAAAAGTTTTTCCGGCTCCCACATCACCCTGCAGAAGCCGCGCCATTCGAAAAGGCGACTGCATATCTTCTTTTATAAGTTCAAAGGCGCGTGATTGCGCCCCGGTAGGGTCAAAAGGAGCGGCTTTTAAAACGTCTTGGACATAATGGCCCTCATGCTGGAATTTCCGCCCATGCGCTCGTCTTGTACTTTCCCGGACTAGGGCAATTGCGAGCTGCTTGGCAAAAAGTTCATCATAGGCAAGACGGCGCCTTATTGGGCTTTCTGCATTAATATCAACGGCGTAGGTTGGTTTATGAAGTGCTTTTAGACTTTCCTGAAATCCACTCCAATTCTGCTGGATTACAAAAGAGTGATCTAGCCATTCTCCCAAATTTTGCACAGTTTCAAAGACAGAAAGGGCAGCGCGGACCGTTTTGCCCGCGATTTTCTGCGACAGACCTGCGGTAAGCGGATAGAGAGGCTCTATAAGGGGGAGCGAGTCAGCCTTTTGAGGATCCAACACATAGTCAGGATGGGTCATTTGAAGCTGGGCGTTAAAACTCTCCGTTTTACCTGAAATTAGCCTCTCCGTACCTTTCGGAAAGAGGTGTTCCATTTGCGGAGCGCGGGCTTTGAAATAGATGATTTCCATTTCCCCGCTATTATCATAGACGGTGATCCTATAAGGTCGGTTTCGGTTGGAAGGGGCTTTATGAGACCCGACTGTCACGAGAAATGTCCCCACTTCACCGGCTATAGCATTCGCAATCCCCGGTCGATTAGAGCGGTCGATCGCTCCGGTCGGAGCGGTTAGAAGTAAATCTTTGATTCGCCCGCCCATAGCTCGTTCGAGTAAAGAAGCCGTCTTTGGCCCGACACCTGATAGCGTCTGGATATCCGCAAAGAGCGGGAAAAGGTGCTGCGGACGGGCGGCGGACATGAAAGGGTTTTGACGCGACAAAACAGTCGAGGCAAGACCGCATTGTCACCGTGACAGCTCTGATTATTTCCGCTACAGCGCCGCCATGCTAGATGCCCGTCGAAAACGTCTTGTTTACCGCGCCAATTATCGTGGTTTTAAAGAAGCTGACCTGATTTTAGGCGGCTTTGCCAAAGCGCATATTGAAACCCTGTCAGACGAAGAAATCACCATGTTTGAAGACCTTCTAGGTGCAAAAGATCATGATATTTACGGGTGGATTTCTGGAAATTTGGCTGTGCCTGCTCATTATGACACGTCTCTTTTAACCCGCATTCGACAGTTCGACCCATCCTCATAGATCATGCAAATTCAGTTAAACCGATATACAGGGCCAGAGAAGTCTCTGACAGCCGCGGGTTTGCCGGAGGGCGCGGACGCGCTTGTTTTCTGCAAGGCTGTAAAACAAAGAGGCGGTAGGGGCGTGTTTATCGCCCGGGATGATACACGGGCGGCCTCTTTCACAGCGGCTTGTCGGTATTTTGCTCCTGACATGGTCGTTCTGAATATTCCGTCTTGGGATTGCTTGCCTTACGACCGAATTTCCCCAAGTCGATCACTTGCTGCAAAACGCGCGGCGGCTCTGTTTACTCTGGCGACTTTATCACCGGAGACACAGTTGATAGTTGTCACAACTGGTAGCGCCGCCATGCAAAAGGTTCCTCCGCGTTCTGCTTTAGCGGAAGCCGGATTTCAGGCTGTTTCCGGCCAGACTGTTCGACGTGAACAATTACAATCTTATTTGGATCACAATGGATATTCCCGCGCCTCGACCGTGATGGAAGCTGGGGATTACGCCATTCGAGGCGGGATTATTGATATTTTCCCACCGGCATTGAAAGACCCGATTCGTCTGGACTTTTTCGGTGACGAATTGGAAAGCCTTCGGTCTTTCGACGTTTCAACTCAGCGAACGACTGACACGTTAAAGCAAGTGCAACTTGCTCCTGTCAGCGAAGTATTTCTTTCTGATGACGCTATAAGCCTGTTCCGCACGAGTTATGTTGCTGCTTTTGGCGGTGGCATTAGCCGCGATCCTACTTACGCCGCCGTAAGTGATGGTATCCGCACGCAAGGAATAGAACATTACCTGCCGCTTTTTCATTCCCATACGGAAACATTATTTGACTATGCTGGCCCGGACGCTCTTTATGCCTTTGACGGCCTCTTGAACGAAGCTCGAACGGAACGCTGGGACACTATCGAAGACTTCTTTTCTTCCCGTAAAGAACATGCTGAAGCACGCGACACAGGGTCTGGAAACCCTTCAAAAACCGCAGGACTTTACCGCCCATTGGAGCCCTCGCGGCTTTATCTGGATGAAGAAGAATGGTCTAATCTGACCTCCCCACTTTTGGTCAGGAGCCATTCCGTTTTCCGTCCCGCCGATGCCGAAAACCTAATTGATTTTGGCGGACGGGTGGGCCGCAACTTCTCTCCAGAACGACGCACAGAAGGCGCAAATGTATTTGAGGCCGTCAAAGCTCATATCGAGACTCTAAAATCCGAAAAGCAAAAAGTGCTTATCGCGGCTTGGTCAGAGGGATCTCTGGATCGACTTGGCAATGTCTTTGAAGATCATGACTTTCCGCTGCCCCAACTGGCGCGTGGCCCAGAAATATATGACAGGCCGGCAGGAACAGCGTGGCGAACAGTTCTACCGATAGAGCAGGGTTTTATTATCGACGGCCTAAGCGTAATTTCTGAACAAGACGTTCTGGGTGATCGCTTGGTTAATCGTGGCCGGAAGCGCAAAGCTAAAAACTTTATTTCGGACGCCACAGCGATGCAGCCCGGCGATCTCATTGTCCACATTGATCATGGCTTAGGACGATATCTGGGTCTCAAGACTTTACAAGTCCAAGACGCGCCCCATGATTGTCTGGAACTGGAATATCATGGCGGGGCAAAGTTGTTTTTGCCTGTCGAGAATATTGAACTTTTATCCCGATACGGATCAGCAGCTGAAGGGGCCGTGCTAGACAAACTTGGCGGTGTGGCATGGCAGTCTCGGAAAGCCAAAGCCAAGAAAAAGCTTAAAGACCTTGCGGCCGGGCTGATAAAAATTGCGGCCAAACGGGCTATGCGTACAATAGACCCTCTGAATATTGATAGCGGAGCCTATAACGAATTTGCGGCTCGTTTCCCCTATGTCGAAACGGACGATCAGCTCAACGCCATCCAAGACGTTTTCACGGATCTGGAAAGCGGACGACCTATGGATCGTTTGATTTGCGGAGATGTCGGGTTTGGTAAAACCGAAGTTGCCTTGCGCGCCGCATTTGCTGTCGCCATGAGCGGGCGGCAAGTCGCCATAATTGCGCCGACCACTATTCTTTCGCGGCAGCATTATAAAACCTTTTCGGCCCGCTTTAAAGGGTGGCCGGTACGTGTCAGGCAATTATCCCGACTCGTTTCAACCAAAGAGGCAATGGCGGCGAAGGAGTCCCTCTCTAATGGGCAATGCGATATTATCATCGGTACACATGCCTTGCTCGCCAAAACCATTAAATTTTCCAATCTAGGTCTTGTTATCGTTGATGAAGAACAGCGTTTCGGTGTTCAGCACAAAGAGCGTCTGAAAGCGCTTCGGGCCGATGTTCATATGCTTACGTTAACCGCGACACCTATTCCCCGTACGTTGCAAATGGCCCTTTCCGGCATTCGCGATCTATCCTTGATTGCAACGCCGCCTGTTGACCGTTTGGCGGTTCGAACTTTTGTTATGCCGTTTGACGAGATTTCGATCCGTAAAGCGCTGCTCAGGGAGCGATATAGAGGTGGGCAGTCCTATTTCGTCGCTCCGCGTATTGCTGATATTCCGCGTATCGAAGAGTTTATGAGAGCTTCTGTGCCAGAAGTCCGTTACGTCATAGCTCATGGCCAAATGGGGGCAGGGGCACTCGAAGATATTATGAATGCTTTCTATGACGGCGAATATGATGTGTTGATCTCGACCTCGATTATTGAAAGCGGAATCGACATACCTTCAGCCAACACAATGGTAGTCTATCGCGCAGACCGATTTGGACTAGCTCAGCTTTATCAAATGCGGGGCAGGGTCGGGCGCTCTAAAATTCGCGCCTATGCATATCTGACTATGCCGGATGAGCATGTAGCAACGAAAGAAGCGTTGCAACGTCTGAAAATTCTGCAATCTCTCGACACATTGGGCGCTGGTTTTACTTTGGCGAGCCATGATTTGGATATGCGGGGCGGCGGTAATCCTCTAGGCGAAGAACAATCCGGTCATATGAAGGAATTGGGCGTTGAGCTTTATCAACATATGCTTGAAGAGGCAGTTGCTGAGTTACGCGATGATGAAGCGGCCAGTGATCAGGGCTGGACGCCGCAGGTAAATGTCGGTGTCGCTATCCTTATTCCGGAGGGGTATATCGCAGACCTGAACCTTCGCCTTACGACCTATCGCCGGATTGCGGATATTGAGGACGATGAAGGTGGTAACGCCTTAATGGCGGAATTGATTGATCGGTTTGGACCGCTTCCGGACGAGGTTAGATCGCTCTTTGAAGTTATGCAAATCAAACGCTTATGTCGTAAGGCTCATGTCGAAAAGGTGGATGCAGGCCCCAAAGGACTTGTTCTGTCCATGCGTCACTCAGATATAAAGGATCCTTCTGTCATTATGAATGCAATCACCCAAAATAGTGGCTGGCGATTGCGTCCGGATCAAACCATTTTAGTTATGGGCAATTTCGAGAATGCAAAACCTCGTGTCAGAGGCACGAAGCGGGCAATTGAAGCTTTAATAAATTAAGCAATTTGCCTGTCGTATTACGCGGATGCCTCCAAAAAGTTTCGTGTAGGACCTTGCTGCAAGTCGGACATCAATCGATCGATTGTAAAATTGCTGTTTTCATGCGGCATCGCTTCGGCAATCGCATAATCAATTGTGAGCGTCAGCGGAGAGTTTTGCGATCCGCCTTCAAAAGCTGTACACGCGACCAAACCTTTGACTCGTTCCAGTACCACTTTTGCTTCTGCTTCATTTGATCCCGGGAACATGAGCAAATATCGGTCCGGATCATATGCGGCGACTGAATCCTGCATTCGAACGAGGTTTTTCAACATTTGGCCGAATTGCAATAACGCCTTATCGGTGTGTTTCTCTGAGACATCATCGGAGCAGCAAAGATGTAATTTTACCGCCATAAACGTCACGGGTTGTTTAATCTTATGATTGGATCTGACGACCCGTTCAGCGTGACGCTCCATAAAGAGGTTTGTGAAACAACCGCTTTTTTCACAAATGGAATTATTCCCACCAAGTGAGTCAAATTCCTCTTTCAAATTGTCATGGAGACGATGGTAGTTGGCGAGCTCCAAAATGCGGCCGCTAATTTCCTTCACATCAGAATTCACATTTATAATATCACGAGCGCCGTAACTATGCGCTTTTTGCGAATATTCAAATTCATCAGAGTTTACCAAGAAGAGCGTAGGGATGTGAAAAAGCCGTGCATTGCGCCGCATGGTTTCCGAAATCGACAAGGCCGGCTCTGGGTGGTCGAGCGCATTCATGACCACCGCGTCAAATTTGGTCTCGTGGAGATAGTCAAAGGCGCTAAAAGAAGTGAACGCTGCTACTGTTTCTACATTTTTGCTTTGTAGGGCATTAATTATAACCATAAAACCTGGAGAGGCTTGCCCAATAAAGAGGATTTTAAATGGGGGGTGTTCTCCATCACCCTCAATCGTGACCCTCTGACCGAAATCTTTTTCTAAGGTTCTAACCCGAAGTTTTATTTCTCGTTCCATAGCACCGAGACGTATCAAAGAATTCACGCGATTGGCGATTTGAGAGGCGTGAACGGGCTCAACAAGAACCGTATCAAAAAACGTATCTGTATGAATGTGGGGGATGGGTGAAACGCCGATAACAGGAATGTCGTGAGGCGCGTAATGTGACTTTAATATGCGGATTATACCCGCAGATTTGTCCATAAATTTTGTAAAATAGCAGATAAGCGCCACAGGCGCGCGGCGAGGCGTCGCTGAGAGAGTCTTTCCGTCATAGAACGATATTTGGACATCATAACGGAGCTGACGCAGTTCCGTAGCTAAACCTTTAATCTTTTCGACTGAATCCGTAGCGATCAGAATACGCGGAATAGGTGTTCGAAGCGGGGCGTCGGAAGTTTTTTCAAGACTTTGAACCGATTTGGACATGCCCGAAGGCTATGCCCAAATACTTTCTTCTCTCTTAACCGCAATGACCTGAAAGTGAATAAAGCCCTCTGCCTTAGAATTTACCAGCCACAAGTCCTGTCACTATTGCGCTCTTCCAGATAAGATTGCAGAGGTTCGAAATATTCAAGCATTGCAGAACCGTCCATTTCGCGGGATCCGGTAAAGGCTTCAAGAGCCTCAGGCCAAGGTTTTGACGCTCCCATTTCCAACATGGCATTAAATTTCTCACCGACTTCCTGATTGCCATATACCGAACAGCGGTGAAGTGGCCCTTCAAAGCCAACAGCGTCACAAGCTGCTTTATGGAACTGGAATTGCAAAATATGAGCTAGGAAATAACGCATATAGGGCGTATTCCCCGGAATATGGTATTTTGCTCCGGGATCAAATGCATCGGCTGGACGAGGCGCCGGGGGTTTCACGCCCTGATATTCCTCCCGTAACGCCCACCAGCCCTCATTATAATTAGCTGGCGTCAATTCGCCGGAAAAAACTTTCCACCGCCATTGGTCAACCATTAGGCCGAAGGGAACGAAGGCTACTTTGTCCATAGCCTGACGCATCAATAGCGCCAAATCAGCCTCTTCACCAGGAACTTTGCTTTCGTCAAGCAAACCAATTTTTACGAGATATTCCGGTGTGATAGAGAGGGCTATCATATCGCCAATCGCTTCGTGGAAACCATCATTTGCGCCGTTACGATAAAATACAGGCTGATTTTTATAAGCGCGTTGATAAAAATTATGTCCTAATTCGTGATGGACGGTCGAGAAATCCTCGCCATTGACCTTGGTACACATTTTGATGCGGATGTCGTCTTTTTCATCAATATCCCAAGCAGAAGCGTGGCAAACAACCTCGCGGTCTTCTGGTTTTGTTATAAGAGACCGCTCATAAAACGTCTCAGGCAGTGGCTCAAAGCCCATAGAAGTGAAGAATTTTTCCGCTGTTTGAACCATTTTCAAGGCATCATAGTCATTATCTTCCAGAAGCTGAGTTGTATCCACGCCTTCAGCGGCCCCTTCCGGGGCAACCGCCTCATAGACATTGCCCCATTGCTGAGCCCACATATTTCCAAGTAAGTCGGCTCGGATAGGCTCGTCCAAAGGCACAACCTCATCACCATATTTTTTATTTAGTTCTGCGCGAACATTGCAATGAAGCTGATCATAAAGAGGCTTTACTTGTTCCCAGAGACGGGTTGTTTCCGCGATGAACTCGTCAGCATCCATATCATAGCCGCCGCGCCACAATGCGCCGGCATCTGCGTAGCCTAACTCTTGAGATCCCTCATTCACGATCTCGACCATACGTGCATAGTCATCCTTCATAGGCACCGAGATTGTGCGCCATCCTTCCCAAATCGCTTGTAATACTTCAGGATCATCAGATTCCGCAATAATGTCACTGGCTTCTGTAAGCGTGATCATTTCACCTTCATACTCAAACTTTCCAGTCCCATAAGCCGCATTCAGACCCGTCATAATCTCAGAAAGTTCTTTAGCCGCACCTTGGCGCTCCGGGGCCGGAAAGTTTGAAGCGCGCTTTAAACCGTCCATTTTGCGGCGCATATCATCAGGTAAGCTAAGACCGTTGAATTGCTTTGCTTCATTCGCCAGTCGTGTATCCAACAAGGATGCCTGTTCGGAGGCTTTTGCGGCGAGCCAATTTGTATCTTCAGTGATAAAATTGTTGTTAACCCAATCGACGCGGGCTTGATACTCGTTCAGCGTGCTTTTCTCTTTTTCCGCATTTTCTAAAAACTCTTTGGCATCCTGCACTGTGACTTGATCCCCGCTAGGACTCGCCGCTTCAACCATTTTGTCCACATTATCTGATGGAATCTCGACAGAGTTGTTGCAACTGGCGATAGCTAAAGCCAACACACTTACGGCGGATGATAAAAACAGCTTCATTTTGTCCTCTTATATTTTTTTGTGCAGTTTATAGTTTAACTTCATTGCAGACTAATCTTGGCAAGCCAAACTTTTGCCTTATTCGTAAGCACTCCCGCAAGAAGGTCAATGCTGTCCATGTATTGTCGAAGAGTAATGAGCTAACGGAGCCAAATGATGTCATCAAAACCCGGACTGATCCTCGTTAATCTCGGCTCGCCGGATGCGCCGACGGCTCAGGCGACGCGAAAATATTTGTTTGAGTTTTTACATGACCCCCGGGTGATTGATACATCTCGTTGGATTTGGTGTCCTATATTGCACGGCGTCATACTGCGGGTGCGTCCGGCAAAGTCGGCCCGGGCTTATCGGTCAATCTGGAACGAGCCCGAATTTTCAGCTCAGTCCGACCTAGTTGATACGGCGCCGCTTGTCCGAATCACACAAGCGCAGGCGGCAGGGGTGCAGAATGTTTTTGAGGATTCAATTCTCGTAGAAACCGCTATGCGGTACGGTAATCCGTCTATTTCCTCCGCGATTAATACTTTGACGGCAAAGGGTTGCTCGCGAATCGCTATCCTGCCGCTCTATCCGCAATTTGCCGGAGCGACGACGGCTTCCGTCTTTGACGGGGTGGCAAAAGCCCTCAAAGACCGAATGGATATTCCGGAAATCCGGTTTTTAAGAAACTATTATGAGGAAGAAGGCTTCATAAAATGTCTGGCTGACAGTTTGCAAAATCATCTTGATACATTGGACTGGAAACCGGACGCGGTGCTGACATCTTATCATGGCCTCCCTCAAAGCTATGTAGATAAGGGTGATCCTTATCAGGCAGAATGCCTAAGAACGACAGAGCTTTTAAGAGACCACACAGGCTATGCTGAAAACTATCTCTATGCGACCTTCCAGTCACGCTTTGGGCCGAAAGATTGGTTGCGCCCATATACGGATAAAACATTGGAAAAACTGGCAAGGCAGGGCGTTAAAAATATCGCCGTCATGATGCCGGGATTCGCCGCAGACTGTCTTGAGACACTGGAAGAAATCAAGATTGAGGCCCGGGAGAGTTTTCTAAAGGCGGGCGGAGAAAACTTTACGGCTGTGCCATGCCTAAACAATCGGAGCGATCATATCGATTTCTTGGCTAATATTGCAAAAGACAAGCTCTTAAAAGGATGGCTTTAATTTCTCGAATATATCTTCGACAGATTGCTTTGGGTCGAGAATAAATTCGCTAGAAAGAACAGTATCAGCCAAAGCGTGATAACTTTTGGCACGCGCTTCCAAAAGCTTCGGGTAAGAATCTAAAACAGCGTCCTTATCCGACTGACCTGGCTCTTGTTCGAAATAACTTTTCCAAATGAGGGGTTTAGGCTGCTGGAAATACTGCAACTTCAATCTTTCTAAAGTGTCCTTTGTTGCCTGAATATAAACAACGTAATGTGTACGTCTGAGTTCTTTTAAAACGTCGTCTCCAGTATAAATGACGCTGCCCGTAGTATCGAGAATCATATTGGAGGCGTTTATGCCAAGCGCTTTTTGAGTGGCCATTGTTTCAAGGCCAATGGATTTGTCTTCGCGCTCTGAATACCCTTGTGAATAAGGCTGGCCTTGCCATTCGGCAAAGCTGGCCATGTCGTCATGACCCAATTCTTCCCAGATCAATTTATCGACTTCGACAAGGGTAAAATCAAATTGGCTTGCGATGCGCTTGGCGGTGTAGCTTTTGCCGATGTTCGACATACCTATAAAAGCCAGGCGCAAATTCCCTGAATTATATCTGGTTTCGAATTCTGCGAGGCTCAGTTTCACTTTTTACCCGAGAAAGTCTGACAGGGAGTCGAGAGTAGGGGCGAGGGAGGTCACGCGTTTCTCCTGTTTCATGGCTTTAGCCAAAGGTTCGGGCAAGTCGATTTTAGCATCGATAATTCGCTCGACACTATCTGCAAATTTAGCTGGATGAGCGGTTGCAACCGTAACTTTGATGAATTCTCGCTCTACGTCTTTGGAAAAAGCTTCCATGGCCAAATGCCCGACAGCGGTATGAGGGCACATGACATATCCTGTCTTATTAAAGATACGGCGTAAATGACGTTCCGTTTCCTCATCCGAAAAGGAGGCTCCCCAACACAGTTCGGAGACTTTCTCAAAATCCTTGTCCAGAAGGTCAAGAATACGCGGGAAGTTGTTAGGGCGGCCTATATCCATCGCATTTGACAGGGTCGGGACAGAGGGGCGCGGGCGATAATTGCCCTCCTCAAGATAATCGACGAAAGGGTCATTGGCGTTGTTACCGACAACAAAGCGATCAATCGGGCCCCCCATTTTCTTGGCGATAATCCCGCCAGTAAGATTACCGAGATTGCCTGATGGAATAGAATAAACAATCGGCACTCCGGGATGGGCAGCCTTAATTTGTAACGAGGTCCAGAAATAATAAAAACTTTGGGGAATGACGCGGCCCACATTGATCGAGTTAGCCGACATAAGATTATGTTTTTTGCTTAACTCCTTGTTCGCAAAGGCATCTTTGACAAGTTGCTGGCAATCATCAAACGTGCCCTGAAGGCTGACGGCTTGGACATTGGAGTTATGATTGCCGATTGTACAAAGCTGTTGTTCCTGAACTTTACTGACTCCGCCTTCAGGATATAGAATAACGACCCGAATTCCATCCTGATCCAGGAACGCATCACCGACAGCGCCGCCTGTATCTCCAGACGTTGCAACTAAAATTGTGCGGGTTTGCCCTTTTGATTTCATCAATTCAGAGGCGGAGCGCCCCATAAACCGCGCGGCAAAATCTTTAAATGCCAGAGTCGGGCCGTGAAAGAGTTCAAGAATATACTCATTGGCGACTTCGGTCATAGCCGTATCTAACTCTTCTCCCTGAAGGGTTTTCATAGGAACCGGAAAATTATAAGCGTCCTCGCAGAGCAATTTTAAAGCTTCTTGGTCAAAGGCCCCGTCAATGAAATGCCGGGCCAATTCGGCCGCGCAGGCCCAGAAAGGTAATGCCCCCAGTTTCGCCGTTTCTTCGGGCGAGAAAAAGGGAAGATCGTCCGGCATCCATAAGCCGCCATCGGGCGCCAATGACGCTAAGAGAGCCTGACCAAAATCGGCTTTTACTGACGTATCAAGATGGGAATGGTAAGTCATGCGGGCTCAATAAAGCAGTTTTGCAGGGACGCAAGGATTTAGGAGAAGGTGACGCTCAGTATCTATAAGGCCTGAGTGCGCACCATATGGGCTAAAATGTTGACCATGGTTGCATGGGCAGGGGTGTCGCCCGAATTCGTGAGGCTATGTTCGAAGTCTCCCCGATAGCGGATTGTTTCGCCTGCTTTAGCGGTCCAGCGCTTTGATCCAATTTCGACCGTAACTTCTCCCTCAAGAATACTGAGGTTTTCTACCGAGCCGGCGGGATGGGGCGAACTTTTTAGAATGCCGCCGGGCTCGGCACGAAAGTCATACCATTGAACCCATTGCAACGTATCGACCGAGCCAATGATCCGCAGTTCACATAAACCGTCTTCGCTTTTCAGAAGTGGTATATCCTGCACAAATAGTTTTTCTATCAATACATCTTGGCTCTCATCCGCTGATACCATGGCCTCAACACTTGTTTTCAACGCGAGGCTAAGACGCGATAGTGTCGCCAATGAGGGATTGGTTTCATTTTTTTCGATCTGGCTGATCATGGATTTAGCGACTCCGGACATTTCGGATAATTCGCCAAGTGATAATTTGTCCGCTGTACGTAATCTCAGGATTGTTTGACCGAGTTTTTCAGATAATGCGTCGGTTTCCGGGCAATATTGTCGTTTTTGTCTGGCCATAGTCTTTCCTGTCTTGTCCTCACGCCTCTGTGAAGATTTACCGCAAACAATTTCCCGCTTGGACTAGATTTTGCTCACTTTGTTCTATATATAGAACGCTCAATCAAGGCAAGGGCCAAGAAGTGAGAGCTTCGGAACCTATTTAAACCAAAGGCGGAAGACATGCGTTACCTTCCCATACATGTAGAGACGAGAGGCGTTACAATCCGTGTTTTCGGCGGTGGTAAAACGGCCGAGTCTAAATTGCGCACTCTGATAAAAACTGAGGCACATTTAGAAGTCATTTCAGAGGACATAAGTTCAGAAATAGCCCGTTGGGAAGAGCTGAAACGCCTGACTGTCATCAAAAAGTCCTTCGAAGTGTCGGATATAGCCGGAGCCCGGTTAGTTTATGCTGCTAGCGAAGATGACGTTTTAAACGCGCAAATCGCTGATCTTGCTCGTGAGCAGGGTATTCTTGCCAATGCCGCAGATCAAAAATCTGCGTGTGATTTTATCACGCCGGCCTTGGTGGATCGTTCACCGGTTTTGGTTTCCATTGGTACAGAAGGCACGACGCCGGGGCTCGCCCGGGCTTTGAAAGCGGATTTAGAAAAGCGCCTCCCGTCTGACTTGGGAAAACTCGCTTTACTCACAAAAAAGCTTAGAGCCAAAGTTAAAATGCATTTGCCGGTTCTGTCAGACCGGCAGACTTTTTGGGCGAATATTTTTGGAGGAAAAGAGCTCTCTAATCAATTAAGGAAAGACCCTAAGACATTTACTGAAGCTGTTGAAAACGCACTATTAAATCAAAAAGAAGTGAAAGCCGGTCAGGTGACGCTCGTCGGGGCTGGGCCAGGAAACCCTGACCTGCTGACTTTTGCCGCGCAACAGGCTCTTCACAGTGCAGATGTCATTATTTATGACCGTTTGGTGAGCCAAGAGGTTTTAGAGTTAGGACGACGCGAAGCTGAGTATATTTATGTCGGAAAAACACCGAACGGCCCATCCGTCACACAAGATGATATAAATGCTTTATTGATCGAGAAAGCCCGCAAGGGACTTCATATCGTTCGCCTCAAAGGCGGTGACCCGCTTATTTTCGGTAGGGCGGATGAAGAAATCACTGTGTTACATAATGCGGATATAGCCTACCGCATTGTCCCCGGAATTACGGCGGCGGCCGGCGCGGCGGCAGAAATCGGGGTGTCTCTGACGACACGCGGTAAAAATTCGTCTGTGACTTTCCTGACGGGGCATGACGCGAAAGGTTATGCCGAACAGGATTGGAAGACGCTAGCCAAGCCAGACTCCCGCGCGATCGTCTATATGGGCGTCGGAGCATCTAGGTTTATTCAGGGCCGGCTTCTTATTCATGGCGCCAGTGCGGACACATCTGTCACAGTCGTGGAAAATGCTACCCGTCCAGAACAAAAAGTCGTGAGCACGAAACTCTCTGCTTTGGCCGATGATATGACCAAAGCGGATATTAAAGGCCCAGCAGTTCTGATGCTCGGTTATTCAGCCAATAGAGCTGAAATCACCCAAATTATAAAGGCTGTCTCATGAGTTCCGCAAAACATAAAGGGAAGGGGCCGCAATCCCTGACTGCCAATACTTTACGCGACGGCCTGAGTGTCTGGCTCACCGCAGAATTTGACTGGTCGATGAAATATTCTGAGGCGCTTATCACTGAAGATGATAAGATAATTGAAAAAATGGAAAGTATCGGCGAAGAAAGTGAACGCGCCAATGACGTTGTCGCACCCTATTTTATTGACGTAGAAGCTGAGTCGGGGCTTCCCGTTCGCTATCGCGAAAAATTCCGTGTCAGAGGCCCAAGCTATGACACGGCCACCCTTGTTCCTCTTGATATTCAAAAGGTCTAATCATGTATAGATATGATGAATTTGACGCCGACATGGTGTCCTCACGTGTTGAGCAATTCAAAGCGCAAGTAGAGCGCCGCTTATCCGGCGCATTAAGCGAGGCGGAGTTTCGCCCTCTGCGCCTTATGAACGGTCTTTACCTACAGCTTCACGCCTATATGCTGCGGGTTGCGGTGCCTTATGGGACGCTGAATTCTACACAAATGCGTAAACTGGCGGAGCTCGCAGATAAGTATGACCGGGGGTATGGGCATATCACGACTCGCCAAAATGTTCAGTTTAATTGGCCTGAGCTAACGGATGTTCCGGATATGCTCAAAGAGCTGGCCAGTGTAGAGATGCACGCCATTCAGACATCAGGAAACTGCATCCGCAATGTGACCTCCGATCCTTACGCTGGGGCGATAGCAGACGAAATTGAGGATCCGCGTCCGACTTGTGAAATCCTGCGCCAGTGGTCGACCCTGCATCCTGAATTTGCCTTTTTGCCGCGCAAATTTAAAATTGCCGTTATTGCCTCCAAAAAAGACCGGGCTCTTATCCGCGCACATGATATCGGACTTGAAATCATCGAAAATGACGCTGGCGACATAGGATACCGTGTTTATGTTGGCGGCGGTCTGGGGCGAACGCCCGTAATCGGGCAAGTCTTACGTGATTTCTTGCCGAGAGTAGAGCTGCTCCCATATTTAGAAGCCACTTTGCGTATCTATAATCGTTATGGTCGCCGCGATAACAAGTATAAGGCGCGGATTAAAATCCTTGTTCAGGAAACCGGCATTGAAGATTTCCGGAAACAGGTTGAAGCTGAATATGCGGAGCTCGTTCCGCTTGATATCGCTGTTTCACCCGAAGAGGTTGAGCGGATTACACAGTATTTTTCGCCGCCTGACTATAAAGATTTAGAGGATGTTGAGGTCAAGAGTGACGATCCGGCTTTTGCCCGCTGGTTAAAGCATAATGTGCTGGAAAACAAAACGCCGGGCTATTCCATTGTCAATATTTCTTTGAAACCAAAAGACCGCGCGCCGGGCGATGTGACGTCTGAACAGATGCGTATTGCCGCCGACCTTGCAGACGAATTCAGCTTTTCTGAAATTCGGACCACACACCAACAAAACCTGGTTTTACCCTATGTGGAAACACAGGAATTGGAAAACATTTACAAAAAGCTGGTCGGGGCAAAAATGAGCGAAGGAAATATCGGGCTGATTTCTGATATTATTTGTTGCCCGGGTATGGATTTTTGCTCGCTTGCTACGGCCAGATCTATTCCCGTGTCTCAAGCCATCGCCGAGCGTTTTTGGGATCCTGAACGCCAAGCCGTTATTGGCGAAATGCAAATCAAGATTTCGGGCTGTATCAATGCCTGCGGACATCATCATGTCGGCCATATTGGTATTCTAGGCTTAGAAAAAGCCGGCGTCGAATTCTACCAAGTGAAAATCGGCGGCGACCCGTCAGAAAACACTGCCCTTGGCCAAATTACAGGGCCTGGCTTTTCTCAGGAAGAGCTCATTGACGGCATTGAACGCATGGTCGACCATTATATTGAAATTCGTGAAGACGAAGAACGTTTTATTGATACGGTGCGCCGCGCCGGAGTCGAAACATTTAAGGAAGTGCTCTATGTCGACGCCTGATGTTTTAATTTCGGGGGGGCAGCCACAATCGCCTCCGCCGAATGATGATATAATTTCTATCGAAGAATTTGCCGGCCATAATAGCGCAGACATTCTGCGTGTAAGCGGGGAAGAATCGCTTGAGAATATAGAGCTTCATTTGCCCCGTGCGAAAACGGTTGTCGTGACGTTCCCTGCCTTTACGGACGGACGCGGGTTTTCTCTCGGACGCCTATTACGCAAGCGGGCTGGTTTTGAGGGTCAACTTATTGCCGAAGGCCCGCTTATTCCCGATCAATATGCTTTTGCTCTTCAATGCGGGTTTAATGCTATAAAATTGGAACCGGCGCTTTTTGAACGCCACACAGAGGGAAGCTGGTTCGAGGCGCTGGATCAGTTCGATCTGACTTATCAACGGGGCTACGCAGTGCCATCAGGTCCTGCGACCAGTGTTCTGGACGCACGCCCAACAGGATTCAGAACAACTGAAAACGCCAAAGACCCTTATCGTGGGCTATCTGCGGAGAGTGCGTTAAAAAAAGCGATTGAGGCCTATGAAGGACAGATTGTGTTAGCCTCCTCTCTTGGCGCGGATTCTGCCGTGCTCCTTCATATGGTCTCTAAAATAGAACCTAATCTGCCGATTATCTTTCTGGATACAGGTAAACACTTCCGCGAGACTCTGGCTTATCGCGATATGCTTATAGACGATCTTGGACTGACGAATTTTCAAAATATTCGCCCGGACCCGGCAGAGGTTAAAGCGCAAGATCCGAAAGGCGATCTAAACCAATCCGCACCAGATGCGTGTTGTGATCTTCGGAAAGTCCGGCCGCTGGATAGGGTTATTCGCCAATATGATGCCCGCATTACTGGGCGAAAGCGTTATCAGACACCGCAGCGGGCGGATATGCCTATTTTGGAACTCGGCGGAGACCAAGTTAAAATCAATCCGCTGGCATATTGGAGCGCCAAAGACGTTACCGCTTATATGCGGCGCCACGATTTGACTCCGCACCCTATGCTCGCGCTCGGCTATCTCTCTATAGGGTGTCAGCCCTGCACAACGCGTGTTTCCGAAGGCGAAGACCCAAGGGCAGGGCGCTGGCGTCATTCAGACAAAACCGAATGCGGCATTCACTTTATCGACGGCAAATGGCAACCGCTTCCGGTCAATAAAACCTATGAGGTTTTCTAAAGAGTTACTACTTATACCCTTGTTATTCCGTGTTGATCTGCGGAATGACGGGGTTTTTACTTATTATGCCGCCCTTGTAGAACTTCAATCGCATCTGTTAGCGACAGACCCTTCGCCCGCAATAAAACGATCAAATGATAAAGTAAGTCTGCGCTCTCTCCGAGCAATGCTTCCGCGTCCTCCGCTACAGCCGCAAGGGCCGTTTCAACGCCTTCTTCTCCGACTTTCTGTGCTGCGCGGCGCAAGGGCCCGGAGAGAAGTTTCGCCGTGTAGGATTCATCCGCTGGCGCCCCTATTCGCCCTTTCACGACTTTATCCAGATGGCCTAGAAAACCAACGCCGCTCGCGCCGTGATCGCCAAAACAAGACACAGTTCCGGTATGGCAAGTCGGCCCTTCGGGATTAGCCATCACCAGCAGAGTGTCGTTGTCGCAATCTACAGTTATAGAAACGAGGTTTAAGAAATTGCCGCTGCTTTCACCTTTGGTCCAAAGTGCTTTTCGTGAGCGGCTGAAAAACGTGACTTTGTTCGTCTCATGCGTCTTGGCGACACTTTCTTCGGACATATAGCCTAGCATCAGAACTTGAAGTGTCTGGGCATCCTGAACGATAGCCGGAACGAGTCCGTCCCCTTTGGCGAAATCAATATGTTCTGAGATGTTCATCATAATCGTATCGCTATCCCGGATTTGGATAAGTCGGATTTTAAGGTTGGGATCGGAATTATATTTTTATGAAAGACACTGGCTGCTAGCGCTCCATCAACATTAGCTTGCTCAAATACGTCCTTGAAATGCTTAATTTCCCCGGCGCCCCCACTGGCAATAAGAGGAACGGGGCATACTTCCCTGACTGCCGCGAGTTGTCTAATGTCATACCCTTTGCGAACGCCGTCTTGGTTCATACAATTCAAAACAATTTCTCCGGCTCCCCTTTGGCAGGCCTCTTTTACCCATGCCAAGGTTTCGCGACCTGTTTCGCGTTGTTTATTGGGATCGCCTGTATGAGAACGGACGCGATAGGTACCGCCGTCTTCGAAACTGTCAATTCCTACAACAATGCATTGCTGTCCAAAGGCATCGCTCATCTCAGTAATAAGCTCTGGGTTCATTAGGGCCGGAGAGTTGATGCTGATTTTATCGGCCCCCGCGGCCAATCGTGCCCCTGCGGCCTCAACAGTTTTAATGCCGCCTGCCACACAGAAAGGGATATCAAGGACTTCCGAAACCTTCTTAACCCAATCCGGGCTGACAGACCGATTATCGACTGAGGCTGTGATGTCATAAAAGACCAGCTCATCGGCGCCTGCATCTCGATACCGAAGGGCCAAATCCAAAATGCCGCCGACATCCTCATGGTTTTTAAACTGTACGCCTTTAACGACACGTCCTTCACGGACGTCAAGGCAGGGTATGATACGCCGCGCTAACATTTAAAGGAACCTAACATGCGACGGCGTCTGCGACCGTGAATTTATTTTCGTAGAGAGCCTTACCTATAATAATTCCGTGAGGCTTTAGAGATTTGAGGGCTTTTACGTCCTTGATAGAGCCAACGCCGCCTGAGGTGATGACGTTCAAGGTCGGGTAATTCGCCTGAACTTGCTTATAGAGATCAATATTGGACCCGCCTAAAACGCCGTCCCGCCCAATATCTGTAATCAAGATGGTGTTTAGGCCGGAGCCGGAATAATCATCCAGAATTTCCCAAAGTGACTTTTTCCCGGCTTCTACCCATCCGCGTGTGGCGGGAAAGGGCACGCCTTCTTCATCCAGATTTACATCCAGAGCGACAACAATTTTAGAAGGCGTCACTTCATTAAGCCAAAATTTGACCATTTGCGGGTTCGTCACAGAAAGCGAACCTACGACAACACGGTCAATACCGCCTTCGAGCAAGCGGTGAATTTGAGAGAGTTCCCGTATTCCGCCTCCGGTCTGCACCTTAAGGCCACTTTCAGCCGCAATCTCCATAATTAGGTCTGATTGGGCCGATTTCCCATGTTTAGCCCCATCCAAGTCAACAATGTGCATACGCTCTGCCCCTTCAGCGGCGAAGCGTTTTGCCACATCTATTGGGTTTTCATCGTAATCGGTACGTTGGTTGAAGTCGCCTTTATATAGGCGTACGCAACGTCCGTTAATAAGATCGATAGCCGGGATAATCATGCGGGCAAGTCCAAAAAATTCTTCAATATTCGTGAACCTGTGGCACTACTGCGTTCGGGGTGAAACTGGCAACCCCTGAAATTGTCTTGTCGAATAATTGCGCTGAAAGATGTGCCGTAATCACATTTCATCAAGGTGTAATCACCGACAGGGGACGCGAAGGAATGAACAAAATAAGCGTATTCATTATCTTTTATCCCCTTTAACAGCGAATCTTCCTTTACAGTTTTAAGCGTGTTCCAGCCCATATGCGGGCTCGGTTTCTCCAAAGTCTCCAAGGTTCCGACATGCCCCTTAACAACGCCAAATCCTTCGACACGCTGATCGCCTTCTTCAAGTGTGTCAAATAAAAGCTGCATCCCCAAACAAATCCCGAGAACAGGTTGTTTCAATCCGCGAACCACTGGCACAAGGTTTCGATTCCGTATTTTCTGCATCGCATAAGGCGCGCTGCCGACGCCAGGCAGAATAACCCGTTCTGCCTGTTTAATGCGATCTGCCTCGGCCGTAATCTCGGACTCAACGCCCAATCGGCCAAATGCAAAAGCGACTGAGGACAAGTTCGCGCAACCCGTATCGATAATAATCAGGCTCACGCCAGCATACCTTTTGTAGACGGCATTTCTAACGTATCTGTTTTGGCAAAAGCAGGACGTAGTGCGCGGCCAACGCCCTTAAAACAGGCTTCAACTATGTGGTGGGAGTTATCACCCTGAACATCAATATGAATTGCGGCGCCAAGGCTTTGGGCCAGGCTTTCAAAGAAATGCGGGCACATTTCGACCGGAAACTCTCCGATATGATCTGTGGGAAAAGTGCCTTTGAAAACGGCGGCCGGCCGGCCAGAAAGGTCAATCGCCACCTTAGCTTGGGTTTCATCCATCGGCATAATAAAACCATAACGCCCTATACCGGCTTTGTTGCCAAGTGCCTGACGCAAAGCCTCCCCAAAGGCAAGAGCGGTGTCTTCGACTGTGTGATGTGCGTCAATTTCCAGATCCCCCTTACATGTCAGGCGTAATCCGATGCCGCCATGTTTGGCTATTTGCTCAAGCATGTGATCAAAGAAACCCAAACCTGTTTCAATTTCGACCTTCGATGTATCATCCAGATTTACACGCACAGCAATATCGGTTTCTTTCGTCGTACGAAAGATTTCTCCGACCCGCTCCGCCTTGTCATCGGCCAAAACTCCGAAGGCTTTTAAAGCCAGTGTGTTCTCTGCTGGTGAGCCGATAGAAATCCGCATTTTCCCAGTAGTTGAACGATAATCCCGAATTTTTATGGCGCGTTTGTTCAACTCCCGCACCAAGGCTTCATCGTCTTTCACCTCTAACAACAAAAAATTTGCCGAAGAAGGATAAACTGTTTTTACAAAAGGCGACTTTGTAAGGTCTTGCGACATGCGTTCGCGTTCTTCCAAGTTTTCAGCCAAACGCTCGGCATGAATACCCATTGCCGCCGGGGCAAGAGCACTAAGAATCGCTTTCTCAACAGGGCGCGCAATAGGATAGGGCGGCAAAACTTTCAGCATCAGCTCTATCACCCGCTCATCTGCGATAGCGCAGCCGCCACGAACGCCGGCCAGTGCGTAAGCTTTGGAGAGTGTCCTGAGGACAACCAAATTGGGAAAATCAGTAATATCGCCTACGAAACTCCTGCTTTCAGAGAATTCGATATAGGCTTCATCGACAACTATAAAAATGTCTGGAAATGTTTTCGCCATCTCCAATACAGACTCGCGTGCAATTTCATTGCCTGTCGGATTATTTGGAGAGCAAAGGAAGATAGCTTTCAAGCCGTTCGTTTCTGAAGCCGCTTTATAAATACCATCTACATCCCATTGGTAACTGTCATTCAATGGGACTTCGACCGTGTTTGCGCCCTGAATGTCGGCTACAGTTTTATAGTATCCAAAAGTTGGCGGGCAAATCAGGATGCTGTCCTGTCCGTCTTCGCAAAATGTACGGATCAGGATTTCAATGCCTTCATCCGCGCCGCGTCCCACCAAAATACGCTCCGGTTTCGTGTCGTAAATATCGGCTAAACGTTGCCGCAGGGCTGAAGGCTGCTGTTCTGGATATCTGTTAAAGCCTCCGGCACCTGCCACGGGTGGCGGGGCGTAAGGGTTTTCATTTGCGTCGAGATGCAGGGCGTTTGTGCTCCCGCCGCGCGCAGAATAGGAGTTAAAGGTCAGCACCGCTTTGCGAGCAATGGAATATGGCCATTCTAATTTACTCATTTATAGCCTCCAATCGGAGAGAGACAGCCCGCCTATGAGCTTCCAAATCCTCCATAGTCGCGAGCCGCTCTACTGTTGGGCCAAGATTTTTCAGCCCTTTTTTGGTCAATCGCTGCACACTGATATATTTGATAAAGCTTTCCAGCGTCACCCCGGAATAAGACCGCGCTGCGCCGTAAGTTGGCAAAGTATGATTCGTGCCGCTCGCATAATCGCCCACAGCTTCCGGCGTCCAAGGGCCGAGAAAAATCGATCCCGCATTGCGGATGTTCGGCACAAGCATATCTGGATCTTTCATTTGAATGATTAAATGCTCCGGAGCGTAACGGTTCACGATATCGACGACATCCGCTCTGCTTTCGGCTATAATCATACGGGCATAGTCTAATGCCTGTTCAGCAATTTCTTTGCGCGGCAATGTCTGGAGTTGCTCCTGAACGGCGTCTTCAATTTCCATTGCCTTGTCAGATGACGTTGAGACGCAGATGACTTGCGCTAAGACATCATGCTCGGCCTGGCTCAATAGATCTGAGGCCACAAAGACCGGATTGGATTTGCGTCCTGCCAGAACCATTGCCTCTGAGGGGCCGGCCGGAAGATCAATCCCCGGACCGCCCGGTTCCTGCGCCGCAAGTGATTTCGCCGTGGCCACCCAAGCATTCCCAGGGCCAAATATCTTGTCACAGCGAGGAATAGTTTCTGTCCCATAGGCGAGGGCAGCTATCGCTTGAGCGCCGCCGCATGCATAAACAGCTGTGACGTCACACCTATAAGCTGCTGCCAAAATGGCTTGATTAATTTTACCCGTCTTTCCCGGCGGGGTCGTAACTATACGATTGCGAACGCCTGCAACTTTTGCCGGAATAGCTAACATTAAAAGAGTTGAAACAAGCGGAGCTGTGCCGCCCGGTACATATAAACCAGCTGTTCCAATTGCGCGGGCCTCGCGCCGGCAATAGACGCCTTTCATCGTTTTGACGGAAATATCCTGAGGCTTTTGCGCGAGGTGAAACTGCTCAATGTTACTCTTGGCTGTTTCTATGGCTGTTTTATCCGCGTCGGGCAGGGCGTCCCATGCTGCTTTTAGTTCCTCTGGCGCAACCAACAGAGATTCAGAGGCTACGCCGTCAAATTTTGCCGTGTATTCAAGAACCGCCTTGTCACCGCTCGAATTCACAGCGCCCATAATGTCGCGCACTGACTTTAAGAGCTTATCATCTGCCATTGCCGCCGGGCGTGACAAAACTTGCTTTCGCCTGTCTTCCGATAGGTCTGACCAGTAAAACCGTTCCATTATTAGCTCATCATCTTTTCGATAGGCAGTACAAGGATTGCTCGCGCGCCAAGAGCTTTCAAATCTTCAAGCGTTTCCCAAAAAATATTCTCGGTACAGACGGCTTGCAGCGCAACCAGATTGTCTTTCCCCGCGAGAGGGATGATTGTCGGGGAGTCAGAACCGGGAAGTAATTCCGTGATGGCCTCAACCTTATCTTTCGGCGCATTCAGCATAATATATTTCGTTTCAGATGACTTAATGACTCCGTCAATCCGGCTCATGAGTTTGCTTAGAAGGGCCTGTTTATCAGCGGAGAGTTTCCGGCCGGACTGGATGAGAACAGCTTCGCTCTCTAATATGGTTTCAAACGCAATGAGCCCATTGGCTTCAAGTGTAGCGCCCGAAGACACAAGATCACAAATGCTTTCGGCTATTCCGATTGACGGCGCCAGTTCAACGGCTCCTTTCATCTCAACAGCTTTGGCAGAAATTCCGCGATCTTTCAGGAAGTTTCCCAGCACGCCAGGATAAGTCGTTGCAATCCGCGTTCCGCCAAGTTGTTCTATCTTTGTAATGTCTCCGTCATTTGGAGCGGCGAGGGACAGTTTACATCGAGAAAAACCAAGACGCATCGAAATTTCAGCGTCTAGCCCATCACGACTCACAAATTGTTCCTCAACTAAAACATTTTCACCGACAATCCCGATATCGGCCGCATCATTGGCGACAAAATTTGGAATGTCATCGTCGCGCACGAGTAAGAGATCGATAGGCATGTTTTTCACACGCGCAAGCAATCCGCCGCCCCGTATAGCAAAACGCAGACCGCACTTTTTTAAAAGCTCAAAGCTATCATCTGCCAGTCGGCCCTTTTTCTGCAGGGCAATCCTTAAACGGTCAGTCATGTCTTTTCTTTCAACTTATTTCTTGTCAATTGATCAAGGGCGAGCCGGTACCCGCCATGTGGCTCATCTCGAAGAAAACGCGCAACTCGGCCTATCGTCGTTGTACTCACCCCGGACTTGGCGTGAATATCCCGGTAAGACAGCTCATTTTGATCCAATAGCTGGGCGACGGCCCAGCGCTCTGTTAAAGCCCGGCGTTCCGCTGGCGTGCAAAGGTCTGTCAGGAATGCGGCTACCGCTTTTTCCGAATCCAATTTTGCTAATGTCTTTTCAAGAGTTTGCATGATGTCTCACTGTGTTATCGTGCTAATACAGACTTACAGAAATGACGCAACCCCGAAATCTCAGATCGAATAGAAATTTTAAAAGGAAGTGGCGGGCGGGGAGGGATTCGAACCCCCGATAGGCTTACACCTATGCCGGTTTTCAAGACCGGTGCATTCAACCACTCTGCCACCCGCCCACGGGTGTAATTTGAGTGTGCGCAGCGCTTAGTCAATTTTGAAACCGCGTTCAACCCATTTGTCATAAGTTGGGTGAGAAAAAGACAATCCGCGGTTATTGGAATAAAAAGCTGCGCTGTTCCAAACTATTACCACTAACCTCAAGAGATAGATCCCCTCTTTCCCATTTGGCCCTATATTAAACTCGTTCTCATCCACATGGGGGCGGGCCGTATTTACGTTGGTCGGTTTGTATGAGGTGGGACGGTGAGTGCCGAATAAGGCGGGCAGGGGAGAAACGGCCCCGGCGCCGGACGCGGTTCGAGCAAGCCCTTGCCGGGGGAGGTGTAAAGGACTCCGGTAAGAAGAGGGTCGAAATTAGTCTCACTCACCGCCACGGAGTCCGTCATTGGGTAATGTCGGGGCCGCGAAATTTATTATTTTTCAGGTGACTACCTGCAGCTCTGCGCTCTGTGGACGGCCCCCATTTTTAATAAGAAGGAAGATCACGAAACAGACTTACAACCTCGCGAAACCCTAAGTGAATCGGAGAGGTGCGAACCTCTTTACCCATCGTAGAACTTGGCTGGAAACGCAAACCTATAGGCGCAAAAGGCGAAATTGATGTCCAAATAGGACGGAGCGGAGGGACGTATTGTTCCACGGAGAATACGCGCGGCCGTGTCCCGATAATATAATTATGCCGCCAGTTTGGATTTTAGCGTGAAGACTGAGTGACAGAAATGTAAGGAGCTTGTTCTTTTATTTTCTGCCAGAGTGCATTTAATTGGAAGGTGAGGGACGGGGTGTTAACTAAATCCTTACCTAGAATTTTGATAAGGTATTCACGGTAATCTCTAACCCGGACTTAAAGCTGTTTGTCTAAATATAGGTTCAATGAGAATAGTCAGAGAGGCAAAAGCCCGAACTATTTTCAGCCATAAAAGACGGTTTACCACAATTTTTCATGTGGTTTGGCCAACACAGTGAAAGTGGGTAAGAGAATGAAAACGGTAAGACAAAAGAGACTTTTAAAGATGAGCATTTCTGCCTTAATGATGATTACTCTGAGTGCCTGCGCCTCGACCAATATCGTCAAAGTTTCCGAAGCCGCGCCCATCACTTATAAAATGGAACAGGGCGCTACTAAATATGCCTCTTTGGAAATGCCTTCTACGTCGAACAGTCTACAACATCGTCGTCCGTCGACATTGCAAAATGCACCGTCCCCTTATCTACCTCAGGCAACAGCCCCAAGAGGGCCCACGTTCAATCCGAACGCCGTCGATATGGATCTTTACTCACATCAGAAAATTGGCAAGCCTTATAAAGTCGCGGGTTCAACTTATGTACCAAAGCACGAACCCAAATATAATGAATCCGGTCTCGCCTCTTGGTATGGTTCTAGATATCATGGCCGACCAACCGCAAGCGGCGAAATTTTCAACAAGAATGATTTAACAGCGGCTCATAAGACTCTGCCCATGAATTCAATGGTGCACGTCGAGAATTTGGCAAATGGCCGGACAATCACTGTTCGGGTCAATGATCGGGGTCCATTTGTTTCTGATCGAATTATCGACTTATCCGAGGCTTCAGCTAAAATATTAGGTTATACTCAAAATGGCACAGCCAAGGTTCGTGTTCGATATATGGGCCCTGCCGATCCGAATGCCGCCCAGAAAAGCGCGCAATCCTTACCTCCTATATTTGAGGCGCCGTCTTTAACAGTTGAAGCGCCGGCTCCAAAAATGATGCCGTTTGCAAGGCCTGAGGCTGACTTGCCTACTCGGCCAAAGGACTATAAACAGCAAGAGTATTTCGAGATTGATCGCTCTCCAAATTCCGAAGAATATTCATCCCCTGTGACGCCTTCTGCTCCGGTTCCTGCCCCGAATGCCAGTGTGCCCGAGTCTGACGGACAAGTGACACTGACGATCAAGGGCCCTATTCGTATGGCTAATAGTGAGAACAGTGAGGCCCGATTTATACCGGCGGTAAACCGCATGACTTATAAAACTAAAAAGTAAACGCCTCATTTGGGCCGCAGCCCGGCCTTGCGATTGCCCTAAAGCTGTGTGAATAAACTAAGGTGTCCTCTTGGGCACCTTTTTTGATTCTCTCCCCTAAGATTAATCGGGATATTTGGTCTTTATGCGTTTCTTTACCTCGCTCTTCCTTACAAGTCTTTTCATACCTTCTGCTGCGCTCGCACAAGCCGGCGCGACAGGGTTTCAGACCGACGCTCCCCATGCCGTGATTTACGACTTTAATAGTCAGGAGGTTCTTTTCAAAAAAGATGCTGAAAAGCCAATGCCTCCGGCGTCCATGACAAAAATCATGACGGCTCTTATGGTGTTTGAAGCTTTAAAAGCTGGCGACATTACAATGGACACCGAATTTCCTGTTAGTGAAGAAGCTTGGCGCCGCGGCGGAGCGAAATCCGGGTCTTCCACCATGTTTTTGAAACTTCATTCAATGGTACGCGTCGAAGATCTCCTTCACGGGGTTATTACGCAATCAGGAAATGATGCTTGTATTGTCTTGGCCGAAGGACTTGCAGGATCAGAAAGCGCATTTGCCGCGCGCATGACATCCCGCGCGCATGAGCTAGGAATGAATAGCGTCAATTTTTTAAATTCAACAGGATGGCCGGATCCGGGACACGAAATTAGCGCTCTCGATTTGGCGAAACTCGCAGAATATACCATTCGGGAATTTCCTGACTATTACAAACTTTATGATATTCGAGACTTTACCTGGAATGGCATCAAGCAAGGAAATAGAAATCCTCTCTTAGGACGATTTACGGGCGCAGACGGATTGAAAACTGGTCACACTGAAATTTCCGGTTACGGCCTTGTCGGTTCGGCTGAGCGGGATGGAGAACGCCGTATCGTCGTACTAAACGGCACGAACAGCATGGCGGAGCGCAGAAACACAGCGATCACATTGATGACGGCTGCTTTCACTCAATTCAAAATATATGATGTTTTCAAGACTTCGGACCGTATCGCAGAAGTAGATGTATATATGGGCAAAGCGTCCAAGGTTGGCGTAAAGACCGCGGAACCTGTTAAAATAGGTCTTGCCCGTATCAATCGCCCCGGACTTCGATCCGAACTCCATGCTAAGACTGCTATTGCGCCCGTTATGGCTGGAGATGAGCTCGGTGAAATCGTTATTTATGACGGCGATACAAAGTTGAAAACTGTCAAAGCTCTTGCCGCAGAAGACGTCAAAGAACTATCTGGATTTGGCAAAGCCTGGGCCTCTCTCTTGAAAACGATCAGAGGGTAAGTCATGGAATTAGGTCAGTTCATCACGTTTGAAGGCGGTGAAGGCGCGGGTAAAACGACGCAGGCAAAGCGCCTCTGTGAAGCTTTACAGAGCGCGGGCATTGAAACGCTGATGACACGCGAACCAGGCGGAACATTTGGCGCTGAAGCTATTCGGGATCTCGTCCTTTCTGGTACAGAAGAGCGCTGGTCAGGAATGACTGAACTTCTTTTGATGTATGCAGCCCGGTTAGATCACATCGAAAAACTCATCAAACCGGCTCTTGAGCGAGGTGTTTGGGTTGTGAGTGATCGATTCGCCGATTCCAGCCTCGCTTATCAAGGATATGCGAGAGGGCTTGGACCCGAGCGCGTAAAAGCCGTTCATTCAGCTGTAATGGGCGGTTTTCAGCCAGATATAACAATTCTCTTCGATATTGACCCAATTTTGGCTCAGAAACGCGTTGAAACGCGGGGTGAAGAAATGTCGCGCTTTGACCGAGAGGGAATTGATTTCCACAATACTCTTCGAGAAGCTTTTCTTGATATTGCTAATGATAATGCTGAACGGGTCTTCACATTGGATGCGGGCGGAAGCCGAGAGAGTATTCACAACCGTATCATTCATGCGCTAACAACCCGATATCCCCAATTGGCAGGAAAACTGAGCGGCGCGGAGTCATAGATGGCAAAAGGATTCGAAACCGAAGCTCTACCGGAATCGGATCGCGCGCCTGGCTGTTTACACCCTCGCGAAACTTATGATTTGCTTGGTCATACCGACGCCGAGCGCAAGTTTATCGAGGCAAAAAATTCAGGGCGACTCCACCATGCCTGGTTGCTGACCGGGCCGCCGGGTGTAGGAAAGGCAACGATTGCTTACCGCATGGCACGCGCCCTGCTTGGCGGAATATCTTTGATGGAGGATAGCCTCAATATTCCGCAATCTGACCCCGTGGCTCAGCGTATTCAGGCGCGTGGTCATGGTAACCTTTTTGTCGTGAATAGACCGTGGGATCAGAAAACTAAAAAATTCAAACAAGATATTCCGGTCGAGGCTATTCGGTCTATTGGGGGGTTTTTACAAGGGACAGCTGCCGAAGATGGAGAGCGGCGGGTTGTAATTATCGACACGGCGGATGATTTAAACAGTAATGCGGAGAATGCTCTGCTGAAAATGTTGGAAGAGCCGCCCAAGCGGACTATAATGATCCTTTTATCGTCCTCGCCCGGTCGTCTCTTGCCAACCATTCGGTCGAGATGTTTAAGGGTTGCCTTAAAGCCTGTTCCAAAAGGCAATATCAAGGATTGGTTGAAAAATCAGGGGGATGCGTCGCCTGACTTGATTGAGGCTTGCGCTGTGTTGAGCCGCGGCGGGCCTGGCAAAGCGGTCGCGTTAGCCCAAAACGCCAAAGAAGTTCTGATGCCTTTGAAGCGTTTTCAGGCGTCTCTGGCGGGTGGACAAGATAGTATAGATATGTCTATTGCGAAATCCCTAGCTCCACAAAACTCCGCTGTATCAAGAGCACTGTTTTGGGATGTCTTAGAAGACTCTATTCAATATTGCGCAATGTATTCACAAACAGAAGTTTGGGAGGGAGCTTTCGAGCCACCTAATTTGTCGAAGAGTTCCGAAAAGTGGATTTCCGCATGGTCTGTTGTAAGAGACCAGAAAGCGACCGAAGCGGCCATCAACACAGATAAAACTGCGACTATGCTTAACACTTTAAGCGCTGTGAGGTCGGCCTGATGTTAATTGATAGCCACGTTAATCTTCACGGAGAAAAATTCGCAGACGATCTACCGGAGGTCATTGAACGAGCGAAAGAAACAGGCGTCAGAGGTTTTCTCAATATTTGTTGTAATATCAAAGATTTTGAAGCGACCTTAAATGTCGCCAAGCGATCTGAAGGTATTTGGGCAAGTGTCGGAACTCATCCACATGACGCTAAGGATAATCCTAAGATAACAGCGGAAGAGCTCATAAAAATGGCCGGGCATCCTAAAGTTATCGGAATTGGCGAAACTGGGTTCGACTTTCATTACGGATACAGTTCCGAAGCCGAACAAATATATAACTTTCAAGCTCATATTGAAGCCGCACGTGAACTGCAAATTCCGCTTATAATTCATACCCGTGAGGCGGATGATTTGATGATAAAAACTCTTGATCGGGAAATGGTAAAGGGGACGTTTCCTGCTCTTATGCATTGCTATACTTCGGGTCCGGAACTTGCGAAAGAGGCAGAGGCTATGGGATGCTATTTCTCAGTGTCCGGTATTGTGACGTTCAAGAATGCGCACGATGTTCGTTCCATTATCGAAATCATGCCAGAGGATCGCATCCTGATAGAAACCGACTGTCCTTATCTAGCCCCGGTGCCGTATCGTGGTCGCCGGAATGAACCCGCTTATCTGAAAGAAGTTTGCCAAGGGCTTGCAGATGTAAAAGGCTGGACTTTTGACGAAACAGCTAGGCGCACAACGGAGGCATTTTTCAATCTCTTTCAAAAAGCAGATTGGGCAGAGATATGGGGCTGAGAGCGATAATTCTTGGGTGTGGGTCGTCGGGCGGCGTTCCCCGTGTGGGCGGGGATTGGGGAGTATGCGATCCCTCCAATCCAAAAAATAGACGGTCTCGTTCCTCGCTCTATGTCGAATATTGGGACGGGAAGAAAATGCCGACGCCGGAAAATCGCACGGCAATCGTAATTGATACAAGCCCAGACCTTCGGGGGCAGTTTCTGGCGGCGGGTATTCAGCGTCTTGATGCTGTCATCTTCACTCACGAACATGCGGACCAAAGCCACGGCATAGATGACTTGCGCGCGATTGCGTACCGAATGCGGAAGCAAATCCCTACCTATATGGATCAAAATACCAAAGACCATGTCCACTCACGCTTTAACTATTGCTTTGAAATGCCGGAAGGACGGGTACATCCCCCAATTCTGGAACTTCAGCCTTTGATGAAAAGCGGAGACAGGGTAGAGATAAATGGCCCGGGCGGCATATTAAAGCTCGATGTTTTCCAAGTGAGCCACGGCCCAACGACTTCGCTCGGCTTCATATTTAATGAGATGCTTGGCTACGCTCCGGATGTGTGGGACATACCAGAAGAAGCGATTGCGGCACTGGCCGATATTGATACCTTTATCGTGGATAGCCTTCGCTATAATGCCCATCCAACTCATGCCAATACGGATAAATCCTTGTCTTGGCTGGCCAGAGTTCGGGCGCGACAAGGCATTTTGACAAACCTCCATATCGATATGGATTATGACATGCTGAAGGCCGAGCTTCCGCCAATGGCACTACCGGCTTATGATGGTATGGAAATCATCCTTCCTCCGATAGCGAATTAAAAGGCGGCCTAAGCCCCCAAAATTGAAGGCTCCATTCCCCGTCAATCTCGGTCAGTTTCGACACGCCTCCGGTTTTCATTTTTCGAGTCTTAACTTTTAGGTTCAACGCATCCAGCAGGAATCGGGCGACCCCGTTGCTCGTGACAACCACCGTAGTTTGATGCTCCAAGGACGCTATAAACTTCACCCAATGCGTGCGGAAATATTGAGGATCTAAATTCCACCCATTCGGAACGACAGTGTTTACCTCCCAATCCTGCAAAGCCTTTTCGCCCAAACGCGCAATAACATCTTTCTCGGATTGTCCTTCGTCGGGGCCGTAATCTATTTCTCGTAGAAACTCGGCGTTTTGTATTTCAATATTGTGACCCTGACAGATAGCGTTTGCGGTCTGCCTCGTGCGCTTCAAAGGAGAACTGTAACAAGCCTTTAAAGGTATGTTTTTAAATGCGTCAGCAAGGGCGTCGGCTTGATCCAGTCCGCTAAGCGATAGCGGTAAATCGGTTCGCCCGCCGACGCGTAAGATTTCATCGCCTTTATCGAAGGTATTGCCATGCCGGACAAGGTAAAGCGTCTTGGTCATAAGTGCGCCAGAATGGCTTCGGCGCGGCGCAAATCTTCGGGTGTATCGATCCCGGAGATTGCGACTTTTGCCGGATCGACCTGAACGCACCCAATAGACATACCATTTTCAAGACAGCGCAGTTGCTCCAGTCCCTCCAATTGCTCCCAATGTCCTTGTGGGAGGGATACAAACTTCTTCAATGCGGATTTTCGATAGGCATATAATCCAATATGGCGGCAAACAGGGGAGAGGGGAGATGTCTTTCGCAGCGACTCTTCCTGACGTATGGCGGGGAGAATATTTTTGGAAAACCAAAGCGCTTTGCCGTTCTTATCCGCAATGACACTTGTGCCGCTGAAAGGCGTCTCGACCTTATCCAATCTCATCTGATCAAGCGCGTCCCAACTTAATTGAATATAAGGTGTGGCAATATCCAAACTCGAATTGTTTTGCAGAATATCTAAAACCGCAATGACATGTTGAGCGGGCGTGAAAGGAGCGTCACCTTGTAAATTTACAATGATATTAATCGATTGACCTGAAGAGCTTTCATAGCTTTCCACGGCGGCTAGGGCCCGGTCGCTTCCTGAAGGCAGATCCGGATCCGTCATCACATATTCTAGCCCGACTTCGGCGCAATGGGTGGCAATTCGTCCATCATCCGTTGCCACGAGGGCGACGCAATCTTCTAATTCTTCTGCCGCCTTTTGAGCATTCCGAAAGGTACGTTCCAACATTGTCTGGCCGCCGAGTATGGCGAGCGGTTTACCGGGAAACCGCGTCGAGGCGTAGCGGGCGGGAACGATAATCGCGCTAGACATAGCCGGCCGCCAAAAGAGATTTAAGATCAATAAGAGCGAGCGGTTTTCCGCCTTCCACAACAAAGGCATTGCCAATGCGGCGGGCGGTGAACTGATCCAGTACGGCTCCCATTTTATAGTCTGTGGAAACGGTGAACGGGCTGGGAGTCATAATATCTGCTGCGGACAAATCGAACAGATTCGGCCCCATGGCCCGACGTAAATCCCCATCGGTGACAATTCCAATGAGAACGCCGTTTTCATCCGTTATGCCTACACACCCCAATCCGCCTTCGGTAATCGCCAAAACGATTTCCGCCATTCCTGCTTCATAATTTATCAAAGGGTTTCCGGCTTGGGTACGATCCATCCAATCTGCGACGCTTTGCAGGCGCAGGCCGAGCTTCCCGCCGGGATGACGCCGTCCAAAGTCTTCCGCTGTGAATCCTCGCTTTTGCATGACAGACACTATTAGCGCATCGCCCATAGCCAAAGTATTCGTTGTCGAAGTTGTTGGGGCCAGGCCGTTGGGGCAGGCTTCGGCCACTTGCGGCAGTAACAAGGTAACTGTCGCGGATTTGGCCAAGGTCGATTCAGGGCGGGACGTCAGGGCAATTACTTTGACCTGTTCTTTTTTAGCGTAATTCAGCACATCCATTAATTCACGGCTTTCGCCTGAATTTGAGAGTGCCAACAGGGTAGAGCCTTTGGCGATCATGCCGAGATCGCCGTGGCTGGCTTCTGTAGGGTGCATAAAGAAAGCCGGTGTTCCGGTTGAGGCGAAACTAGCCGCAATTTTCTGCCCGACATGGCCAGATTTTCCAACGCCGGCGACAATCACATAGCCCTCAGACTTTAGAATAATTTCAACCGCTTGTGATATAGAGTTCGTGTCGAGGCATTCCAGTAAGGCCGATAGGCCGTCACGTTCCTGACGCACCACATCACGGGCAAAGTCTGCAATCTCTGTCGGCGTGTTCATAGGGCTCCTATAGGCGGTTCGGAGGATGGAAACGAGCTAAAATTTAAAACTTAAAACTTTAGTCGCTGAATTTCGGCCACTTTGGCGACATCTTTGGTGCGATCGTAAAGCTTGGTCGTTGTGGAATTAGAATGATTTGCCATGATGCGGGCGTCCTCCAAACTGCCCCCATTATTTAGATAGGTTGTTATACCCGTCGCGCGAAAGCTATGATTGCCTATATCTCGGTGGATTCCAGCGGCTAGGGCGCGTTTTCGCACCATGCGCCAAGATGAATTTCGATCAAACGGTTTGCCGGTGAGGTAGCCACCGCGCGCTGTAGAAGACTGAAAAATCAATTCATTAGGTTGATTCATTAAGCCTGTGATTTGAAGGTATTCATCCATCATTTCTTCCAAATCCGGATGAACGGGCATTTCATGTCTCTTGGAGCCTTTTTCTTCTCCGACGAGCCATCTCTGATCGCCTCTAAGTTCGTAATCACGGACTTTCAAAGACAAAGCCGCTGAAATTCGAAAGAAAGAATAGACCATCAGACCTATCAAAGCGCGGTCGCGCAGATCTTTTTGAGACCGCTGCGGAATGCTATCCAATATCTGGCGAACCTGTGTGGAAACAATGACCGGCGTTTTTCCTGTCCCTGACGTCGTGCGCGGGAGTTTTACGGCCTTGGCCGGGTTTACGGAAAGAACGCCTCTGACAACGCAGGAGTCCAGAAACATTCGGACGGCGGACAGATATTGGCGCAAACTTGATTTTTCATAGCCTTTTTCAATCTGTGCGATGTTGAATTGCTGGACATGCACAGGCTCAATATCAAGCACGTCTGTAAGGCCCTGACCTTCACAATGTTCAAAGAACAAACGTAATCCATTGGCATAGGCGTGATTGGTATGCTGATTAATATTGAGCGAAAAGAATTCAGAATAGGCCGAAACCATTTTTGTGCCGTTACGAACTACGAAGTCCGGCGGTGTCATTTCCTGACCTGATTTGATTTCCTGTTTCGAAAGGGGCATAGAACACACTCACGCTGTCACGGCCTTAGGGACCAGTTTAATACAACATAATCTGCATTATGTTGTATTAAAGAATAGTGTATTTTAGGTGAATTTCTGGGGTTTTCTACCGCACAACTTAATTCATCCGGCTTTTAAAAACAACATAGCCTTCACTACGATAAGGAAATGAAGCCCAAAGAGGCTGAAATCAAAAATAAGGATTGCCGAGCGGGAGAATATTTTCTGGCGGAAGCCCAATCCCTGCCCGCCTGTAGTTTAACGCTTCAAGTTCAAGTTTTTCCCATTTCTCTCGCGATCGATGATTTGCTATTTCCAGCAGTAATTCCTTCTGCTCAGGCGTCAGCGGCGCGGGCGTTATGCGAAGTTTATTCCGCATGGCCATCATCTTTTCCAGACGGCATGCATCCAGATAGGCTTGCTTAATGCGCCTGTGTCGGTTTCGGCTATGGGATCGCCTCGGCATATTCTTTCCTCTCTAAGTCTTTCCTGTTTTTCTCTGTCTTTGTTTTTCAGTTTATTTGGAGAAGATGGGCGT
>CAJXPX010000013.1 GCA_913058335.1 uncultured Hyphomonadaceae bacterium
ACGGAAAACCAAAGGGAGAATCTATCTCTCTTTTATTTTGTAAGTCACTGAAAAATATATAGGATTTAATGGGGTAAGTGGGGATCTTTATTTTTGTCCCCTCTTGACCTGCTCTAGACAGGAAAACGCAAGACCTAAAACCTATTTAGGCCCAATAGAGATGAGAGATTTCGTCATAAGAGCGAATTTTTCTTTGTGTATCTCTCCGTCTGGAAAAAAGGTTTTGACCAGACCGGCATTGATGAGCGACAGATGATCAATCTCGCCAATCGCTTCCTCGATAGGCTCCACTTTTTCGCTATACCCCACCGCATATTTATTGATGAGGCCAATACGCGTTGGCGCAGGGAGCCAATGGAAAAAAGGGACCCCAAAATGCGGTTCCAAAGGAAACCAGAGATTAGGTGTTTGCATGTAATATCGTTTCGCCACGCGCCGAGATTCAGCCGAGAACTTAGCCATATTTGCATAAGACCCGACATGTTCTATAACGCTGTTGGAATGGGATATATCGAATTGATTGTCGGAAAATTGAGAGAGATCACACCCGTCCCCCACGACCTGAACGATTTTCAAATCCGAGCTTTTTTGTGAATAATCTTCAAGCTCGTCTTCAAAATTGACCGTTGTGATAATGACATGCGCCCGGAGATCTTCGGATAGATAATCCCAATAATCACGACGCCCGCCAATATCGATAACCGTTACGGGGTCAGAGACTTTCAACGCCTCCCGGATAAGGTTTTCAACCTTTTCAAAGCGTTTCTTTCGAAACTTATATCTGATCGTTTTTGAGTCAGTCGCGTCTATACGTTTCATGAATGTCTCTCCTGCGAGTTGCTATACTCGCAAGATTTGAAAAAAGGGTTTAAAACAACCCCCTATTCCGTGAATATCGTGTGACGTCGAATTTAGGCGTCAGAGGGGTCCTCTGAGGGCGCCTCTGGCGGCGTTTCTTGCTCCGCCGCCTCGGCGTCGTCGTCTTCGCTTTCGAGCACGCGTTCGACAGAGACAACTCTTTCGCCTTCGCGGGTTTTAATGACGGTGACGCCGCGTGAGCTGCGCGAAACAATTCGGATATTCTGAACAGGACAGCGGATAAGTAACCCGCCATCTGTCACGATCATGATTTGGTCGTCTTCGTCAATTGTGAAAGATCGGACAAGTTTCGCAGCCGGATCATTTTTCTTGCGGTCCAGATTTTGGGCGGTGACGCCCTGCCCGCCCCGATTCATGCAGCGATAATCATAGGAAGAGCTGCGCTTACCTAAGCCGTCATCCGCCAAAGTAAGCAGGAATTGCTCGCTGGCTTGCAAATATCCAAGTCGTTCTTCGTCAAGAGAGGTTTCTATTTCCGCGTCGTCCAATGAGTCTTCGGTGTCGTCTTCGCCCTCACTGCCCGTTAAAGCCCGGCGCATGGCGTTGGCATGTTTCATATAAGCGCGGGCTTCGTCGGTTTCGATATCAACGTGTCTGAGCACGGCCATAGAGATGACTTCATCCCCATCGGCCAGGCGAATGCCGCGCACGCCTGAGGAGGTGCGGCCTACAAAGCGGCGTACATCGGTCACGCGGAAGCGGATAGACTTGCCGAGCGCCGTTGTCAGAAGCACGTCGTCATCTTCGTTACAGAAGCGCACATCGACAATGCCGTCGCCTTCATCGGGTTTCATGGCAATTTTGCCATTGCGGTTTACGCGGGTGAAATCAGACAGAGAATTCCGCCGCACTCCGCCGGAACGCGAAGCAAACATGATATCCATATCCGCCCACTCATCCTCATTTTCAGGTAGAGCCATAATGGAATTGATTGTCTCGTCCTGATCCAGAGGCAGCAGATTGACCAGTGCCTTGCCGCGTGTCGCAGGCCCCCCCAGAGGCAGTTTCCAGACTTTCAGCTTATAGGCCATGCCGGTTGAGGAGAAAAATAACACCGGCGTATGGGTGTTGGCGACAAAAACAGTTGTGACGACATCTTCGTCTTTCATGGACATGCCGGAACGCCCTCTCCCGCCGCGGCGTTGCGCGCGGTAAGTATCGAGCGCTGTGCGTTTCACATAGCCCGCAGAGGTGACGGTAACGACCATATCCTCGACCGCGATGAGGTCTTCATCGTCAAAATCAAGTTCGCCTTCCATAAACTCAGACCGGCGCGGAGTGGCATATTTCTCTTTAACTTCAATGAGTTCGTCGCGAATAAGGGTTTGAACGCGTTCCCGGCTGCGAAGTATATCCAGTAAATCTGTGATAAGAGCTGCGAGCTTCTCGGCCTCATCCGTAATCTCGTCCATGCCGAGCGCGGTCAGTTTAACCAGACGCAAGTCGAGGATCGCTTTGGCCTGTTCTTCAGTTAGCTGTATCGTGCCGTCATCCAGCAATTTGGAGCGCGGATCGGCGATGAGCTTGATTAAGGCGCCCATATCCTGCGCGTCCCATGTGCGGGAGAGTAAATTCTCGCGAGCCTCTTTCGGGTTGGCAGAGCTGCGGATAATTTTGATGATTTCGTCAATATTGGCGACGGCCGTGGCCAGTCCGACCAGAATGTGTGCGCGGTCACGGGCTTTGGCGAGGTCAAACTTCGTCCGGCGGGCAATGACCTCCTCGCGGAAGCCAAGGAAAGCCTCAAGCATTTGCCGGACATTCATCTGCTCCGGCTTGCCGCCATTGAGCGCCAGCATGTTGGAGCTGAAGTTTTGTTGTAATTGAGAGAAGCGGAAAAGCTGGTTTAGCACCACATCCGGGACGGCATCCCGTTTTAATTCCACGACCACACGCATCCCGACCCGGTCAGATTCATCCCGAACCGCTGAAATTCCTTCAATGCGTTTCTCATTAACAAGCGCCGCTATCTTCTTGATCATATTGGCTTTGTTAACCTGGAAGGGTATCTCGGTAACAATAATTGCCATGCGGTCTTTGCGGATTTCCTCAAACTCTGTCTTGGCCCGCATAGTGACAGATCCGCGCCCGGTTAGAACGCCCTGCTTGGCGCCGCTACGGCCCATGATGAAGGCTCCTGTCGGGAAATCCGGCCCGGGAATGATGTCGAGCAAATCCATATCGGAAAGATTGCCGTCCTCCATCAAAGCGAGGGTGGCGTCGATAACTTCGCCCAGATTATGCGGGGCGATATTCGTCGCCATGCCGACAGCGATGCCACCTGCCCCGTTTACGAGAAGATTCGGAAAGCGCGCTGGCAGAACGACAGGTTCTGACTCGGACGCATCGTAATTGTCCTGAAAATTGACCGTATTTTTTTCTATATCGGCGAGAAGCGAGGCGGCAGGCCTATCCATCCTGACTTCGGTATAACGCATCGCGGCGGGCGGGTCGCCGTCAATAGACCCAAAATTTCCCTGTCCGTCGAGCAAAGGCAGACGCATGGAGAAATCCTGCGCCATACGCACGAGAGAGTCGTAAACAGCGCTGTCACCATGCGGGTGATATTTACCGATGACGTCGCCGACGACCCGAGCCGATTTTTTATAGGCTTTTTCACGAGTAAACCCGTTTTCATGCATGGAATAGAGAATGCGTCGGTGAACCGGTTTCAAACCGTCGCGCACATCCGGAATGGCGCGAGAGACGATCACACTCATCGCATAATCAAGATAGGAGCTTTTCATCTCCTCCTCAATACTGATGAGGCTTACCCCTTCAGGGAGAGGCGGCGGCGCATCGTTTTCAGGCAAATCCTCAGGAGTTTCAGGTGTGTCGTTGTCGTCGCTCAAACTCTGATCTCCCCATAAAAATGAAGCCGCTCGAATCGCGCGGCTTTTGTCCTTATTTTGATAGCAGTCAGGATAGCTTACGGCAAATAATTAGGGCGGTTTTCCCGAGCTTTAGGCCTTAATCTCTTTTAAATTTGATTGTGATGGAACACAATCCCCCACCTAATCGTAGTATGGATGAATTTCAACTTAGGAGCCTGTATATGACCTTTTCGAAAACCCTTCTCTCAACAGCCTTAATCGCTGCTCTCGCGGCATGTTCCGGAGCAGATTCAGACCTGCCTCCCGCTAATGATATGCAGACCGAGACCGTAACGCCTGACTCTGACATGTCTATGGAAGACAATACGATGTCCGAAGACACAATGAATGACACAGCAATGGACGACAATGAAATGTCCGACACCATGAACGCTGAACGCGGCGAAGTTATGAAAAAAGACATTATGGGCGCTGACGGAGAGAAAATCGGCGCTGTTACCCTCACCTCTCTTGGAATGGGCGGAACAGAAGTGAAAGTTGATGTGAGCGGCCTTGAACAGGGCACACATGCATTGCACTTCCACCAAACGGGAAAATGTGAAGGTCCTGAATTTAAGTCGGCCGGAGGACATTTCAACCCAACGGATAAAGAACACGGGTTTGACTCGGCGAACGGCCCGCACGCTGGCGATATGGAAAATATCGACATTGGTGTGAACGGTGAAGGCATTTTCACCGTGGTAAATGAGCGTGTTTCTATCCGGGGCGACAACAGCGAACTCCCTGCGCTATTGGATGCAGACGGTTCAGCCCTTATGATTCACATGAAAGCAGACGATTATACCAGCCAGCCTAGCGGCGCAGCAGGCGCGCGCGTGGGATGTGCTGTCATTAAATCTTAGACTCTACCCAGTTTAATTTCTGATTTATGGCTCGGTGATTATTCACCGGGCCATATTTTTTTCCACCATTTCACATCAAGTGCGGGTTCTGACACTTCAAAGTAGCCGCCTTTGCCGCTTTCTTCGATACGGGTGCGAATGTCGCCCGTTGACCAGCCTGTCAAATTCGCGAGTGTTTTGACTTCTTCGTCTTTGCGGTCATTTACGCTTTGCTTATATTCAGTCGCAGCTTCACACTCCATTTCCCCGTCATACGCATGACGGAGGATGTAACGGCCCTGAAAATTACTCTTATCGCCTGTCGTCTTGAACTTGAGGTCTTCCGGAAAGCTCTCGGCGTCATAACGCACATGCAGACGGGTTACGAAGACATCTTGCGCTCCGCTCGGAGCCGGACGACGAGGCATTATAGAGGGGTCATTTATCGCTTCATCCATCCAGAAGACACCGAGCTCTTGTAATTCATCCCGGCTAAGCGGATCAGCGGCGCAAGGGTCGCACCAGTTCATGTCCCATGCATATTCCATAAAGACGCCGTGGCCCCCTTCCCGCTCTGCGGTTGTTGAATACATATCCTTATAGAAATCACCAAAATCATCTTTGATAAAAATCGGTAGTTCCTTATCAGACGGGATTTTGACCGTTCGGTAATTCGTAGTCTCGACCTTTCCCTTACGGGTCAGCGCATAAACAAACAAATCCTGATCCCCATTGGCATTAACCGTACCAAGGCGAATAGGGAGCATAAATTTAGGGCTTTCATAAGCCACCGCAATCGGGCGGAGCATTTCACCGCCTTGTTTGGCTTTTTCTTCCAGATTGACCTTGGCGACGAAGAATTTCATGTCTTGTTTGATATAGCTACCGAGCGTTTTTTCCGCCCCCTCAGGCACTTTATAGCCATTTTGGTCGAGCCAGATCTGAAGGCCGTTGCTCTCGGTCGCGGAGAGGATGAGGATGTCATATTCGCCGACAGAAAACTGTTCTTCGATTGTGACACCCAGCGCTTTATCGCCACGGCTTTCACTCTTGATGTTCGGTGCAGGTGAGTTAACTCGTTGCATAGTTTCATAAAGCCGTCGGTCGCAGGGGTTATCATCGAAATACTCGACCAAACGCGGGGCTGTATAAGCGTCCAGATGTTCCAACAAAGCCGGGTCGGATATATGAACCTGATCTTTGGAAATAAGGGTCGGAACAGGAATGACCATAGCAAATTCGGTTGGGTCGCCCTGATAGTCATTCGCCATCGTGATGACGGTGCGCTCGCCATCCCGAACAAGCGCCACTTTAGAACTCGAGTTGAATAGATCTGTGTCAGCCTTGGCAACATAGAAGCCGCAAAACGCATTGGCCGAGGACGCAAGAGCAAGCAGACTAAGCGCGGCAGCAGCAGTGAAGATGTTTTTCATGGGAGACTCCTTTGTAAAACTTATGGTTTCTGAGTTGTCAGACTGCACGTAGTTACAGGGGAGCGAGCGGTCTTGGACGGTTTCCGAATTTGTTCTCCGCCTTTCATTCTCTCGGGTTCTTTCTTTGGAAGCCCCTGAATCACAGTATCTAGGGCCGGCCACGCATATCGCTCTGCCTTGAACACCTTATCAATTAGCGGGACGAGCGGCGCGGTCAGGATGAGAGCTAGAATTATTCCGGCGGCGTTATAAAATCCGAATTGAATCGTGAATCCGACCCCTGCGACAATGGCAGCATAAATCAATCGCCCTGCTCTGGCATCTGGCGTCGTTTTAGGATCTGAGATCATGAAAAAGGCAAAAACAAGCAAAGCTCCGCTTTGCATCTGATGAACAGGAATCGCCAGAGGGTCGCCTAACCAAAATGCGCGGCCAAAAACCAAGGCAGCATAACTGCCGAGAAGAGCAAGGCTCACATCCCACCGCTTCGCTTTCCCCGTCACCATTCCGCCGAGACCGAGTAGGAGAAGCGTAAGCAAAGGCGCGGCTCCCCATTGTCCGGGAGATATCCAAGCGGACGTAAAAAGGAGCGAGAGAACAACCAGACCAAAATTGGCGGGGTTGAAAATATGCTTTCCGTTCCACCGCAATAGATATTTTGACGCGACGGCGAGTATAGCTGCGGTAATTGACAGGGTGAGAGATCCTGTCCGTAAAAGGAGAGTAAGAGACAGAGCTGAAATCAGCGGGCTGCGCGGATCAAACCGCCTGCCGACAAGACGGTCGGCAAAAGCCTGCGTGACTAAGGTAGAGCCTACACATCCTGCAACGTGCCACCATGCCAAATTAAATCCGAAATGGAACAGGCCGAGCAGAATAAGAGACGAAAGCACGCCGATTTGATAATGGCGCGGGTCAACGGAAACCGCTAACCAAAATCTTTTCCCCTGCTCTAATACCACGGCGCGCCTTTGTAATTGTTACATTGTAACTACACCCTAAAATGTGGCAGAAAAAAGGCAGATGGACAAAAGATTAAATGACAAATGAGTCATAAGGCTTAGAGAAAATGAAAAGCAATTCCGTGAGAATTGTTATTTCGGGGACACAAAGTGGCTCCCTCAATATCTTCATGACATTCGTAAAAGACACAGCCGTAATAGGCACAGCGCTTTTCGCGTCACCAAATCAATGGTGACGCCGGCATAAATTGTGCCTCGCGGTCTGTCCCCAAATAAGGAAAAGAAAGAAATGCGATCGGGCGTTCAAGATTGACTGGTCTAGAACGGAATCTCGTCGTCTAGATCAAAGTTTTCCTTCGGGCCTTCCATGGCTGAAGCCGAGCGAGAGCCGCCGCCTTGGTCCATATTGCCGTATCCGCCGCTATCCTGATTGTAGCCGCCGCCGGATGAGCGTCCCCCGCCCCCGCCGGAGCTATTGGCGCTATCGAGCATCGTGAGCGTGCCGTTAAAGCCCTGAAGCACGACTTCGGTCGTGTATTTGTCATTGCCGTCGCGGTCCTGCCATTTACGGGTCTGTAGCTTGCCTTCGATATAGAGTTTGGAGCCTTTTTTGACATAGCGTTCAATCACGCCGACAAGACCGTCACTAAACACGGCAATATTATGCCATTCGGTTTTTTCCTGACGTTGCCCCTGCTTGTCTTTCCACTGCTCTGATGTCGCAATAGAAAAATTGGCGACTTTACCGCCATTGCCGAATGTTCTGATCTCGGGGTCTTTGCCGACATTCCCGATTAGGATCACTTTATTGACTGAGCCTGCCATGTTTCACCTCTTGACGTTTTTGTTCTATATATGTTCTAAAGCCTTGGGCGCGACTCTGCAAGAGCGCCCGGCACCTGACTTGTATTGAAGGGATGGGCAACCTAAGTCCACAATGAGGCGTAGAAAACCTGTTAACTCTTCCGATAATTGGACGACTTCATGGCCATGCTAAAATCCATTCAGGTTCGCGGAGCCCGCGAGCATAATCTTAAAGGCGTCAATGTAGATTTGCCTCGTGACAAGTTGATTGTCATAACGGGCCTGTCAGGCTCCGGGAAATCCTCTCTTGCCTTTGATACGATCTACGCTGAAGGACAGAGGCGTTATGTCGAGAGTCTGTCGGCTTATGCGCGCCAGTTTCTGGAGTTACAGGGTAAGCCCGATGTGGATTCGATTGAAGGCCTTTCTCCGGCTATTTCGATTGAGCAAAAAACAACCTCTAAAAACCCCCGTTCAACCGTCGGAACGGTCACAGAGATTTACGATTATATGCGCCTCCTTTGGGCGCGGGTGGGCGTTCCCTACTCTCCGGCGACAGGATTGCCGATTGAGAGTCAGACCGTCTCGCAAATGGTCGATATTATTATGGCGCTGCCGGAAGGCACGAAGCTCTATATCATGGCGCCCTTTGTGCGCGGGCGAAAAGGTGAGTTCCGCAAAGACCTCGCCGAGTTCATGAAGCAGGGCTATCAACGGGCGAAAATCAATGGCGAGATTGTCCGCATTGAAGACGCCGAAGCGCTGGATAAGAAATATAAGCACAATATCGACATTGTCGTAGACCGAGTCGTCGTCCGCGATGGGCTTGAGACACGTCTCGCCGATAGTTTGGAAGCCTCTTTGCGGATTGCAGACGGCCTAGCGGCAGCGGAATATGCGGATGATCCGGAAAAGCGGATTATTTTCTCCGAGAAATTCGCCTGCCCCGTATCAGGTTTTACGATTTCCGAAATCGAGCCACGGCTTTTCTCTTTCAATAATCCTTTTGGTGCTTGTCCGACTTGCGATGGTCTGGGCAAGGAATTAAAATTCGATGCGGGCCTAGTCGTGCCGGATGAGCGCAAATCCCTTGCGGGCGGCGCAATTTTGCCATGGTCAAAAAAGCCTGATGGGCTTTATATGCAAACCTTAAAGGCCCTCGCCAAGCATTACGATTTTAAAGTCGATACGCCGTTTGAAAAGCTCCCCGCGAAAGCTCAAGAGGTTGTTTTATTTGGGACCAAAGGCACGAAAGTCGAGTTCCATTATAAAGATGGCAAGAGGTCTTATAAAACCACTAAACCCTTTGAAGGGGTTATTCCGAATTTACAGCGCCGTTATCGGGAGACCGAATCCACATGGGTGCGGGATGATCTCGGCAAATATATGTCGGATTCACAATGCGATGCGTGCGGCGGCAAACGTCTTCGGCCGGAATCTCTTTGCGTAAAAGTCGCCGGAATGGATATTTCCGAACCGGGCGATATGTCCATCCAAGACGCCTATGCCCGCTTTAAAAAGCTCGGCACCGAACTCTCCGAAAAAGATATGGAGATCGCAGAACGGATTTTGAAAGAAATACGGGACCGATTGGAGTTTCTGAATGCGGTTGGCTTGGAATATCTCTCCCTCGGGCGCGGCTCCGGCTCCCTCTCCGGCGGGGAAAGCCAGCGTATTCGCCTTGCCAGCCAGATAGGCTCCGGCCTGACGGGCGTGCTTTACGTTTTGGATGAACCCTCCATCGGTCTGCATCAGCGGGATAATTCACGTTTATTGGAAACGCTTCAGAACCTTCGGGATTTGGGTAATACCGTGATTGTCGTTGAGCATGATGAAGAGGCTATCCTGACGGCAGATTATGTCGTGGATATGGGCCCCTTTGCCGGGATACACGGCGGAGAAGTCGTGGCGTCTGGCACGCCGGCCCAAATCAAAAAGTCGAAAGACTCTCTTACCGGAAAATACCTAACCGGGAAAAAGGAAATTGAGATACCGGCCAAACGCCGCAAGCCAAACAAAGACAAAAAATTATCGGTCAAAGGCGCAACCGGTAATAATCTGAAAAATGTGGATGCAGACTTCCCGCTTGGATTGATGACTTGTGTCACGGGCGTATCGGGCGGCGGGAAATCAACCCTGACGATAGAGACGCTGTATAAGGCCGTCGCGAAACGTCTGAACAAGTCGTCTGTACAGCCCATGCCGCATAAATCTATCGACGGATTGGAGCATTTGGACAAGGTCATCGACATTGACCAATCCCCCATCGGGCGGACGCCGAGGTCTAACCCGGCGACTTATACGGGGGCTTTTACGCCCATACGAGACTGGTTTGCCGGACTGCCTGAAGCGAAAACCCGGGGTTATAAGCCGGGACGTTTTTCCTTTAACGTGAAAGGCGGCCGGTGCGAAGCCTGTCAGGGCGGCGGCGTCATCAAGATCGAAATGCACTTCCTGCCCGATGTCTATGTCACCTGCGATGTCTGCGACGGGGCGCGCTATAACCGCGAAACCCTCGAGATTAAGTTCAAAGGTAAATCCATTGCCGATATTCTTGATATGGATGTCGATGAAGGCGCAGAATTTTTCAAAGCCGTGCCGACCATTCGGGACAAGCTGGTGACACTGCAACGCGTCGGTCTCGGCTATTTAAAAGTTGGGCAACAAGCAACAACACTGTCGGGCGGAGAAGCGCAGCGCGTAAAGCTTGCCAAAGAACTGTCCAAACGCGCCACAGGCCGCACGCTCTACATCCTCGATGAGCCGACGACAGGATTACATTTTGAGGACGTTAACAAATTACTCGGCGTGCTGAATGAACTTGTCGGCACGGGCAATACGATGATTATCATTGAACATAATCTTGACGTCGTCAAAACGGCGGATTGGATTATCGATATTGGCCCCGAAGGCGGAGATGGCGGCGGCGAGATCGTCGCGGTCGGCACGCCGGAAGACGTCGCCAAGGTCAAGGAAAGCTGGACAGGACGCTATCTCGGCCCTCTATTGGACCGTGACGGAAAACGGAAATCTCCAAAAGCCGAAGCGGCGGAGTAAGCTCGGATCACTCAAATGCCTCCGCCGGATTGTCGCTGTGCCACCAACGCACAGCATAGGCAGAGACGCCGGCAATCCACAATATCCAAGCCGAGAGAGCCGTGGCCATAAGGGCCATAGCGATAATGCCAAGGATCATATAAAGGGGGTTTGAAAATCGGTCTATTGTCGCCTCGACCAATAAGCGGGGATTTTCTCCGCCAAATCCAGACATAGCCGTCAAGAAGTCGGGATTGCCGGAAATCAGCAACATGCCGATCAAGCTGACAACGTAATAGCCAATATATCCGCCAATATAGACGACGAGATACACCCCAAAAAGTGACCAGAAACGGTGTTTAGTCACTTTCTTGGTGGCCCAGAGATGAGTTTTACCATCAAGGGCGGTCAGGGCGGCCGCCGGTGCAAACCGTATTGGGTAGCCAATTAAAACTATGAGGAGCGCAACGAAACCCAAAACGACAACCAAAGCCCCGAGAGGCGAGAATACCAATCCGAAAACTCCGCCGATAATTGTTATCGCCAAAAGCCCTGACATATAGATTCCCATATAAAGAGCGTAAAACCCGAGCTGCGCCAAAAGATTTCTACCTGTGTGAATATCAAATCGAAGAGGTATCCGGGCAGGCTCTGCCCCTAATAGATATTTCCGGTACAAAGCGCTCTCCCCTATAGAAGTGGACAACATCAATCCGACCGCAAAAAGCACAGACGGGAAAGCCACTTTCCCCAGGGCCGCCCAAAGAGCCAGGCTTAACTGTTCCGAAGGTTGTCCGCTTAAAGTTTGCTGATTTACGCGCCAAACCGCCTCTAAAATCTCTCCGTAATGAGGGAGCATTAACGGCAGGCATATCATCAAGACGATGAGCGTAGCGGCGCTATGCCAAACCCAGAGCCGAAGGGCATATTCCTTCCCCCCAGGAGTATTAAACCACGCCCCGGCCGCTTGCCCGAAATCAAAGGGTGTAATCGGCTTTCTAGGCTCGATTTTCATGCTGTTCCTCCTGCATGCGACTCGCTTGTTACATTGCATCTAAAGCAGTCCTGCCTTATGGCCTCGCCCATGGTCAAGGCAGTACATATTATCGGCGCGGGTTTGGCAGGATCAGAGGCTGCCTGGCAATGCATCTCGCGCGGCGTGCCTGTTATCTTGCACGAAATGCGCCCCAAACGCATGACAGAAGCGCATCAAGGCGGAGGTTTTGCAGAGCTTGTCTGTTCCAATTCCTTCCGCTCGGATGATAAACACGGCAATGCGGTCGGCGTTTTGCATGAGGAAATGCGGCTTTCGAATAGTCTGATTATGGGCATGGGCGATATGACAAAGCTCCCCGCCGGCGGCGCGCTCGCAGTGGACCGAAATAAGTTTTCCGAAGCCGTCACCACAATCCTGCAACAACATCCGCTCGTGACCGTCGAATATGGCGAGGTCAAAGGCCTTCCGCCTAAAGAGTGGGGCAATACAATTATTGCGACGGGCCCCCTCACAGCGCCTTCTTTAGCGCAGGATATTTTAAAAACGACGGGTGAAGACAGCCTCGCCTTTTTCGATGCGATTGCGCCGATTGTTTATAAGGACAGCATTGATTTCGACATTGCGTGGATGCAGTCGCGTTACGATAAAAAAGGCCCGGGCGGGGACGGCGCGGATTACATTAATTGCCCCCTCAATAAGGAACAATATGAAACATTTATCGAAGCGCTCATAAATTCGGATCAAACCGAGTTCAAGGACTTTGAAAAAGACACGCCCTATTTCGAAAGCTGCTTACCGATTGAAGTCATGGCTTCGCGGGGTGCAGAGACTTTGCGCTGGGGCCCGATGAAACCTGTTGGATTGACAAACCCTCATAATCCGACCGTAAAAGCTCACGCCATTGTGCAACTTCGTCAGGATAATGCCCTCGGCACACTTTATAATATGGTCGGATTTCAGACAAAGATGAAATATGGCGCGCAGGCCGAAATCTTTAAAACAATTCCGGGATTAGAAAAGGCCGTCTTCGCGCGGCTTGGGGGTATTCATAGAAATACATTCATAAACTCCCCTAAGCTCTTGAATTCACAGCTTCAACTGAAAGACCGCCCTGATATTCGATTTGCCGGTCAGATTATGGGGGTTGAAGGTTATATTGAAAGTGCTTCTTTCGGCTTGATTGCGGGTCGACTTGCTGCGGCGCAGGCCTTGGGGCAATCAATAGATATGCCGCCACGCACAACCGCGCTCGGCGCTCTGATGGAACATGTCACAGGCGGTTTTATGGACGGCCCGAAATCAAAATTCCAGCCGATGAATGTGAATTTTGGATTGTTCCCACCTATGGATGAAGAAATTGTCTATAAGACTCCGGACGGAAAACGCTTGCGCGGCAAGGATAAGACTCGTTTCCGTAAAGGCCTCTTGGCCAAACGGGCGCTCAACGACATTCTGCCTTGGGCGAAAGCTTGAATTTTAGTCTGATCTTGGACGAAGAATTTGAAATTCTTCATCCGCTAGATTGACCAATATGGTTTTTCCCGCCGGAGAGACTTTGAACACACCGTATTTGGCGTTTTCATATGTTTCTGCTTTACCATTTTCGAAGTAAAAACGCGGCGCGCCGAAAGTCAGACTTCTATTTGTGCGGGTGTAATTGAATCTTATTTCGTTGGTTTCTCTTTCCCTGCTCAAATCCACACCCGAAACGCGGGCAACATTATTTTCGTCCAAGGACATAGTGAAAGCCCCTTTCGGAGGGAGATCGTCTAGGCTCATACCGTCCGGCACGCGCTCCTCGGTATATCTGAGGCGCATATAATCACCGAGCATGAGCGCACGAGGATCAACGGGTCGCAAGTCCAGATAGACTGTTTGTCCCTCTGTTCTCACTTTATTTAAAACCATAATTTGACTTCCGAATAGCCAGGCTATGACGGTCGTCCCGCTTAAAATAAGGATGAGGCGAATGATTTTCATGTTATAGCCTCCTGCGTCGAATGACGTTTGGCGACATACCAAATACCTAGAAAGACAAGGCCTACCGCCATCAAAATATAAGACTTCATTCCGAGAGAGATCGAGAGTTCGTAATAGAACATATAGAGGTAATAAATTTCCAGCAATACGCCAATGATGGCAAGCGTTCTATAGCCTAATATATACCCGGCCAAAATCAAAAGGAGCGCACTCGCTCCGCCAAAAGGAAACAGACCCATGATAGCAAGAAGTGGAATGAGAACGAAAAGTGGCGGCCTCAAAACTTTGAACGTCTGGTTCGTTATGTTTAGATAGATTATTGCGGCTGCTGCAATCAGGGCGCCGGCAAAAGAATAACTATAGCGTGTCCAGTCTAAATTTCCTGCAGAAACTCCGAAGCCAAAAACCTCACCAATGCCAAAAGACAGAGAAGCAAGAACCGGATAAATAAGAAACGCCGTAGCCGCCGCCGTCAACAGGCGTTTATTCAAAACGCGGGTGAGGAAGATCATGGCGACCGCTGTGACGAAGGCGGTCAGAATGATGTCGAAATAAGCTAGTTTCAAATAAAAGCCGAGGTAAAAATCGAGCGCGCCAATTGCAATAAGAGCTGACAGAAACTCTAAAATTGAATCTCTTACAAGGATGATATTTAGCGCGGCTAATATTAATATGGCAAAGACTGGAACGCCCCATGGAAAGGTTGAATTTAGTTCAAAAGCAAAGCCGCTTCCGACGACAATCATAGCCGCCCCAACCATGAGAAACGTATTGAAAAGGTGGCGAAGATAGCCCTGTTTGGATTTGCTTCGCAAAAAAAGTGCGCCCACATAAAGAGGCAGGCCTGTGACCAGCAAAGCCACACCCAAATTATCATTATCCAAAACCGACGACAAAATAAGTCCGAAAAAGACGAGGCCAAACAACGTCGTTACAATCCCTGCAAACGCCAAGAACGTCTCTATATACCAAGGGTTTTCCTTGGCTTCGATATCCGCTTGAAGGGCGCTAAGTTCGCTTTCGGGAAGAGATAAAACCTGCGATGCCGTTTGAAGATCAATTTGACCGCTCCACTCCTCCTCGCTTTGATCATTTGTCGGAACAATGCCCCTTTGGGTGATCCGCATATAATGTTTGAATAACAAACCGAGCCCCACCGTCATCCCTGTGAAGATCAAGAAAATCAACAGGAAGACGCCCATATGCCAGCCAGACCCTTCAAATATTTTCAACACCATCTGAACGAGCATTGCCGTCACGGCAAATGTCGCGATACAAAGCGCGGCCAGGCCTGGCCTGAATTTATAGAGATAATAAGTTAATCCGGCCGCGCATAAAAACGCGATTATACTCAACCCGTAAGATAAGCTTACCACATTGGAAGTCCGCCAAGACCAAAAGGTCGAGGTAAATGCACTCACCAGAAGGACGCCGCAAATGGCGATCAGGAAGAGACGAAACCAAGACGCCCTCGCCCAATCAAATCTAGGCCGTATGAATTGGTCTAATCCCACCACAGAAGTGACGCCGAGAAGAGCGGATACGAGAATGAGCATATCCGCTGCAAGGGGGTGGCCCCCAATGTAAAAACCGGTCTCGGCATAGGCGAACATGGCGACCAGAGCGATAACAAGCCACACAGCCCAATGCGCCAGATTGCGCGAAACAGCCGAAAATGGCAGAGTCATAACCGCCCACAGAACAAAGGGTGTGTGAAGCAAAGCTGGCGTTTGATAGACTTGCCCGAACACAGCGAACATCACACCCACAAGGACCGTTGCGGCAATACCGAAACTTTTTCCGGCGAGACTATCCAGTCCAAGCACTAGCCACAGCAAAACACTCAGACCTATCGCGCCTCCGACGAGGCCAAATTTCAACCCGTCCGCCAGACCAAACCAGTTATGTGCAAAGAAAAAAATAACACCGGCCAATATATGGCCCACCGCCAATGCAAAGAGCGCGCGCAAGGCCCATTTATCCCACCAAATGCTATCTCGAAAGGCCTCAAGGGCGAAAAGGTAGTTTTTAGTCGATAGCTTGCCCGCATAGACAAGAGGCCGCAAAATACTCGCCTCAACGCTTTCTGACATCATTTCCTCTTCCCCAAACGGTTTTGAGTCAGACCTTGCCTCTCAAAGCGGCGATTAGCAAGCGGGTCTGTTTCGCAAAGGCGGTGTAGGTTACAGCCTCGGTTTTGGGGTCGAAATCGGCTTTAGTGAGTCGTTTCAGGTAAGGCAGAATGAGAGCCGTATAGGCATAAGCGGGAAAAAGCGCTGTTTCCATAGCGTCCAAGTCGGGTTTTGCCAGTTTATGTCTTTTCTTTGCCGCCTCGCATATCTCTTCGAAGGTAAGCGCGCTCAACATGGATTGATGATAATAAGGATAGGCCCGCGCCAGACCGGTTAATCCCCAAGACGTGCCGGCATGTTCGACCGCGATATGGGGATCTGCGCCGAGAAGCTTTACCGCAATTTTCATCAGAACGCCTGACGTGTTAGCGCTATAGTCTTGAGCCTCGGAGAGGGTTTCGAATGGCCTGGGATCAATGTCTCTTTCCCGGCCGTCAATCAGCTGGTCAACCCAGTAGCGGGGCACTTCGCCATCCAGAAGAAGTGTTCGCAGGGGCGTGGTGATTTCGTGTTTGCGAACCGTATCAGTTTCGTAAATTTCGGCAATAGCCTCTCGCCACCATTGATAACGGATTTGGCCGATCATGGGCTCACTTACCAATTCCGGGACTTTTGCCAGCTCTAAATGAAAGGCATAAAGTAACATCAAACGGCTCCGGGCATCGTCCTGTGCGAAGTAAGCAGCGCGTACCCGATCGGCATCGGCTTGCTTTAGCCGCTGCGTTACGTCGTCATGCAACTGATATGTCATCAAAAAATATCCAACGTTTTGCGTTTTCGCGCGTAAGATTAAATGTGCCCTTGTGGTCAAAAACCATAAGCCCTACACTAGGTGGGTACATTAGTTTCAACACGGAAGAGAGAGTGTTTCTATGATAAAATCAGCAAAAATTGCAGCGGCCACAGCCGCTTTTACAGGATTTGCCTCACCGGCCTTTGCCCATGGCGGGCATGTGCACATGACCGGTTTCGAGCAAGTCATTCATTTCCTGTCCAGCCCGGTACACGGGGCTCTCGCAGCGATTGTTCTGGCAGGTTTAGGCTATATCGCCTTTAAAACCCTTCGTAACCGTACGTAAGGAGAATTACATGTTACATAATTTAGTTTCAAAATTTGACAAAAACATTGAAGGCGCATCGGCTCACTGTGATATCCCTTGCGGTATTTATGATGCGCGTATCGTGACCTATTATGCGGTCTCAACACTTCGCCAGATGGACATTCTTATAGGGCTTAAAGATAAAGGTCTTTCCGATACGGCGTTTGCTATGCAAGCCGCCCGTAATACGGCCAAAAAAGAAGAAATGGCTGAGAACACAAAACACCAGACCCGTATCATCTGGGGTGACTTCATGAAGGGCGACCATCTGAAGAAACATCCTAATGCGCATGAGCTGGCCCATAACATCATGCTCGCAGCGTCTGCCTGTAAGCAGGATCTTCACCGCGAAGACGGCGTCAAACTCGTCGATGCCTGTAATGAATTCGCAGAAGTCTTCTGGGATATGAAGGGCGTCAAAACGAAAAAAGTTGTTTGCCCTTATGAGCCTAAAGTCGAGGTCGTCGAACCTGATCTCTAGGTAAACCCTATGTTTCGCCTCATCCGCGTGGAGGGGGACAGTATGTCCCCTACTCTGGAAAATGGCGATTACATCCTAATCCAAAGACCCCGGTCGCAAAAAAATCTGCGGCCGGGGTTAATTTATGTCTTAAATCATGACCGTTTGGGGCGTCTCGTTAAACGTCTAAGCCGAATCGATGAATCCGGCCTCTGGTTTTGTGGAGATAATCCGCGCTCTACCACACCCGAAAAAATAGGCTCGCTGCCTTATGACGCCCTTATCGGACGAGCCCTGATAGCGGTAACGCCGAAAGGCATTCGAAGACTTTAAGCCTCTACCGGATCGCCCGTATTCACTCCGCGCTTGAGATTAAGAATCAGCAGGAGTGGAGAGGCTACGAATATGGACGAATATGTCCCAACGAACACACCCCAAATCATAGCAAAGGAGAACCCTCGCAGGCCTGCTCCGCCGAGGAAGTAAAGGGCAAACAGGGCCAGTAAAGTTGTTAAGGACGTCAAAATCGTTCGGCTAAGCGTGTCGTTGATGGATAAATTCAGAAGCTCCGGCATCAACATTTTTTTGTATTTTCGCAAATTTTCCCGAATGCGGTCATACACAATCACGGTATCATTGAGCGAATACCCCACAATAGTCAGAATCGCGGCAATGATAGAGAGATTAAATTCAATCTGTGTCAGGCTGAAAACACCGATTGTCAGGATGACGTCATGGAAAAGAGCGAGAACCGCCCCGAGTCCGAATTGCCACTCAAACCGGAACCAGATATAGGCCAAGACCATGAAAAGGGCTAAGCCAACCGCCAGTGCCCCTTTGGTTCGAAGCTCGCCGGAAACTTTTGACCCCACGACGCCTTGGTTATAAACGCTGAACGCCCCTACATTTTCGGTAAGACCCGCTTTGACTTCGTTTAAGGCGTCCTGTTGCGCTGTGGCGCCTGTCTCTTCCGTTTCAGGCTGAAGCGGAATACCGACACGCACAAATTCATAGTCTACACCTTCTGTCGAAGGGGGCGCAATATTTTGAACTGTGGCGCCGCTATAGCCAAGGCTCACCATCGTATCCCGAATGGCATCCGGTTCAGGTTGCTCTCCAAAATCCAGCTCTATGACGGTTCCGCCCGTGAAATCAATTCCGTAATTCAATCCGCGCGTCGCAAAAAGAAAAATGGAAGCGATAATCGCCAGGACGGAAAGCGCTCCGGCAAGAGTCCGAAAATTGATGAACGGAACCTTTGAGTCCATAGGTATGATACGGACGAGTGAAATATCTTTCATGGGTCGGCCCCTCTAAATCGGTAAAGTTTTAGGACGTGAACGGCGTAGCCAAGTGGATGTCAGCAACCGCGCAAAGATCACAGCAGTGAAGACGCTCATGACAATCCCGATGGCGAGTGTCACTGCAAAGCCGCGAATTGGACCTGAGCCAACAAAGTAAAGCGTCACAGCCGCAATCAATGTCGTAATGTTGGCATCCAAAATCGGCGCCATTGAACGGCGATAACCCGTTTCAATCGCATTTACGGGCGGCCGCCCGATATGGACTTCTTCTCGAATACGTTCGAAAATAAGCACATTAGCGTCTACAGCCATACCGATTGTCAGGATAATCCCTGCAATGCCCGGCAAGGTGAGTGTTGCCCCGAAAAGCGAGAGCGCCGCAGCAATGAGAATAATATTCACCGTGAGAGCCAGATTGGCAATCGTACCAAACCGAAGCCCGTAGGATAACCACATAAACAAACCGACGCCGACGAGCCCTAATATAGAGGCGATCTTACCGGCCTGAATTGAATCATTGCCGAGTTCCGCACTGACAGTCCTCTCCTCCACAATAATGAGTTTTGCAGGCAAGGCACCCGCATTCAAAAGCAGGGAAAGCTCACGAGCACTTTCAATGGTAAAACTGCCTTCAATAAACCCTGAACCGCCGGGAATGGCGCCATTAATGCGGGGGGCGGTGATGATTTCATTATCAAGAACCACAGCAAATCTCTGGCCGATATTTTGGGACGTCAGATCGCCGAATAAACGGGCGCATTTAATATTAAAATTGAAGTTCACAATCGGATAATTATTCTGAGGATGCAGACCCTCCGAAGAAGACTTTAAACACTCACCGGTAATACGTGTGCGTTTATCGACAATCAGCCCGCTAAAGCCGTCCTGCATTGGAAAATAAGCCGTCCCGGGAGGCACGCGATCATTTTCAACAGCCGCGCGAATCATCGCTTCGCTGTCAGATTCTTTCCGGACCATATGAAAAGAGAGATTAGCTGTTTTATTGATACGCTCTTTGATCTCATCAATATTTTTTGCGCCCGGGATTTGAAGCAAGATGCGATCATCCCCTTCCCTCGCCAACGTCATTTCAGTCGTTCCGGTCGGGTCAATACGTCGGCGTAAGACATTGATGGATTGCGCAATCGTCCGGGTTTGAATGGCGTCGATATTGGCGTCAGTGATTTGGACGCGGAAACCTTTATCGCCCTGTTGTTCAACAGATGTTGTGCGCTCTTGGCTCAAAGCTGTTTGATCGATCAGTTCTGATTGAGACCGTAGAATTGACATTGCCGCGGGCATGTCGGCGGCGTCGCGAAGCCGCCCCACCACCGCATTGTTTTCTACGCGGATAAATTCGGCCCGAATACGTTCATCAGAAAACCCAATACGGATATTTTCTCTTTCATTATCAAGCGCTTGTTCCATTACGCTCGTCAGATCGACTTCAAGCAGCATATGGGCGCCGCCCTGAAGGTCGAGGCCTAAATTCAATGTGCGCTGCATAGGCGCTGGCAGTTTTGACCTGACATCCGAAGGCAAAGCATTTGGCAGGGCAAAAAGGATACCCAGCAAAACAGCGCCAAGAATCAGAGTAACTTTCCAGCGGGAGAAAAACAGCATTGTCGGACCCTAAGTAAAACGCCGCGACAGGGCGCGGCGGAGTTTAAGAACTACTTTTTGTCGTTTGCGGCGACCGTCCGGTTTCGAACATCGGCAATCATAGTACGGACAACTTTAATATCATTATCCCCAAATGTCACCGTCAGCTCTTCTTCATCGACACGTTTTACTTTGCCAATAAGTCCACCATTTGTGACGATTGTGTCGCCGCGAACAATTTCTGACAAAAGCCGTTTATGAGCTTTTAGCCTCTGATTTTGCGGACGGATAATCAGAAAGTAAAAAATCAGACCAATCAAAATGAAAGGTAGGATAGAGCCCGCAAGTTGGCCTAAGCCGCCTGCCGGTGCGGATTGCATAATCAATGCGAACATATTGAGTCCCCAACAAAAAACCGAATAGGTAAATTAGTGTTTTTCTTCTGGGCCTATATAGGCACGTGAGTTCTGATTGCAACGAAAAGGGGCGGCAAAACTGTGTTGCCGCCCCTTTTCCTACATCTGCATGAAACGGTTATCTGCTGAGGCAATGACCCTCCGGCAAAGTGAGTTTTTGCCCAGGTTTCAATGCGTTCGGATTGGAAATTTCATTTGAAACGATCAAGTCTTCTACTTTCACACAAGATCTGCGAGAGATCCCGTAAAGAGTATCTTTTGGAAGTACAGCATAAATTGTATCTGTATTAGTCTGAGCAGGAAGGACCACCCGGTTGAGCGTTGTACCCGAACGAGACGATTGGGGATCTGTAATAAGCGGTTGGGTTACGGTAGTGTTTACAGACAGAGTTGGAGTAGCGGAGGGTATTGTCAATTTCTGACCCAGATCAATTTTATTTCCCGCTAGATTATTCGCCGAACGAATTTCAGAAATTTTTACGTTGTAACGCTTTGACAGATTATAAAGCGTCTCTCCCTTTTTAACCGTGTGAGCTTGTTTTGAATCAGACGTCTCTGCCTTTTTGGCAAAGGCCCGAGTTGCATCCTGAACGCCCTGCTCATATGCTCGACGTCGAGCGGCTTCCTCAATAACACGTTCCAGTTCCGCATCAGAAACATTCACTTGAGTTTGAGTGGAGGCTTTCTGAACAGACTTGCCAGCGTCCATGCTCCCATAAACTCTCGGCGTAAATTTGTCTTGATCTTGTTCGGACTCCTGCGCCCATATGGAGGTCGAGGCAAAGAGAAGTGTCGTAACTGTCGAAGCGATAAGTAAATTGCGCATGGGCTTTTCCTGTTAAAGGCGGCTTTTAAGAGCAATTTATGAACAATCAGGGTTAAAAAAGAGTTTCTAAACATTAAAATATTTAAAACTTTTGTTTTGGAGCGAAACTCAGTCTTCGGCATCCGCTTGTTTTTTCTCCAGTAAACGGACTGAAAAAATAGAGATTTCATAAAGCAGATAAATGGCAGACCCGAGAACAATTTGGGTGATAGGATCGGGCGGCGTAACAAAGGCGGCAAAAACAGCAATACCGAAAAGTGCATATTTGCGGGCCGACTTTAGTTGTTGGGCTGAGACAATCCCGACGCGCCCCAAAAGCGTTAAGATAACAGGCAACTGAAACGACAATCCAAAAGCCAGAAAAAGAGTCATGGCAAGTCGGAGGTAATCACTAATCTTTGTCATCAGATCAATACGCTGTCCGTCGCCGATCGCTTGCTGATTTAAGGCAAACTCCATCACATAAGGAAAGACGAAATAGAAAACGAGGGAAGCCCCCATTACAAACAGAATCGGGGAGAGAATAAGATAGGGCAGAAAAGCGCCCTTCTCATTTCTGTACAGTCCGGGAGCAATAAAACGATATATCTGGTAGGCGAAAACGGGAAAAGCCAAAACAATCCCGCCAAATAACGCGATTTTCAGTTTTACAAAAAAAGTTTCCAGCGGGTGTGTAGCGATGAGGCCGAGGTCAAGTTGAGGAAGATTTGCCTCGAGTTGAGCCATATTGTACCGAATGACAGCCTGCTCAAAGGGCCACATCAACGCTTGAATAATCTGCCTTAAAAAAGGAATGCAGGTGATACATCCCAGAACGAGCGCCAGAACGCATCGGATCAGACGCGAACGAAGCTCTAATAGGTGATCCATAAGCGGCGCGCGGCTGGCGTCGACTTCATCCTCTTCAGACTCGATCGTTTTTACGTCACTCATTTGGCAGAATCCGTTTTGCTTTTCGAACTCTGTTTAGGTTTAGGCTTTGGCTTGGTTTTTGTTTTGGGCTCGGACTTCTTTTTGGACTTAGGCTTAGTCTGAGGTTTAGACTTGGGTTGGGGTTTGGCCTTGGAGTCAGAGGGTGTGTTGATAGCCAGCTCTGGATTTGTTTCTGAAGAGGTCAGCTCTTGCTTTGATTTGGCGGTAGATTTCGGATTTGAATTGGGTTTCGTATTTACGGCGTCGCGTAGATCCTTGTCCAAAGACCGCATCTCGCCGTCAAGCCCGCCCGTGAGATTATCGACTGAGCCCATCTTTTTCAGGTCTTCCAGTTCCTTACGCATTTCTGCAATTTCATCCTCGGCGCCCATCTCCTCAAAAGCATCTTTAAACTCTTGCCCCAAACCTCTGATTTTAGCCATGAAATTACCAAATGAGCGCATGAGTTTAGGCAAGTCTTTTGGCCCGACCACAATTATAGCCAAGAGCGCAAGCACAATAATTTCTGCGAAACCAAACTGCGGAAGCATGGATAACCCCTATGGGTTCAGGGCTCGGGGCCCATTTGAGGGGATTATTTAGACGTCTTTTCTTTTTTAGGAGTGACGTTGATCGCGTCGTCTGAAGCGTCTTTTTCTTCCTCCGTTCCGTCCTTCAGCCCTTTTTTAAAGCTGGTAATGCCTTTGCCCATATCCCCCATGATAGAGCTGATTTTGCCTCGACCGCCGAAAACCAATACAGCAATCACGAGAATGATAATAATTTGCCAAGGGCCCAAAGCCATAATCTTATCCTTTATTTACCCTCAGCTTAGCGCCCTGAGTGAAAAGGCGCAACAGAAGGTAGCTGTGTTCAGTCGTCAAAATACGAGAGTCAGACCCGGAGTTTAGTCCTCATCATCCTCCTCCAGAAAGTCTTCAAAGAAATTAGGGTCGTCGGTTTCCATTTCAAGAGGATCTTCATCGGTGCTGATATCGTCCATCATTTTGGGTTCCGGCATCTCGAAATCCTTCGGCAATCGAGGATCAAGAAGTCCGGCTGCTTTCAAATCATCCCGTCCTGGTAAATCCGTAAGGGTTTCAAGATTAAAATGCGCCAAAAAATCGTCTGTTGTGCCATATGTCACAGGGCGTCCGGGGGTACGGCGACGTCCACGTAATCTAATCCAGCTCAGCTCCATCAGAACATCCAGTGTGCCCCGGCTGACAGCCACACCTCGAACATCTTCAATTTCGGCGCGCGTAACAGGTTGGTGATAAGCAATAATGGCCAAAGTCTCCAGTGCCGCATTAGAGAGCTTTCGCGGAGCTTCTTTTACATCAGTTAAGTGATGTTCGAGGTCCGGAGCCGTTTGAAAGCGCCAGCGATCCGCCACGCGAACCAGATTCACGCCCCGGCCCGCATAATCACGGGACAGCCGGGCCAATAAAGCTCCAACATCCACGTCTTCCGGCATTCGGTCCCTGAGGGTTTGCGTGTCAATCGGTTCTACCGCCGCGAATAGTAGCGCTTCGAGTAATCGCAGATCAGACTCTCCCGTTTCGACATCGCCTGACGGTTTCAGCCTGTCGCTGATTTGGACAATGCCGTTTTCGATGCCGTCCTTAGCATTTTTCACTCTATCGGATGAATTGGACATCAGGATCGTTCTCCCTGTCTGGAACGGACAAAAATTGGAGTAAAGACGCCGGATTGACGAAGTTCAATATCGCCTTCTTTCGCCAATTCGAGACTGGCGAGCAGAGAGCTCGCCTTGATGGAGGCCGTGGGCACGTCTATGTCAAGTTCAGTGGTTTGCGGCAGTAAGCCTTCTAACGCCGTCCACTCTTCCAATGAGGCCCCGGAATTTTTAAGGGCGCGGCGGAGTCTCTCACGCGCCTCTTCGAGGCTCAGAACTTTGGGCTTGGGCAGCTTGTGATTCTTAAACGCCGATCGCGACCGGGACGTCCCATACGCCTGCAAAAGATCAAAAATTTCAGCTTCATAGAGTGGAGAAGTGCGCGAGCGCAGCCCCTCTGGCATCCCGCGTTTATGCACATTTTGTCCGACTTGCGGCAATCTGAAAAGTCCCTCTGCGGCGGCGCGCATTGCATCGAGGCGTTCCAACCGGAATGCAAAATGGGCGGCCATTTCTTCAGCCTCCATCGTAACTTCGCCCTGCTCGTCTTTCGGGAGGATGAGCTTGGACTTCAAATAGGCCAGCCACGCCGCCATGACGAGATAATCCGCGGCCAATTCTATCCGTAAGTGTTGAGCGGATTTGATGAAGGCGATATATTGCTCTGCCAGTTCAAGAATAGAGAGCCGCGCCAAATCCACCTTTTGCTTCCGTGCCAATTCGAGAAGAAGATGAAGCGGCCCTTCATATCCTTCAATATCAAGGATCAGACCCTCCCCTTCATCAGAGGCATCTGTTGCAGCCTCAAAATCCAGATCTTCCTGAAACTCCTCCGCCGTCACGAAAGATTGCCCATGAGATCATTAAATTCGGCTTCAGCGGATTGTCTATCCAGCTTGGTCAGGGAGTCAGCACAGTTTTCGGCAATAATAGCGCGTCTATACGCCTCTCCTTCTAGCGGCGCAGCTCCCTTGGCCACTTCGACCATATCTTTCAGTTTGCCCGAACATTGCAAAGCAACGTCACAGCCGGCCGCGAGGGCGCGCTCGGTTTTATGGGTCAGGCCGCCCGTCAGGGCTTTCATGTCCAAATCGTCACTCATGACCAGGCCCTCAAACCCTATGGCGTCGCGAATCAGCTCTTTCATGCCCTTTTTTGAAACGGTGACAGCAGTTTTGGAGTGAGCCAGATAAACGGCATGGGCAGTCATGGCCATTGGAGCGTTTTTAAAAGCCTGAAACGGCAGAAAATCGGTGTCTTTAAGAGTTTTGAGATCAGTCGATATTTTTGGCAGAGCTTTGTGGCTATCCACTTCCGCGCGTCCATGGCCGGGAATGTGTTTTATGACAGGGGCGACACCGCCCATCATCAAACCTGCCATACAGCTATGGGCCATATCGATAATGGCGTCTATTTGCGTTGAAAAGGCCCTATCGGAAATAATGGGGTCGGCTTCCGGCTGCGGCAGATCCAGAACCGGTGCGCAATCCGCTGTAATCCCCAATTGTCGTAAATCCTCCGCGATAAGACGGTAGGAGAGAAATGCCGCGCGTCGCCCCTTGGCTGGCTCTACTGAATATAGCTCTCCAAAACGGGACGCCGCCGGATAGGTTGGCCAGTGCGGTGATTTCAATCGTTGGACGCGGCCTCCTTCTTGATCGACAAAGATAAGGCAATCCCGCCCTACGCACTCTCTCAGCTGCGCACAGAGTTTTTGGACTTGCTGCGGCGTCTCAATATTTCGGCCGAATAAGATAAACGCCCAAGGATCTGCATCCCGAAAAAAGGCGCGCTCGCTTTCGGTCAAAATCGGACCTGAAAGCCCAAGAATAACAGAAAGAGGCGACATTTACTTTGTGGTCACGAAACAGGCTTGATTGGAATTCTTAAAAGAATTGCAAAGTGTGTTTGCGGCGCCCTTATCGGCTAAACCGGCCACGCGCGTGCGATAGTAAATCCCTTTTTCCTCAAGATTTACGCGCTTGATATCCACATAAACCCCACTTGGAAGAAGTGAAGAAAACCGGCCTTCCAGTTCGGACCAAACCTTCTGTGCGTCGGCTTCCGAACGCACAGATGCCACCTGCACAACGTAATTGCTGCCCCCGGTTTGTGGCGGGGTAGCGATAGGTTCGCGGACAGGCGTAGAAGGTGTTGTGACTACAGGCTCCGACGTTGTCGGATTGGATTGCCCGGTCGGCGGGTCCAGTTGAATATTGGCGCCGGACGGTTGTTCCTCTGCGGGCGGTGTTTGAGCCTGAGAGTTATTTTTGGGGAGCGTAATCGGAATTTCAGGAGCCTGAGCCTCAGTGACAGTCTCTTCGGGTGTCTCGCCCTTCATGACATCGAACACGCCGCGGTCTTGGTCAGGAACCTGCATACCTTCTTGGTCTTCCGGAGTGACTTTGAACGGTGTATTTTCCGCTGTAATCAAAGGCGGCGTATCCCGATCGCGAGTTCCGGGCTGATAAAATTTCAGGAGTAAGAAGGCGATAGCCAATAGAACAACTGTACCTATTAAAAGCTTTATCAGCCCCTGACGGCCGGAACTGTCCCGCACGTCAAAGGGCGTAAGGGTTTCGTCTTCTGTTTCCATATCCGGGGAAAAGTGATCGTTATTTGATGTCATTATGGTCCCTCTCCCCATTTATGCGCCTAATTGCGTCGCAAACGAATCATGGAGCCCTTCTCCATAGTTTGGGAGAAGAGGCCATGATTATAAAGTCGTCACTGTATAAAACCCGTTGTTAAGCCTTCGTTAAGGGCAATATTTCGGTCAAATTATGTCACGATTGTTGTTTTATTCGGCTCACGCGGTTTTAATGTTACAATTTCTTCTGCAATCGTTGGGTGAACGGCGCAGGTCAAATCAAACTGTTCTTTAGTCAAACCGGCTTTAACGCAAATACCTAGGGCCTGAATGATTTCCGGACTGTCATCGCCTAAAATATGGATTCCGATAACGGTTTCCTTTTTCCCGGTTGTGATCAACTTCATAAACACTTTTTGGGGTTTGTCGGCCAAAACATTTTTCATCGTCCGAAAATGCGTAGAGTAGATGATCACATCGTCGCCATACTCCTGACGCGCTTCTTGTTCTGTCATACCAACGACCCCAATAGGCGGACGTGTAAAGACAGCGCTCGCGACATTCGTGTGGTCATAGGCGGTTTTTTTACCGTTAAAGACAGTCTCAATAAAGGCAACCCCTTCGCGAATAGCCACAGGAGTCAGATTGACGCGATCAGTCACATCCCCAATCGCGTAAATATTGTTCTGAGATGTTTTTGAGAATTTATCGACCTTAACAGCGCCGTTTTCTGCCATTTTTACTCCGGCGTTTTCAAGGCCAAGCCCATCCGTATTTGGCTTTCGTCCCGTTGCCATAAAAACCAGATCAGTCCCGATTTTGGAGCCGTCATCAAAAGTAACGATATATCCCCCGCCGGTTTTTTTGATTGCGGTCGGAGAGGCATTGAATTTTGTCGTAACGCCGGTGTTTTCTTGTGCGATACCGACTTCATCCCGAATTTCGGGATCAAACCCTCGCAACAACCGCCCACCGCGGTACACTTGTGTGGTTTTACACCCTAGTCCAGCATAAATCCCGGCAAATTCACAGGCGATATACCCGCCGCCGATAATCACAACCCGCTCCGGGAGTTCGTCAAGTGTGAACGCATCATCCGACACGATAGCGTGTTCAACGCCCGGTATTTCGGGGGCCCAAGGACGCCCACCAGTTGCAATGAGAATTGTTTTAGCGGTTTTAGTTTGGCCGCTTTTGGTAAGTTTTACGGTGTGAGCGTCAATGAATTCAGCACGTTCCCGAAACACTTCGGCCCCATTTTTTTCAAGCAATGTCGAATAAATACCAGAGAGTCTGGAAACCTCTGTTTGGATTGAGTCTCTTAAATCAGGCCAGTTAAAACTCGCTTCTTTGACATTCCAACCAAATTTTTGCGCGTCTTGAATAGCGCCGCCGAAATCGGCTCCATATACGAGGTATTTTTTGGGGACGCAGCCGCGCACAACGCAGGTTCCGCCCGGCAGGCTTTCTTCAGCCACGCCAACTTTCTTGCCGAGTTCGGCCGCTAGGCGCCCGGCCCGAACGCCGCCGGAGCCTGCGCCAATAACAAATAAATCAAAATCATAATCACTCATAAATATCTTTCGTAATTCTCTATTTCAGCTCTGCTTTATATAGGGAGAGGTGAACCTAGTTCTTCGCTAGCTCCATAACTTTTGCGTGATCGACCTCTCCGATAACAATAGTATCTGCCAGATCGATAAAGAGCCCATGCTCCATCACGCCAGGAATAGACGAGAGCGCTCTAGCGGTATCAATGGGAGATGGTATATGCTCGCATTTACTATCAAGAATCCAATGACCGCCATCTGTCACTAATGGCCCGCTTCTGTCTTTAGCTTGGCGCAGAACAGTCTGAGCTTCGCGGCAGCCCGTGTCCTTCAAAGCCTGATAAATTTTATCCGCTGTCATCGTCAGGCCAAAGGGATCGACTTCTATGGGGAGAGGAAACGCCCCTAAATTTTCAACCATTTTTGAGGCGTCTATAATCACCACCATTTTCGCGGAGGCGTGGGCGATGATTTTTTCCCGCAACAGACAAGCGCCGCCGCCTTTAATTAAAGAAAACGCCGGGTCGACCTCGTCGGCCCCGTCTATAGTCAAATCTATAGAAAGAATTTTATCCGCCTCAATCAGAGGGACGCCGGCCTCTATTGCACATTGCGCTGTGCGATCCGAAGTGGGGACTCCCTGAATCTTCCACCCGCCGGCGACCTTTTCGCCCAGTTGCTCAATGAAAATTTCTGCGGTCGAGCCTGAGCCAAGCCCAAGCGTCATACCGTCTTCGACAAATTCAAGAGCTGCAAGGGCAGCATTTTCTTTCGCCACATTCATTGGGTTATCCTTTTGAGTCTTTTCTTTTGGCCTTGGCGGCGCGGTAGCGTTCTGCCCAGCCCGGTTTATGAACTTGCTCTGCGCGCGCAATGGCGAGGGCATTGTCCGGAACGTCTTTTGTTATCACGCCGCCAGATCCGAGATAGGCCCCCTCCCCAATCGTGATCGGAGCGACGAGGGAGGAGTTGGTTCCAATGAAAGCACCGTCTTTGATTGTCGTTATATGTTTGTCATAGCCATCATAATTGCAGGTAATGGTTCCCGCGCCGACATTCACTCCCGCGCCGATAACTGCATCGCCAACATAGGATAAGTGATTGAGCTTACTGCCTTTTCCAATGGTTGATTTTTTGGTCTCGACAAAGTTACCGACCTTAGTATTTGCGCCGAGAACCGTTCCAGGCCGTAAACGCGCAAAGGGCCCAATCTGGGCCTTTTCCCCTATCTCTGCGCCTTCAATATGGCTGAAGCTGTGAATGACCGCGCCGGAACGGACCGTGACGCCAGGGCCGAAAACAACATTTGCGTCAATGGTAACGTCTTTTTCCAGAACCGTATCATAAGAGAAAAAAACCGTTTCGGGATGTTTCAGGCTGACACCATTTTGCAAGGCCGCTTCGCGCATGACTTTTTGAAAGGCTGCTTCTGCATTCGCCAGATCTGTACGGTCATTTACGCCCAGAACTTCATTTTCGTCTGCCGAAACGACTTCGGAGCGCTTGCCGGAGGCTTTTAATATCTCAACGATATCCGTCAGGTAATATTCTTTTTTGGCATTATTGTTTTCAACCTTGGAGATCGCCTCAAACATGTCTTTGCAATCGCCTGCCATAACCCCGCTATTGCAGATATTGATTTTTAGCTGGTCTTCAGAGCAATCTTTCGCCTCGACTATCGCGTGAAGTGAGCCGTCCCCGGACTCAACTAAGCGCCCATAGCTGGCCGGGTCTGCGGCCTTGAAGCCCATCACAACGAGGTCAGCCTTTTGTTCCAAACGGTCAAAAACCTGGCCAAGAGTTTCAGCGCGAATTAAGGGGGTGTCCGCGTAAAGAACTACAACTTGTCCGTCAAAATCCTTTAAAGCGTCCCGCGCTGCGCCAACTGCGTGAGCGGTCCCCAACTGTGGTTCTTGCACCGCAATATCAAAGCCTAAACCTTCAGCTGCTTTCCGAACGTCCTGATTTCCCTCCCCGACAACACAAATTGTTTTGGTAATGCCCGCGGCCGCGGCCAAAGCTCCGACCCATTCCAAAAGCGGACGTTGGCCTACGGGGTGGAGCACTTTTGACGTGGCGGATTGCATGCGTGTGCTTTTTCCAGCGGCGAGAATTATGGCGGCTCTTTGTGGCATAGGGTCTTAGACGTTTGACAATTACAGGGTTTCTACTAGGGCATTGGCTTAACGAAAGTTCGGGAGCACTGCACCCGATAAATTAAGTTTAACTGAGGTCTTTTTCTTCATGACAGTATTGTCCTCGAAAAATTCACCGCTGCAACACCATAAACGCCCTTTTCGGAACTATATTCTCTGCCTCGATCTGGATGGGACTTTAGTCGATACAGCCCCCGACTTGGTGCGCGTCACCAATGAGACAATTGCGCTGGAGGGGTTGCCGGAGACAAATTTCAAAGCCGCGCGGCGCGAAGTAGGCTACGGATCCAAAAGGCTGATTGCCAGCTCTATGGAGAGGCTTGGCCACTCTGTTTCTGAAAAGCGGCTATCCGAGTTGCAAGAGTGGTTTTTAAACCGTTACGCCGAAACCCTGTCAGACCATAGCCGACCCTTTCCCGGTGTGGTTCAGACGTTGAAAGAACTAAATCGAAAGGGGGCCACACTGACCGTTTGCACGAATAAGCCGGGCTATCTTGCTCGGCCGCTCTTGGATCAGCTTCACTTAACCTCTTATTTCGCAAATATTGTTGGTGGTGATGAGGCCCCCAAAGCCAAACCTGATCGCCGCCACCTACTCCAAGCCGCAGGGCAAACCAGGGCGGGCAAAAAAATTGTGATGATCGGGGATAGCTTCCCAGACATTCGGGCGGGACATAATGCCAAAGTTCCGACTATTCTTATGCGCTATGGGTATAATCCCATTAACGCGCACCGCCTCCGGCCGACAATCGCTCTGGATAATTTTAGAGAGATTCCGAAAGTTTTAAGTCGGCTCTAAGAGTTTACACCGCGGGGTAAGCATAAGACATAAAAAAACCGTCCCGAATGAACGGAACGGCTTTGATACATAGTAATTTTCAGGTTTAAGCGAAGTTCTCAGTCGATTTCGTCGGAACTCCGTTCACCATATTCGAACGAACATCTGTGCGGGCAGACCGCATAGAAGCCAAGAAGCCGCCCTGAACCAGATTAATACGAACATCATGTCCGCGTTCAGCCCAGTAAGCTTCAATTTGTTCTTTTAGTTTTTCAGCGCCTTCGCGCGTACAATAGTCACCTTTCATGGCATCCTCTTTCGTATTTTAATATCGACAAACGAGTTATGGGTCTCTTTTGTCGACTGTTGAATCATCATCCGTGAACTGTAGATAAGCATTGACGTCAGTCATTCAAGAAAACTTATAGGTTTTTCTTATAAATTCTTTGTCATCTTAATATACTTGAACACACAGCCCTTTATTAGAACGCGACCTACTAAACATAACCCCTAAATAGGCAAGGCCTTCACAGTGAATTTAACCCAGTTTAACCATTTAAGGCAGACTGCGTTGAAAGCTTGCGAGGCAGATTAAATAAACTTAACTTATAAACACAGTCTATAAGCAGTTGGTGGCGCGATGCCTAATCTACATTCACGAATAAAACAACACCGAAAAAAGCTCGGATTGTCGCAGGCAGACATGGCCGATAGGTGCGGCGTGAGTCAGCCAACCATCGCGAATTGGGAGCGCGGCGGACATCTTCCCCGCAAAGACGCGTTAGAAAAAATCGCGGCTTGCCTTGGAGTCGACTCTATATGGCTACTTTCAGGGGAACTTCCCGCAGGCCGCAGCCCAGTTTATCAGCACCTAAACACGCCGATCCGCCACATTCCAATCTTTGAATGGACGCGGAACGCAAGGTCATTCGCCAACGCCCAACCGACGCGGTATTTAAGTCTGGCGATAGAGCTTGAGGATTTATTCGCTCTCGATTCTCTGGATCATAAAGAGTTCGGTCTGGAGACTATTCTAATCTTTGATAAATCCGCCAAACCCGCTGCAAATGCGCAGTTTTTGGTCCAAAACCAAGAGGTCTTATCCTTATGTGAGGGGGCCGAACTAGAAAATTCCGACTTAAAACCGATAGGCCGCTTAATTTATTCAATACAGGCCCATTAGAATAAGCTCGAGCGAAAGCCGAAAGACCCTTACGGTTTATCCGCCGGGTCGGACATTGCTTCCATATTGGCATCGGCTTGGCGGATAGCGGCTTCAAGGCGGTCTTCCGCCGTTTGCAGGTTCTTCTTCGGATCTTGATAAAATGCTGTCAGCTTCATAATTTGTAAAAAGCTCTTATTTAGAAAACGCCCCCAGAACTTCATCGGACGATCAAAATCGAACAACAGAATAACGCGTTCTTCATCCGTGTCATTCCAGACTTCGTGCTCATACGTGTCATCAAATACGAAAATCTCGCCCTCTTCCCAAGCTGTGATTGTGTCGTCGACGCGGATGCGGCATTTTTCCCGGTCTTTCGGTATTATCAACCCGATATGAGAGCGAAGTATCCCTTTGGTCACGCCTTTATGTGCCGGAATATGATATCCGGGGGCGAGAATAGAGAACATAGCCGTTTGTAAATTTGGAACGCGTTCAAGGATTTCCGCTGTTTTCGGCGCTAAAGACGCATTTTTTTCCAAGCGCTCTCCAAATCCATATAAAACAAAGGTCTTCCAGTTTTGCTCTTTGGCCAGACGATATTGATCCGGAGAAATTTCCTGAAATCCTGGTATCGCCTCGCGAAATTTCAATACGTCTTTGGCCTCCGATTGGATTATTTTCCAATTATCGGTAAATTCTTTCAAGAAAGGGAAATAAGAGTTGTCCACTTTTGGTGTATCCGGAACGATGGATTGTTTGGACTGGAAAGCCGCGATCTTGCGGACGAGCTTCTTTCCGTTCTTTTTTATAAAAGCACGGCGAGGATTTGTAAGATGTTTCGGCTTGTCGATTGAATCTACCATAATGTGCGCCGCTTAACCCGAAACGGCCTCATCGTCCATCATGTAATTCCGTGTGACAGGCAAGGCATGCACATCCTTACTTAGCTGAATTTGGAAGTTCATATGATTTCCGTAAAGAAACGAGAACTCACTTATAACAAGATAAAACTCCCACATCCGACAGAACCGCTCATCAAACATGGCGGCGATTTTGTCTCTATTGGCTTGAAAACGTTTCTCCCACTCCGCGAGTGTATAGGCGTAATGAAGGCGTAATATTTCGCAATCTGTCACCCACAGCTTGGCTTTTTCTATTTCAGCAAAGGTTTCCGAAAGCGCGGGCGAATAGCCGCCCGGAAATATATATTTTCTAATCCAGGCTCCGGTCGTTCCCGGACCGCCCTTCCGGCCAATGGAGTGCACGAGGGCGACGCCGTCTTGGGTGAGTAGGCTTTTAATTTTAGAAAAATATTCCTCATAATGCGCCACGCCGACATGTTCAAACATGCCCACACTGACGATTCGGTCAAAACTCTCGTTCAGGTCGCGGTAATCAATGAGCCTTAAATCGACTAATTCTTCGAGACCTAATGTCTTCACCCGCTCTCGTCCCAGAGCCAATTGTTCTTTAGATAAGGTTATGCCAACAACTTTGACACCGTAATTCTGAGCCAGATAGATCGCCATGCCGCCCCATCCACAACCAATATCCAAAACAGATTGGCCGGGTTTCAGATAGAGTTTTTCTGCAATGTGCTTTTTCTTTAAACGCTGTGCTTCCTCCAAACTAATATCGGGGCGAGGCCAGTAAGCACAGCTATATTGGAGATCCTCGTCCAGAAACAGGCGGTAGAACTCATTTGATAAGTCATAATGATGTTGAACATTTGAACGCGATGCGGATTTTTTGTTACGCTGATGAAGCTTTTTTAGTCTCTTGAGGGCGCGGTTTAAAACCTTTTGGATAGGGTGGCTACGTAAGCCCCCTCTATTATGGAGAAAGATTTTCAAAAGTCCCCTGATACCGCCCTCTTCACAAATCAAGGTCCCTTCCATGTAAGCCTCACCGGCTTTCAGCTCCGGGTTTAGAAAAAGTGTCCGGTATAAGGATTTGTCCGTGATCCGTATCGTGGCCTTCGGCTCGCCGCCTGACCCATGGACATGACGGTTTCCATCGGCGTCAATAATTGTGAGTTGCCCGACTTTAACAAATCGGGACATCATAGAGTTCAGTAGCTTCATTTTATAACTTTAGATGCGAGGGAAAGTGTTTTGAACGCAACTCTTTGTGAAGTAGCGAGCTTCTATTCGGCCGCTTCTAGCTCTGATTCAGCAAGAGACTGATATTTTAGAAATTCCGCGATTGAATCTGCGGCCACAACCGAGGCTTTGCCGTCAAAGAAATCAAATGTTTCTTCGAAAGCAAAATTCTGGGCGGGTAAATATCTATCATGGGAGTTTTTAGCGTCTCTCACAGTTTCGATCAAATTTTCGACGCTGTTTAAAACAGGGCCAGTTGTCCAGCTCATATAGAAGGGGTTGCCGGCCCAGTCGGCGTCATGGCTGTTTAGAAAAATGGTCGGACGGCGGCGTTCCAGAAATTCATAAACCTGTGAACTGACATCGCCGAGATAAATATCAGCCGTGCGGGTATAAGTCATATCCACGCTTTTAGTGGATCCGAGGTCAATATGGATATTCGGCGCATCAAAGAATCGTTCCGGTAAGCTTTTCCGAAACTTCACCCGTCTGTGTTCAACAGAGGTATGAAGCTTGCGTTGAAACAACATGATATGCGGCGCAAAAATCAGATTGATATCCGGTGCATTTAAAAATGCCTCCAGAACATCCAGCCCCATATCATACCATGAAGATAGATAAGGATCAAAATGGGGGTTGTAGACGACGATAGGATTATCATTGTCGAACAGATTTATATTGGCCGGTGTGTGAGGGACAAAATCAAATTTTGGATATCCGCAAACGGCATAACTCCCTTTGCGGATTAGACCTCTTTCCAAATGCCGCTTCTTCAGCTTCTCACCAGGAACAAGTACAAAATCAAAATCTCGGATTGATTCTTTCTCTGTCACGGAACGGTCGCCAGCGCCGTGATGGGTCAAAATAAATTTCAGGTGATCTAATCCAAATTGTGATTTTAGAATCAAAGATGTCGATTCAGGCACAACGAAAACGTCATAGTCCCGAAATATATCAATATTGTTTTTTAAAATTGAGATGCGGCGCGCCGGAGCAACGGCATTAGCAGCTTTCAACACGCCCCTATCTGCCTTTCCGACCTCAAGGTCAATAAAACGGGTTTGCTTCGAAAGCTCTGTCCCTAAACCGGATTTGACGAGTTTCTTCTGCTCCTCTGTTGACGTTAGCACATCAATATCCAGAGAAGGGTATCTTAAAAGCAACTCCTTCAGAATCGGCGCCGTATGCGCCACCTGATGGGGAACCTCATGATTATAGATAAAACCGACTCTAAGGCTGGGAATTGCTTCTGCGAATTCTGCCATAACTCTAGGATCCCCTGTGACACTTCTGTGAATACGGTTTAAAACGAATTGAGTTTCAATAAAGTTTAAATTTCATCAAGTATAATTATTAAGATAAATTTTTTAAGTCCGGATAAACAGGAATAAAGCCTTTATCGTCTTTCAACCAATATTGAATGTCAAAATCGCGTGATATTGCATATTCTTCAAATTTCTGAGATGGGTCTACCACGATTGGGACATCAACATAGTCCAATACAGGCAAGTCCGCTTTGCTGTCTGAGTAGAAATAGGTATAGGCCCCGCCTGGTGCAATACGGGCCATGAGATTTCTCACACGGCTCAATTTTTCATCGCCGTAACAATTAGGGCTTTTAAAGTCTGATTTGAGCCCGCCTGCCTCGTCCCAATCCAGTTCAGTCGAAACAAACTCACTTATGCCTAATTTACGCGCGATAGGACTCACTACCAGATCCACTGCGGCGCTGGCTAAAACAATAAGATGCCCGTTATCCTTGTGAAACTTTAGAGCCTCCTGTCCTCCGCGCCTAAGCCCTGTCTGAACCTCACGAAGCGCAAATTCCTGCGCTATTTTAGTCAATTTACTTCTGTTGAAACGCTGTAAGCTCCAGCGCATCATTGTTTTCTTAACCGCGCCCCGTGGGAGTTTTCCCCTTTTATATTGCCATTGAAACATTAGAGTGCTGAATAATAGAGGAAACCATAAATAAGGGCGGCCTCGAACAGTTCGCCACACAAAGCGGCCCCACGTCCCGCGTTTCGTGAGCGTGTAATCCAAATCAAATATGGCAATAATAAGAGGTTCAGATGTCTTAGCTGTCATCCTGGTGCAAGCCTCTCAAAACCTGACGGGTCAGGATTACAACCAAAACCATACCGACAAAATAACCCGCGACAACGGCCAGAGCAGAGCCGATCTCACCGAAATATTTGATTAAAATAAAGAATGAGATGACATAGACGATTAATCCCGCCGCGCGGGCATATATCGCCTTTTCCGGGCGGTTTGCCGCATAAAACACGGGAAAGAGCGGTGCGACTGCCGCAAATAGGGCGGCCCCTAGAACTAAAACGATGGCTAATGGGATAACCCCTGCATATTCAGCTCCCAGAGTGGTTTCGATAATGAATGGCCCAATAACAGCCACGACTCCTGCGAGAAACAAGCCTACTCCGAGGGAGACCAGACTGGCGCGCGTGACCAGACGTAAAATACGCTGGCCCTCCCCTCCGCTAACGATACGGGCCAGTTCCGGATAGATGACCTGATCAAGGAGCTTTACGCCTTCGGAAAGGAGTTTCGCAATTTCTTCTGCCCATTTATAAATCGCTACAAATGCCGGACCAAAGGCCCCGCCCACAATCAGAATGGGAAGCTGGTTGACGCCCGCAGCCAGCGTTGAGTCGATATTAGACTTCCAGACAAAGGCCCATAAGCCCTCTCGAGGTTTAAAAAAGCATTCTTTAGCTTTCAGCACAGGTTTGGCGAGGTGACGTTTGAGAAGCTCGGACAAGCCCAGCAAAACTTTGAAGACGTAACCCGCAACGGAGGCAACATACCAGACGCAAAGAAATCCAATCATACCCCAGCCCATGAAATAGGCGAATATCGCGCCCAAGAGACGCACGCCAGGCATAACGATTCCCGCAAACGCCAAGCCGTTAAACTTGTCGAAAAGTCTTAAAACGCCGATAGGCGTGCCTGTAATCTGAAACAAAACAACCGTTGAATATGCTATCACCAGTGGTTTTAAGTTTTCGACATCAAACCCTGCGCCTTGCGGAGCAAACTGAGGGTAAGCGGCAACAATAAACGCGTAAAGCTCGAAGAGTAAAATGGCTCCTGCATAGGCCAGCGCGGCCGAAAGCACGTCAATTTTGATCCCAAATTTTATCAGTCCGGCTAATCGACTAGGGTCTTCATTGTGAACATCATCAGAGCCAAAGCGAATAATAGATTGCCAGCTTTGAAATGTCGCTACTTCGGCAAAAAAGAGCATGTAACCATGTAGAAAAATAATTGTCCCGAAACTGACTTGGTCATCGAGAGCATTGGCCGTGATCAAAAGCGTGGCGAGTCCCAGCACAACCCCAAACCCTCTCGAGCCCACAAGAAGTCCGGTATTCGCCGCTATCCTCTTTCCGACCGTTTTGTTCGATTTTATATCAAGGTCAGGGCGTTTCATTTGATAGCCCCCGCTGACTGAGAATATCGCTGACCAAACGATGATCCGACACTTTGTCAACATCAATGGCCGCTTCCGCGAAAGGCATTAAGACCGGTTTAGCTGTGATTCCAATTTTTGTTCCTGCCTCTTCAAATGCCTTACCTAATGATAGGCGGCCAAGAGCATAACGAAGGCCGAGCCCTATGCCGATTTTACGGGCTAGTTTTAAGGGCTGTTTTCTCAAATGCTGGGCATTTTTCCAAAACTCCAACGCTGCCAGACCTTTTTCATTCGCTATATAAAATAAGTTGCATCCGGACACCGCCTCATCGGAAAACCGTAAATAGGTCCGCTTCGTATGGGGATATTCTGGCTGAATGACGTTTTCTCTTGCAAGCCCCACACAAAAATCCGCAGCTGATTTCTGTGACTCTTTAATAAAATAGATCACCATCTCGGCGGTTAATAGAGGGTGATCCCCTGTTGTCATAATACAGGGGAGCTTGGTCTGGTTCAAAGCGATCAGAGCGCTATCTGCTGGACCAGCGCCAGATCCTGCCTGTATCCACCCGTCTCCGGCTTTCGGATATCCGGAGATCAGATAGGGGCGCGAAAGTCCGGCCTGATCGAGCGCGCGCTCTACATATTCTAGCATAGGCCGCCCTAGAAGAGGCGTTTCAACCTTGAATTCCACCTCAAACTCGGCGCAGAGAGGATCAGTTACCCCGGCTCTTTGTCCGGCTAAAACAAGTGTGTTCACCTCTGTCATGTAGTGATTTTTTTCTCGTACATTCTATAGGTTTTATAACGGGTTGCAGAAGCTTCTTCACAAATCCCTATCATCCCGGCATTATCTTCCAATATCCAAGAGAGTTCACAATGGGTAAAGCCCTTCTCGCGTCCGGCTTCAAAAACCTTCTCGCAAAGTTGAGCTACAAGCGCCAGACCTTTACGGGTGTTTTGATGGACTTTGCGGAGCCCCATAAGCGGAATTCTGGCTTGTGTTGCGCCCGAAACTTTCAATCGCCAGACAAGTTGCGCCCAGCCAAATGGCAGAAGTTTACCGTCCAAGCCTTTTGTAAGTTCGTTCAGATCCGGAATCATCCAGATGTAAGCCGCAGGCTCATCGTCAATATATCCGACCCACAGACCTTTTTCGAAAATAAGGGGTTTGATTTCCTTGGCCATATGCTCAATTTGATCTTCACTAAAGGGTAGAAACCCCCAATTTTCAGACCAAGCATCATTAAAAATATCCATGACCAAGTCCACTTCGCCTCGGAAATTACGCTTATCGAGATGTCGCCAGCGAATGGACTTGTTTCGCTCGGCATAAGACAGGAGTGATTGAAGGAATTTTGACCGAGGATATCCGGCGGATAATTCAGCCTGATACGCATACATATCGACCGCTTTCGTGAGGCCGAAATTTTCACAGTAAGTTTGGTAATCCGACCGGCCATAAGGCATCATGACTGCTGGCGGCGTGTCAAATCCATCAATTAAGAGGCCGCATTCCTCATTTACACTCCACTGAGAGGGCCCCACCATACGGCGCCGACCAAGAGTATTGAGCCATTTTTCAGCCGCTTCCAATAATTTTTGGGCGATGGTGTCGTCGGGAATACAATCAAAATAGCCAAAAAACCCCGTCTCATCATTATAAAGGGCATCCTGCTTTTCAAGCGTAAAGGCCGCAATCCGTCCGACAACTTCTTCTCCTGAGACGGCTAGAAATAATTTTCGGTTTGTTGGGGCGCCCGGATTTTTCTCCGGACTGAGTTGTTCTTTACGTTCAAAACGCAGGGGCGCTCTCCAATGGGGATCGTTCTCGTAAAGTGAATACGGGACAGCCAAAAACCGCTTTTCATCCGCATCGGTTTCAACCGAAATAATCTTAAATGGTTCACTCACACTTATCCCCAACTCTCAAAAAGAGGCTATCGGGCTTTTGTTCGGCTTACTTCGAGAGGTCAACCAAATTGATGGTGATATCTGTGCCTGTTAAAGGCACATCAAAGCTGGTCTCCGAATATTTCGGGAGGCGCAGGGCCTTTATTTCTGGGTTATTAGACAAACCATACGGCTCTAGAGGTTTGAAATTCCATGCCTTTTTCAATCGGCGATCTCCGTCAATATCATGGTATCCCACAACGGCATAAGACCCCGGTAAAGGGACATTGATGCAGAGGTTTTGTGGTCCGTTTTCTGCAGGAACTCGAATCAGTCTTAATTTACCGCTTTTTCTAAGAAAGTTTTCTTCGCCGAACAGCTCAAGCTTCAATATGCCTACATTTGACACATTGGTGACTTTCACGCGAATCTGGAGGCCCTCCTCAACGCAATAATCCGAAGCATCGGATGGATAGAGTTCCAATCCTAGCTTTTGCCCAATCTCCGAAATTTCCTCTTCGGGTTCCTCCCCGTCATCATCTCGACGGTTATCGGCGAATGCACTTGTCGAAGAAATCAATAATACTGTAAATATTACAAAGATTTCGGATAAAAATCTGTGAAGTAAGTTTGCTTTCACGGTCTGCCCTTATTAAGCCTTTAACTCATAATGTTTCAGCGGGGCTGAATACAGACTGAATATGGACAGCTTACAGGAAGAGTAAAGGTCTAACTACAGACATGATGGGCAGGCTGAATCTATATCTATTCAAACGCGCCTCCGTAAACATCGGGGGTTTAGTGGTTTTTGCCTGCTGCGTTCTGCTTTTAGAACGTCTTTTGCGAATCTTTGAAATTGTATCAAATTCAAGTGATCCTGCGGCGGACGCCACCCGTATGATCTATAATCTTCTGCCTCATTATCTCGGCATGGCAGTCCCGATGGCGCTTTTACTGGGAACTATTATTACAATAGACAGGTTTTCCCGCTCCAGTGAACTCACAGCGGCGCTTGGCGCGGGGGTTTCGCTTTTTCACATGACCAAGCCTTTTGTAATTTTAGGCGGCTTTTTAGCCTGCCTCACCCTATTTATTGAAGGCTATATGCAGCCCGTAGGGCGGTATAACTATCGGCAACTCGTTAATGTCGTGAAGCAAGAGAGCTTTACCGCTGCCCTCCGTGAAGGCACATTTACGACCGTGGGAACCCGCACATTTTTCGCTGGCACAGAATTAGCGGGCGCGGCCATCGGACCCATATTTATATACGAATCAACTGAAAACAGTGCGGGAAACCAAATTGGCTTTCGGATGACAACGGCCAATGAAGGGCGGCTAATTGTGCAAGAGGCCAGTAATGACCCCGTTTTACAGCTCTCTTCCGGACGGACATATCAAATTGAGAATAACGAGCAGCTCGACGGAGATCTGAGTTTTAGTAGCTCTGACGTGACCGGAGCGGCCTCCGTTGTTGAATTTCGCGCGCGAGGGGATGATGAACGGGAGCTAACATCTGTCGAACTATTTAAGAACCGCAAAGGCACTTTTCTCGACACGTTAACAAAAGAGACAAATAATGCCGCCCTGCACCTTCGTCTTGGCAGAGCCTTTTTACTTCTTCTCATCCCTTTCATTGCCGTACCTTTCGGGTTGAATTATGGCCGAAACCCCTCCTCTGCCGGCATATTCATAGGCGTCGTCTTTTTGGTTTCATTGCAGAAGGCTTTGGAATTTGGTCAGGGTTTGGGGGCCTCCGCGAAAATTCCGCCTTGGCTGGGCATTTGGTCTGTGATTGCCGTTGTCACAGTCTTTGCAGCCTATATATTCTGGAAAAGCGCTTATAAAATGGGTCAGCCGCCCTTGACGTCCTTCGCAATGCAGGTCGCCCATTGGCAAAAACAGGTTCGAACAGCCTTTTCCCGCCTACGATCAAAATCATCAGGAGCCAGTGGTGTTTAAGTTCGGTCTCTATTTATCAAAGACCTTTCTAATAACCTGGCTTATGACCGTGTTTGGTTTTTTGGTGCTTATTGGATTACTCGATAGCCTGGCGAACGGCGCGGATATTGTGGCGAGCGGAGAAGGCTTCCAAGGCACATTCCGATATATGTTATTACGAGCCCCGGTTATTTTTGATCGAATTTTTGTATTTACGCTCGTCGTGGCCATTCTTTTGGTTTTCGTTAAATTGATCCGGCAGCACGAACTTGTCGCTTTGCTTGGATTCGGAATTTCTGCGCCCAAGCAGATTTTATTGCTTGTCCCAGTTGTTTTAGGCGCCAGTCTGGTTTCAATCACTTTTATTGATATTGCTATGGCTCCGGCTGTGCGGTCCTTACAGGATTGGGGTATTGGAGAATATAAAATCAAGAACATCACGTCTGAAAACCCTCTTTGGCTTGAAGACGGCGAAGATATTGTTCGGGCTACAGAGCGCATCAGCTATACGCGCTTGGGGGATATACAAATTTTTGAACGAGGCGACACCGGAGAAGTTGAGTCTGTTTTATGGGCCCAAAGCGCAACGTATAATGATCCGAACTGGACCTTAAACGGGGTCAGGATTTTGACCGTTACCGGCGCAAATGGCGAAAAACGAAGCGCCCAAGCAGACGCCTCCCCCCGAATATGGAAAACCAGTCAAACCCCAAAGACCATTGCGCGTCTTGCCGCCGAGCCCCGTGATATTTCTCTCTCAGAAATGCGAAATTTCATGATGCGGGGTAATTCAGGTTCCAAACCAAGATTTGCCTATAGCTTTTGGCACGCTCATCGTCTGACACGCCCCTTGGCCGCTTTGATACTTTTGCTTTGCTGCGTCCCGCTTATGCAGCGGACAGGTCGGGAAGACATGGGTGATAAAACCTTGATTATCGGTATTACTATGGGGTTTGTGTTCCTGATTGTGGATGGCGCCATGGCGACCTTTGCGACCTCCGGCGGTATAGGAGTCGCCACAGCTATTATCTTCCCGCTCGCTCTTTTCGGTTTGCTCGGCGCTTTCATGCTTGTTCGGACAGAGAGCCTTTAGGTTGCCGCTATGTCCGTTTTGGCAATTTCCAATGCAAAAGCCCGATCTGTTGCCAAACAAGGTTCCGCGCTTTCTTTGAACAAGCTCCCCGCAGGAGGCGAACATTTTATAAGCCAAGACCGAAGCGACCTTCTTCCGCTGTTGAATAAAGCGAGAGTGGAGAAAAGAGAGCATATTTTGATTGAAGGCGGAGACGGAACCGTGCGCACGGTTATGACGGCCTTATTAAACAGTTACGGGGATGATGAACCCCTGCCCGCTATATCAATATTGCCGAGCGGAACAACCAACCAAATTGCGCGAAATATCGGCCTTAAAGACTTCTCTGATTTGAAGGACATTCAGAAAGGCCATGTTCGTTCACACATTACTTCGCTCGTTAAAATTGATAGGATCAATCAAGAGGCAGGCCCGTCTAATCCGGTTTATGGATTTTTATTCTCTACGGGTGCCCTGCCTCATGTAAGCCGATTTGCGCAGGACAAATTAAACGGAAATGGTGTCGGCGGCGGAACGGCCGTTGTCGGCGCTGTGATTAAGGCCGTCACAGGGGATAAAGCTCGCCTCATGCCCCCGACGAAACACAAAATGAAAGCCAAACTGGGGGGAGAAACTCTTTTCAAACATAAAGGCACTGCTCTGGGCACCATAATGACGACCCTTCCCTCTCTTATGCTGGGACTTGATCCGTTTTGGGGAGAGGAAGACGCGCCCCTGCGAATGACTTGGGCGGATGGTGACAGCCGTAAATTGGGGCGAAATGTAGCTGGCTTGTGGATGGGCCGAAAACAAGATCGGGCACAGGATGGATATTACAGTCACAATATTGACCGGTTAACCTTAAAGACAAAAGCTCCGGCGACGCTCGATGGGGATTTCCTCGAACTAAGCGGTCAAAAACTCCGAATCTCAGCCTCTCGCCCTGTCACCTTTTGGCGCGCGCGATGAGCGATGCGGTTTTAGACATCATCCGCTCCGAATCCTTGGAGCCCCCTACCCGAGTAAACGATATTTTGCAGGCAATAGAGAAGAGGCATAAAGACAGGGTTCAAGCCTTTGTCTATTACGGGTCCTCTTTGAGAGAGATGAATAATCCGGAAAAAATGCTGGATTTTTATGTATTGGTGGACAGTTACCGCAAAACTCACGGCACAGGCCCTAGGGCGTTTCTCAACCGCCTCATTCCGCCCGCTGTTTATTATATTGAGCGCAAAGATGACCAAGGCATTCTTTCGACCTGTAAATACTCTCTTTTAAGTCTGAAAGAGTTTGAACGGCGCTGTTCGGACGAGGTTTTACAATCGCAAGTTTGGGGTCGATTCTCGCAGCCCTGCATACTTCTGCGCGCCAAAAATGACGATGTTGCAGAGCGTGTATATCGCGCCCGCGCTGATGCCGTTCGGCAAATGGCTAGCCAGTCTGCGCCCTTGGTGGCGCCGTCAGCGACAGCCTCCGAAATTTGGGGGCGGGGTTTTTATGAAAGTTATCGAACCGAACTACGCCCGGAAAGTTCTGTTGGGCGGTCTCAGGAGATAGTAGAGCGTTTTTTAGATCGCTACGCCTCGCTCACTACGGCGCTATACGGGCCGCCGGATAAAACAGGGCATTATAAATTGTCTGCGGAGACGAAAGATAAAGTCAAAGGGCTTTGGTTTTGGCGCCGCGTTCAGGGCAAACCGCTATCCGTAATCAGAGTGCTGAACAGTGCCGCGACCTTTGAAGGAGGTCTGGATTACGTCTTGAGGAAATTGAAAAACCATTCAGGGGTGGATTTCCACCCCACAGAATTTCAGCGAAGACATCCCGTTCTCACGTCTCCTGTTATGGGGTGGAAGCTCTGGCGAAAAGGGGCCTTTCGCTAAGGATTACTCAGCAGCGAGTTTGGCCGCCATATTCTGCATCATTTCGCCCTGCGCGTTTTTCAACTCCCCAAACGCTTTGAGTATCGTATTTATATTCTCTTCAGTATGAGCCGCAGATAAGCTAATGCGGAGTAGGCTAGAGCTTTGCGGCGTTCCAGGCGGCACAGCCAAGTTTACATAAACGCCGTTTTCAATGAGCCAGTTCCATTCCATAGCCGCCACAGCCTCATTCGGGCGGCGCACGGCAATGACCGGACTAGCTTCAGCGCAGAGATCATACCCCATTTCTTTCAATCCGGTATGAAGCTGTTCTGCGCGCTCTTTTAAATTACTCCGTAAATGACCGCCGGTTTTAACTTTTTCAACAGCGGCGCGGGCGGCGGCAATGTTGGACGGCGTCGCAGAGGCCGTAAACATATAAGGCCGCATAATTTTGCGTGTAATTTCAAATTCTTTATGACGTGAGGCGCAAAACCCTCCCACAGAGGCAAGGCTCTTTGAAAACGTGCCGGAGATAAAGTCAATCTTGTCGAGTACGCCCTGCTCTTCGGCAATACCGCAACCGTTCGGCCCAAAAACGCCGTAGCTATGGGCTTCATCAATGTACAGATAGCCGCCATGGCGGTGCGTCACGTCAACAAACTCATCCACCGGGGCGATGTCCCCAAACATGGAATACATACCTTCGATAACGACCAAAGCGTTGCCGCCCTCTATCTCGCCACGTCGTTGCAAACGCTTATCTAAATCTTCCGGTGAATTATGACGGAAACGGATGGTCGAGGCTCCAGTCAGGCGCGTCCCGTCAATGATACACGCATGGGCGTCGGCGTCCATAAAGATAACGTCTTTATCGCCGGCCAAGCCTGCTATAGCGGCGAGGTTTGTCTGATAACCTGTTGTAAAAACAATGCAGCTAGGCATTCCAAGGTGGTCGGCCAGGGCTTTTTCAAGATCGATATGTTCTGCATAAGAGCCATTCGCGACACGAGAGCCTGTCGTCCCGGTGCCGTGGGATTCAACTGCCCTTTTCGCCGCTTCCATACAATCTTCGTCAAATGTCAGACCAAGGTAGTTATTTGTTCCAGCCAGAAGGATCTCGCGATTGCCGATACGCCCGCGCGTGGCATCCAGAATGTCATCAAACTGCACGCCTAGGGCGTCCTGTCCGATTTTCATCATCATATCGACACGGGTTTTGAGCGGTGCGTATTTATCAAAAAGTGAAGACATCATATGTCCTATTCAGAAGTGAGTTCTTTAATGGCGTTAACAAGCTCTCCCACAGTCTTGATATCGCTGACCATCTCCATCGGTATAGAAATGTCATAATGATCTTCCAGGCCCATGACCAAATCGAAGACAGCCACCGAGTCGACTTCCAGATCGGACATGATCCCGCTCTCCCGATATATCGGACGATTTTGGGGGTTATAGGGTTTGAGAAGCTCGCAGACCTTTGCGAAAATTTCATCACTATTTGGCGAAGATGTCATATTTTATCCCGGAGCATTATAGCTTTGTACGGTTTTGGCGATGGCCTCAGCCATCGGCGTTGGGTTGGAAACCAAGTCATTACTTTGCCAATGCTCATAACGGAACTCAGCGAGCTTTCCTAGACTCAAGTGCCCTATAGAAAACAGTCGCAATGTCAAAGTCGTAATCGCGGCGACGGGGTAGAGTATCATCAAAGGTACAGGAAAAGCTCTGACGGGTCTTTCGAGGGCGTCTTCTCCGTACTTCGCAAATTGAGGCATTGTCAAAGCTCTCTCGGTCGCTGGCGATACCGTCTTTCCGTCATATTTCCCTTCCAGAGCATATCCAATGAGGTTCTCGACCAAATCTGAAACATACACCATCGCGACGGAACGGGTTTTCCAGTCATGGCCTCCCGCAACAGGGAGAAGCCCCCGTTTCATCAATTCAAAAATCGGTTTAGTGGCGTTATCTCCCGGACCAAAGACTGCCGGAGCGCGAATAATGGCTAATTTACCAGAAAACTCTTGCTTTACAGCCTCTTCCCCCAATTTCTTGGATTTGGCATATCGGCTTAACTCCGGCGCTCTCGCCGTTTGAGAAGATAGAAGAATCAAGCGCGGAATATTAGCTATCTCGGCGGCCTTGGCGACACGGCCCGCCCCGTTAACATTCACTTCTTCGAAGTTTGACCACTTTGGGGCTTTGACCAATCCCGCCAAATGAAAAACGCAATCCGCGCCCTTTATCCAATGGGTCAAATCACTCGACAGATCACCTTCATATATAAAGAGATTTTCTTGAGCGAGGTCGTCCAAGGCCCCTGAACGCCGGACCAAGGCTTTAACCTTAAAGCCCTGCTCCAATAAATTACGAACAAGATGTCGTCCGACAAACCCCGTTGCGCCGGTGAGCGCAATTATTCGAGGCATATCGCGTTAAGTCTCAGACTTAACAACACGAATCGATTCCGCATTTTGAAGATCAATGATGGCGCCGGAGACGAATTTCTCTTTCACACGCGCCCGAGACAATTTACCGGAACTCGTCACAATCATGGTGGATTTAGGAACGAGCTGTAGCCTGACGGGGACGCCAACTTCCAACCGGATGGCCGCCGTAACAGCCTTGAAAATCTCGTCCAAGAGCTGGGGATCACGCGTCCGGCATTCGAGCAGAAGCATAATCTGCTTTTCATCTCCTGCTCCGCCAATGGCAAAAGCACAAGCCCGTCCGCAACGATGCGGCGCAGCGGCCTGAGCTGCCCATTCAATGTCCTGTGGCCAGATGTTACGGCCATGCCAGAGAATCAGGTCTTTGGAGCGGCCCGTCACAACAAGTTGGTTATCCAGCCAATAACCGAGATCCCCCGTGTCGAGCCAGCCTTCTTTAGTGAAAGCGGCTTCTGTGGCTTGTGAGTTCCGAAAATAGCCCGGCGAGACGCTAGGGCCGCGCAAACAAATGCGTCCAACCTTAGAGCCTGTCAGGACGTTATTCTGAAAGTCACGAATTTCAATTTCGTGACCCGGCAACACAGTCCCGCAAGCCACAAATGTTCTTCGGGCCGCAGCCGGAGTAAGGTCTGTCGCCGTCACAGCTTCAGTTGTGCGCTCATACCGATCCATGTCGATTGTATGCTTTTTAAGCCCCTGCCCCAAAGGCGCAAAACTTGCCGCAAGCGTCGTTTCGGCCAAACCGTAGCTCGGGGTAAAAGCACCTTTGTCAAAGCCCATCGGGCCGAACAATTTTTCAAATTCGGTCAGAGGTTCAGGTCGCACCATATCTCCGCCAATACCAGCCGCACGCCAACTTGAAAGGTCGAGTTCACGATCATCGCGCCAACGGCGAACGCAAAGCTCGTAACCAAAGGTCGGCGAATAAGATACAGTGCCTTTATGATCATTAATGAGTTGCAGCCATGTCATGGGGCGACGAGTGAAATCTTGAGGATCAATATAATCAATAGTCATCTGGCTCATCATGGGGGCAAGCATAAACCCGATAAGACCCATATCATGATAAAGCGGCAGCCAACTTGTGGCGCGATCCGTCTCGTTAATCTTAAGCCCGTGTTTTGTGATAGCGTGGCAATTAGCAGAAACGGAAGACTGCGTCCCGATAATGCCTTTTGGAGAGCTAGAGCTGCCGGAACTATATTGGATATAACAAAGATCATCTTCGTTGAATTTACGAAGCTTGTTGCCTTTTGGCAATTTATCCACATCGTCAAACGTCAAAACCGGGATGGCCTGATCATTTAGGGCCGAACTCATAATCGGCTCCATCGACTCAGGCGTAAAGAGCGCGTGGAAATCTCCTGTGTCCGCCATTCTCTGAAGCTGTCGTTCATAGCTCCCGCGGCCGCCCAAAGTAACAGGCAATGGAAGCGGAGCGGGGACGAGACCAGCATATTGGCACGCAAAAAACAGGACGGCGAATTCAGGAGTGGAAACCGCTGCCAAGCCGATACGAGAGTTTTTAGGCGCAAATTTCACTAGACGGTAAGCCAGATCAATAGAGCGCTCTCTCAGCTCTTTATAGCTCAAAACTGTTTTCAACCGGGCTTTGCCGTCAAAATAGTTTAGACCTGTTTTTCCGTGGGCGGCATAATCAAGGCCGTCACATAAAGTTTTAAAGTCACTATGGAGTATCGGCTGTCCGCGATCTGTCGGAGTAGGAGAAAGGTCGTTTGCAGCTGGTTTGCGCACTATTGTATCTGTCATATTCTTTTCCGCTTTCAACGCGCTTTGTTCTCTAAAAGGAACATTAAAGGTCGCTTCGTCAAAAAACTGTCAATTAGGGTCTGGCCCTATGAGGTAAATATCTCCCTAACACACCCATAAACAGCAGTTTCTCACGCTTTGATACAAAATGTGACATAACTGTAACATTAAAAACACAGTTTTTTAGAAAATTCAGGGTTTTCAGAACGGAAGATGCAAAGTCCCGACAATTTAAATTTGTAAAACGTGATTGTCTTAAACTCTCTTCTTATAATTTGAAGAATCAGAATCCTGTCACTATTTCGTGAAGTCCGGCTCTCCCGGCCATATCACGATGCGGTGCGGCAAGTCTTTGTCGGAGACAGTGTTCTCGCTCTCGACCTGATCCCTGACACTCATGCCCGCTTCATGAATTGTTTCCCTAGATCCGGAAACCAAATGATGCCACTCTGGCAAGTCCTCGCCTTTTGCCACGAGCCTATAGGCACAGGTTTCGGGCATCCAGTGAAGTTGTTCTACTGTGGCGGCCGTCAAAGTCACGCAATCCGGCACAATGGACTTCCGATTCGCGTAGTCACGGCAGGCACATGTCTCCGGATTAAAGAGATGGCAGGACACATCTGTCACATATACAGATCCGTCATCTTCATCTTCCAATCGGATACAACAGCACTTTCCACAGCCGTCACACAGACTTTCCCACTGCTGACGGCTCAATTCCGCCATATTTTTGGTTTTCCAAAAGGGTAGATTTGATTTAGCAACCATTCAGGCCCCTTACACTATATGGAAGATATGCCAACCTACCGCGCAGACATTGATGTTGCGAATGATAATAGCCAACGTAAAAAGCGGGCTGTCTGGATTGCTGTGGTCGCAGTTGTGAGCGTTATTATTGCGCTATCCTATTATCAGGCGAGACAGTATTTCCTCGAGGGTTTACCAAAACTGCCGGATAAAGCCACCATGTGGGAAATGAATCTTAAACCTAATATAACCCTTCTAGATAAGGACGGTCAGATCATCGGACACCGCGGCCCCTATATTGGCGAGCCTATGAAACTCGATCAAATGCCCCGCCACGTAGCCGACGCCTTTCTGGCCATTGAGGATGAGCGCTTTTATGAACACACCGGAATTGACAATAAAGCAATTTTCCGGGCCTTGGTGACGAACACGTCCACAGGTGAAAAGTCGCAAGGGGCTTCAACCCTGACGCAGCAATTGGTCAAAAATATGGTTTTGACCCCGGAAAAAACTTATCGACGCAAAGTCCAGGAAATGCTGCTCGCCCGTGATATGGAGGCCAGACTGAGCAAGCCCGAAATTCTGGAGCTTTATTTAAACCGAATTAATCTTGGGCCTCAGGTTTTTGGTATCGAAGCTGCCTCTCAAAAATTTTTCGGGCATACAGCCAAGACACTCAGCTTGTCTGAAGGCGCACTCCTCGCCGCACTACCCAAAGCTCCTAGCCGATATGACCCAACGAAGAATTTCGAAGGTGCCCTCACCCGATCTCATTTGGTTTTGCAGCGCATGACAGCTAATGGCTTTATTACCCCGGAACAGGAAGTCGAGGCCCGTAAATCCCCGCCGGTCATCGTCGAAGATTCGAATCCTCTCTTAGAGGCTGATATTCTTGGATATGTGTTTGATCTGGTTACTGAGCGCGCCCATCAATTAGTAGGCGAGAAAAGGCAGGATCTAATTATCAAAACAACAATTGATACTGCCCTGCAAAAAAACGCGGATGCGGCGATAAAGAAAACTCTAAATACTTCCGGAGAAGCCAAAAATATACAGGAAGGCGCTCTTGTCAGTCTCGACAACTATTCAGGGGCTGTGCGGGCTTTAGTCGGAGGTCGCAATTATGACGTCTCAAAATTTAACCGGGCGAGCCAAGCCGCCAGACAACCCGGCTCGGCATTCAAGAGTATTGTTTACGCCGCGGCTATGGAAGAAGGGTTTACTCCCGGCACAATCCGTATAGATCAACCCATCGAAATTAAAGGCTGGTCGCCCGAAAACTATACCCGCCGATATCGCGGCCCCATCACGATCCGAGAAGCGCTCAAACTCTCTATTAATACCGTAGCCGCCCAAGTTGGATCTGAAATCGGCCCTTCTAAAGTGGTAAGCACAGCCAAGCGGTTTGGCATCAAGTCTGAAATGCGGCCAGAATATTCCATCGCTTTGGGTACGTCTGAGGTCAATCTTCTGGAACTCACAACAGCCTATTCTGTTTTCGCCAATGAAGGCCTGCTCAAACCTTCTTATTTCATAACTGAAATTACAGACACCGCTAAACGCCCTCTTTATACACGGCAGACAACTCAACCCAGTCGGGCCTACGCTGTGCCATATTCTCGTCAAATGACGGGGATGATGCGCGACGTTATCGACTCCGGAACGGGCTATGGCGCGCGTCTTGGCAATCGCCCCGCGGCAGGGAAGACTGGAACCTCTCAAGATTACAGAGACGCTTGGTTTGTTGGCTTTACAGCGCAATTGACGACAGGCGTCTGGATGGGAAATGATGACAATAGTCCGACCAAACAAGTTACAGGCGGCCTCCTGCCAGTCGATGCGTGGAAGGATTATATGCTCGCGTCCCATAAGGGATGGAAGGTCCGCCCTCTAAAGGCACCGGATCCAAAAACAAATGACCCGGAAACCCGGTTTCAAATCGCCTTTTACGAATCACTTTCTCAGGCATTTCAATCCGAACGAGACATGGCCAACGGGGTCGCAGCGCCGACACCCGCAAGCCAGCTGACTTCTGCTGAGCGATAGGGTTTGACACTTCTGTCTGATAATTAATCTCCATCCTAACGGTTGAGTAAAGATTTAACTGTTATCTAGGCTTTTCAGAGCACGGAGATTAGGTATGTCTAGGAACATGAGGATCAGGCAGTCTATTTTATCTTCGATTTGTTTTTTAGCGCTGAGCAATTCAGCCTTTGCGGTCGAGAGTAAATTAGGGGAATTTGATAAAGATGACGGCACTTATGCTGTTTATCCAGTTTCCACGCCCGAAGAATGTTCAGCTCTGTGCAAAGCTGATACAAAATGCCGGGGCGCTGTGACTTATCAGCCCGATGTTTCAAAGCCCGAAGCTCAATGCAGATTGAATAACGGCTTCGGAGAGCATCCGGTTTTCCCCTCTATTCCTCCTACCCCGCTCGACATAGATGTGGCCGTAGAGGATTTAAACGAATACCGTCTTGAAAATGGCCTAGGGCCGGTCAAAATAAATTATAAACTCAATCTGGCTTCAGAAGTTCACGCGAGAGATTTGGCAAAAGCCGGAATTATATCTCACACTGGAACGGATGGATCTACTCACGGTGATCGTGTGCAGCGCCAAGGGTATTATTTTTCAATAGCAGGTGAGAACGTTGCGACAGGCCAGAAAAGTTGGGATGCCGTTTTCCAAGCGTGGAAAGACAGCCCCGGCCATAATGAAAATCTTTTAAGGGCCGATGTCGTCGATTTCGGCATTGCTCTCGTTTACGAGCCGCAGACAACCTATTCGACCTATTGGGGTATGATTGTTGCGAGCCCCTTGGACGAAACAAAATATATGTCCGCTGGCGCTCACTAAGCCTTAGAAGCGGCATTAGAGGTTAACCCCTAATACCCATTTTCTTTTGCGAAGTCGTTTAGGTGGTAATTTCCGTCGCCCAGTAACTCCTGCAAGACGCGGATGCGTTTGAGGAATAGGCCAATGTCATATTCATCTGTCATTCCAACGCCGCCAAACATCTGAATGCCTTCGAGAGCGGCGAGTTTGGCGACCTCACCAAGTTTTGCCTTAGCCATTCCGGCAAATTTTACGGCGTTTTCATCGGCATCATCTATTGCTGAGAGAGCCGCGAAAACTGCCGAGCGGCAAAGCTCCAATTCAGTGTAGAGGTGTGACGCCCGATGCTGGAGCGCTTGAAATTCACCAATAATTTTGCCGAACTGTTTGCGTTCTTTGATGTAAGTGACAGTCTCTTCGAAAGCTTGCGATCCGGCGCCGAGAAGTTCAGCCGATAAAACAGCGCGGCCCGCGCCTAAAACTTTATCCAAAATATCTGCGCCCTCTCCTTCTGTGCCTAATAGAGCGTCGGCTGTCACCTCAACCCCGTTCAGCTCCAACCGCCCGGCATTATGGCTATCGACCATAATGGTGCGCTCGACGTTCAAATTCTCAACGGACTTTTCGACGAGGAAAAGGCTCAGGCCGTCCCGGTCACCGGGCTGTCCGTCGGTGCGCGCCACAACAATATGAGCGTCAGCGACATGAGCATCAAGCACCATGGCTTTACGCCCCGTAATCTTGAACCCGTTACCAGATCGTTCAGCGCGCGTTTCGGTGCCGAGAGGGTTATGTTTGACCCCCTCATCAATAGCAAAGGACACAATGGCTTCACCGCCTGCGATTTTTTCCAGCCAGGTCCTGGCCAATTCGCTTTCACTGTTCTTCAAGGCGGTTGCAGAAAGAACTGAGGTTGAGAAGAAAGGGGTCGCGCTTAGATTGCGGCCTATTTGTTCGGCCAGTAAACCCGCTGCCATAACGCCCATATCGACGCCGCCCTGATCTTCTGGGACCAAAACGCCTGCAAATCCCATTTCAGCCATTTCGGCCCAAAGGGTTTCGGAATAGCCTTTTTCGTCCCGACTATCGCGAAGCTTGCGAAGGTCTGCCACTGGAGCTTTCTTCTTGAAAAAACCTTCAGCGGTTTCACTGAGCATTTTTTCGTCTTCGTTTAATATGAGTGCCATAATTTACGCGCCCGGGAGTTGGAGGATATGTTTGGAGATGATGTTTAGCTGGACCTCTGAGGTGCCGCCTTCAATGGAATTGGCTTTGGTTCGAAGCCAGTCGCGGGCCAGCTTGCCCTCACTCGACCGCTCACCTTCCCATTCCAGACCGTCATGTCCTGCAGCGTCCATCATTAATTCATGGCGGCGTTTATTTAGCTCCGTACCATAATATTTAAGCATGGAACTGTCGGCTCCCAAAGACGCGCCCGCTTTGGCTTCGGCTAATTTACGCTGCATGGTTAGCCTGAAAGCCCATTCGTCAATTTCAGCTTCGGCCACTTTTGCGCGTAACATAGGGTCAGATAACTTCCCGCTCTCCAGCCCGATTGATGCCGCCGCAATTTCATGAAGCGGTCGGGTGAGGCCTTCACCGGACCCGCCAATCATTTCGCGTTCATGGGTCAAGAGGTATTTTGCAATGGACCAACCTTTACCAACTTCGCCAACCAGTTGATCTTTTGGCACTTTAACATCCTCAAAGAATGTTTCACAAAAAGCCGACTTACCGGAAATAAGAGAAATGGGCCGCGCCTCGACGCCCTCGCTTTCCATATCAAACAGAAGGAAGGAAATGCCGTCATGTTTCCGGCCTGAATTATCTGTTCGTACAAGACAAAATATCCAGTCGGCCTTATCAGCGTAGGACGTCCAGACTTTCTGGCCATTGACCAAATAATGGTCGCCTTTGTCTTCGGCCTTTGTCGCTAGGGAGGCTAAGTCCGACCCCGCATTTGGTTCGGAATAGCCTTGGCACCAGCGAATTTCGCCGCGAGCAATTTTTGGGAGATGTTCTTTCTTTTGGGCGTCATTACCAAACTTCAAAAGCGCGGGACCAAGCATCCAAATGCCGAAACTCGATAGCGGTGTGCGAGCTTTTATGCGCGCCATTTCCTTTAGTAAAATGGCTTCCTCGGCCCGGCTCAGATCTGCTCCGCCATATTGTTTTGGCCAAGTCGGAACCGTCCAGCCCTTTTCAGCCATACGTTCCAACCAAACTTTCTGAGCCTCACTTGCAAAGGTCCAATTCCGGCCGCCCCAGCAGGCGTCTTCTTCGGACTTCATGGGTTTCCGCATTTCGGGAGGACAATTCTCTTCGAGCCAAGCCCGGGTTTCGAGTTTAAAAGTTTCCAGATCAGACATAATCTTCCCCTATTTTGTTTAGCCCGGATTCGAGGTGCAAGCCTCCTACCGTTTTGTTGAACTATTTTTAGAGGGCCAAATCGGGCTTGACCACCAACCGAAATTGCATAATCAGCCTGAACTCCCTGTATGGGAGTTATACTCCAAGGTCTTCCGCGGGCTGAGGCTTAGACATTAAATCCTGCAAGTCTCCAGCCTTTAAAAACAAGTTCGCGTAAAGTATCATTGGGCTGCCAGATCAAGAAGATTTCCAATAAGTCATTATCATAATTCGTATTCTTATCGCGGGCTTCGCGTAGGAAATCAGTGGCACCTGCAATGTCACCAAGAAGTCCCAGTATCGAAACCCACATAATCTGCGACCCGACTGGACTGTCGAGAGAGACCTCTAAAAGAATATCACGAACTTCTTGAAACCGTTCAGCTTGAAAAGCGATAACCAGACCACTCGTATAGAACCACGCAGGAGGTCTGTCTAAGAGTTGCATCGCCGCCTTCTGGTATGACAAGGCTCGAGCGGAATTACCCTGAAAGGCGTTGGTGAGCGCATAATAAGATAACATTGAATAATCATTGGGGTTCAGAGCCAGAGATCTTTGAGCCATTTTTTCAGAAATTTCCAGATTGCCTCTGTGATAATGAGCTTGAAAGAGCGCCATAAAGGCGAGAGCATTATCAGGATCAATGGCAGCGGCTTTGTTACCATACTCAATTGCGGCGTCTAATCGCTCATTTCCAGGCACTCTTGGCAAGGATAATGTGCAAAGAAAGATGTTGAGCTGTGATCTAATCGCCCAGGCAGATGAGAAATCATCTTGTGTTTCACTGAGCGTTTCAAACTCTTTCAAAAGTTCTCTTACGCCACTCTTAGAGGGAGAAAGTTTCAGCTCGTAAAATCTCAATATCGCTTCATAAGAATGCAGGTTGTCCCGCCGTCCCGAGTTATCTCGGCGATTGAAACGATTGACCACACCAAATGGGGCCGCAACTTTTGCAGCGGTATGAGAGGCAATTTCTTCCTGAATATCAAAAATATCCTTTGCTGAATATTTCTTATCAAAAATTCTCGAAAATACATGTTCGCCTGTTTCAGTGGACAATAAATCGACGGAGACACGAAGGACGTCTCCTGACCTCCGTACGGTTCCGTTCAGAATAAATTGTACATCATAGTCTTTGGCGAATTTCTTAAGGTCAACATTCTCGCCGGAATGCTCCACTGTAGGCATTCTCGCAACAATTCTGAGATAGCGAAATTGCACTAAAGCATTCACGATCTCAGCGGTTAAACCTTTAGCAAAATAGTTTGATTGGTCTGGGCCATTCAAATCATTAAAAGTAAAAACCGCGATACCGGGGCGGGAGCCAAAATCAGTCATTTCGCTTGTATCATTCAACGCAACTTGGCTATCCGGGATTGCCAGAGGAAAGTCTTGAAGGGCCTCCCTCCGCATTTCAAAGACCGGAGAATATTGTCCTTTAGGGATTATGATACGAACAGGATCTTTTAGTCCATTGGAGCCATAGTAAAGCTCAAGGCGGCGCCTTAATTGCCCAGCTTGTACACGTACAATAGTATCGGCTTGCGGGTCGAAATCGTCGGGTTTATCAAAAACTTCCAACCCAATAGTGTATCCCTTGAGGAGGTCAGAATTTCCGTTGAGAGTCTCGTGGACAACATAGCTTAAAAACCGCTTCATCCGCGTTGTGTCGCGAAAAAGTTTATCCTTCCGGATACGTTCGAGTTGTTCAAGGACAGCCTGTTTTATTTCAGGGTCGATCCCTTGAGGCTTTTCGAATAATGCCAATGCGGCTGAAGCCATATTTATCCTAACTATATCTTTAATTTGTATTGGAAAAAGAGCTTTGGCGCAACTCACCTTCTTGTTCACTCTGGAAAGAAGAATATAACTTACGTCAATAGGCGAAGGCGATCCTGTTTTCTCCTGTCGTTTCCGTATTGCGTAGCGTTTGACATGATACTTGATAAAGAAAGAGCAGTCCGAAATATTGATTATTTTGGTCTGGCGGCATAGAGCGCGCTCATGACCTACCGCATTGCCGCGTTATATCACTTTACCGCTTTGCCGGATTATGTAGCCCTTCAGCCATCCCTGCAGAAGATGTGTGAGCTTCTGGATATTAAAGGCACTATTCTTTTGGCTCAGGAAGGGATTAACGGAACGGTTTCGGGTTCAGAAGAAGCGATTGAAAATTTGTTATCTTACTTGAGAGCGGATCCGCGTTTGAGAGAATTGGACGCCAAGTTCTCCGAAGCGGATAGCTCTCCCTTCTACCGCATGAAAGTCCGGCTAAAAAAAGAGATTGTCACTATGGGGGTGGAAAATATTGACCCCAATAAAGTGGTCGGAACTTACGTAAAACCCTCTGACTGGAATGATTTGATCTCGGACCCCGACACCATACTTATTGATACACGCAATGACTATGAAGTAGAAATTGGCACATTTGAAGGGGCCATAAATCCCAATACCAAAACCTTTCGCGAATTTCCGGAATGGGTTGAAAAGAACCGAGATAATCTGACGAAGCCTAAAGTCGCTATGTTCTGCACGGGCGGTATTCGTTGTGAGAAAGCCAGCGCCTTCATGAAACAAAACGGCTTTGAAGATGTATATCATTTAAAAGGCGGGATTTTAAAATACCTTGAAACACAACCCGAAGACAAAAGTCTCTGGAACGGTGAGTGTTTCGTGTTTGATCAACGTGTGGCCGTAAAGCACAATTTAGAACAAGGTCAGTATGACCAATGCTATGCCTGTCGCCACCCGATCACAGAGAATGATAAAGCCTCTCCACTTTATGTGAAAGGCGTTGCCTGTCCTCGCTGCCACGCCGATATGAGCGAAGACCAAAAAGCTCGGTTCGCTGAGCGGCAGAAACAGATAGACCTCGCCAAGCAGCGCGGGGAAACACATATAGGGCGTATATCAAAGACTTAGTTTACATATCAGGAGAGAGCTGAACTCTATGACTGACAATGCCATTCTATATTCTTTTCGTCGTTGTCCGTATGCGATGCGGGCAAGACTTGCCTTAACAATTTCCGAGATGAGTTATGAGCACAGGGAAGTTTCTTTGAGAAACAAACCCGAGGCTATGCTCGAAGCCTCCCCTAAAGGCACAGTCCCTGTTTATGTTATGCCTTCCGGAGAGGTGATTGATGAGAGCTTGGCCATTATGCGCTATGCTCTTAGCAAAAATGACCCTCAGAATTGGTTGTTTGATACAACCGACAGAACATCTGAATTTGTTCGCCTAATGGATGAAGACTTCAAGCCCCATCTGGATCAGTATAAATATGCCAGCCGTTATGATGACGATGCAAAACGCGGGGATGTCAATCTGGATCATCGCGCTGCGGCTGTTGCCCTTCTTCAAAAATGGGAGGCAGCCCTCTCGGAAAGTGACTATTTACTTCGAGACACGCCGAGTTTTGCCGATATTGCGACATTCCCTTTTATCCGCCAATTCGCCGCAACAGAGAAAGAATGGTGGGCCACGAAACCACTTCCAAAAGTCGCAGATTGGCTGGATAGCTGTTTGAAATCCGATTTATTCAAAAGAATCATGAAGAAACGACCGCTATGGGAGCCGCCAGTTCAGGAGTTTGCTTCTTCTTAGCTCACTTACCCACGACTTAAATTAGTTATCAACACGCTGTCAGGCACAACATCTTGTGAGAATCAATGAAACTCCTAGTTTCTAATTGCAGATTCGAAACAAGGCTTATCTATTTATGTCATTCGCTGATCACCATTGCCTTCGGCCCAATCCCTCACTTGCGGGCTCTGCCGCTCTGCGTGGTAACCCGACCGAGGTCTTTGAGAGGCTCGCTCTGGCCGAAGGCTATGATATGGAGCGGATTGAACTAAACGAAATTGAGCTTTCTGTCCCCGGACTGTGGTGCGATCATAATATTAGCCTGATATGGAACCCCGGAACGGAACAGGTTCAGTGTTTTTTGATGTTTGAGGGTAAGACGCCGGGAGGTCGCTCTGACGATATTTGCCGTCTCATGTCCCTGATAAATGAGAATCTTTCCACAGGTCATTTTGACTTTTCTACGCGCGATCAAGCCTTGGTTTACCGTGACACTCTCACCCTGAAAGGCGGCGCCACTCTTCGAACAGAACAGGCTATGGATATAATTGCCTCTGCCTTGGACGCGGCGGAACGGGGCTATCCCGCTTGCCAATATGTTATTTGGGCAGGCAAATCACCAGAAGATGCCCTAACATCCGCTCTTGTCGATTTAGCCTCTTTTCCCTAATTTTAAGCATTATTGCGGCAGCGAAATTGTCGCGCGCAATCCTCCCAAAGGGCTATCTTCCAATATTAGACTCCCGCCATGTAATTGGGCGATATCTCTTGCTATCGACAACCCTAAGCCCACACCTTCAATATTTTGGGTTCGGGCCTCATCCAAACGGCTAAAAGCTCGAAAGGCTTGTTTGCGTTTTTCGGGAGGAATCCCCGGCCCCGAATCATCGACGTAAAACTCAATACGATCGGGCGAAGACTTGACAGACACACGACATCCCTCCGCGTATTTTGTACTATTGGAAATGAGGTTGGTGAGCGCCCGAGACAAGGCAATCGGGCGTAATGTCGCCATGAGGTCAGGGGCAATGGACTCTATATCCAGCTTAGCTGATTGTCCTTGAACAACGGCTTTCAAATAATCCTTTATATTGACGGGTTCAGGCATCTCACTACCCTGACCTCTCGCGAAATCGAGATAACCGTTCAGCATTGTCTCCATTTCCAAGATATCCTGCCGGGCGGCCCGCGTTTCTTCTGTGTTTTCTTGCAGGGCGAGCTGAAGTTTAAGCCGCGTTAGCGGTGTGCGAAGGTCATGACTTACTCCGGCCAGCATCATAGTGCGCTGCTCCAAATGCCGCTGAATTCGACTCCGCATTTTTAAAAATGATTGTCCCGCTCTGCGAACTTCTGAAGCGCCGGAAGGTTTATAATTGCCCAAATCCTGCCCCTTACCGTAAGCATCCGCCGCATCAGCCAATAATGTGATCGGCTTGGCCTGATTTCGAATAAAAATAATGGACACTAATGTTAAAAGTACAGTCGCTGTAATAAGCCAGAAAATAAAGACAAAGCCAGTCGGTGCAAACACTCTCTCCCGCGCTGCAATAAACCGAAGATACCCCCCTTCAACCTGTACCCGGACATCGATATGATTAGGATAACGCGTTGTATCGAACCAGAACGGGTCGTCCAGATTTTCATTCAAAGCCCGACGCAAGGTTTTATCCAGATTTGAAAAAAACATTTGCCGCCTCTGTGCGACTGGCAAAGCATCACCTTCTCGGAAGACGACAGAGAGCTGCATTCCCGGACTGAAAAGCGCGTCTAGATCCTCGGCGCGGACCACGGTCGGATCTTGTTTAAACAAAGTCGTTGCCACGGCGATATCAGCCGCCACACTATCGGAAAGATTTGCGGTAACGCGGTCCCAATGAGCATTGAAAAAGAAATAGGCGACGGCAATTTGCATCACCGCAATGGGCAAGATGATAATAAGAAGCGCCCGGCCAAACAGACTCTTGGGCAAATACCGTTTTAAAATCATGCCTCATCCGCGTGACAAATAAGTCGATAGCCCTGCCCTCTAACCGTCAGAATGAAATCAGGCTCAGCGGGATTATCTTCGATTTTACGCCGGAGTCGGGTGATTTGAACGTCTACAGCGCGGTCAGAATTGGCATTTATATTCTGAGATAATTCATAGCGCGATACGGTCCCCCCGCCCTGTTTTGCCAAAAGGTTCAACATGACTTGCTCTCCCGTTGTTAAACGAACGCGCTCCCCATTTTTGGTAAGTAGGTGCGCTTCGAGATCATAGCTATATGGCCCAAAAACGACTGAATCTAAAGCGGCCGGTCGGCCTGTGCGTCGGAAAACATTATCGATTCGCAAGAGCAGTTCCTCTGGTTCGAAAGGTTTGGACAGATAATCATCCGCCCCAGCCCGCAAGCCTGAAATTCTGTCCTCCGCCTCTCCTTTGGCGGTAAGGAGTATTATCGGAACATCGCTTGATTCGCGTAAGCTCCGAGACAAGGATAGGCCATCTTCTCCGGGCATCATTATGTCCAAGATAAGCAAATCATAAGACAGACCCCGCATTTTCTCCCTGGCAGAGGCTGCATTCGCGGCGACAGACGTACGATATCCCTCCCGACTCAGATATTTTTGCAATAAGAGACGTATCCGGTCATCATCATCAACAATCAGGATATGGGTATTGGATCGGTCCAGGCGCGTGGTGGGCGAGCGAGTCATAGATAAATATTCCCTTTTCTTACCTGAAAGGTTGTTGACTTACCCCGTCCCAGAATAAGAATAGGATAAAGTCAGAATGGCGCGAAAATGCAAGAGCCGCAAGGCCGAGACAGAATAGAGTTAGAAACATGATCGAAAAAGCATATCATGACCGTGAAGGTCACATCTGGATAGACGGCGAGTTCAAAGATTGGCGGGAAACCAATGTCCACCTTCTTACCCACTCTTTGCATTACGGCTCTGCTGTTTTCGAAGGTGACAGAGCTTACGGCGGAGAAATTTTCAGGCTATCTGATCATTCAGACCGTCTTCTGAATTCAGCCAAACTTCTAGGCTATGAAATCCCTTATACGCGCGAACAAATTGATGCGGCTTGTAAAGAAACCTTGGAAAAATCCGGTTTAAAGGATGCCTACCTTCGTCCGGTAGCTTGGCGCGGCTCTGAAATGATGGGCGTCGCCTCCAAAAACAATGAAATTCATTTAGCCGTCGCTTGCTGGCATTGGGGCAGCTATTTTTCAGACAAAATGAAAGGCATTCGCCTCTGTATTTCTGATTGGAAACGCCCAGCGCCCGATACAATTCCGTCCAAATCAAAGGCGGCAGGCCTTTACATGATTTGCACCTTGTCAAAAGATGCCGCCGCCGCCAAAGGTTTTGATGACGCCCTTATGTTTGATTACCGGGGACGCGTTGCCGAATGCACCGGCGCGCATATCTTTTTTGTTCGCGGAGAGGAACTTCATACACCGACAAATGATATTCTGCTCGAGGGTATAACGCATGATAGCGTTATCAAACTTGCAGAAGCTCGCGGCTATAAAGTTTTCAAACGTGATATTCACCCCTCGGAAATGGCCCATTTCGATGAGTGTTTTGTTGTTGGAACAGCGGCGGAAGTGACGCCGGTTCGGGAGATTGACGGCATCCATTATAAGCCGGGGAAAGTCTGCGAAGCGCTTGTTCAAGATTATGATAACGCCGTGAATCGGCGTGGAAAAGTGACGTTTTAATAGTCACTGTCGTCATTACCCGACTATATCGGGTAATGACGCGCTTTAAATTTTACAAATCAGAATAAATTGGGAAACGGGCCGTGAGAGCTTTCACGCGCTCTCGTACTGAAGCCTCAATGTCAGGGTTGCCTTTCGGATTTTCTGCCAAAGCATCTAGAACCTCAGCCATGAGTTTTCCGACTTCGCGAAACTCTTCTGTGCCAAAGCCGCGTGTCGTTCCTGCCGGTGAGCCGACACGGAGTCCGGACGTAACGGTGAATTTCTCTTTATCAAAAGGAATGCCGTTTTTATTACAGGTAATATAGGCGCGCTCTAACGCTTTTTCCGCCGCATTGCCTTTAACGCCTTTTGGGGACAGATCAATTAATGCCAGATGTGTATCCGTCCCGCCTGTAACGACGGCATATCCTGCCTCGACCAGAGCTTCCGCCATAGCGCGGCAATTCTCAATGACCTGCTTGGCATAAGTTTTAAATTCCGGTTGCAGGCAGTCCTGAAAAGCGACAGCTTTCCCGGCAATAACGTGCATAAGCGGGCCGCCCTGCAGCCCGGGGAAAATCGCTGAGTTGAACTTCTTAGCGAGAGCTTCGTCATTCGTCAGAATCATCCCCCCTCTAGGGCCGCGAAGCGTTTTATGCGTTGTTGTTGTGGCGACATGAGCATGTGGAAACGGGCTAGGATGTTCTCCGCCGGCCACAAGACCCGCAAAATGCGCCATATCGACGTGAAGATAGGCGCCCACTTTATCCGCAATTTCACGAAAGCGAGCAAAGTCTATCTGGCGGGAATAGGCAGAGCCACCGCAGATGATAAGTTTGGGTTTGTTTTCGAGAGCCAGACGCTCCACCTGATCATAATCAATCAGATGGGTATCCTCACGTACGCCATAAGTGACAGCTTTAAACCATTTGCCGGACATATTTGGCGGCGAGCCATGAGTCAGATGTCCCCCTGACGCCAAATCCATCCCCATAATAGTATCACCGGGCTTTATCAGTGCCAAAAAGACCCCCTGATTAGCCTGTGATCCCGAATTTGGTTGTACATTCGCAAATTTAACGCCGAATAACTTGCAGGCCCGCTCAATAGCGAGGGTCTCGGTTACATCGACGTGTTCACACCCACCATAATAACGCTTTCCGGGGTAGCCTTCGGCGTATTTATTGGTGTGGACCGACCCTTGAGCCTCCATGACGGCTTTGCTGACAATATTCTCCGACGCAATAAGCTCGATTTCATGCTGCTGACGCTCTAACTCGTCTTTAATACTGTCATAGACAGCAGGGTCGCGCTCTTTGAGAGATTGAGAAAAATATCGACCCGTATAGTCAGTCATTGTCCGCTCCGTTTGGGGTTTTGGCAGGTCTTAACTTCGTCGCAGACGAACGGCAATGCCTAGCTTAAAGAAATAAGGATAGAATCGTGTGCGTTATCGCCTCGGCTAAAGCGCTTGGGCGATGCCAGACGTTGTAAGTCCAAACTCTTCCCAAACGATTTCCAGGGCTTCCATCAGTTCGTCCATCATGGCGTCAGTGTGCAGCGGGCCGGGCGTGAAACGAAGGCGCTCTTCGCCGCGCGGCACAGTTGGATAGTTAATAGGCTGTGCGTAGATTCCGAAATCCTCAATCAAACGGTCAGAAATCGCCTGACACTTAACCGGATCGCCCACCATTAAGGGGACGATGTGGGTTGGACCATCAACAAAAGGATAGCCCGCATCGCGTAATCTGGATTTGAGTGAATTGGCACGTTCGTGAAGCTGCGTCCGTTTTTCGGGTGTCATCTTCAGAACTTTAACGCTGCGAAGCGCCCCTGCGGCCGTGCTTGGCGGAATAGATGTGGTAAAAATAAAGCCGGAGGCCATAGAGCGGATAGCATCAATGATAACAGAGTCCGCTGCTACATAGCCGCCAATCATTCCGTAAGCTTTGGCCAAAGTGCCCTGAATAATATCGATTCGGTGCGTGAGCTCGCGCTCTTCTGTGACGCCACCGCCCTGCGCGCCATACATGCCGACCGCATGAACTTCATCGATATAGGTCAGAGCGTTATATTTGTCAGCGAGATCACAGATTTCTTCGATTGGGGCGATGTCAGCATCCATGGAATAGACACTTTCGAACGCGATGAGTTTTGGCTGGTCCAAAGGAACGGATTTCAGCTTGGCTTCAAGATCGGCTAAATCATTATGCGCAAAGATTTTCTTTTCGCAGCGTGCCCGTTGAATGCCGGAGATCATAGAGGCGTGGTTCTTTTCGTCAGAGAAAATAACAAGGCCTGGCATGATTTTACTCATAACGCCTAATGTCGCCTCATTGGCAACGTAGCCAGAAGTCAGAACTAGAGCAGCGTCTTTTTTATGGAGAGTCGCCAATTCTGTCTCAAGCTGGACGTGGTAGCGGGTCGTACCGGAAATATTGCGCGTGCCGCCAGACCCTGTGCCCGCCCGGTCAACGGCTGACTTTACCGCTTCGACAATACATTCCATCTGGCCCATGCCGAGATAGTCATTGGAGCACCAAACCGTGATTTCTTTTTCTTCAAGCCCTTCGCGAAACCAGGTCGCCTTTGGGAAATTTCCTTTGGCGCGGCGGATGTCACGAAAGATTCTATAACGGCCTTCATCGCGCACGCGCGCAACGGCGTTTTCAAAATAGCTATGATAGTTTTTGGCCATCAGGCAACTCCATTCGCGCACTCTATAGGGCAGTCCGAGCACAATTGCTATGCAAAAAGGATGTTCGCATCTGTGCATACTGTCGCATATAGTTTATGGAAACCTTTCGCTTTGACAATTCTGTAAGAGGTATTCCGTGAGCCATTTCCCCACTGTTCGTATGCGCCGCACCCGCGCCCATGACTGGTCCCGCCGTTTAGTCAGAGAAACCCGGCCTGCTGTAGATGATTTAATCTGGACCTTGGTCATTACCGATTCGAAAGCTGAGGAGACTCCCGTCCCTAGCCTTCCGGGTGTGTCACGCCTAAATCTCGACGGCCTCGTCAAAGCGGCAAAGGAGGCAGAAAGCCTGGGTATTCCGGCTCTTGCACTTTTCCCGCATATCGACGCAAGCCGGAAAGACGCGCAGGCAAAAGAGAGCCTGAATGAAAGCGGCCTTGTGCCTGAAGCCGTCAGAGCGGTCAAAACCGCCTGCCCTGAAATTGGCGTGATTGTGGACGTGGCACTCGACCCCTATACGGATCATGGGCATGATGGTGTCATGACCGGAGACATTATTGATAACGACCCGACCTTAGAAATTTTGGCTGACAGTGCCGTTATCCTCGCACAATCCGGTGCAGATATTGTCGCCCCATCAGATATGATGGATGGACGGATTGGCATCATTCGGGACGCTTTAGACGAGGCAAATTTTGGCGATATAATGATTATGTCCTACGCCGCAAAATACGCCTCCGGTTTTTACGGCCCTTACCGCGACGCCATTGGCACCAAAGCCGCGCTTCGGGGCGATAAGCGAACCTATCAAATGGACCCCGCCAACCGCAGCGAAGCCATCAGGGAAGTCGAGCTTGATATAAATGAGGGTGCGGACATGTTGATGGTCAAACCCGGGCTGCCTTATCTGGATATTATTCGTGACCTCAAAAATACGTTCGCAATGCCGACCTTTGCGTTTCAGGTAAGCGGCGAATATGCCATGATTAAAGCTGCGGGAGCCAATGGCTGGATTGATGAAGACGCCGTCATGATGGAAAGTTTCGGCGCTTTTAGAAGAGCCGGATGCGACGGTGTTTTGACTTATTTCGCTCGGGACATTGCCCAAAAGATACGATTATAACAGACTGATATACATCAAATTTCTATCAAAGGTGACATCCGGGTTATTTTGTGGTAAGGAAAAATTTATGGGGCTGGTAATTGGCCAATTTTCGATCTTTGGGTCGGTAAATTGGCCAATTTCATTTTCATTTTTCGCGCCGCTCTTACGTGTAAGCAGGTTTTCTTTCGAGCTATTCCAGAGCCTTGATAAGAGCCGACGTATCCCAACGCCCGCCGCCCATATTTTGAACTTTTTCGTAACGGGCTTGAACCTCTTCGACCATAGGTAGATGAATATTGTGGTCTTTGGCGGTGTCCAGAACGATGCCTAAATCCTTTCGCATCCAATCAATAGCAAAACCGAAATCAAACTCTCCCGCCGCCATAGTCAAAGCGCGATTATCCATTTGCCAACTTTGAGCCGCGCCTTTCCCAATCGCGTCCAATACGACTTTCATATCAAGACCCATTTCATTTGCAAAATGAACCCCCTCAGACAGACCCTGCAAAATCCCGGCAATGCATATCTGATTGATCATCTTGGCGGTTTGGCCCGCGCCAGCCCCTCCGATGAGCGTGATCGCTTTGGCATAGGCGTCCATCACAGGTTTCGCTTTCTCAAAAACGTCTTTATCTCCGCCGCACATGACACTTAACTGGCCATTGACCGCGCCGGACTCGCCGCCGGAAATTGGGGCGTCAATAAAAGCCAGCTCTTCTTTTTTTGCATTCTCATAGCATTTTTGGGCACATTTTGAGGAGGCCGTTGTGTGATCAACAATTATGGTGCCGTCACTCGCGGACTCTAAGATGGGCGTCATAACACTATAAACATCCTTATCTTGGCCGACGCATATAAAGATAAAGTCAGCCTCCTCGACGCAGTCATCAATCGTGCGGCAAGCTGTGCCTTCATATGATTTCGCCCAGTCTTCTGCGCGGGTTTTTGTCCGGTTCCAAACCCGAACACTATGTCCGGCAGAGACTAAATGTCCGGCCATGGGGTAGCCCATCACCCCCAAACCGATAAATGCGCAATTTGCCATAAGTCTCTCCTATTAGTCGTTTTTTATGTCTTCTCTGGATTTTAAACTTGCTTTCTACGTCCTGTTATTTTCATGTAAAGGCGTGACGCATCAACTTATAAAAATTAGCGGATAAGGGTCCTAAGTGGACAGTATCGTTTCCCTTTCATTTCCAATGATCGCGACTTTTATCATCGTCGCTATCGCGGTGTGCCTCTATGTCCGCGAGACTTATTCGATTGAGGTCGTTTCTGTCGGCGTTATTACCGCATTGTTGTTCTTCTTTGCTATGCCTGGCGTAGAGCCTGTCACTGAACTTCGCAATTCCGATATACTCTCTGGATTTGCCGCGCCTGCCCTGATTGCTATTATGGCCTTATTGGTGGTCGGTCAGGGTCTGTTCCAAACCGGAGCGTTAGAGGGGCCAATAAACAGCATTAATACGGCGCTGGATCAACACCCCAGGCGAACTCTATTTATTGTCTTTGCCGTCGCTTTTGTCGTTTCCATGTTCATGAACAACACCCCTGTTGTTGTTATGTTTATTCCGGTCATCGCGGCTATGGCATCAAGACTTAAAAAAACCACCTCGCGTTATATGATGCCGCTGTCATTTCTTTGTATTTTAGCGGGGATGACCACGCTCATCGGTTCTTCGACAAACCTATTGGTCAATGATGTCTTGCAAAGGACCACCGACTTTTCTCTTGGATTTTTCACGCAATTCGGTCCCGGCATGATCTTAGCTTTAATCGGGGCGGCATATATCATTATTGCCGCGCCTTTCCTTATACCGGAAAGAAAAGATCTTGAGACAGAAATCACGGATACGGGCCGCCAATATATCGCTCAAATTCTTGTCACGGAAAACCACCCCCTTGTGGGGGAAGAGCCCGTCGCCGGGCTCTATCCCAAGCTGAAAGAAGCCACCGTCCGAATGATCCAGCGGGGAGAACAGTCGTTTCTTCCGCCTTTCGATGTGAAACTTCAAAAAGATGACGTTCTGATTGTGGCCGCAACCCGAAAATCCCTGTCAAAACTCCTTTCTACACGTCCAGCCTATTTGAAAGGTATGTTGAGCATTGCCGGATTTGAAGACGGCGAACGCGAATCGGATGATCAGGATGCAATCGTTATATCTGAAGCTGTCGTTGCTCCCGGTTCCCGAATGATTGGCCGCAATATTGAGCAAATCGGATTTCGTCGACAAACAAATTGTCTCGTTCTCGGCATTCAGCGCCGGTCACGTATGATTCGCACCCGGATGTTAGATATTCGACTGGAGGCCGGAGATGTGCTGCTCATATTTGGTTATGACAAAGATATCAGAGGGTTACGATCAAATCGTGATCTTTTATTGATGGATTGGTCACGTGCTGAGCTTCCCGACATCCGTAAATCAATCTTTGCTCGAGTAATTTTCGTCGCAACGATTGCGGCGGCGGCTTTGGGATTTATTCCGATAGAAACCGCCGCGCTTGGCGGCGCTCTCGCTATGATTTTGACCGGATGTCTGAATATACGGCAGGCTGTCCGCGCCTTGGATATGCGGATCTTTTTGTTGATTGGAGCGGCTTTCGCTATGGGGCTAGCTCTGGAGGCAACCGGGGGAGCGTCCTACATCGCTCACGGTGTGGTGGAAGCCTTTATGCCATTTGGAAACCAAATCCTGATCGCCGCCATTTTCCTTATCGTAGCAGTTATGACCAATATAATCAGCAATAGCGCCACAGCACTTTTATTCTCGCCAATCGCTTTGTCGGTAAGCGCGGAGACTGGAATTGATCCCATTGCCATGGTTTTAACCGTGATATTCGCCTCTAATTGCTGTTTCGCGACGCCTATTGCGTATCAAACAAATTTACTGGTTATGGGTCCCGGGCATTACCGGTTTTCGGATTTTACCCGCTTCGGTGTACCATTGGTTTTGTTAATCTGGATAAGTTTCAGTCTGATGAGTCCGTTACTTTTTCAATTGTAATTTCGCGCAAGCGTCATAAAGTCTTTACATGAGTCACGTATTCGACCCGAACCGGCTACAATTTTATCTAACTATTCCAGGCCCCTGCCCTTATTTGCCCGGACGGTTAGAGCGTAAAATCTTTACTCAACTCGATCCTCTGGACGGTCCGCACCTGAATAATTACCTGACCCATGCGGGGTTTCGGCGTTCGCAAAATGTAATCTACAGGCCTGCCTGCGAAACCTGTCGGGAATGCCGATCCCTCAGAGTAAGAGCTTTTGAGTTTCAGCCTAATAAGAGAGACCGCCGTACTTTAAGGCGTAATGCCGATCTCTCGGCTTCGGTTGTCCCTGCTATTGCCACACATGAACAATTTGATCTTCTTAAAGACTATCTTTTGGAGCGCCATGAGACGGGAGGCATGGCCGATATGGACTTTATGCGGTACGAAATGATGGTCGAGGAATGCTCATCTGAAACCGAAATCGTCGAATACAGATTGCCAAGCGGCGCCCTAATTGCCGCTATACTTATCGACAGATTAAGTGACGGACTTTCTTTGGTTTACAGCTTTTTCTCTCCTAAGGAGCAGAAACGCTCTTTGGGGAATTTGATGATTTTGGATCAAATTAAACGCTGTTCGGGGCAAGAACTGTCTTATCTCTATCTCGGTTACTGGGTACCGGACAGCCCAAAGATGGATTACAAAGCCCGTTTCCGTCCCTGTGAAACGCTCACTCACAGAGGGTGGGCCTTGCTCGGAGACACGGCATGAAACGCCGTGAACTTATTGGCGGAGCCGCTGCTCTTGCCGTCGGAGCCGGTACGGTCGGGGCCTTAAAGTCCGGACAGAGCGGAGGCACGCCGATGTCCTCACAATCCGGATCTGAGCTAGCCTCTCCGGCGATTTCAAAAAACAGACGTCAATTAAGACTGGCAACCTCCTGGCCAAAAGATTTTCCAGGATTGGGGATTATGCCGGTCAATGTCGCCAAGGCCGTACGAGAAATGACAGATGGCCGTTTAGATATTAAAGTCTATGCGGCAGGTGAACTGGTCGGCGCGATGGAATGTTTTGGCGCTGCCTCTTCGGGCGCAGCGGATATGTATCATGCGGCCGAATATTACTGGCAGGGAAAAGCAAAAGGATTTAGTTTTTTCACGGCCGTCCCCATGGGAATGACCGCAACAGAAATAATGGGCTGGGTTGACTACGGCGGAGGACAGGCTCTCTGGGATGACCTTGCTGCTGATTTTAATATTAAACCCTTTCAGGCCGGCAATACAGGCCACCAAACCGGAGGGTGGTTTAAAAGACCCATTAATTCCGCTGAAGACTTCCGCGGATTGAAGGTCAGAATGCCGGGTTTGGGCGGAGATGTTATCCGCGCCATGGGCGGAGCAGCGGTCAATATACCGGGCGGCGAGATTTACCAATCTCTTCAGTCCGGCGCAATTGATGCGACGGAATGGGTCGGGCCTTGGAATGATCTAGCTTTCGGCTTTTACCGGGAAGCCCCGTATTATTACGGCCCGGGCTTTCACGAGCCGGGAGCATCTTTGTCACTCGGCATTAACAAACAGGTCTGGGAAAGTTTTTCGCCGTCCGATCAAGCCATCATTCGATATGCTTGCCGCAGCGCCAATGACATCAGTCTTGGTGAATATAATTTCCGAAATGCGGAAGCTCTAAGAACCCTAAAAACAGATCACGGAATTGAGCCACAGATTTTTCCGGATGACGTCTTAAAAAGTTTCGGAGAAGCCAGTCAGGCCGTTCTCGAAGAGGTAGCCCGTTCTGATGCCAAAACCGGAAAAATATATGAAAGTTTTTCAAAAGCGCTGAAGCTGGAACGACGTTGGACAGAAATCAGCGACGGGGCCTATATTCGCGGCCGTACTTTGTCAGGTTCGGACTAACTGATGTCTTCGGGGGGAATTGACGCATTCGGCGAAGCCTTGCAATTTATAGGCTGGGCTTTTCTGCCCTTTTTGCTTTTGCCGGCCTTTGTGCTTTTAACCGGTGGAGGCAAAGCTTTCTCCAGAGCTATAATTTCCGTTATTGATCTGTTTTCCACTTTCACCGGAGAACTCATAAAATGGGTAATGCCCTTCATGGTCATCAGTGTCGTCATTGCAGTCTTTGCCCTGTCGATTTATGGAATTTCATCAATTTGGTGGGATGAAAGCGCCATCTACCTTCACGCCTTGGGCATTTGCCTTGGCGCTGCCCCGACATATCTTGCGGGAGAACATGTCAAAGTCGATATTTTTTTCGAGAAGATGCAAAACCGAGCGCGCGCACTGGTTGAAATTGGCGGCTTTTATACCCTGCTCGCACCTGTTTGTATCGTCGTCGTCTGGCGGTCCCAAAGTTTCGTTTCTTTCGCTTGGCAAAGTCTGGAAGGGTCAACGAATAGCGGCGGCATAAAAGGAATATATATATTAAAAACAGCGCTTTGTGTAATGTTTATTATGTTGTTAATTCAAGGCCTTTCCGTCGCTTTACGGGCGGCGTTGAGGCTAAGAGATAGCCAGCAGGCAGATTTTTCTCCCCATACGGATATTGCATTTCTACCCGCCTCTATATCCGTTAAATCCAGGGCGCCGAAATGAGTTTGCCGGAAATCTTGTCGCTTTTGATGTTTGCGGTTGCCTGCGGCGCTCTGATGGCAGGTTACAGCGTCGCCTTTACTCTCGCAGGGGTTTCCTTGGTGTTTGCGGCTTTGGGGGTAGCCACGGGGCAGTTTAACACGGTTTTCTTGCTCTCCATGCCAGGACGTATATTCCCAATTTTAACTCGTGAAATCCTCATGGCTATTCCCTTATTTGTTTTTATGGGGGTGATGCTCGAAAAATCCCGGATTGCTGAAGAATTACTAGAAAGTATGGGGGAATTATTGGGTCCTCTACGCGGAGGGATGGGCGTATCCGTTATTTTTGTTGGGGCCCTCCTCGCCGCCTCCACAGGCATTGTGGGGGCCACAGTGGTGACGATGGGGCTAATATCCCTCCCAACTCTCCTGCGACGGGGCTATGACCCCGCCCTCGCCTCAGGCGCCATTGCGGCGTCGGGTACACTCGGTCAAATTATTCCGCCCTCTATTGTTCTTGTCATTCTCGGCGATCAAATCTCCAATGCTTATCAGGAAGCCCAACGAAGCTTTGGTCTAGAGAATGCAGGCGTCGTCTCCGTCGGAGATTTATTTGCCGGCGCCCTAATTCCAGGACTTATTCTGGTGGGCTGTTATGCCCTCTATATCGTCTTTGTCGCTATTAAGTCCCCGGCACGCGCGCCGGCTTATCGAAGCCAAGACTTAGATATGAGACAGGCCTTTTTAAGGTCTGTCCAATCCATGCTTCCGCCTATTTTCCTCATTATGGCTGTTTTGGGATCTATTCTCTCAGGTTACGCAACGCCAACCCGCGGGGCGGCGCTTGGGGCACTTGGGGCCGTTCTACTCGCCGGATATAAAAGAACCCAATCGCTCTTCATAAAACGTCTGATCCTGTTCGGCACTCTCGGCCTGGCCCTTCTTTTTGTGATGGATTTATTTGGCGCTGACTTGCGGCTGAATTTGCCGGATAGATCCCTGGGATTAAGCTTTTTACTTTTGCTATCTTTTGTTTTTGCTGGCGCCGGAGCCGTTGCCGCCCTGCTAAGCTTTGGCACATTACAAAAACAAGGCGATTTAGCCCCGGTTTCTCGCTCAACACTTCATATAACCTGTATGGTTTTTCTCATTTTAATCGGCGCAACTATTTTCAGCCTCGTCTTTCGGGGGTTTGGAGGCGATGACCTTGTCGCCCACTGGCTCGAAAATGCCCCCGGGGGGCTTTGGGGCGGCTTTGCACTCGTTATGCTGGTTATGTTTGTACTCGGCTTCTTCTTGGATTTTATTGAGATAACTTTTGTTGTCGTACCGCTTGTTGCGCCGCCTTTACTCGCCGCCGGATTCGACCCTATATGGCTCGGAGTAATAATGGCGCTAAATCTTCAAACCAGTTTTCTGACCCCGCCTTTTGGCTTCGCACTCTTCTACCTTCGCGGCGTAGCGCCGCCAGAGGTCACAACAACTAAGCTTTATAAGGGCGTCTTGCCTTTTATTGGTATTCAGGGGGTTGTGATTACTCTTGTAATTCTATTTCCAAAACTGGCAACGGCCCTCCCTCAGCAATTTTACGGATAAGCCAATTCCTACTTGCAAGATTCGAGGAATAGCGGCACATTCTATACTGGAACAACCGGGGACGAATTATGACCACTCTGCTCATCATTATAGGCATCATTGCCCTTGTCGGCTTTCTTATTGTCGGGATTTACAACCGCTTAGTGGGCCTTCGCCAAACAACCAATCAGGCCTGGTCCGACATCGAAGTCCAACTTAAACAACGTCAGGATCTCGTTCCGCAACTCGTCAATACGGTAAAAGGCTATGCCTCTCACGAAAAATCTACCTTTGAAGAAGTAGTTCGCGCCCGTAGCGCGGCCGTTAACGCCAATACAGTCAAAGAACAGGCACAGGCTGAAGGCATGCTTTCTGCGGCCCTTGGAAAGCTTTTCGCTTTGGCCGAAGCCTATCCCGAGCTGAAAGCCAATACCAATTTTCTTCAACTTCAGGATCAGCTAGCTGACATAGAAAACAAAATTGCAGCCGCGCGGCGTTTTTACAATAATTCTGTTCAGGAATATAATACCGGACGCGAGCAATTTCCTGCTATTCTTATTGCCGGTCCCTTTGGGTTTGAAGAGCGTGACTTTTTTGAAGCCCCCGAGGGACGCCAAGCTTTGCAAACTCCGCCAACTGTTGATTTCAGCAGTTAAGCCTTTAGCCTGACTGTGCTCAAATCCTACGGCCTTAAAACCCATATTTGGAATAACAATCTTCGCAGCCTTGTGCTGCTTATTTTGTTCCCGGTGTTATTGCTCTTCATGGGCTATGGTCTGATGTTGATTTGGCTTGGAATTACCACAAACAGCTCTCTTCAGAGCAGCTTTACCTATGCCGCAGATTTAATTCCCACGGCGGGTCCGATTGCGATTGGCGCCGCTCTCCTCTGGTTTACAATCGCTTTTTTCGCTCACCAAGCCCTTATCGACGCATCAACCAAAGCCCGATCCCTCACTGTGAGCGAAGAACCACGGGCTTACCGCCTTTTGGAAAACCTAGCCATCTCACGCGGAGCCACCACCCCGAAGCTCAAAGTAATCGAAACTCCGGTTTTGAATGCTTATGCCAGTGGAATAAGGGACAAAAACTACACTGTGACCCTAACGCGCGGATTGTTGAACCAGTTGGACGATGAAGAACTCGAAGCTGTTATCGCGCATGAGCTTTGTCATATTCGAAACAAAGATGTTCGAATGCTTATTATTGCTGTGATATTTGTCGGGATTTTTGCATTTATTGGCGAAAGTGTTGTCCGCGGCATGTTTCGAACTAACTTGCCAAGGTCTAATTCACACCGACGCAGCGGCGGTGGTAATGCGGCCATTTTGATAGTTATCGGAATTGCAATTATCGCCGTGACCTATTTAATCGCGATATTGATACGATTTTCCCTCTCAAGAAAACGCGAATATCTGGCCGATGCCGGGGCTGTGGAACTCACTAAAAATCCAGATGCCATGATCAGGGTTTTACAGAAACTATCCGGAAATGCGGAGTTGAGAAATGTCCCTGACGAAGTGAGAGAGATGGCTTTACACAATCCCCGCATTGGACTGGCTGGGCTCTTTGCGACCCACCCTCCAATCGAAAAACGCATTGAAGCCCTGATTAAATTTGGTGGGGGACGTGTCGGATCAGTGAGCCGTCCTAAGCGATACCCCGAGCCCAATACCTCCACAAAGCAAAAATCTTTCGGAAAGCGACCATCTGGAAGAAATCCTTGGTCTAGAGACCCATAAAACAAAATAGACTTCACCTTCCCTTACTGTTATTCGATAAAAAACAAACTGGGAACATAGTTATGACACTTCACAAAACGCGTATTCTTTTGGCTAGCGCAGCCGTTTCCGCCTTGTTGATTGCTTGTGGTCAATCACAGGCAAACACCACGACGACTACCGAAGAGGTGAAACAGGTTGAGAAAGTTAACCTTCCGGACGGAATCACGAAAATTGAAGAAGTAAAATCCAAGTCCGGTGATGAAGTTGTTATCCCCTATACAAAATACACTTTAGCAAATGGGCTGACAGTTGTTCTGCATGAGGACGATTCAGACCCCCTCGTGCATGTGGACATGACATATCATGTCGGATCTGGCCGAGAAGAACCGGGCCGTTCTGGTTTCGCCCACTTCTTTGAGCATATGCTCTTTCAAGGCTCCGAAAATGTGGCTGACGAACAGCATTTTAAACTAATCACAGAATCCGGCGGCACGTTAAATGGATCGACGAATGCAGACCGAACCAATTATTACCAAACCGTCCCGTCAAACCAGTTAGAAAAAATGCTCTGGTTGGAAGCCGACCGCATGGGATACTTCCTCAATGCAGTTACTCAGGAGGCCTTTGAAGTTCAACGCGAGACGGTAAAGAACGAACGTGGGCAGCGTTATGATAACCGCCCTTATGGCTTGCTCTTTGAGCGCGTTGGTGAAGCGATGTATCCGGAAGGACATCCCTATAGCTGGTCTACAATCGGCTATCTTGAAGATCTTGATCGCGCTGATCTTAATGATCTAAAAAAATTCTTTGTCGAGTGGTATGGCCCGAATAATGCTGTGCTGACAATAGGCGGCGATATTGAAAAAGAACAGACTCTTGAATGGGTTAAAACTTATTTCGGTTCAATTCCGGCGGGGCCAGAGCAAGAAAATCCGGTTTATGAACCCGTAACTTTGGATCAAGACCGTTATATTTCAATGGAAGACAATGTTCAACTTCCCTTACTTTACATGGCATGGCCGACGGTCCACGCCAATCATCCTGATGAAGCCCCTCTGGACGTCTTGGCCAATATTATGGGACAGGGACAGACGTCCCTTCTCTATAAGAATCTGCAAAAACCAGGCCTGACTGTTCAGGCAAATGCGAGTCATGGCTGCCGCGAAATTGGCTGCACCTTTTCAATGTTCACCTTGGCAAATCCGGCCAAGGTTCAGAAGCTGAGTGATATTGAAGCGACTATACGGGACTCTCTGACGGAATTTGAAGGTCGCGGCGTTCTTGATGACGATCTTACCCGTGTAAAGGCAGATATTGTTTCCGGCTTAATTTATGGTTTGGAAAGCGTCTCCGGCAAGGTATCTCAACTCGCTGCTTATGAAACATATCGCGACAATCCAAATGGAATTGGAGACGATATTGCCCGTTATGAAGGCGTCACCAAAGAAGATGTTTTACGCGTCTATGAGGAATATATCAAAGGCAAGTCCGCTGTAGTGATGAGCATTGTCCCTAAAGGCCAGCCGGAAATGATAACCCAAGAAGATACGTGGGAACGCTATGAGCGCACCCTTCCTGATACATCCGGCGATTCTGATGATTTCGAATGGTCCCTTCCTACAGATCCGGAAGGGTTTGACCGGTCCGTCGTGCCCCCTTCTGGAGAAAACCCGACAATTAAAGCGCCCGACACTTATGAATTTGCTATAGGGGATATGAGTGTTTTGGGAGCCCAAAATACAGAAGTGCCGACCACAACTTTACAGCTACGTATCAAAGCGGCTCAAAATTATGATCCGCTCGAAAAAGTAGGTCTCGCCAACCTGACCGCAGGTCTGATGAATGAGGCGACAACTGAGCGGAGTGCAGAAGAAATCTCTAATGAGCTCGACAAATTGGGATCTTCTGTTTCTTTCAGCTCGGGCGACACTTACACCACAATGACGCTTCGGACATTAACAGAGAATTTGGACGCGACCATTGCGATTGCCATGGAAAGATTATTGAAACCAAAGTTTTCGGAAGAAGATTTTGCGCGTGATAAAGACAATGCCATTCAGGGCATCCGGGCGAACAAAAAAGAAGCCAGCGTAACCGCAAGCAATTTGTTCAATAAAATGATGTATGGCGCCGATAACCCAACGGCCTATGCGTCATCCGGCACAGAGGAAACGGTCGAAGCAATTATGCTTACCGATGTGAAAAACTTTTACGCCTCGCATTACTCGCCTAAAATTTCCTCTGTCGTTGCTGTGAGTGATTTGGGACAAGACAGATTACAAGCGGCGCTAAAGCCTCTTACTGAGTGGACAGGTGAAGAGGTTTCCAGTGCGGAAATGAATCCCTTCCCTGAACTAAATGGCGGAACACTTTACTTCGTCGATAAACCGGATGCCGCTCAAAGCGAAATCCGAATTGGCAAACGCGCCCTACCCTATGACGCAACAGGTGAATATTACCGCGCCGGCATCATGAACTACCCCTTGGGCGCCGCCTTTAACAGCCGCATCAATCTGAACCTGCGCGAAGATAAAGGCTATACCTACGGGGCAAGATCCTTTTTTAACGGAGATGAAACAGCTGGTTGGTACCGGGCAGGGGCTGCAGTTCGGGCAGATGCAACGGCGGCCTCAATTGTCGAATTTGTAAATGAAATCAGTCAGTATCACGACACCGGAATCACGGATGAAGAACTGACTTTCACCAAATCTGCAATCGGTCAAAGCGATGCCCGCGCTTATGAAACGCCGCGTCAGAAACTCGGATTTTTATCCCGTATGGCAACATATAATCTTGAGCCGAGTTTTGTGGATGAGCAATCCGACATTCTGCAAGGCATGACAAAGGCAGAAATTGACGCCTTGGCGGATCAACACCTAAATCTGGATGAGATGATTATGGTAGTCGTGGGAGACAAAGCCAAACTCTATGACGAAATTGTCGAACTTGGCTATAATGTCGTTCAAGTGGATGCGAACGGAAACCTCGTAGAATAAAAGCCGCTTAAATAAAAAGGAAAAGCCCCGGCTAACCGGGGCTTTTTTATGTCGTAATCTCTATTGTTAGAGGTTTTTAGTGGGGTCAAATACCCCTTTACGAGAAAATCCTCGCGGCGCCATTCTGCCGGCTTGCGCCCGCTTGCCCTCTAAAAGTTCCCAATCATTAACTTCGGTACGCCGTCCAGCGCTATCCATGAAGAACAGCCCCTCTTGCGGGTCAAAGGTCGTAATATCGGCGAGCCCGCCATCTTTAAATTTTTGAAGACGTACGCCTTTGCCCCTTGTCATGAGGGGCAATTCTTCTACATCATAGGTAAGAATTTTGCGGTTTTCTCCGATAACAGCGATTTTCTCGCCTTTGACCTCAATACAGCGAACAGCTTCGTTTCCGGCTTTCACGTTTAAAGTTTTCCGGCCAGTTCTCGTAGAAGCTATAATCTCGCTTTCCTCAACCCGGAAACCATAGCCTTCAGAACTGGCAACAAGCAATTCCCGGTCTTCGTTATGGACAAACATACCGACGGGAAGGTGGTCATTTTCCAAATCCACCATCAATCGTATAGGTTCGCCATTTCCGCGCCCCCCCGGGAGCTTATCCGCGCCAAGTGTGTAAAACTTTCCGTTCGAGGCAAAGATAATAATCTTGTCGGTGGTATGAGCGTTCACGTAAAAAGCGAGACTATCGCCGTCTTTGAATTTCAGAGAGGATTCGTCCTCCAAATGGCCTTTCATAGCCCTGATCCAGCCCATGCTCGACAGGACGACTGAAATAGGTTCTTTCGTGATGAAGGCTGTACTGAGATCGATATCAATGTCCGGCTGATCTTCGAAATGGGTGCGACGCGCACCAATTTCAGTTTTCGGTCCATAAACCTTTTTCAGCTCTTTAACCTGCTCGGAGATAACATCCCACTGTTTTTGATCGGACCCTAATAGCGCTTCCAGCTCCGCTTTTTCAGCTGCTAACTTATCATATTCCGTCTTGATCTCAATTTCCTGAAGCTTGTTCAGAGCGCGTAGACGCATATTTAAAATGGCGTCCGCCTGACGTTCTGTCAGATTAAATGTACTCATCAATTCTTCTTTGGGCTTATCCTCAAACCGGATAATCCGAATGACTTCGTCCAGATTCAGGAAGGCAATCATATAGCCGTCCAAAACCTCCATTCTAAGGTCAATTTTGCCAAGGCGCTGTTGGGAGCGTCGCTGAAGCACTTCTCGACGGTGATCCAACCAGCTTTGGATAACCTCTTTCAAATTCATAACGCGTGGCGTGCGAGTTTTATCCAACACATTCATGTTGAGACTGACCCGGCTCTCTAATTCGGAAATCTTAAACAGGCTTTCCATCAGAATCTTCGCATCAATGTTTTTGCTACGCGGTTCCAAGACAATCCGGACATCTTCAGCAGATTCATCCCGCACATCGGCAAGACCGCTGGCCTTTTTGGACTCAATGACTTCGGCAAGTTTTTCAATCAGACGCGACTTTTGAACCTGATAAGGAATTTCGGTGACAACAATCTGATATGTCCCGCGTCCCGTATCCTCGACCTCCCATCGGCACCGGACTTTGAAACTCCCCTTTCCGGTTTCATAAGTCTCCAGCATAGACGATTTCGGCTCAACAATAATCCCGCCTGTCGGCAAATCGGGGCCGAGAATATAATTCATCAGCGTTTCGATACGGGCATTAGGTGTCTGAATAAGGTGAAGCGCGGCATCACAAATTTCGGCCACATTATGTGGGGGGATGGAGGTCGCCATACCCACGGCGATCCCTTGCGAACCATTGGCCAAAAGGTTTGGAAACCCGGCAGGAAGAACCTGCGGCTCAACATCTTCTTCATTATACGTCTGAATGAAATCAACGGCGTCTTCGTCAATCCCTTCGAGAAGAGCAAGCCCGGCCAAAGTCATTTTCGCTTCGGTATAGCGCATAGCCGCCGGACTATCACCATCAATATTCCCGAAATTCCCCTGCCCGTTTACAAGCGGATAACGCGCCGAAAAGGATTGAGAAAGTTTAACGAGTGCATCGTAAATAGATTGGTCGCCATGGGGGTGATATTGCCCCATCACATCGCCGACAATCCGCGCGCATTTTTTATGCGCTCCTTCGGGGTTAAGCTTTAGCTGCCGCATGGCGTAGAGAATACGGCGGTGAACCGGTTTCATCCCGTCCCGAACATCCGGTAGAGCGCGTTGGGTAATTGTCGAAAGTGCATAGGCAAGATAGCGCGACGACAAAGCGTCATCAATATGCTCGCTGATTACCGCGCTTTCGGAAATCGTTTCGCCGTCATCTATTGGTTCTTTAGCCATAAATCCTCAGTCTCGAATCAGGAATGACTTTAGCTGTATGAGCCCTATAGACCACGCCTTTACGCAGAATTCTTGTGGTCGAGTCTAAATTTTTTGGGCGCGGGCAATATCAGCCGCTATTAAGCGGTCTATTAATTGGTGCCGCGCATCCGGCAGGGTTCGGTTTAAATTCCACTGCACACGTGTCTCCAGAAAATGTCCTGTGAGTTTCAGGCCGTCCAGTATATCTTCCGGCGAAGATTGGGATTCCCCGCGTAGAAACGGCGGCAAACGCAACAGCTTATCAAGATATGGCTCGGCAGCGCTCGCACTTACCGCACGACCGGAGCGGGGCGAGATATGAGTAAGATTATCATTTTTCCCTGTGGCGGCGCAGCGATCAAAATCCAGCCCGTACCCCAAGGCCGAAAGCAATCCGGCTTCCCAACGAATGTATAATGAGGGCCAGACATCGACATTGTGAAGGTTTGCCAATACAATCTCGAACACATCAAATATCGGCTCATGACTTTCACGCTCAGGGAGCATTTCCCGGCACATTGACGTCATGGCGTTCAGGCCTGTTAAAGATAAACGGTCATCCATCAATTCAGCGGCCCGGGAATCTATCCCCTCTACCGTGTAATAGCCGAGCTGTTCAGACAATCGTCCCCTCCACTCCACGCGAACATGATTGCCGGGTTGAAGAACGGGACGCATTCTACGGCTAATCCCGCCGCGCACCAGACCTTTGTGACGGCCTTGCTCCCGCGTGAACACATCAATAATAGCCGAGGTTTCGCCGTGTTTCTGGGTGGAAAGAATATATCCTTCAGCTTGCCAATTCATATTGCCACACTGCCCAATGACTAGACGTCAAATTCAAGTCCGCTTTCGGCGTAACGGGCTTTATCGTCTTGCCAATTATCGCGGACTTTCACAAAGAGGAAAAGGTGGACTTTTCGTCCGAGCCAATCACTCATATCCTTGCGCGCCGCGGCGCCAATATCTTTTATTGTGCGTCCGCCTTTGCCCAGCACAATAGGTTTCTGACTGTCGCGGCGAACGTAAATGACCTGATCAACGCGAATATCGCCCTTCTTGGTTTCTTTCCAGCTCTCGGTTTCAACCATGGAGGCATAAGGTAATTCATCATGCAGACGAAGAAACAGTTTTTCGCGCGTGATTTCCGCTGCCATGAGACGCATCGGAATATCTGCGGCCTGATCCGGGGAGTAAAGATAAGGCCCTTGCGGCATAGCATCTGCGATTAATGTTCCAAGTCGGTCAACGCCGTCCAAATTAAGCGCGGAAATGGAAATTATATCCTTGTAAACGCCGCGCTCTGAAAATTCCTGAATGAGCGGCAAGGCCTCATCATGAGGGATTTTATCAATTTTATTGAGGGCCAGAACGGCGTTTGAGACCTCGCGCTTTTTGAGTCCTTTTATAACGCGTTCACTGTCTTCGCAGGAGAGCCTGTCCTGACCATCTCCTTCTCCGGCCTTATGGCGCAGCCATGCGGGCGCGTCGATGACATGGACGATGACATTTGCGTCTTTCAGACCTGTCCAAGCGGCATGAACCATAGATTTGGAGAGGCGATCTGTCTCGCGGGCTTCAAATATGCCCGGCGTATCTATCATGACAGCTTGCGCTGATTCTCCTTTGGAAGTCTCCAACATGGCAATCCCGCGAATCTGAAACCGCGTTGTCTGGACCTTATGGGTAACGATAGAGACTTTCTCGCCCACTAAGGCATTGGTCAGCGTGGACTTCCCGGCGTTCGGAGCCCCTATAATGGCAGTAAATCCGGCGTATGTTTCGCTCATATTGTTTTTTCTAAAGCTTTTAAGAGATGGGAGGCGGCTTCACGTTCGGCGTCTTTTTTTGATTGCCCCTCCCCTAAGGCTTCGCCTAATTCTTCGACGGTAACGCGAATAGTGAAAGTGGGACGATGATCAGGGCCGGATCGATCTACGACGGTGTAGTGCGGAACATTTGGGCCGATAGATAGTGCTAATTCCTGTAAATGCGTTTTCGGATCCTTACTCGAATCCTCTAAAACATTGTCAATTTCTTCTTGCCAGAACCGGTCATAAAAATCTTCGGCCCGTTTATATCCACCGTCAATATAGAGCGCGGCCATCAATGCTTCACACGCATTGCCTAGAATCGATATTTTTTCACGGCCGCCTTGCTTCTCTTCGCTTGATGACATGAGTAGCGCTTCTCCCAAACGGATGTTTTGGGCTATCCGAGCGCAGGTTTCCTTACGGACAAGTGCATTCAGGCGCGTTGCCATAACGCCTTCTTTAGACTTTGTTTTGTCAAATAAGGTCTTGGCCGTTAGCAATCCCAAGACCCGATCTCCGAGAAATTCGAGACGCTCATTATCGACATTCTTACGCTGTCCATCCCCGTAAGACGCATGAGTCAGGGCGCGTTGAATCAGATTGGAATCCTGAAAATGATAACCTATCCGCTCAAACAGAGCGAGGATACGCGGCGGAACCCTGTCTGTCACGTCAGGCGCAGAGTCATCGGCTTTATTGGAGGCAGGCGAACTCATTTAATTCTTTCAAAAAATCGATTGCCGCGCATATTGGTCCAAGTCCATGGCTTATAAAGAACAAAATCATCTTCCACCGACAAGAGTACAATTTCAGCGCGCCCTATAATGTTTTCTGCCGGAACCATACCCGCCCCGCCATTGCGAACTGGAACGCGGCTATCACCGGAATTATCCCGATTATCACCCATCATAAAATAGTGACCTTGAGGAATTCTGTAAGCGGACGTATTATCACTCGGACTATTCTTCTGGCTATCATAAACAAGATGCGCGTTCCCGTTCGGAAAGGTTTCTGCCCAGATTTCGGCCAAGACATCGTCACCATAACGATCTGCAAAGTTTTCTTCACCCTGACGCGTAAGCTGAACCTGTTCCCCGTTTAAGATAATTCGCCCATCTTGCATTTGGACCGTGTCACCCGGCAAACCAATCAGACGTTTGATAAAATTCTTATCATCGCCATCCGGACGAAAGACGAGAACGTCGCCGCGTTCTGGCTCACGTTCTAAAAACCGTCCCTCTCCACTCGGAAAGGGCAATGGCGCTGCCGCAAATCTACCATAACCGACAGAATATTTAGAGGTAATAATGTAGTCCCCTTTCATTAAGTTCGGCAACATGGAGCCGGACGGAATGTGAAAGGGTTGAAAAAGAAATGTTCTCAACACCAAAGCAATGGCGACGGCCCAGAAAATCGTGGACAGCGTTTCGCGTAATTCTGATTTTTGTTGCTTTGCCATGCCCGTTCTTAGTCGGCCTTGCGGGCTTCCACAATCGCAAATGCCTGCGCGTAAGGCGGCTCATCACTCAGGCTTAAATGGATCGACCCTCTATACCCAGTGGGTATGATCTCTTGGAGCCTCACCTTGGCAGAGCCGTGTAATATAATTTCGGGGCGTCCTGAGGGTTGATTACTCACTTCGACATCCGTCCAGCTGAGAGAGCCTGTCCTTTCACCGGCAAGGGCTTTTGCAACGGCTTCCTTGGCGGCAAAGCGTTTTGCATAGGCATTGGCCGGGACGGCCTTTGCCTCGCAATAAGCCTGCTCCCCTTGGGTAAAGGTTTTGGATTTAAATCTTTTATCATATTTTTCAATGATTTGGGAAATCCGGTTAATGTCACAAATATCTGTGCCAATGCCTATAATCATGCGGTTTGTCTCGCCTCGGTGACAATCTCACGCATTTGTTTGATTGCGGCATCCAAGCCCATGAATAACGCCTCTCCAATGATAAAATGCCCTATATTAAGTTCCATACATTCCGGAATAGCGGCCACAGGACCAACATTTTCAAAGGTCAGGCCGTGACCGAAATGAACTTCGAGGTCATAACTTTGGGCTAAAGCAGCACAGAGCCTGAAGTCCTCTAAAGTTCTATTTGCTTTTACGTCATTCCCTTCATCCAGAGCGTGGGCGTAGGCACCTGTATGAAATTCGACCACTTTTGCGTCTGTTTTCGCCGCCGCCTCAATCTGCTCTCTATTGGCTTCAATAAAAAGCGAGACTTTTGCGCCGTTTTTATTGAGCTTTGATATAATCGGTTTGAGGGTTTCAATTTGGCCCGCAACGTCGAGGCCGCCTTCCGTTGTGCGTTCTTCCCGACGTTCCGGAACGATGCAAACGGCATGAGGTTTTAAGGCCAGCGCTATCGAAAGCATTTCTTCCGTCGCCGCCATTTCCATATTCAGCGGAATGGTTTCACTCTTACAAAGGGCCTGAAGCCGATTCATATCATCATCGCGCATATGGCGACGATCCTCACGTAAATGCGCCGTAATACCGTCAGCTCCTGCCTGAATAGCCGCCCAAGCCCCCGCAACAGGGTTTGGATGGTCTCCGCCGCGTGCATTTCGGATCGTCGCAATGTGATCGATATTTACCCCTAAGCGGGGCAGCGACTTTTCTTTCACGACAAGCCTCGGCTTCCGGGTTTTATGGCGGGTATATTTTGCAACTCTGGCGGCAGGTCCTCTGGATCGTAATCCGGAAATTTACGCGCCGCCAAACTCACTAGCGGTACGCCAATATCGGCCGTTCCGTTTGAACGGTCAAAAATACAGGCTCCGCCAATGACATTAGCGCCGGTTTTATTCATCGCCGCAATACATTCACGTGATGAGAGACCAGTCGTCACAATGTCTTCTACCATAAGAACCTTTTGTCCAGGCTCTAACTTAAATCCCCGGCGAAGGGTAAACTCCCCGCCTTCTCGTTCAACAAATAATGACTCCAGCCCCATATGACGTGCCGTTTCATATCCCGGAATAACGCCCCCCATAGCGGGAGCGACAATAATGTCTGGTTGTTCATCAAGTTCAGACCGGACTTTCTCTGCCAAAGCCTTGCAAAGTTTTTCTGTAAGTTTCGGATTTTTAAAAATTAGGGCTTTTTGCAAAAAAACAGAACTACGGCGTCCCGAGGACAGGATAAAGTGTCCTTCCAAGAGCGCTCCCGCCTCACGGAAAACCTCTAATACATCCTCAGTATTCATTTGTTCTGTCCTCTTACTTGGCGGCAATGGTTTCGCCTCGTGACCGTTCGGCAGAGATGACATAGGCACTAGCCCGCAAAGCAGCAATTATTTGTACAAGATGACGGTTATCCCGAACTTCCACATCCATTATCATATCGAAAAAGACGGGGCTACGTTTGACCGTTTTGATATTTACGAGATTTCCATCCGACTCGCCAATAATTTTGGTGAGGTCAGCCAGAGCCCCCGGGACATGTTCCACTGTCACCGTCATTCGCCCTGTCGCTGAGGATTGATCGGCACTTCGACGCCATCCCAAATCAAGCCAGTCATCAGGATCAATATTTGTCGAGGACAAAGTTTCACAATCAATCGTGTGAATTCTGATGCCGCCTTTCTCATCTTCAACATTCTGCAAGCCAATAATCCGGTCCCCCGGTATCGGGGAACAGCAATTTGAAAGATGCAGGCTGATTCCTTCGCGTAATCCGTCACCTTTAACATAAAGACGTGCTGTGGAGTCTTGGATGACTTCCCGTCTCAAGGCCATCGGCTTGGAGGGCTCTTTACGACGCGCCGGGAAAATCAGCTCCATAAATGCGTTCAAAGACTGTTTGCCGCGACCTAGAGATTCAAAAAGTTCATCAACATTTTCTGCATTGGACCGTTTGACGGCGTCGCGCATTAGAGCATCTGAAAAGGTCAAGCCATCCCGCGCAAAAGCATGTTTAGCCAAAAGTTCCCCTGTCCGCGCGAACTCTTCTGCCTCGCCTGTGCGTGTCAAACGGCGAAGTGCGGATCGGGCTTTCCCGGTGACAACGAGGTTTTCCCAACCCTCCACCGCTTCCGCTTCTCCGCCGCGAATAATTTTCACGACATCACCGTTTTTCAAAATCTGGCGTAAAGGATGTTTTTGTCCATTTACCAAAGCCCCGATACAGGTATCGCCGACTTTGGTGTGAACAGCATAGGCAAAATCGAGAGGCATGGCTCCTCGCGGTAAAGCGATCAAATCGCCTTTGGGCGTAAAAGTGAACACCTGATCCGTGAACATTTCAAGTTTGGCATGCTCCAAAAACTCATCGGCATCGCCGCTTTGTTCCATCATCTCCACAAGAGGCCGGATACGTTTTAGAGGGTCGCTTCCGCTTTCCAACGCTCGTTCCGGGTCATACGCGTAGTTATTATTCTTATAGGCCCAATGCGCCGCTACGCCCCGGGCGGCCACATCTTCCATCCGCTCTGTACGGATTTGGAGTTCAACCCGGCGGTTATCAGGCGTGCGTATCGTAGTGTGAAGGGATTGATAGCCATTCGGTTTGGGCACAGAGATGAAATCTCTAAACCGTTCCGGAACAGCCCGGTAAACGGAATGGAGCAGTCCTAAAGCCTGATAACAAATGTCGCGATTTTCCACGATGACTCGAAAGGCATAAATATCGGCGACATCTTCAAAACTGATATTTTGGCGCTGTAGCTTACGCCAAATGGCATAGGCACGTTTCTCGCGCCCGTAAACACGCGCTTTTATCCCTGCCTTATCAAAATGGGTGCGCAAATCCGTGGAAACCTCTGAAATTGCCTCGCCTTGTGTCTCTCGCCATTCTTCGAGTCGGCGCTCCACAGATTCAAACGCAGAGGGATTTATATATTGGAAGGATAAATCCTCCAGTTCAGCACAAATCCTGTCCATCCCCACCCTGCGAGCCAGAGGCGCGTAAATATCAAGAGTTTCGGTGGCAATTCGTTTTTGGGATTCAGGTTTAGGATGATGTTCCAGAGTGCGCATATTATGTAAGCGGTCACAGAGTTTAACCAGAAGAACGCGTACGTCCTTACTAATCGCCAGCACAAACTTTTGAAAATTTTCTGCCTGCGCTCTTTCACGCGTTGCATTCGGAATGCTTAATTGGCCAAGCTTGGTAACGCCGTCGACCAATTCGGCAATTTCAGGCGTGAATTCCTGGCTCAATTCTTCAAAGGTCGTATCCGTGTCCTCCAACACGTCGTGCAGAAGCGCGGTACAAATCGTAGCCACATCCAAATGCAACTCTGCCAGAATCCCGGCCACTTCAATCGGATGCGCGTAATAGGGATCGCCAGAGTGACGTTTCTGATCGCCATGCGCTTTTACAGAAAAAACATAGGCTTTGTTCAGTAGGGCTTCATCCGCCGTCGGGTCATATTTCCTGACACGTTCCACCAGCTCGTATTGTCGAAGAAATCGAGGACTTTGCCCTTTAGGGGCTGATTTATTGTCCAAGGTCACATGGTTCACAGTTTTTATATAGGCCGTAAAACGCCTCTATCAAATGGTTTGCGCGGTAAATAAGAATAAAAAAACCGCCTCAAAGGGCGGCTTTCACACTTAAATTCAAATGCGCTTAGAAACGAGAGGAGCTATCGTTGTCGCGGTCGCCTTGCAAAGCGCGAAGAAGGTCTGCTTCGTTCATTTCGCTTGGACCTGCACTGTCCTCGTGTCCAATAGCTAGAACCGGAGCTTCTTCTTCTTGATCTTCGGGTAAGTCGTCATCAAAGATAACGCGTTGCAGGCCTGTGACGAGACTTTCGCGTAAATCGTCAAGATCCAAAGTTTCTTCCGCCAGTTCACGTAGGGCCACAACGGGTGTCTTGTCATTATCGCGATCAACGGTCAAAGAAGAACCCGCCGCGATATTGCGGGAACGATGGGACGCGAGCAGAACCAAATCAAACCGATTCGGAACTTTATCAACACAATCTTCAACGGTAACGCGAGCCATAGGGCATCCTGTAAACTTTATGGACGACTATATAGTCCAAAATTTGAAATTAAGGGATGTCTATACTGATTGATAGGCCAAATTGCAAGGTCAAGATTCCAGCCAATTCCGCTTAATCACAGCATGATCCAGCACATCTGAACTCGGTAATTCAGCAAGCAATTCAAAAGCAGTCTTGGTCAAGACTGGATGTTTCCAGCTCGGCCCTATTTCCGAGAGAGGTAGGAGAACGAAAGGCCTAAGCTGGGCACGGGGGTGAGGAAGAACAGGGTCATTCGCGCTCACCTGGCCGGCAAAATCGATAATATCTAAATCAAGAGTACGCGGTGCGTTCAAGACACTCCGCTTCCGGCCAAACTGCGCCTCAAGCTCATGGAGCCTATTCAACAGATCTTTTGCAGTCAGGCTCGTTTTTACTTTCAGCGCCGCATTGATATAATCGGGATGTCCGGAATCGGCAGGCCAAGCGGGACTGTGCCATAACGAAGAAATACCCCTAATTTCAATTTTCAAGCGCTTTATTTCAATCGCTGCCTGACGGAAGGTGGTTTCCGGATTGGACAAATTGCCTCCTAAGGCAATATAAGCAACGTTCATTTTTTTATTCATTTTAGTACTTGAGCACATTTATGGCCTTTTACCCAGACGAACGCATAGCCATGTTTATCGACGGATCAAACCTCTATTCTTCCGGCAAAACTCTGGATTTTGACATTGATTACAAAAAACTTCTGGACCTATTTAAAAATAAGGGCCGACTCATTCAGGCTAAATATTATACGGCACTTTTGGATCACGAAGATTATTCGCCCATTCGGCCTCTGATTGACTGGCTGGATTATAACGGGTTTCACGTCATTACAAAGCCCGCCAAAAGCTACACGGATCGAGACGGACGTAACCGTGTTAAAGGGAATATGGATATCGAAATGACGATTGATATGCTTAATATCGCTCCGCATGTCGATCATATCCTCCTATTTACAGGAGATGGAGATTTCAAAGCCGTGGTCGAAGCCGTCCAATCAAAAGGCGTTCGTGTCAGCGTTATCTCGACCTTGAAATCGCGCCCTGCCATGCTTGCCGACGAACTCCGCCGCCAAGCTAATGATTTTATTGAACTCGCCGATATGGGTAAAATCATTGGGCGCCCTAAACGCGATTATTCAACAGAAGATGAACCGGATTATGAGGATGAATAAACCGTGAGCCTGCGTTCAGAGCCTGATTACAATTGTGCCCGTTGCCCGCGGCTTCGCATGTTTATTCTCGAAAACCGTGAAAAATACCCGGAGTTTTTTAATGGGCCGGTTCCGAGTTTCGGCGACACGGATGCGGAATGTCTAATAATCGGACTAGCGCCGGGACTAAAAGGTGCAAACGCCACAGGACGCCCTTTTACCGGCGATTACGCGGGCGACCTTCTCTATAAAGCTATTGAGGAATTTGGCTTTTCGAATGGTAAATATGACGGTCACGCAGCAGATGGGCTGACCCTTTCTCGGGTAATGATTACCAATGCGGTACGCTGTGTGCCGCCTCAGAACAAACCCGTCGGCCAGGAAATCAACACGTGCCGAGATTACCTCTTGGGCCAAATGGCGGAGCTCCCCCATCTAAAAGCCCTGCTCTGCCTTGGTAAAATTTCACATGACAGCACGATCAGAAGCCTTGGGTTAAAACTCAAAGACTATCCATTCGGCCATAATGTGAATTACGACATTGGAGAAGGTCGGAAGCTGTTTTCAAGCTACCATTGCTCGCGTTACAATACGAACACCAAGCGCTTGACTGAAGATATGTTCTTCGACGTTTTTAGGGAAATTAAGACGTTTTTGGATCGTTAGCCATTTTCGCGCAGTAAACGTGCCTTTTGCCTTTGCCAGTCGCGTTTCTTCTGGGTTTCTCGTTTATCGTGAGTTTGTTTACCTGTCGCGATACCAATCAGTAGCTTCGCTGTACCCGTCTTGTTGAAATAGAGCTTAAGCGGGACAATGGTTCGGCCCTTCCGTTGAGTTTCTCCCAACAAGACATTGATTTCCTTACGCTTTAGCAAGAGCTTCCGGTGCCGAGTGGGAGAGTGATTAAATTGACTGGCGGGCGCGTAAATTGGAATATTAGCGTTAATCAGCCACGCTTCATTGCCTTCAACGCTAACATAGGCTTCAGCAATATTCGCCCGGCCTTCGCGTAGGGCTTTCACTTCAGTGCCGAGCAATTGAATGCCGGCCTCAATATTGTCCTCAACCGCATATTCATACCGCGCACGGCGGTTATCTGCAATCAGGGTTTTCGGCGTATTATCTTTGGCTTTGGCCATAACTTAATGAGATATTCCTGCACGTTTCATTGCGGCTTCTACGGCGCGTTTCGTCGTCTCAGCACAAGGGACAATGGGCAAACGAACAGCCGGTTCCATTTTACCCATAAGTGATAGTGCATATTTCGCAGGTGCCGGGCTCGGACAAAGGAATAAATCTTTATGCAATCGATCAAGTTTTTCATTCAGTGATTTCGCTTTGGCAAATTCACCTTTTAATAAAGCTTCGTGAAATTCAGAATAAGCTTTTGGCGCAACATTTGATCCAACAGAAATGGCCCCCATTCCGCCATGGGCCGAATGACCTAAAGAACTGGGATCATCACCGGAAAGCTGGATAAAGTCTTCACCACAACGGTCAATCAAATCTTGAACCCTGGCCACATCGCCTGTTGCATCCTTACATCCAATAACAGTCGGCAGTTTCGACAATCGGCCCATCGTCTCATTCGTAATGTCTACAACGCTGCGGCCGGGAATATTATAAACCACGATTGGAATATCGACAGATTCTGAAATTGCCTTAAAATGCTGATAGATACCCTCTTGATTAGGCTTGTTGTAATATGGGGTCACGACAAGGATTGCGTCGGCTCCCTCTTCCTTGGCATGACGGGCATAGGCTTTGGAAACAGTTGTTTCGTTAGATCCCGCCCCGGCAATCACTGGAACGCGTCCTGCGGCAGCTTCGACAGTTAAAGCGATGACCCGGCGGTGCTCGGCATCCGTTAAAGTCGCGGATTCACCCGTTGTCCCGCACGGCACCAAACCGTGCGTGCCATTATCAATTTGCCACTCGATGAAACTTTGGAACGCTTTCTCATCGACGCTGTTGTCTTTGAACGGAGTAACAAGGGCTGTTATCGAACCTTTTATCATTTTGCTCTTTCATGTAGCTATTCGAATCAATCGGGTTCGAATTTATTTAGGATTTACAGACGGATAATGAACAAGTGTCATAACTTTCTTTCAGCTTACCAAGCAAGCCCCGCTTTGCCAAACGCTGTGATTTCATTCTGTCGAAAAAAAATCTTTCCACCCTTACTAGTAAGTGTTTTGAGTCTTATTTCCTTGCAAATGGCTCAGGCAGCTCCTGATGTCGAGCCTCGCCTTAAACCTATTGCGCCGGCACTTTCCAATTTCCTCTCAGAACAAGACGCGCTTAGTCTGCGCAAAGCCATTAGCGCTGCAAATCGTGATGATTGGTTGGAATTCGAATTATATGAACGCGGCGTGGAAGATCAAACAGCTAAAACGCTTCTGATATGGGTTCGCGCGGTTGAAGACCGAAACGCCCCTTTTGATGTCCTTACAAAAGCGGCCCAAGATTTGTCCGATTGGCCGCGGCAAGTTACGATCCGGGCAAGGGCCGAGGCCGAGATGTTCGATAATCCACTCTCCCCCAAGGATGCCGTCAAATGGTTTAAAGGAGAGCCCCCTGTCTCCGGCGAAGGTCGGGCAGCTTTGGCGCGGGCAAATTACGCGCTCGGAAATGACGAAACAGCTGATATGTGGCTTCGCTCGGCTTGGCAGGATGCCAAATTGACTCGGGCACGCCAGCAAGAGTTGTTTTCACAATTTAACTCGAAACTTACGCCGGAAGACCACGCTCGTCGGGCGGATCATCTAATCTGGAACGGGCGATGGTTTCTCGACAGTGCCCAAGCTCTCCTGCCTTTCATGGATCAGGCTGAGCGCAGACTGATGGACGCGCGGCTTCGCGTAGCGGCTGACCGTGCTGGTATGGACGCGGCTATAGACGCGGTCCCATCTAATTATAAAGCTGATGCCGGATTGCTTTACGAACGGGCAAAGTGGCGGCGACGCAAGCGTTCAAAAGACTATGCCCTGCCCCTCCTACAGGAAATACCGGGTGCACCGATTAACGATCAAGGCAAAGCCGCGCTCTGGCGCGAAAAACAAATTATGGCGTATTGGCTGATAAGCGAGAAACGCTTCCCTGAAGCTTATAATATTGTCCTGAATCATGGATTTACGGACGGCGCAGATTTTGCTGAGGCCGAGTTTCTTGCGGGATGGCTAGCTCTTCGAAAACTTGGACAAGCTGAGCAAGCGCAAATACATTTCCGAAAGCTTGCTGAAGCCGTTTCCACGCCAGTGTCTTTGGGACGAGGATATTACTGGTTGGGACGCGCTCAAACCGGAGCTGAAGCAGATGTCAGTTTTCTTGAGGCTGCCAAATATCCTAATACGTATTATGGGCAATTGGCTACGTTAGAGCTCGCCCGAGGAAACGCAATTTTAAATCTTCCGCTAGAAGCCTCTTCTGACGCCGAAGTAGAAAAACTGAAACAAGATGATCGCGTTAAAGCGATGCAGCTTTTGGGTGAAATCGGCGACGAACGCCTGTTCTCTCAAATTGCTTTTCATCTGGACGATGTTCTCGAGTCTCCGTCCGAACTGGCAGCTTTAGCAAAGATGTCCAGTGATTATGGATATATGAGACCCTCGGTCAGGGCAGCAAAGCAAGCTTCCCGTTTTCAGACCATGCTGACTGAATCAGGCTATCCAAGAGTGCCAATTATAGAATCCCTTCCGAACGAGTTTGAAACAGCTTTCGTTTATGCCATTGCACGTCAGGAAACCGAGTTTGAAACCAATGCCATTAGTTCCGCCCGGGCGTACGGCCTCATGCAAATGATAGACTCGACCGCACGTTACACCGCGCGAAAGCATAATGTAGAATATAGCCAAACGAGACTTTTATCCGACGCCGAATACTCGGCCCAACTCGGAGCTTATCACCTCAACGATCTACTTGAGAGATGGGACGGCTCTTATATCCTCGCTGCCGTTTCGTATAATGCAGGTCCAAATCGCGCCAGACAGTGGATAGAAAAATACGGCGATCCGCGCAGCGGAGAAATCGACCCGATTGACTGGATAGAGTCAACGCCGTTTTCTGAAACCCGAAATTACGTTCAGAGGGTCATGGAAAACATGCAGGTTTATCGGGCCCGACTGAATGGAAACAGCGCGCCGCTTAGCTTAGACCGCGACCTTCGACTAGGCCAACGCTAGTCCTTGAAATCAAAGGTTTAAAGCGCGCGCCATTACTTCAGCGTCAACATTTCCCCCTGATCCGATTACAACAATTTTTTGGCTGGGTGAGAACGGTCTATATTTCATCATGGCGGCAAAAGACGCAGCGCCTCCCGGCTCCAAAGTTATATCCAGCTCCCGCTTCGCAAGCGCCATAGCGCAAAGGCAGTCTTCGTCCGAAACCGTAAAAACACCTGATAAGGATTTAGAGTTCACCGCCCAGGTCAGTTCACCAGGCTGCGGCGTCATCAATGCATCGCAGAGTGTCGCCGCAGGTGAAGACAGACTCTTTCGCTCTCCCGCTTCAAGAGACATTTGGTGGTCATTATAGTCCTGTGGTTCTGCCCCGTATATTTTTGCTTCGGGGCATAAGCTTTGTAGGGCGAGACTTATCCCCGCGCACATTCCGCCTCCGCCCAAATTCACGACCACCGCGTAAAGGTCCGGACACTGTTTAGCGATTTCAATCCCGATAGTGCCCTGCCCGGAAATAATATACGGATCGTCAAAAGACGGGACGATAACCCGTCCGGTTCCCCGCGAAATGTCGTAAGCGATGTCTTCTCGACTTTCGGTCTGCCGGTCATAAAAATGAATATCCGCCCCATAGGACAATACCGTGTCGACTTTAACTTTCGGCGCGTCTTTCGGCATAACTATAATAGCTGGGATACCCAGCTCGCTGGCTGAAATCGCAACACCTATTGCGTGATTGCCTGAAGAGAAAGCAACAACTCCGATCTGGGATTCCTCAAACGATAATTGCGATAAACGATTACGCGCCCCCCGATATTTGAAAGCACCGCCTTTTTGATATGCTTCTGCTTTTAAGATTACCGAACAGCCGCAAATTTCATTAATTCGATTAGATTGAAGGAGGGGCGTTATACGAGCGTGACCTTCAAGCCGCTTCGACGCGCTTGATACGTCTTCAAAATTGGGAACTCGACCATTCATAAATGACTCTCTTCATACACGCTTGAGCATTGACGGTAGAGGATGCGCGTGGAAAGAAAAGTTAAAACAAACCTTAATGAATATGGGGACTATGATGCACGGCTTGATGATGAAACATGAGTTGATGATCAGCGATCTAATCGAACACGCGGCCACGGTACACAAAGACCGCGAAATTTATACACTCAATACAGATTTGACAGAGCACCGCTATGGTTGGGGCGATTGCGCTGTCCGGGTGCGTAAGCTCGCCAACGCTCTGTTGAAAGCGGGCGTTAAAAAAGGCGACCGGATTGCGACCATTGCCTGGAATAATTATCGCCACATTGAAATCTATTATGCGGTTTCCTCTATTGGCGCGGTCGTACACACGATCAATCCGCGTTTGAAACCCAAACAAATTGCTTGGATGGTTAACCACGCAGAAGACAGTATGCTGATGTTTGACACAACATTTGGCCCTATCGTTGACGGTGTTTCGGCGATGTGTCCGACCGTTAAGAAATGGATCTGCCTGTCGGATAAAGAGAATATGCCGGATTATAAGACAGAGGTAGAAGACTATGAGAGTTTTATCTCAGACGCCTCTGAGACGATAGAGTGGGAGCGGTTTGACGAAAACACCGCTTGCACACTTTGTTATACCTCGGGAACAACAGGGGATCCTAAAGGCGTCCTCTACTCTCATCGATCAACAATACTCCATGCTATGGCCGGTTGTTTCCAAGACGTTATTGGCGGCGGGTCACTGGATACCATATTGGGCGTTGTACCCATGTTTCACGTCTCCGCTTGGGGGCTGGTCTATTCAGCCGCGATGGTTGGGGCGAAACTCGTCATGCCAGGGCCGGGGCTTGACGGGGCCAACCTTTGCAAGATGATCAATCAAGAAGGTGTTACCCTTATGGCAGGGGTTCCGACTGTTTGGCTGGGCATCTACAATCACGCCAAGGAAAATAATATTGAGCTGAAAACAGTGAAGAAAGCTTTGGTGGGCGGCTCTGCCCTTCCCGAAAGCCTGTTGCGTGCTTATGAGCTGGATCTCGGAATTCCGATGCAGCAAGGCTGGGGCATGACAGAAACGTCTCCATTGGGGACGACCTACTCCCCCTATCCCGGAACCGAAAATGATGATTACGAGGATCTCGTAGAGCATAAACTCATGGCAGGGCGGCGTATATTTGGCGTGGATATGAGAATCGTTGACGATGAAGGAAATATTTTACCACAGGACGGAGAAGCTGAGGGACATCTTCATGTTCGCGGCCCCTGGATTTCTTCCGGTTATTTCAAAGACGCCGGACCGGAAAATTTCACAGATGATGGTTGGTTCCGCACAGGCGACGTAGCTATTTTGCATCCCAAAGGCTATATGGAGATTACAGATCGCTCTAAAGACGTTATCAAGTCCGGCGGGGAATGGGTTAGCTCTATTGAAGTCGAAAACGCGGCATCTGATCACCCTGAGGTCACGATGGCGGCCTGTATCGGCCTTCCCCATCCCAAATGGCAGGAACGGCCCTTCCTTATAGTGCAGCCTGTCCCCGGGAAAACACCTGATAAAGAAGAAATCAAAGCCTGCATCGCGCGCAAATGTGCAAAATGGTGGATGCCGGATGCTATTGTTTTCGTGGATGAGCTTCCACTTGGCGCGACTGGCAAAATTCTAAAACGGGAATTGAAAGAGGAATATAAGGACTTTGATTTGGAAAGTGCCTCTTAGCTTTATAGTTTTTATAAGATTTCGCTCTCTTTACCTTCGCCTACACCGAAGAGTTTTCCTTTTTCGGTGACAAGGATAACCCCGAGGCTAATAAATCCTAAAATCACAAAAGCGAATAGCAAAGGTCGAACCGTACCGTCGAAAACCCGCGCCACACATATACCAATCAAACTGGAAACCGTCATGGTGATAAATCCATAAACGGCATTTGCCGTCCCGGCTTGTTTGCCCATAGGCTCAAGCGCTAGCGAAGTGAAATTTGCCCCTATCATGCCGAAGCTGCCAAAGGTCATGGCAAAGAGAATATAAAACACCCAAAAATCCTGCCCTACAAATTGCATCCATAAAAGATTAATGAGGGACAGGGAGATGAATACGAAAAGAACCGTATGACTGATACGTCTCATGCCGAGATTATCCACAGCGCGACTATTCGCAAAATTCATAATAGCAAGCAAACCAGCGATACCCGCAAACCATATCCAGAAATTATCGCCCCGTTCAAAGACATCGTTAAAAACCTGCTCGGAAGATCCGATAAAAGAAAATAGACATCCGAAAATGACGCCGCTGGCGATCATATATCCCAGACTAATTCTATTTGTCATAACGGCTTGGAAGGCAGCCCTAATGCTTTTCAGACTAAAAGGGCGTCTTTCAGACTCAGGTAAAGTCTGGGGTAAACGAAAGGTTGTCCAAACGAATACGAACAAAGAAAACAATCCCAACACGCCAAAAATCCACTCCCATGGCAAAGCTGTCATAACCATCGTACCAATCGCAGGGGCCAGAATGGGAACGATCATAAAGACAGTGTAAACAAGCGACATGATTTTTGCCATGGCCCGGCCCGCCGAAACATCCCGGATTATGGCGCCGGCGGAAACCCGGGTGCCGGCACAGGTTATGCCTTGAATAAATCTGAAGAAGAGGAGCCAATAAAAGCTGGGAGCTATCATACAGAGAAATGACGCAACAAAATAACCTGCCAAGGACCATTGGAGCAGTATTTTCCGCCCAAACCTATCAGAAACTGGGCCGAAGATAAGTTGTGGAAAGCCAAATCCCAAAACAAAGGCAAAAACAACAAGTTGTTGATCATTCGGATTAACGGTATGGAATTCTTCTCCAATGAGAGACAATGCCGGAAGCATTACATCAATACCCAAAGCTTGCAGTCCGAAAACAGCGGCCATCATCGCCACAAATTCCCAAAACGGAATAGGCAGGTTCATACTGTCGCGTTTAATAGGTTTGGGGTTTGCCATTAGTGTTCTATGCGCGACCCATAATCGTTTCGCAAGGCGCTAATTTGCAGGATAGAGATGCGATTATTCATAAGTCACTAGCTATCATATCTATCTCCTTCACCTTTTTTGTCATTTACCTTGTTTTTGCTTTCGTTAGTGTCGGAAAAAATGGGCTGTCTGCGGGGTGTGGGTATCGAGCGTGGAAACGTGATTAAGGAGTGGTTTTTACGACCCCACTTCCGCTATTGCTAGAAGCGAAGCCCCGCA
>CAJXPX010000014.1 GCA_913058335.1 uncultured Hyphomonadaceae bacterium
ACGGAAAACCAAAGGGAGAATCTATCTCTCTTTTATTTTGTAAGTCACTGAAAAAAATGAGAGTTCCGAAAGAATAAGTGCGGATGCACTTTGCCGCGCCCGGAGGTTCGACTAGCTCGCAAGTCTTTCAACGTCCTGTGGATTTAGATCAGGTGCAGGGAGTTTCGAATCGTTCACAGCTGTTTCGCGGAAGCTGTCTGCCTGCGGTAGGGAGGCGTTGCCGGGGAGTTTAAACCAAAAGACCGAGCCCTTTCCAAGTACGCTTTTGACGCCCAGACTTCCGCCCATCAATTCGACCAAATCTCTTGAAATGGATAAACCTAATCCCGTACCGCCATGTTTTCTGGTGATGGATCCGTCTGCTTGGGTGAAGGGTTTGAAAATTTCTTCCTGCTTTTCATTCGGAATACCGGGGCCGGAATCTATGACGTAAAACTCCAGCCCGCCATACGGCTCGGATTTCAAAAGTAACTTCACAATCCCATTTTCTGTAAATTTCAGGGCGTTGCCGAGGAAATTGATCAAAACCTGACGGATTCTAAGCTCGTCCCCTTGATAATCATGGGCAAGTTCGCCTCTTATTTCATGCGTCAGGGAGAGATTTTTTTGCAGCGCAATACCTGACACGCTGGCAAGCGCATCTTTTACGACGGTTTCCGGATCATAGGCTGTGTTGTGAATTTCCAAAAGGCCAGACTCTATCCGGGAGATGTCCAAAATATCACTGATGATAGACAGAAGGGAGTTTCCAGAGGCGAGGAGAATATCGACGAGTTGTCTCTGTTTCTCATCAAGGTTCGTATTTTCGAGGATCTGCGCCATTCCAAGGACACCATTCATAGGGGTTCTAAGCTCATGGCTCATTGTAGCAAGAAACTCTGATTTCAATTTATTTGCGTGATCGGCCTCCTCTAAAGCGGTCGCGAGTTTCTTGCGCTCAATTTTATTTGCCGTAACATCCTGATAAGCGCCTATAAGCTTGGTCGCGACGCCATTTTCAATAATGGGTTCACAGACCACTCTCATCCAAACTTCTTGATCGTCAGAGGATTTATACAACCATTCCCGATCAAATCCTATTCCGGTATGGGATGCGAGATCAATCGACGTTAAAAACTCCTGAACTGCATTGCCCTCAAAATAGGAAGCCACACTTTCCAGCGTAATTTCGTCTGCATTATCCAAATTATGAATTTCTAAAAGCTGATTGCTCCATGAGGGTTTTTGGTTTTGAATATCAAAACTCCAAGTTCCCATTTTAACTAGATTGGCGATACTGCCGAGAAGCATGTCTGCTTCTATGTTGCGTCTTTCGTCTTCACCCCGTTTTCGCCAAATCCAAGAGTCCATGACAGACACTATGATGCCAATCTGTAAAAGGACAATCGCCATTGCGCCGATCAAGGCGCCTAAAACCATCGGAGAAATTCCCGCTTCTACCGCATCTGCTTCGTTCAGAGGTAAGAGTGTCAGGGCGCTCATTCCAAAGAAATGATCGGCACATATCGCCAATGTGAATAAGAGTGAAAAAGCAAATTGGCCTTTATGGCCTTTCAGTTTTCGGTGAGCCTCTATCGCGGCGATTGTGAAAATGACGCCCAACCCAACAGAAATAGCGACGTAATTGAAATCCCATATCATAAAGCCTGACGGCAATAGACCGTACATGCCTGTATAATGCATGGCTGAAATACCAAGCCCCAATAAAGCAGCGCCGCAAATTCGCGCGAGGCGGTGACCGGTCAGTACCATCAGCGCAAAGGCGGGAATACCGATACCCGTTATGACCAAAAGGGATATAAGCGTTTGCGCTAGATCAAAACTGAACCCAACGCTGGGTTCATACGCTAACATAGCCACGAAATGCGTTGCCCAAATGCCGAAACCTACAATAATTGAAAGTAAGATAATCCACGGCAATCTAGCAAAACCTGTGCGGCTTTCTGTTCGGACCAGCTTAATACTCGTGGCATAAGCGGAAACTAAACAAATTAACGCAGCAATAATGACCAACCGCCAATCATGCTCATGTCTTAAACATTCATATAAGCGGATCATATTTACTCTTTTGGCTTCAAACGAATGCGATTAACGAGCCAAGAAATATGGGAAATACACTTAAAAAGACCTTAATTTCAATGAATTACATCTTATGGTAGAAATATTTAAATGGGTTGAACTGTCAATTTGTGGCAGGGGGAGGCCTGCCTGTAACAGGCCTTGAAATTAGCCGAGACATTCAGGACGTGGCGGCAAAGGCTAATCCATTTAATTAAATTTTATGAGGCCACCGCCACCCCGTAAAGGGAGAGATTACCGCTTCATTCTGGGAGGTCCGTCATGGATTATGACAATATTTTTTCCAAAGCCGCGTTAAATGGCTTGGCTTCACTCATCATGATAAAATGGCATGAGTCTTCTATCTCGGTGATATTTACTGCGTCGCCATAGGTTTTTTTAAATTCTGGCAAATCCTCATTATCAGCCGCGACGATGGCAGAAACGGGGCCGGGATAAGCGTCTAAAAACCGCCGGAGATCGGATTGAAAGAAGTTTTCGAGGATTTCCAAACTACTGTTTTTCGGCACTGACTTCATTATGGCGGTCACTGTTTCGATAATCTGGGGAGGGGTGTGAGCGGCAAAAAAAGTCTGCGTTAACAGAGTCACACTCGCGTCGAAATCATCGTGAAAGGACTTCATAACAGCTTCCGTGATTGCCTGCGGTTGCGGCGGGTAGGCGTTCAAATAAATGAAGGATTCTGCGCCTATCACTGAGGTTATTTGGTCAGGCTCCTGCGCTCCCATAGCCAAGGCGACCATGCCCCCCAGGGAATGCCCAATGACGGCTGCCTTATTGACGTTTTCCTGTCGGAGAACCGCCAGCATCTGCGCGGCGAGATAATCCAAGGACAGAACGGGTTTTTCTGACTTATCTTCTGACGCAATTTCTTGAGACGTCTTCAACTCAGATCGGCCCCATCCCGGTAGGTCGATAACAATGACGTGATAAGCATTAGAGAAATGTAAGGCCTGCGCTTTCCAAAACCGTGCGTCTCCGGCCCATCCCGGAAGAAAGACGAGAGCCGGGTTGCGGCTCTCTCCGGCGACGAGATAATTCAACCGAGCGGACGCCGTTTCAAGCTGGAACCAGTTGAAATTATCGGTCTGGGTCATGTGGCAGGGTCTGGCATAGTTTTCAGAGGTCAACACGACTTTTAAAGCGGCTTAAAACGCTCCGCCTTCATATTCTTCTGGCGCAAGATTGCCGAATTTCGTCAGGTCTGCGTTAAAGGAGAGCTTTACAGTGCCGATGGGGCCGTGTCTTTGTTTGCCGATGATGACTTCGGCTTTCCCCATGAGCTTGTCCATATCCTCTTGCCATTGCATGTGCTCTTCCGTGCCTTCGGACGGCTCTGTCCGCGCGAGGTAATATTCTTCGCGGAAGACGAACATAACGACATCGGCGTCTTGTTCGATCGAGCCGGATTCGCGCAGGTCAGAGAGCTGGGGGCGTTTATCGTCACGCTGCTCCACCTGCCGCGAGAGCTGCGCCAGTGCAAGGACGGGAATGTCGAGTTCTTTGGCGAGGGCTTTCAGCCCCTGCGTAATCATCGAGACTTCCTGCACTCGGTTGGCTTGATTATTCATGGCGTTGCCGCCGGTCAGGAGTTGTAGATAGTCCACAACAATCATATCAAGGCCGACCATACGTTTCAGGCGGCGGGCGCGGGCAGACAAAGCGCCGATGGAAATACCGCCCGTATCATCAATATGAAGCGGGATGCGGCTAATCTCGTCGGCGCTGTCGCGAATATGTTCATATTGTTCGGTATTGATATCGCCGCGGCGAATGCGGTGAGACGGAACGCCTGAATGTTCGGCCAATAGACGCGTGGCGAGCTGTTCACTGCTCATTTCGAGGGAGAAGAAGCCGACAATGCCGCCATCCGTGGTTTTCTCCACACCGTTTTCGTCACGTTCACGTCGGAACTTTTTGGCGATGTTAAAGGCGATATTGGTGGCGAGAGAGGTTTTGCCCATAGAAGGGCGACCCGCCAGAATAATGAGGTCAGAGCGGTGCATCCCGCCGAGTTGCCGGTCCAGATCCACCAATCCTGTCGAGGTGCCGGAGAGATTTCCGTCTCGGGTAAAGGCAGCGCTCGCCATATCAATGGAGTGGATGAGGGCTGTTTCAAATGTGACAAAGCCGCTCTGCGTGCCGCCAATTTCCGCGAGATTAAAGAGCTGGCTCTCGGCCTGCGTGATTTGCTGGCGCGCATCCATCTCGCTTTCCGGATTTGTTGCGCCTTGCCGGATTTCATCCCCAAGCCGGATAAGCTCGCGCCGCATGGCCAGATCAAAAATCAGTTTGGCATATTCGGGCGCGGTTGCGCCGGGCGGGGCGGAGTCGAGCAGCAGCGCCAAATATTCCACGCCGCCAATATCGATCAGCGTTTCATCCTGACTAAATCGGTTTTTAAGGACAATCGCATCGGCAAGCTTGCCATGCTCAATCAGGGTTGAGATTGAGTCAAAAATCCTGACGTGGATGGGGTTGTAGAAATGTTTCGCCTGCACAATGCCGCTGACGCGGTGATAAATTTCATTGTCATAAAGCAGGGCGCCCAACAGCGCTTGCTCGGCCTCGCTGCTATGCGGGGTGGTGTCGAGCGAGGTGTCTTCGTTATTCTGTTCTTCTGCAAATACCATTGCTCACCCCTAGGCCGATTCTACCGGGTCGGCACTAGAACAGATATAGAACAACAGCCCCTAGAGCAAATGAGTTATACATGGGGATAAGTAATGGGGATAACGGGGATAAGTTTAGGACTCCCGCCTTGATAAAAACGCCAACCGTTCGAATAAATGGACATCTTGCTCATTTTTAAGCAGAGCGCCGTGGAGCGGCGGTATCATCTTTGTTTTGTCGGTTTCGCGTAAAGTCTCCGGATCAATATCTTCGACGAGTAGCAATTTCAGCCAATCGAGCAATTCACTCGTACTTGGCTTTTTCTTGAGGCCCGGCATGTCGCGGACTTCGAAAAATCGTTTGAGGGCGGCAGAGAGCATCCGGGTTTTGATGTCCGGGAAGTGAACTTGCACAATTTCTTTCATCGTCTGCTCGTCCGGGAACTGGATGTAATGGAAGAAACAACGGCGCAAAAACGCGTCCGGCAGGTCTTTTTCATTATTAGATGTAATAATGATGATCGGACGTTGTTTGGCTGTGACGGTCTCTCCGGTCTCATAAACATGAAAGCTCATTTTATCGAGTTCATGCAAGAGGTCATTCGGAAATTCGATGTCGGCCTTATCGATTTCGTCGATCAAAAGTATAGGGCGCTTTTCACTAATGAAGGACTCCCAGACCTGACCACGTTTAATGTAGTTTTCAATGTGATGCACCCGGTCATCGCCAAGCTGCGAATCCCGCAACCGCGCGACTGCGTCATATTCATACAGACCTTGTTGCGCTTTGGTCGTGGATTTGATGTTCCATTCCAAGAGCGGTGTCTCCAGCGCTTGGGCAATTTCATGGGCGAGAACAGTTTTGCCTGTTCCGGGTTCGCCTTTGATGAGGAGGGGCCGTTCAAGCGTAATGGCCGCATTCACCGCCATTTTCAGATCCTGTGTGGCGACATAATCCTTTGTGCCTTCAAATTTCATAATCGTCTCTTACATGGGCTGACTTAAAAGAGTCTTTTACGTCTCACATATCGTGACGCAAGCATCAAATAATTGTCATGAATATTTCTGTATTGTTAGATTGCGCGTCTGAATGACTCACTCTATATCCAGCGCGACGACGGAAATCGTCTCACAGAAAGGCGCGTTGTCAGGGGTGTTTGTGGATAATGTCATAGGGGGTTTCAATATGACAAAGACAACCAAAAAACCGGTAACTGTTCCGGCCAATTACGAACCATCGGATGATGAAGAGTTCATGAACCCGGTTCAAAAAGAGTATTTTCGTCAAAAATTGCTGGCTTGGAAAGCTGATATTGTTGCGGAAACGCGTAATACGGTCGAATATCTTCGCGGCGAGAATGTGTCCCATCCGGACCCGGCGGATACGGCGGCGGCCAATGCTGATCGTCAGCTGGAACTCCGGACCAAAGACCGTCTGCGAAAGCTGACAAACAAAATTGAAAAAGCTCTGCGCCGCATCGAAAACGGCACTTACGGCATCTGCGAAGAAACGGGTGATCCGATCGAACTGCGCCGTCTGGATGCTCGTCCGATTGCGACCCTGTCCTTGGAAGCTCAGGAAATGCATGAACGCGGAGAACGTCTGCGCGCGGGTTAGCTCCCGATGTAAATTATCGATTCGAGGCGGGCTTTGTCCCGTCTTTTTTTTGGTTGTTAGGGAACAGATATCAGTAGATTAAGCTGGTTTAAATTCAAAATTTCTGATTTTCTTCAAGGATATAACCTTTTTCAATAAATTATTATTGAAAAACAATAATAATTGACCTATGCAGTCTCTAGAGACCGATGTGCCAGTCGGTAAGGAGACGATATGACTGATTCAAACAATACCCTTAATCCGTCCGGACATAAGGCGACCCCCTACACGTCCAGCGGGGACGTTCCGCGAAAGAAGTTATGGGTTTGGCGCGTCATCGTGTTCGTCCTCCCCTTGCTGGTTCTGATGGCGGCAATCGTTGGTTTTATCGCCATGGGGGCGCTAAAGCCGACGCCAGAGGAAAAAGAAGAGGTGGTTAAGGCGATTCCTGTCTTGACGGCCAAAGCCGAGCAGCAGGATGTAACGCTCAGTGTGGACGTGCAGGGCGAGGTTCAGCCGCGCACCAAAATCAATCTGGTGCCGCAGGTCAGTGGTCTTATCACCTATATGTCACCAAAATTTATTGAGGGCGGGCAGTTTAAAAAAGGCGATCTTTTGGTGCGTATAGAGCCAACAGAGTTTGCTTTACGTGTGACTCAGGCAAGGGCGGAGGTGGCCCAATCCGAAACGCTGGTTAGTCGAGAAACTTCAGAATCCCTGATTGCGCGTCAGGATTGGGACGAACTTGGCAGAAGCGGCGACCCGACGCCCCTGAGTATTCGGGAGCCGCAAATGGCCGAGGCCAAAGCCAAGCTTGCCTCTGCCAAAGCACGTTTGGCCGAAGCCGAATTGCAATTGGCGCGAACATCGCTTTACGCGCCGTTTACGGGCCGCGTGACGACGCGCCAAGTTGATCAGGGCGAATTTATTACAATGGGAACGCGGCTGGGAGAGATATATTCGACAGATGTTGTCGATGTGCGCCTTCCCATGACAAATGAGGATTTACGCCGGGCCGGACTTAAACTTGGTTTTGAGGCCACAAAAGACAGGCCGGGACTGCCGGTCACTCTGTCAGCTAATGTTGCAGGGGCCGATAGTCATTGGTTGGGCGAAATTGTTCGGACTGATAGTCATTTTGATGCCAAGAGCCGCGTCCTTTACGCTTACGCCGAAGTTCGGGACCCGTTCGGAAAAGGCGCCGATAATGGCACCCCGCTTGCGCCGGGAATATTCGTTAACGCCGCTGTCGCAGGCCAAAAACTCAGCGGCGCATTGGTGATCCCCCGCACCGCCTTGCGCGGAGACGACAAAGTCTATGTTGCTAATTCCGATGAGACGCTGAGCATCAAAACGGTCTCTGTTATGTCCTCTAATCGCAAGCAGGCTATTTTGGCCGGCGGGCTGGCGTCCGGCGACACAGTGGTAACGTCGCCCATAAGAGGGGTGGCAGACGGAATGAAGATAGAAGTCGTGGAGCCCATAAAAACCGCTGCCTTGGAGAAATCTTTCGAGGGAGGCGAATAATGAACAAGATTATCAAATGGTGGGCAAGTAACCCGGTCGCGGCAAACCTCCTCATGGTGGCCTTGCTCCTCGCCGGTACAGTTAGCTATTTTCAAATCGAGCGTGAGCTTGATCCCTATGTCGAATTTCCGGGCGCCTGGACTTATGTGTCTTGGCCGGGAGCGTCTCCACAAGATGTTGAAGAGCAAATTATTGTTCGCATGGAAGAAGCCCTTTCCGAAGTAGAAGGGGTTAACCGGATGTGGGCCTTCGCCGGAGAAGGCGGCGGGTCTGTCACAGTTGTGGGTAAGAATGGCGTTGATGAGGCCAAGCTGATGGCCGATGTGAAGCGCGCAGTGGACGCGATAAATGCTTTCCCCCCGGCGGCAGAAGAACCGCAAATCAATGTTTTCAGAAACCGCGACGAAATTATTCGGTTAGCCGTTTCGGGGGATGAAACGGTTTCCGAAAGAGAGCTAAAGCGTTTTTCCGAAAAGACGCGCCGGGAGATTGCGCTGTTAGAAAATGTTCCGGCTGTCGAATTATTTGGCGTCAGAGGGGAAGAGGTTTCTATCGAAGTGTCAGAAGACGCCTTGCGGCAATATGGACTGACATTAGGGGAGGTGGCTCAAGCCGTTCGCGGGACCTCTGTTAATGCCTCGTCAGGAACCGTTCGGACCGATCTGGGGAATATGCAGCTGCGCACGCGTAATCAAGCCGATACGCAAGAGGATTTTGAAAACATTATTGTGCGCCAGGATCCGGGGGGAGCGCTCATCCGTGTCAAAGATGTTGCGACTGTGATTGACGGATTTGAACAGGTCAATCTTATGGCGACCGTCAATGGCAAGCGGACTGTTTTAGTGCAAATCCAGAGCGGGCCGAACATGGACATCGTCAAAATGTCTGAAAATGTGAAGGCTTATCTGGAAAAGAAAGCGGATTCTCTTCCGCCGGGAATCTCTATCACAACCTGGGAAGATGACGCGGACCAATATAATGGACGTATTTCGACCATTGCAAAAAACTTCTTGATGGGTTTGCTGCTTGTCGGAGCGACTTTATTCCTCTTTTTACGGCCAATGATTGCCTTCTGGGTGAGCGCGGGGATAGCGGCGGCTTTCGCCGGTGGGTTGGCCTTGCTTCCGCTTTTCGATGTGTCGTTTAATATGATTTCGACCTTTGCATTCCTCTTGGTGATTGGTGTGATTGTTGATGACGCGATTATTGTCGGCGAAGCTATTCATTTCAAAACCGAAGAAGGCGAAACGGGACTGGACGCGGCGGTGAACGGCACGCAAATGGTTATAAAGCCTGTTATATTTGCGGTTCTCACGACGATGATTTTCTTTGCGCCGTGGATGTATTTGTCCGGCGGCACGAGTGAGTTTACCCGCGCGATTTCTCTGGTGGTGATTTTTGCTCTTTTCTTCTCTTTGATTGAATCGCTCCTTATCCTGCCGGCGCATTTGGCGCATTTGAAACCCGTCAATCCGCAAAGCCGGATTATGAAAATTCAGGGAAAAATATCAGATAGCCTGATGACATTTGCGCAGAAGGTCTATCGGCCGACCATTACGGCGGCCTTGCGGCACAGATATCTGACCGCATCGCTTTTTCTGGGCATGATGATTTTGACGATTGGCGTGGTGGCCAATGGTTTGGTGAAGTCGTCTTTCTTTCCGGAAGGCGAGTCGGATCAGGTCGAAATTTCTGTGGAACTACCTGAGGGCACGCCTTATGCCCGTACTCTCGAAGTCCTGGCTCAACTCCAGACGGCCGAGGAAGCTCTGAAAGAAGAGATTGAGGCTGAAAATGGAGACCTTATCGAGAACTGGTACACGCGGTCTCGGGACAATAATGTACTCGCGCTTGTCAAACTTGTGCCGCCGGAAACGCGCGCCTTGTCTGCGAAGGAAACTGCGGAACGCCTTCGCGCTTTGATCGGGGAGGTGCCGGACGCTGAAACAATCAATGTGAATTATCAGAATGGAAATAACGGCCCGCCTATTGAGTATGTGCTCAATGCGAAAGAATTTGATGACCTCGAAGCCGCCGCAAATGATCTTATGGCCCGTCTGCGCAGCTATGAAGGTGTGTTCAACGTCGTCAATGATATGGAGAGCGCGACCGAAGAGGTTCAGTTCGACCTGAAACCGGGCGCAGAAAGCCTCGGCGTGACGGCGGCGGATGTTGCCCGTCAGATACGTCAGGGGTTTTTCGGCGAAGAAGTTCAGCGTCTGCCGCGCGATGGCGAAGATGTACGAGTTTATGTTCGCTATCCCCGCATGGACAGGAAGTCGCTGGACTTCTTGAGATCTATTCGTATCCGGACGGCTGACGGGAGAGAATTACCGCTCGATGCTGTCGCGGATCTACGCTTTGAAAAAGGTACGAACCAGATTTTGCGGCGGGAGCGACAAAGGGCGATTATTGTCTCGGCAGAAGTCGTGTCCGAACGAATTGATGAAATCCGTAAGGAGCTAAATGAAGGCTTTTTTGACGACTTTGATACGCTGCACCCCAATGTAACCCGTGGGAATATTGGCCGGGCGCAAGGGGAAGCGGAGTTCCAGCAAGAGCTCATGATCTTTATGCTCATTGCGATTGGCGTGGCCTATTTCCTTGTGGCGGTGTCGTTCAAATCTTACGCGGAACCCATTCTTATCCTGTTTGCGGCGATTCCGTTTTGTTATTGCGGAATGATAATCGGTCATCTGACTTTGGGCGCGACGATGTCCCTGCTGTCCCTCCTGGGGATGTTCGCGGCCGCAGGCGTGGCGGTGAACGACAATCTGGTCTTGCTGGATTACGTTCACCGTCTTCGCGAAAAAGGTATGGACGGCGCGCAGGCTTTGGTCGAAGCCGGAACCCGGCGCTTTCGTCCTATCCTTCTGACATCATTGACGACTTTTGTCGGACTGCTGCCGTTAATGATGGAAAGATCCTTGCAAGCGCAATGGCTCATCCCGATCGGTATTAGTCTGGCCTTCGGGGTTATCTTTGCCTTGTTTGTAACGCTGTTTTTTGTCCCGGCGCTATACGGGATTGGAGCCGATATAAGACGGTTTTTTGTCTATCTTATAAATGGCCAAGAGTATGAGAAATTTACAGACTCTCTCAAAGCGGCGGAGGATCCTGTTGAGCTTCCGCCAATGGTCGCGGCGGAGTAGAAAGACTAATGAATTTCCCTCTCATTTTGCGGTGACGTACAAAAAGAGAGGGACGCCAGCTAAATTTTAAACGCCAGCGCGACCAAGTCCTCTTTCAAATCGTTCAGAGAGCTTCCCGACATCACCTCATCCACTTGGTCATGCGTTTCACGCCATATCGGGACGGCGAGGGCCAGAAGGTCTAAGCCCGCTTCGGTGAGGGTGAGGCGGCGCTTGCGCTTGTCGGCCGGATCTTTGGTGACGCTTAACAGGCCGCGCTTTTCCAAAGGTTTTAAATTGGCCGTAAGAGTCGTTCTGTCCATCGCCAAAAGATAAGCGACGTCGCTTATCCGGGGCGGCTCAGGCCGGTTAAGCGAGATAAGAAGAGAGAATTGCCCTTGTTTCAAATTGAGGGGGCGGAGCGCCTCGTCAAATCGTCTGGCCAGCGACCGTGCGGCGCGCTGCGCATGTAAACACAAACAGCGGTCTCGCACTTCGTGGGTCACGGAAAGGGGAAGGTTGTCTCTCATAAAACCAATGTATGTTGACATCAACGTAATGTCAAAGTAATAGGCTGAAACCCTCAGTAATAAGAGAGGCATAAAAGAGAAGAAAAACGGGGGCTCATTTCAGGGAGACCATACGTCATGAGCGGATTACAGAAAAAAGTCAGAACCTGCCTCTGGTTTGAGGGAAAGGGACGGGAAGCAGCCGAGTTTTATGTCTCTTTGCTGCCGGATAGTCATATTGATGATAAATTCTCGGCTTATGAGGACGAACCGCTTGTCGTGGAATTTACGCTCGCAGGGGCGCCAATGATGACGTTGAATGGCGGACCGATGTTCAAACATACCGGAGCCGCGTCAATAAGTGTCCTGACAGAAAATCAGGCAGAAACGGACAGGCTCTGGAACGCGCTGACTGAAGGCGGCGAGGAGAGTATGTGCGGCTGGCTTAAGGATCGCTATGATGTGTCTTGGCAGATTACGCCGAAACGCATGGTCGACCTTATCAACCATGAAAACCAAGCGGCAGCAACACGTGCCCGCGAGGCCATGTTCAAGATGAAAAAAATCGACATCGCGGTGCTGGAAGCCGCATTTCTAGGAGAGTAAAATGACTTATGTAGATGTTATGATTTGTGCGGTTCCTGAAAAGAACAAAGAGGAATTTATACAGCATTCAAACAACATTATCGGGCTTTTCAAGAAGCATGGCGCGCTTGCGGCTGCCGACTTTTGGCAAGATGACGTTCCCGATGGAAAATTAACGTCTTTGCCGCTGGCCGTGAAAAAGGAAGAGGGCGAGGTTGTCGTCTATTCTCACATCATCTGGCCGTCCAAAAAGGTTCGAAATGAAGGGATGCCCAAAGCAATGCAAGACATGGAGGGATCAGAAGAGGCACACAAAATGCCTTTTGATGGTAAGCGGATGATTTTTGGCGGTTTTGATATGATCGTCGAGGGATAGAGATTTGTTCAAGACGCTCTGTCACTTTTATTGGAAAAAGAAATGGTTTCGGTAGCAAAGCACATAAAAATTGATTCTCTCATCAAGGCTGATCGTGAAAAAGTATGGCGCTTTTGGACGGAGCCGGCACACATAAAAAAATGGAATTTTGCCTCTGATGATTGGTGCTGCCCGAGCGCAGAAAACGATCTTAAAGAGATGGCTGGCAAGCCATCTTAGATAATTTTAAAAAATATATAGAGACCAACTGAGGGGGGCATGAAGGCGGCGCGATAGCCGCCTTCGTTCTAATACTTATATTTCAGGGCGACCCCGTAGGTACGGGGTTGGCCGCGGAAGGTGTTATAGCCAATAAAGCCATATCCGGAGACCGCATAATCAGAGTTGGACAGATTACGGCCCCAGACGCCCACCTCAATTCCATTTTTCAGCAATAAGTCGGCCGAGGCGTCAATCGTCTCATAGCCCTCTTGTTTGCGAGCCTCTAAGCCTTCGGCATCAAGAAAAAACTCGCTCTGATATTTCCCGCTCCCACTAATCCTGCCCGACATATTACTGCTGATGGGCCATTCATAGCTGGCAGATAAGGTCGCGGAAAATTCGGAGGCAAAAGGCAGCGGGTTCCCATCGAAAATATCGGCGTTTTGAGGGACATTCGGGTCTTCGTCTTGCTGGATTTCCGTTTGCAACCAGGTGACGCCGCCATTTAGGTCTAATCCGTCAACCGGCGTCCAGCTTCCTTCGGCTTCCACACCGTATGAGGTGGCTTTGTCGAGATTGGAAAGGGAGTTAGATGTAAAACTTCCGCCCGTATCTAAATCAAACGGCACAAAGATACGCGCCTGCGGGCTGTCGTAAAATTGGTAAAATCCCGCAAGATTAAAGGTGAGGGTCTGCCGCGTGAACTTTGTCCCGACCTCAAAAGCATTTACCGTTTCTGCGCCGAATAGACCTTCATCGGCAAAATGGGTCGCGTTATTGATAACTTCGCCATTAAATCCGCCGCTCTTATATCCATTGGCAAAGGAGGCGTAGAGCAGTGTTTCATCCGAAACATGGTAATTTATACCGAGATTTCCGGACAGACGCGTATCGTCAATTTCGTTCTCTCCGAGGGCCAAACCGAGGCCGTCACGGTTGTTAAAACCGAGTGTACCATCGTCAAAATAATGACGGCCTTCCCCGCGGCCCTGAATATTTTCATAAGACAGGCGCCCCCCGATTACAGCTTCCAATCGATCTGTTATATTGAAACTATTATAGGTAAAGAGGGCGGCCGTTTTCCGGGATTGAGCTATTAAAGACTGGAGCGAAAAGGCTGTTCCGTCTGAGGCAGGAGAGGGGCCAACCCGCCCCGGCGCGCCGACATAGGAACAGGTGCCGATAGGCGCTTCCGTACTGAGCGGGCCGCAATAAATCAGATATTCCTGATCGAAATCTTCGGACTCCAGATATGTCCCGACCATCCATTCCGTTTTTTCGCCGACATGACTAAGGCGAAATTCCTGGCTGACTTGCGTGAAGTTTCGGTCATAGCGCAGATTGGAATTTAAGGTTGGGGAGCCAAACGGCGCGGGCGTTCCGTCAAAGTCAAATCCGTAATTTTGGGAATATCCCGTATAGGCTGTGTGCGAGACAAAATCGAGAGTTCCAAAACTCTGACTGACCTGTGCCGACGCCCCGTAAAAGGCGTTGTCGGTCTCCTGAATGCCGTCTGGCCCCACCGAAAGTTCATGCTTGCCAAGATCCAGACTGTCATTGAGCGGCGCGGCATTAATGCCGTTATCCTCTGCGTAATGCACATTCAGCAAAACTTCGGTCTGATCCGTAGGTGTGAGGCGGCCTATGGCGCGTAAGCCAAACTCGTTCTTTTCTCCGCCGCCCGCTTCGGGAGCAGTGACCGAGGGGGTGGTAACGACATTGTCCAACGCTGCATCTTGGGACAAATACCGTCCGGAGAGACGAAGTGAGAAGATGTCGCTGACCGGCAGAGTCGCGCCGGCATTCAGGTTAACCCGCTGGAAATTTCCAAACTCCGAAGAAAGATATCCCGTCTTTTCCTGACCCGGTAAAACGGAATTGAAATTGATCGCGCCGCTGGAAGCATTGCGGCCATAAAGAGAGCCTTGCGGTCCTTTCAGAATTTCAGCGCGCTCTATGTCGAATAAAAGCGGGCTCGTCTGGACATTTGTGGCTTGATAAACCCCGTCAACATATACGGCGGCAGCGGTGGGGGTTAGCGCCTGATGATCCACGGCGCCGATACCGCGTATTTGAAATGCGACCTGACTGCCATTTGCAACGGCCGCTTGAAGGCCGGGAACTTTTTGCGACAGCTCTTCTGCGCCGTTCAGCTCGGACAGGTTTTCTCCGTCTAAAACGGTCACACTCAATCCGAGATCTTGGACGGATTTTTCAATCTTCGTGGCTGTTACAATGATCTCATCACCCGGCGTCTGGGCGTAAGCGGAAGGGGCCGCCAACATGAGCAAGGCAAGGGAGAGAGGGGCGGGATAATTACGTTTATGGAGTTTTGGCATGAGGTCTCACTTTTGGGTCGTCCGGATATCCAACAGCCCGCGGCGTTATAGATATTGGAAGCCATAGGGAACCCCAAGAGGGTAGAAATTCCAAAGAAAAAGGCGGTTTCGTGGAAAACCGCCTTTTAAAATCTCCGTTTTGCAACTGTATTTTGTAATGTGCTTTATTGCGCTAGAGTTTCCTCAATATAGTCATCGACGAGCTGTTCGAGAATATTGAGAGGAACAGACCCATTTCTGAGCACGACATCATGGTATTTCCGGATGTCAAAGTCCTCGCCCAGCGCTTCTTCGGCGCGGCCACGAAGATCCTGAATTTTCAGCATCCCGATTTTATAGGCGGTCGCTTGACCCGGCATGACGATATAGCGTTCAATGGCATTAATAGCGTCCCCTTTTGGGTTAGGCGTGTTCTCAACGAGCCAGTCAATCGCCTCCTGCCGTGTCCACTGCTTATCATGTAGTCCGGTATCAACGACCAGTCGTCCCGCGCGCCAAAGTTCCATCGCAAGGCGGCCAAAATCGGAATAAGGGTCTTCATAAAACCCCATTTCTTTGGGCAGGTATTCTGAATAGAGGCCCCATCCTTCGGTGTAAGGCGTATATCCCCCAAACCTCCGGAAGTCGGGAATGCCGTCGAGCTCTTGGGCGATGGCAATCTGCATGTGATGACCCGGAATGCCCTCATGGTAAGCGAGCGCTTCCATTTGATAGGTGGGCATATCCTTCATCTCGTAGAGGTTAGCGTAGTAATACCCCGGACGAGACCCGTCCGCAGCTGGACGAGAATAGAAGGCTTTGCCCGCGCTTTGTTCGCGGAAAGGTTCTACGGCGCGCACTTCGAGTTCTGCAACCGGCTTTTTTAGAAAGACAGAGTCGAGCTCGCCTTTCATAATATTAATCAAATCAGTCGCTTCATTGATGTAGCGCTCTTTACCCTCTTCTCCTGCGTAGTAAAATTGCTCATCCGTACGCATGAATTCGAAAAATTCATTCAACGTGCCATCAAACTCCACTTTATCCATGATAGCGCGCATTTCTTCGTGAATACGGTCGGTTTCAGATAGGCCCAAATCATGAATTTCAGTTGGCGTCATATCCGTTGTCGTCATCTGGCTCAGGCGATAGGCGTAATAAGCCCCTCCATCAGGGAGCTTCCAAGCGCCGTCATCTTCTGTAGCCATTTCCTGCTGACGAAGAAGTTCTGTTTTCAGAGCCGCATAGGCGGGCTGCACATAATCTTGCAGAGCAGTGATAGCGTCAGAATAAAGAGCTTCACGGTTTTCAGCGTCTAAATCGAGTTCATCGGTTTTTTTCTTGAAATCGGCGAGCATCAGATTGAGCTCTTCTGTGTCTTCAAAAGGCGCGCCGGAGACAATATTATCTATATCCCGCAAGAGATGGGTATAAACAAATTTAGGCGGCATAATACCTTTCTCGGCGCTTTTTTTAGAGTTTTCAACGACTTGGCCGAGCTTTGTTTCAATTCCTCTCAACCGGGCAATATAAGCTTGCGCGTCTTCGACGGTGTCGATTTTATGCTGGTTTAGCAGGAAAGTCGGTATATTGGCGTGAGCCCCGAACATCTGGTTGAATCGGTATTGGTAATCGAACCATTCCTGTCCGGCCAAAGCGCGCTCTACTGTATCAATATAAAGGTCGTAAGAAAGCTGATGGGATGTGTCGAGATCAGCGCGGGGGAAATTTGCTTTCATTTCTTCCATCGCCCGGCGGCGGCGATCGAGTTCATTCAAATAAAAGGTTTTGGACTCATCATTCCATTGATCCATCTTGTCCTTACGGCCAAGCTGGGCGAGCATTTCAGGGCGCTTGCTCAGATAGATTTCAAAATCTTCTGCAAACCAGTTGTCCAACTGCTCATTGATCTGGCTTTCTGACTTAACTGTTTCAACTGTTTCAGCCGCAGGGGCCGTGTTTGACGCGTCTTGAGGCGTGGTTTCGCCCTGACAGGCAGAAAGTGCCAAGAGACTCGCGCCCATTATAAAAGTGTGTTTGAAAGTCATGCTTTGTCCTCTTTTTATTTTTCTCGTTACGTCTCGTTTTTATCTGAAATCCAGTTGTCGACATTTTTTTCTAAAATATCCAAGGGCACAGATCCGTTTGCCAATATAACATCATGAAACTCGGCGAGGTTAAAGGCTTCATCTAGAGCCTCTTCTGCGCGCTGCCTCAGAGCCTGAATTTTCAACTTCCCGATCATGTATGCCGTAGCCTGTCCAGGCCAGACAATATAGCGGTCTATCTCGGCGCGAATATCACCTTCAGGGTTTGGAATATTCTCGAGATAATATTGAACCGCCTCCTCGCGGGTCCATTTTTTGGCATGAATGCCGGTATCAACAACCAGACGCGCTGCCCGGAAAATCTCCATAGAAAGCTGACCAAATTTTGAATAGGGATCGGTATAAAGACCAAGCTCATCCGGCACGCCTTCGGCATAAAGTCCCCAGCCTTCTATATAGGCCGTATGTCCGTCTAAAGTTCGAAAGCGGGGAAGACCGCTTAGTTCCTGAGCGAGAGCGATTTGCATATGATGGCCGGGAATGCCTTCATGGTAAGCCAAAGCCTGTTGGAGATAGGTCGGCTGATCAGCCATATCTTTCAAATTTACATAATAGGTGCCGGGGCGGGAGCCGTCCAAAGCCGGACTGTCGTAAAAAGCGCCAAAGGCTGTATCTTCGCGAAAAGGTTCAACCCGTTTGACAACCAGATCCGCTTTTGGCTGGGTTATAAAAAGCTGATCCAATTGGCTTTTCATCTCATTGATGATTTCTGCGGCGTCGGTGATATAGTTCGCTCGGCCTTCTTCGGTGTTTGGATAAACAAACAACTCGTCGGTGCGAAGATAGGCGAAAAACTCTTTCAGCGTTCCCTCATAACCAAGCCGATCCATGATGGCTTTCATTTCGGTCTGAATACGGCTCACCTCTGTAAGTCCGATGTCATGTATCTCGTCCGCCGTCAGGTCTGTCGTTGTGTAGTGTTTGAGGCGCGCGGCGTAATAAGCGTTTCCATTGGGGAGTTTCCATGCGCCGTCATTGCTGCTTGCGAGTTTTTCTTGCGCGTTAAACATCGCAATCAATCGGTCATAAGCGGGTTTCACTGACTTGCCCATTGCCATCTCGGCTTGCTCATAAAGCCTGTTCTTGGCCTCGTCGCTCAAATCCAAAGCCGCGACTTTTTCCTGAAAGTCGGCGTAAAGCGGGCTGTTATCGCCGTCGTCAAAGGGATAGCCTGTTATGATGTTTTCAGACGCGGTTCGGATGTTCTCATAAACAAATTTCGGCAGACGAACGCCTGCCTCGAATTGGGCCTCGGCGCGGTCAGCGGCCTGACCCAAATATCTGTCAAATGCGGTCAATCTCGCAATATAGGCTTTGGCATCCGCTTCGCTCTCAATGGAGTGGAAATTTATCAAAAAAGTAGGCAGATCCGTTTGCGGTCCGTTCATATGTTGAAAAACATAGTTGTGACCGGCAAATTCATGTTGGGCGAGATTGTCTTCAGCGCTATATTCATAAAGCCGGTAAGAAAGTCGCGTTTGCGGGTCAAGCCGGTCAATATCAAAATTTCGCCGCATATCCGCTAGCCATGATTTGCGTAGCGCTGCTTCCTCGTCTAGCGCCATGGTTGATATGTCGTCTAATTTGTCCTGGCTTGATGATATTCCAAGATAGGTCTGGGTTTGGGGCGAGCGGGCCAATTCATCTTCGTAGCGAGCTTCAAACCAGTCATTCAGCGCCGCGCTTTCTTGGCGCAGAATTGTTTCGCGCGATGGAGCCTCAGAGCTTGGCAGGCAGGCATTTAATGAAAGGGCGGAGAGGGAGAGCCCCAGAGCAAAGGGAAGGGCGCGGGGAAGTTTGCGAAATATAGGAGCGGGGCAGTTCATTGAGCAGGGAATATCACACTCTTTCCTATAAGACAGGCTTGATAATCTAAATATATTCGATGCGTAGCGACTATTCACAGGATTTAAGGTGAGCCTTGCCTCTAAATCTTGTTAAGTCATAAGACTAACAGAGTGATTCGTGATGAAATATCCTGACGTAAAATCTTACTGTCCGATATATCTTCGGACCTCCGCCTTATGAGGACAGGAGCCGAAGGACAGATGGTTCCGCCTAAGCGCAAGGCCGGTCTAAACTGGTTCTGGATTTCCATTGCCATTTTGTCGCTCATTGTCTTGGTCTGCGCGGTTCTGGCCGGAGTGAACGCGGCGGCTCTTGGCTGGCTGGGCATCAGCTTCATGACCGGCTTGGCTGTAACCGCTGCGGTGGCTGTGATTGGACTTCTGGCGGCGCAGCGCGCCTCTGGGCCAGGCTCTGCGGGGGACCGGCGTCAATCTGTTCGCGGAAACATATACTCTCAGGCTTTTTTCGATAGTTCTGAACCGGCGCTCATAACCCAGAACGGAAAGCCGATTCACGCAAATCAGGCCTATTTTGATTTTGCCCGCGCCTTGGGCGGGCCCTCGACCGAGGCAGAGACGTATTCCGAAACGGCCACGAACCGAGCCGGCCCGCCCGGCATTGACCGGATTTTTTCTTCTACAGGCGATGAAATGGCGTCGGCTATTTTTCGCCTGCACCATATCAGCCCTGACAGTTTAGGGGCCGAAGAAATGATTGATTATCTGAGCCCGGAGCTTGGATTGCGGCGCTATAAATTCAGCGTCCGACGGTTAAACGGATCACTAGGGCCGTCCGGAGGAGAAAGCTTTCTCTGGCAGATATCCGATATGACCGAAATTGAACGTGTCGGGGACAGCCTTTTGTCTCACGCGCCTGTTGGATTATTCTCCATCCGCGCGGATGGAAGTATTATCGCGATGAATAAGGTTTTATCGCTATGGCTGGGCGTCGAAGACGATCCGCCGCCGTCCCATATTCGCGATTTTATCGAAAAGCCGGAGAGCCTTTTGCAAAGCACGATTGTGGCGGGACGCACGGTGCGAGCGGATACGCGGCTAATAACGCGAAAAAATATTGTTACGCCGACAATTATGGTCGGAAACTGGGAGGCGCTGGACGGCGGAAAGCTGATTTGCAATGTGGCGCTTTACGGCCATTCCACATTGGCACACCCAAATCCCGGACAAGGGGGGGGAGGCTCTGCCGCCCTCAGCCAGACTTCGGCATCTTCGGGCGCCATGGCCTCCCATGAGAGCGGGCATGAGCCGTCTCTGGCAGGGTTTGCCTCTGCGCCTGTCGGTATGTTGGAACTTAGTCTTCCTGATCTTTCCAGGGCTTTGGCAGAGGCTAAGTTGGTGAAGGTCAATCCGGCCTTTGACCGTATGAGCGAAGGGCTGGACCGGTCTGACAAAACCTTTGGCCAATTATTTGCGCCAAATAGTACCGAGCACCGCTTTCTTGAACTTAGTCCGGAGCAAACCGATGCGGATAAGCCTTTTGACGCTATCTTGCTTGGAGCGCAGTCTCTGCCTGTCAGCGTCTATATCGTGCCGGATAAGCGGCAAATGGCGCCGCAGACCGACCTTTTATCCGATCCTTCCTCTGATCACACAAAAAGCCACACTATCTGGGTTTTTCTGGTCGATGTTAGCGCCCGTAAATCGCTTGAGGATCAGTTGGTTCAAAGCCAGAAGATGCAGGCGATTGGCCAGCTCGCCGCCGGTGTGGCGCATGATTTTAATAATCTTTTGACCGCAATAAGGTTGAATACGGATGAGCTCCTGCAACGTCATCCTGTCGGCGACCCATCCTACCCTGAGCTTCAGAATATCAATTCCACCGGCCTTCGCGCCGGAGCCTTGGTGAAGAAGCTGCTGGCATTTTCGCGTAAACAAACCCGGCGAATGGAAATGCTCTCAGTCACGGATACGCTCTCGGATATGGTGGTGACATTACGCCAGACCTTGGGCGAGAAAGCCAAGCTGGTCATGGTGCATGGACGCAATCTTCCGCCCGTTATCGCGGATAAGAGCCAAATTGATACAGTGTTGATGAATCTTTGCGTGAATGCGCGCGACGCTATGGCCGAGCAGGGCGGGGGGACCATTACGGTTAAAAGCGCCGAGTTGATACGCAGCGAGATTAAAGATCCGGTTTTGGCCGGATCCCTGCGAGGGCTTCCGGGCGATCATTTTGTTACGATTGAAGTTTCCGATACCGGCACCGGCATGAGCGATGAGGTGAAAGCCAAGATTTTCGAGCCTTTCTTTACCACGAAAGAGCAGGGAAAAGGGACAGGCCTCGGCCTTGCCACAGTTTACGGTATCGTCCAGCAAACTGGCGGGCATCTGGACGTTCAAAGCGAGCTTGGCAAAGGCACGACATTCCGGATTACCCTCCCTGTCGCTGACCCGTCCAAGCTCCCGGTAGATGTGGAGCTGTCCAAACCTGCCGCGCCGCCCGAGCCAAGAAAACCCGCTGATCTGGCCGGGCAGGGGACGATTTTATTCGTTGAAGACGAAGCCAGCGTACGAGTTATCGCCGCCAAAACGCTACGTAAACGAGGCTATACGGTTATTGAGGCTGAAGACGGCGAAGAAGCGCTTGAGATTTTGGAGGACGGAGATCATACATTTGACATGATGATTTCCGACGTCGTCATGCCGGGAATGGACGGGCCGACTTTATTGAAAGAGGGCAGAGCCCTTTTAGGCGAGGCAAGAATCGTGTTTATCTCCGGATATGCCGAAGAGCACTTCTCTGATTTATTATCCGAAGAACCTGATGTGACCTTCCTGCCGAAGCCGTTTACTTTGGTACAATTGGCCGAGAAAGTGAAATCAGAGATTGGCGAGGCTCAATAAAGCTGATGAAAATCAAAGGCTTCGCATAAAAGTAAATATGTTCTGTTTTTGTTCTTGCGTCATGAGAACAAATGTGAAACATAACGAGTATACCCATCACGGCAGTCCGAAGCAGCCGTAACTTTATCAGACCCGTCGAAGGGCTCCGACGGATCGCACTGGAGTTTATAACATGGCCAGAAATTCAACCCCTCTTAAAGTCGTCGGTAAAGCGGACGACAAAAATAAATCTGCCGCACTCGACGCGGCTTTGTCTCAGATCGACCGCGCCTTTGGTAAAGGCTCCGTCATGAAACTGGGCCAAAAAACGACAATGGATGTCGCCGCGGTCTCTACCGGCTCTCTCGGCCTTGATATTGCTCTGGGCATAGGCGGCTTGCCCAAAGGGCGGGTTATTGAGATTTACGGACCTGAAAGCTCCGGTAAAACGACTCTGTCGCTCCACGCTGTGGCGGAAATGCAAAAAGAAGGTGGCGTTGCGGCCTTTATTGACGCGGAACATGCGCTGGATCCGGTCTATGCCGGAAAGCTCGGTGTGGACGTAAATGAACTTTTGATTGCTCAGCCTGATACGGGTGAGCAGGGGCTTGAAATTGCCGATACGCTGGTTCGCTCCGGCGCGATTGATATTCTTGTTATCGACTCAGTGGCGGCATTGACCCCGCGTGCTGAACTTGAAGGCGATATGGGCGACTCACTTCCCGGTCTTCAGGCGCGTTTGATGAGTCAGGCGCTTCGTAAACTGACAGGCTCTATTTCAAAATCCGGTTGTATGGTAATTTTTATCAACCAGATCCGGATGAAAATTGGTGTTATGTATGGCTCCCCTGAAACAACAACAGGCGGAAATGCGCTGAAATTCTATTCTTCCGTGCGTCTGGATATCCGCCGTATCGGCGCGATCAAATATCGCGACGAAGTCATTGGCAACCAGACCCGCGTTAAAATCGTCAAAAACAAAGTCGCGCCGCCTTTCCGTCAAGTTGAATTTGATATCATGTATGGCGAAGGTATTTCCAAAACCGGCGAGCTGATTGACCTCGGCGTGAAAGCCGAAGTGATTGAAAAATCCGGCTCTTGGTACTCTTATGGAGATGAGCGGATTGGACAGGGCCGCGAAAATGTACGGACCTTCCTAAAAGATAATCCGGACATTGCTGCTGATATTGAACGCCGCATCCGCACTAATGAGGGCCTTATTGACGAAGAGCTTCTCATGCCGAAAGAAGAACGGATTGAAGATGACGGAGAGGCCAGCGCGTCAGCTTAGTCCATTTGGCGGCTTTAGATAAAGAATAGCCGATAGCTCTTCCCCTTATACAGAGCTTTCGGTGCGAAGCCTGCCTTATAAACCACTTTGGCCCTTATTGTGGTTTTGACTGAGGATGTCTCTTTGGTCTGACGGCAGATTTGCATAAAAGAGCGCTTGGCACTGCCAAGCGCTCTTTCTATAGGGGCGGGTAGTTCACTTAATAAGATTTTACCCCCGGTGGTTTCATGACCAGTTTGAATGACATTCGATCGCAGTTTCTGAATTATTACGGGACGCATGACCATGCGATCTGGCCGTCTGCCCCGCTTGTACCGGATAACGATCCGACTCTCCTCTTTGTAAATGCGGGCATGGTGCCGTTTAAGGACTATTTTACAGGCGCCCTAAAGCCGGATTCCAAGCGGGCTACGACTTCGCAGAAATGCGTGCGAGCCGGGGGCAAGCATAATGATCTGGATAATGTAGGCTATACGGCGCGTCATCATACATTCTTTGAAATGCTCGGAAATTTCTCTTTCGGGGACTATTTTAAAGAGCAAGCCATCATTCATGCGTGGAATATGGTGACGAAAGAATTCGGCCTGCCTAAAGAGAAACTTCTGGTTACTGTTTTTCACACAGACGATGAAGCTTTTGATCTCTGGAAAAAGATCGCGGGCCTGCCCGATGACCGGATTATCCGTATTGCGACTTCCGATAATTTCTGGGCTATGGGCGATACCGGACCGTGCGGTCCTTGTTCGGAAATCTTTTATGACCACGGCGAACATATTCCCGGGGGGCCTCCGGGTACGCCCGAAGAAGACGGCGATCGTTTCATCGAAATCTGGAACCTTGTCTTTATGCAATATGAGCGTTTTGCGGATGGACGCGAGCAAGCTTTGCCCAAACCCTCTATTGATACAGGTATGGGACTGGAACGGATTACGACCATCCTTCAGGGCGTTCACGACAATTATGATATTGACCTGTTCAAAACGCTCATTGGGGCCTCTGTTGATTTGACGGGCGTAAAAGCCGAAGGCAATGCAAAGTTTTCGCATCGTGTGATCGCCGATCACTTACGTTCTTGTTCCTTTCTGATGGCGGATGGAGTTTCCCCGTCAAATGAGGGCAGGGGTTATGTGCTTCGCCGCATCATGCGCCGCGCCATGCGTCACGCCCATTTGCTGGGTGCAAAAGACCCGCTCATGCACCGCCTTGTCCCGACTTTAGTCGCGGAAATGGGCGGGGCCTATGACGAGCTTAACCGCGCGAAAGCCTCTATTACTGCGACATTCGAGCAAGAAGAAGAACGGTTCCGCCGTACTCTTGGCCGCGGCACAAGCCTATTGGAAGGCGCGGTCGCAGATTTGAAAAAAGGGGATAAGCTGGACGGCGAGACGGCGTTTAAGCTCTATGATACTTACGGTTTTCCGATTGATCTGACGCAAGACGCGCTTCGCGCCAAAGGCTTGGGGGTTGATCTGGAGGGTTTTGACGCCGCCATGGAACGGCAGAAAACGCAATCCCGGGAAGGCGGATTTGCCTCCGGCGACCAAGCGACAGATGATGTCTGGAATAAAGCGAAAGACGAAGCAGGCGATAGCGTCTTTACAGGCTATGACTCTTTAACCTCAAACCAAGATGTAAAAGTGCTTGTTCAAGACGGCGTCAGAGTAAAAACCGCACAGCCCGGGCCAGTTATGTTCCTTACTTCCGAGACACCTTTTTACGCGGAAAGCGGCGGACAAGCCGGAGATAAGGGAGTCGCGTCATTTAAAAACGGGGCAAAGATAAAAATTAAAGATGTGCAGAAGAAAGCCGGCGGTCTTCATGTCCATATTGGCGATCTTGAAGGAACGGTTGATGTCGGGCAGAGCGCTGAAATCTCAGTGGATTCCCGAAACCGCGAAACGACCAAACATAATCACTCGGCTACCCATCTCTTGCACGAAGCTTTACGCCGCGTACTCGGCGATCATGTTGCGCAAAAAGGCCAAATGGTGGACGGCGAGCGTATCCGCTTCGACATTTCGCATGGTCAGGCCATTACGCGCGAAGAACTCGCAAAAGTCGAGGATCAGGTGAATGAAATCATTCAGCAAAACTCTCCTGCAAAAACCCAGTTGATGAGCCCGGACGAAGCCATTCAAGCGGGGGCTTTGGCCTTATTCGGAGAGAAGTATGGCGACGAAGTGCGGGTTTTGAGCCTTGGCGAGGACCCGGATGGCGGCGAGAAGGCGTATTCTGTCGAACTTTGCGGCGGCACGCATGTGGCGCGAACAGGCGACATTGCTCTGTTTAAAATCGTCAATGAAGGCGCGGTTGCCGCCGGCATTCGCCGCGTTGAAGCCGTCACAGGCGAAGTTGCGCGTCAATATTTGGAAGAGCAAGCCGGATTGACCCGTAAAGCGGCGGATACGCTGAAAACGCGTCCAGAAGACGTGCCGGAGAGAATTGAGACGCTGCTTGCGGATCGCAAACGTCTTGAATCTGATCTGGCCGAGGCGAAGAAACAAATAGCCCTCGGCGGCGGAGGCAGTGCGGCAAGCACAGAAGAGATAAACGGGGTGAAAGTTATGGCCAAGGTTCTGGACGGTGTCTCCGGGAAAGACCTTCGCTCTATGATGAATGAACAACTCGCCGCGCTGGGATCGGGCATTGTCGCCTTTGTCGCAAAGGACTCAGGAAAAGTCGCGGTCGGCGTGGCCGTCAGCGACGATCTAGTCGGGAAATACTCCGCCTCTGATTTGGTCAATGTCGGAGCGCCTCTTGTGGACGGCCGCGGCGGCGGCAAGCCGGGTATGGCGCAAGCGGGCGGATCCAAGCCTGAGGGCGCAGAGGACGCGCTCGCCTCTATAAAGGCTGCTATTTAAGGGGTGGCGGACGCGCTTTATATCACGCCGCGTCTTTCTATCCCTATGAGCGAGATAGAGCTGACCGCGATCCGCGCTTCCGGGCCGGGCGGTCAGCACGTGAATAAAACCTCTTCCGCCATCCAGCTGCGCTTTTATATTCCTGCCTCAGAGACGCTCTCACGTGAGGAGAAATCTCGCCTTTTCGCCTTTTCGGATAATCATATTTCTGAAAATGGAGTCGTGATTATCAAGGCACAAAATCACCGGTCTCAAGCCCGCAATCAGGAGGAGGCGCTAACACGGTTTAAAGACCTGTTGAAAGCGGCCTTTAAAAAAGAGAAAAAAAGAAAGCCCACCCGTCCGACTCGCGGTTCTGTCCGGCGGCGGATAAAGGCGAAAAAGATACGCGGCGAGAAAAAGGCTTTGCGCGGCAAAGTTAGCCGCGACGCAAAGTGGTAATTCATCCGCCCATATAGCCGCGTAACACCCCGGCTGTGTTATCCCCGATTTCCGGCACGCCGTAACCGCCCTCCATAATGAAACTGGTGGGCAAACCAATCTTGGCGATTTCAGCTCCGTAAGCCGGATAGTCTTGGACCTTTAACTTAAAGCTGCTGATCGGGTCCTGCTCAAAAGTGTCTACCCCGAGAGACACCACGAGGGCGTCGGGTTTGAAGGCCCGTATCTTGGCAATCGCGTCCAATAGGGCGTCTCGCCATGCGGCATAATGCGTTCCGGCGGGGAGCGGGTAATTGAAGGTATAGCCATCGCCATCGCCCGCGCCTTTTTCATCCCTATAACCCCAAAAATAAGGGAAGTGGTGGTCGGGCTCTCCGTGAAGTGAGGCAAAGAGCACATCATCCCGGTCATAAAAAATGTCCTGCGTGCCATTGCCGTGATGAAAGTCCACATCCAAGACGGCGACCCTTTCCATGCCTCTGTTTAAAAGGGCCTGAGCCGCGATGGCTGCATTGTTAAATATACAATAGCCGGACATGTATTTCGCGCCCGCGTGATGGCCAGGCGGACGGATAAGAGCGAAAGCCGACTCGCCGTGAGTAATCGAATCGACGGTGCCCACGGCGCAGGCGGCGGTAGAGGCAAGAGCGGTCCAAGTCGTTTCTGTAATCATTGTGTCCGCGGAGCTACAGAAATAACCTGCCGCGCCGTCGATTTCTATGGGCGGTTTGGATCTCCGCGGATTATATGGAAAGCTCATCGGCAGGACATCTCCGGCATAACCGGCGTCTTTCCATCTGGCCCAGGCCGTCTGGACAAAATGAATATAGTCTTGGGTGTGTATGCCGTTCAAACAGGCGGTATCAAAGGCCGGAGGCGTGGCGAAATCGGTAAACCCGGCGCGTTTCATACCAGCTATGAGAAGGTCCATACGATGCGGCCCTTCATGGGGCGTCACCATCTTTCCACGGTGGAGTTCCGCTTTGGGGTGATGGGCAAAATGGTCGTCAGTATAGTAGATTTTCATAGTCGCTGCCGTGCCGATTGTGTATTACAGCCTATAATGCCTACATATTGCGCTTGAAGTCGCAAGGCTAATCGGCTAATTGCGCGTTCAAATCAGCGGCTCACATAGGTGAGGCCGCTTTGTTATTGGTTTAATGGAGGCCCTGATGGCTGTCCCTAAGAGTAAAATTTCAAATTCACGTCGTGGCATGCGCCGCGCTCATGACGCTTTGACGGCTGTAAATTATGTCGAAGACAAAGATAGCGGCGAGCTTCGTCGTCAACACCATATCGATTTGAAATCCGGTATGTATAAGGGCCGTCAGGTTCTGACCCCAAAAGACTAAGACTTACTGATAATTTATAAGCTGCCGGGAGATACCCATGGTCGAGATCGAAACAGTTTTCGCCAGGGAAATCCTGGATAGTCGTGGCAATCCTACGCTCGAAGTTGACGTTACATTAAGTGACGGATCTTTTGGCCGTGCGGCGGTGCCGAGCGGAGCCTCCACAGGGGCCCATGAAGCGGTCGAGCTTCGCGATGGCGACAAGAATCGCTATGGCGGCAAAGGCGTTCAAAAAGCCGTTGAAAACGTCAATACAGAAATCGCCGATACGCTGTTCGCTCTAGAAGCTGAAAACCAGCGCGGCATTGACCAAATTCTGATAGAGCTGGACGGAACAGACAATAAAGCCCGTCTCGGCGCAAATGCAACATTGGGCGTGTCTCTCGCCGTTGCCAAAGCGGCGGCCAATTCCCAGCAGACGCCTTTATACCGTTATGTGGGCGGCGCCAATGCGCGCGTCTTGCCGGTTCCTATGATGAACATCATCAATGGCGGCGAACATGCCGATAATCCTATTGATGTTCAAGAATTTATGGTCATGCCGGTGGGCGCAAAAAACTTTCCAGAGGCTTTGCGGACAGGCGCAGAAATTTTCCATAGCTTGAAGTCCAAACTCAAAGCTGACGGTCATAACACAAATGTCGGTGATGAAGGCGGCTTTGCGCCCAATTTGGCCTCCACCCGCTCTGCGCTGGACTATATTATGTCAGCTGTAGAAGACGCCGGATTTAAGCCGGGCGATGATGTCATGCTGGCTCTGGATGTGGCCTCGACCGAATTTTACGAAAACAATAAGTATAATCTGAAGGGCGAGGGCGCGACGCTTTCATCCGCAGATTTTGTTGAATATCTTGCTAAGCTGACCCATGACTATCCTATTATCTCTATCGAAGACGGCATGGCCGAAGATGATTGGGAGGGCTGGGTTAACCTGAACGACCGAATCGGGAAAAAGGTTCAATTGGTCGGGGACGATTTATTCGTGACCAATCCGAAGCGCCTTCGCACTGGAATTGAGATGGGCGCGGCAAATTCAATTCTTGTAAAGGTCAACCAAATTGGCACGCTTTCCGAAACCCTTGACGCTGTTGATATGGCACATCGGGCCGGTTTCACGGCTGTTATGAGTCATCGCTCAGGCGAAACCTCTGACACAACGATTGCGGATTTGGCTGTGGCCACAAATTGCGGCCAGATCAAAACCGGCTCGCTGGCGCGGTCTGACCGGCTTGCAAAATATAATCAGCTCTTGCGGATCAATGAGGGCTTGGGCGAAATGGCGGAATATGCCGGACGTTCCATTCTAAAGATTTAACAGCGCTTTTTAAATTGCGTATAAGCTCCTGATTCTTTGAGAGTCTTAAGTCTGTCTTAACTCTGTTCCGTAATATCGGGGTATGCGTTACGTTCCGCCCATTTCATCAGAAGAGACTCCGGGCTTTGCCTCTTTGGCGGCCCTTCAGGGCTTTACGCGCGGCGTGCGATGGCCCGTTATGGCGATCATGATTCTCTATGCTTATTTGGCATTTCACACTTTATCCGGGTCCCAAGGATTGATGAATTGGATGAACAATGAAGATGAAGCCATTGAGCTAGAATCTCGTTTGGAAAATATCGAAGAAAAACGCAAAGGGCTGGAAGCGCGTGTGAATGCGCTGGATGCGGCTCATCTCGATTTGGATGTGTTAAACGCTCTTTCCCGTGAAAAATTATATTATTCGCATCCGAAGGATATTACGATTTGGCTTGACCCAGAGCGCTGATTTTGTTGATTATACAGGAAGTTAGACGGTGTAAGCCGTTTTTTAGTTCGTATCTAAACTATCGAGATTTCTATGGCGACCAAATCAGGTAAAACTGCCTCTAAAAAGTCAGCATCGAAAAAGCCTGCCGCGAAAAAAACGGCTCAAAAATCCACCTCGAAAACCACGGCGAAAAAACAAACTCACAAGACAAATGCGGATGAGCTTCTGGCTTATTACCGCGACATGCTGTTGATCCGGCGTTTCGAGGAAAAGGCAGGCCAGCTTTACGGCATGGGACAGATTGCCGGGTTCTGCCATCTCTATATTGGGCAAGAAGCTGTTGTTGTTGGCTGCCGCGCCGCGATGGAAGATGGCGACCAAATGATCACCGGCTATCGTGATCATGGACATATGCTCGCTTGCGGGATGGAGAGTAAAGGCGTCATGGCCGAACTGACTGGCCGGGAGGGCGGCTATTCGCGAGGTAAGGGCGGCTCTATGCATATGTTTTCGACAGATAAGAAATTTTACGGCGGTCACGGCATTGTCGGCGCTCAGGTTCCGATCGGAGCGGGTATTGGATTTGCCAATAAATATATGGATAACGGTGCGGTTAGCCTCGCTTTCTTTGGCGACGGCGCCTCAAACCAAGGCCAAGTCTATGAGACGTTCAACATGGCCAAGCTTTGGGACCTTCCGGTTGTCTTTGTCATCGAGAATAATCAATATGCGATGGGTACCTCTGTCGAGCGCTCCTCGGCGGAGACCGAGCTGTTTAAACGCGGAAGCAGTTTCGAGATTGAAGGCATTCAGGTGGATGGGATGAACATCCTCGAAGTGCGGGACGCGGCCGCCAAGGCTTTGGAACATGCGCGTTCCGGTAAAGGTCCGATGATCCTCGAAATGAAGACATATCGTTATCGCGGACATTCCATGTCCGATCCGGCGAAATACCGCTCTCGCGATGAGGTGACAAAAACGCGGACAGAACGGGATCCCATTGATGCAGTGCGCAAGCAATTACTTGATAAAAAATGGGCCGACGAAGACTCGCTCAAGGCATTAGACAAGGAAATCAAGGCTATAGTCGCGGACGCCGCAGAATTTGCCCAATCCTCACCAGAGCCTGACCCGTCAGAACTTTGGACAGATGTGTTGCTGGAAGCTTAGATAAACTTTGACTGCCTTTATTGAAAAGGACTACGCCTGATGTCTCTTCTGGATTACATTGTTTTGACCGTCGCGGTCTATTTTATTATGATTATGGTTCAGGTGGTTGCCGCGTGGCGGAGCCAGTCTTTGTCAGAGCTGGCCGGTCCGCGTGATAATATGACAGATAAAGGCGTTTTTATCGGGCGGTGCCGCCGGGCCAATCACAATATGGTGGAAGGCATGCTAATGTTTTTCCCGCTCGCTTTCGTCGCATTGCATATAAACCCTGTCGGAGCATTGGCTTTAACCGGGGCGGCGCTTTTTGTTTTTGCCCGCATTGTTTATGCATTTTTGTATTGGTTCGGAGTGCCTTATCTACGCACTTTGGCCTGGATCGTCTCTCTCTTGGGATTGATCCTTATTTTCCTTCAAGTTTTACCCGTTTAGAGGCTCCGACCTATGGCAATCGATATTAAAATGCCGGCGCTTTCTCCGACTATGGAAGAAGGCACGCTGTCAAAGTGGCTCGTCAAAGAAGGCGATAGCGTTACCTCCGGTGATATTCTGGCCGAGATTGAAACCGACAAAGCGACAATGGAAGTCGAGTCGATTGACGAAGGTACGGTCGGTAAAATTGTTATTGCCGCTGGAACGGATAATGTGAAAGTCGGCGAAGTGATTTTACAGCTCTTGGAAGAGGGTGACAGCGAGGACGATTTATCTGACCCGTCCGCGTCAAAAGATAAGAGCGAGAAAAAAGACGATAAAGATAAGGACGAAAAGAAAGAGGGGAATAAAGACAAGTCTCCTGCGAAAAATACTGAACGGGAAGGTGCAAAGGCCGCCCCCGACGAAAGACCCGGCAAGCCCAAGCTCGCCGAAATTATTCAAAAAGACCCGGACGTTCCGTCCAATATTAAAATGGTCGAAACCACCGTGCGTGACGCGCTTCGTGATGCGATGGCCGAAGAAATGCGCCGCGATGAAAAAGTCTTCGTCATGGGCGAGGAGGTCGCGGAATATCAGGGCGCTTATAAAGTGACGCGCGAGCTTTTACAGGAATTCTCCGCGCGCCGCGTGGTCGATACACCGATTACGGAATATGGTTTTGCCGGTATCGGGGTCGGCGCGGCGATGGGCGGTCTCAAGCCGATTGTCGAATTCATGACGTTTAACTTTGCTATGCAAGCTATTGATCATATTATCAATTCTGCGGCGAAAACGCTTTATATGTCCGGCGGACAGATGCGTTGCCCGATTGTTTTCCGTGGCCCGAACGGCGCGGCGAGCCGCGTTGGCGCGCAGCATTCTCAGGATTATTCCAGCTGGTACGCGCATGTGCCGGGGCTGAAAGTCATTGCGCCTTATGACTCCGCGGACGCCAAAGGCCTTTTGAAAGCGGCTATTCGCGACCCGAACCCCGTTGTCTTCCTCGAGCACGAACTCATGTATGGCGAGACATTCGACGTGCCGGATATGGATGATTTCCTTATCCCGATTGGCAAAGCGAAAATCCGCCGCGAAGGCGCAGACGTCACGCTCGTTGCTCACTCCCGCATGGTCGGACGCTGTCTCGAAGCCGCCGAGAAATTGGCTGAGGAGGGTATCGACGCGGAGGTCATTGACCTGCGAACGCTTCGTCCTCTGGATACAGCGACGGTGATTGAGAGCGTTAAGAAAACCAACCGTCTGGTCTGCGCCGAAGAAGGCTGGGGACAACACGGCGTCGGCGCAGAAATTGCGGCTGTTGTTGTGAAAGAGGCGTTCGATTATCTCGACGCCCCGCCGGAACGTGTGCATCAAGCGGATGTGCCGCTGCCATATGCGGCGAACCTGGAAGCCTTGAGCCTGCCGGGAACAGAGGATGTCGTGAAAGCGGCGAAGAAGGTTTGTTATGTGGACTAACGGTCAAGAATGCACCGTTTGATTTTAGAGATTTTAAAGTCAGAGGTTCTGACTCCCGGAGAGAAAAATGCCTGTTGAAATTCTCATGCCCGCCTTATCCCCCACTATGGAAGAGGGGACTTTGTCTAAATGGTTGATGAAAGAAGGCGATACGGTGTCATCCGGCGATCTCTTGGCGGAAATTGAAACCGACAAGGCGACGATGGAGGTCGAAGCCGTCGAAGAAGGAACGCTCGCGAAAATCCTTGTGGAAGCCGGAACGGAGGGGGTGAAAGTCAATTCGCCTATAGCGCTGCTGCTCGAGGAGGACGAGGATGAAAGCGCGCTAGACGGATATGAGCCGACAGGAGCGGATGTCTCCAAGCCAGATGAGGACAAAGACGAAGCTAAAGAGCCTAAAAGGGAAGAGAAAGCAGACACCAAAAAAGAAGATAGCTCTTCGAAATCTTCCGAGACTAAAACGAAGAGGCAGGATAGAAGCAATGAAAAGGACGGCGAGCGTTTGAGGGCTTCGCCTCTGGCCAAACGCCTCGCGAAAGAGGCCGGGATTGATTTGGAGTCAGTTAAAGGCTCCGGCCCAAAAGGCCGCATTATTAAAGCCGATATTGAAAATTACGAAGCGCCTAAAGCTGAAGAGAAAAAGTCCGAAGCGCCTAAAGAGTCCAAAGAAGAGTCCAAAGAGGTCGGCGCGGTTCGCAGCGGCGGCGCGGATTATCTGTCCAAAATGGGCATTGAGGCCGGCTCTTATGATCTAGAACCTCTCAATGGAATGATGAAAACAATCGCCAAGCGTCTCTCTGCGTCAAACAATAATGTGCCGGACTTCCCGTTGCTCATAGATTGCGAAATCGACGCATTGCTTAAACTCCGCAAAGAGTTGAATGCGCAGGCCCCGGAAGGCGTGAAAGTGAGCGTCAATGATATGCTTATCCGGGCTTGTGCTTTGTCTCTGAAATTTGTGCCGAAAGCCAATGCGAGCTATACGCCGGACGGAATTGCCTATCACAAACACGCCGATGTCGCCGTGGCTGTCGCTATTGATGGCGGGTTAATCACGCCGATTATACGCGAAGCCGAAAATAAAGGCCTGTCGACCATCTCGACTGAAATGGTGGACCTGGCCAGCCGCGCCCGTGATATGAAACTCAAGCCAAATGAATATCAGGGCGGGACATTTTCAATTTCTAACCTTGGTATGATGGGAATTAAATCTTTCGGCTCCATCATTAACGAGCCACATGGCATGATCCTGTCAGTCGGAGCAGGCGCGCCGCGCGCCGTTGTCAAAGATGGGGAGCTTGCCGTTGCGACCGTTATGACCGTGACACTAACCTGCGATCACCGCGTTGTGGACGGAGCGATGGGCGCGAAATGGCTTCAGCACTTCAAGCGTTATATCGAGCAGCCCATTACAATGATGTTGTAATAGCTGAACAAAGTTTCTCCCTACAGGGGAGGAGCATTGCCCTTCGGCAGCCCCGCGTTATACTTAATCAAACCTTAAGGACGCGGAGCGACTCATGCTTTGGAAATCATTACTCACCGGAACTCTTCTTGCAGGACTTGCAGGCGCGGTTGTCTATTTTGGCACAGGCGGCGAATTTGCGACTGCCAGTGTCAAAGCTGATTTCCGTCAGGCGGCGACGGAAACCAAAGCGGCGACTAAATCTGTCGCGGAAGACGTCTCTGAGACAGCGTCTGCAACAATAGAGAAAATGACAAATGCCTCCGATTCTCTTGAGGCATCGCTCAAGGATAAATTGGCTTCGGGTGAGAACGTTGAGCCGCCCAAAACCGAGATACAAACCAAAGACAGCCAAAAAACGGAAAAAGAGAAGAGCGAAAAGAAATGGCTGGACCGTTACCTGAACAAGAAGTCAGGTGATGAAGCGCTGGAGGCAGATAGCCCGGATCAAGAGCCGGTTAATGTCGATGATATGGACAGCGAAGACGTGGATGGAGCTGTGAGAGACATCCTTAGAAAAGACCGTGAAAATACGGCTGAGGAAAAGGCGGGAGAAAATAGAGATCTTGAAGAGGCCCCCAAGCTTGACCCCGTGCCGCGTTTGGAAATGAGCTCAACTGAAAACGAAACTGATACGGTCATTAAGTCAGAGACTGAAATAAAAGCTGTTTACGAGACGGCCTTGGACGAAACAAAAGACATTAAAATCGTGGAACTACGCGATCGCGCCTATCTTAGCCTAATTGATTACACGATCCGCAAAAAGGATTTTGAACGATCCAAGGCTGTCATTACGGAAATTAGCCAGCCAGAGCTTCGCGATACTGCGCGAAGCAATATTGCCGTAGGTCTGGCCCGCCTCGGAGAACGCGAACCAGCCTTTGCTATTCTGGAAGATGTCGAAACAGACGCGCTCTCAGATGTGCTGCGTTTGCAAGTCATAGAAGCTATGACGGCCCCCTCTCAAAATCAGGCTAATTCCGCCATTCCGACAAATTAGATATTCCTAATTATGGGTTCTAATGGGCCCTGAAATCTGTCATAGACTTGCGAGAATTAATTCCCGCAAAAAGGGCCAAAAATATGGCTGAGACAGCTTTTGACGTTATCATAATCGGATCAGGACCGGGGGGGTATGTGACCGCCATTCGGGCGTCTCAACTCGGGTTTAAAACTGCGATTGTTGAGAAAGACGATCTGGGTGGGGTTTGTCTGAACTGGGGGTGTATTCCAACTAAAGCGTTGCTGCGATCTGCTGAAGTTTATCACAATATGAAACATGCGGATGAATATGGCCTTTCCGCCGAGCCGAGCTTTGACCTTGAAAAAATCGTCAAACGGTCCCGGAAGATTGCCGGGCAGCTTTCCGGCGGCATTAAACACCTTATGAAGAAAAACAAAGTCACCGTAATTAACGGCTTTGCGACGTTGAAAAAGGGAAAAGACGCCCCGACAGTGGTCGTAGACGGAACAGATTACACGGCAAAGCACGTCATTCTGGGCACAGGGGCCCGCGCCCGTCATATCCCGCAGGCGGGTTTGGAACCGGACGGAAAATATATCTGGACAGCCCGTGAAGCGATGGTGCCGGACAGCATACCGAAAAAGCTTCTTGTGGTGGGCTCCGGCGCAATCGGTATGGAGTTCGCCTCTTTTTTTGACGCCTTCGGGGCGGATGTAACGGTTGTCGAAATGGTGGATCGTATTTTGCCGGCTGAAGACGAAGAAATTTCAAAAATGGCCCGCAAAGCGTTTGAAAAGCGCGGCGTGACCATCAAGACTGAGACGCAAGCCTCTGTAAAACTAGGCAAAAATGGTGTCACAGCGACGCTGACCAAGGGCGATGAATCTGAAGAAATTGAGTTTGATCGCGTCGTTCTGGCTATCGGCATTGTCGGCAATACCGAAGATATGGGTCTTGAAGAGCTGGGCGTTAAAATTGAGAAAACTCATATTGAAGTTGACGAATATTCTTTCACAGGTGTGAAAGGGCTTTACGCTATTGGCGACGTTACAACGCCGCCTTGGCTCGCACATAAAGCGTCCCATGAAGGCATTATTTGTGTCGAGAAAATAGCCGGCGAAAATCCTCATCCACTTGACGCGAATGCTATTCCGGGGTGCACTTACTGCCATCCGCAAATTGCGTCTGTCGGACACACCGAAGCGCAAGCAAAAGAGGCGGGCTATGACGTAAAGGTCGGCCGTTTCCCATTTATCGGCAATGGCAAGGCAATTGCCTTAGGCGAACCGGAAGGTCTGGTTAAAACTGTTTTTGATGCCAAAACCGGAGAGCTGCTCGGCGCGCATATGATTGGCGCGGAAGTGACTGAGCTTATTCAGGGCTATACGGTTGCACAAAAACTGGAAACGACAGAGCATGAGCTGATGGAAACCGTATTCCCGCATCCGACTTTATCAGAAATGATGCATGAAGCTGTTCTGGACGCCTATGACAGGACGATCCATTATTAAGACTTAGTCCCGTAACAGTTTACGGCCTTCAATCTTTGAAGGCTTTCGCCCAAACCTTAAATGTTCTGCAAAGCGCTTTTTTGCCTTGAGAGCCGGTTTTTCGACGAAATGCCATGAAGCATAGGCAATAGCGTAAGAAAGCGGCGCTATAAGCGCAAAAAGCGTCAAAGGGTTGAGGTGCGGCCACCAATAAAAGGCGAGCTGTAATAAGCCCCAATGATAAATATAAATTCCGTAAGAAACATCAGAGAGCTTTTGCAAGCCTTCGAAGCGGGGGGCTTTGGCAAAGGCAACCAGCATAAGACCATAGGCCAGCATCACATTCACAGCAATTTCCATCGCGTTAATTCGATTGCATAATACTGCCAACAGAATTATGCAGATGAACCCGAAAATATGGAAATTCAGACGGTCTCGATAGGCAAAAATGGCGGCGCCCAATCCATAAGCTATGGCGAAACGTAGGGCGTTTTGAGCCGTCGCGGGAAGATGGTCATACAGTCCGGTCTCTTTGCAAAGCAGCCATGCCAAACCCGGCAGAATAAATTGCGCCAAAATCATCCATTTACGCCTCATCAAACCCAAAGAGAAGGCAAGGGCTGTGACTAAATAGGCCATGAGTTCATAGCGCAGTGTCCAGAGCGGCGCCGCGGCGAGCTGCTCATGATTTGTGAGAAATGCTCCGGGTAATATCATGTCCGAGTTGATGAAACTCAGCACGAGAAAGGGCTGTTTCCAAACATCCGGATGGGTGAGGTAGTCCCAAAGGGGCAATGTGGTCGCGAGCGGCCCGATTAAAAAGAGCACAAAAGCCACATGAATAATCAGGGCCGGATAAATTCGAAGGATGCGGGCAGAGCTGTATTCCGGCAAATCTGCTCGGTAAGTCATGCTTTTTGTGACCAAAAAACCTGAAGTAATGAAAAACAAATTCACGGCGAGATAGCTTAAACCATATCCGAAAAAGATATAGGCTCCGGCAGTAATGTCGTTCATTCCGACAATCATGGCGTGTTCTGTCACGACCAAGAGTGCCATCATGACACGCAAAGGCGTGAAAAAGTTATCATGGCCTTCCCGAATCCGCACAGGCTTCATCCATCGCTGAAGCCGCGAAGAATGCAGTCTGGTTGTATTTTTTGTCTCGGACAGAGTGCGTTACCCTCATTAAAGCCAGTGTTTTTAACCTTATCCCGTTAATATAAGCAAAAAATGCGCCAATTAACTTCATTTGCAAATATGCGCCGACTGCCATGCAGTGAAAGCCTGAAATTAGACTTGCCCCAAGCGGTTAAAACCCCCATCTAACGTGCATGGCTACGCTTATTGATACTGCGCAGAATATTCGTCCCAAGCCCGCATTGCGGCATCCGGAAAAGGCCAATCGGCCCGATACCGAAGTACTTCGCAAACCATCTTGGATTCGAGTGAAGGCTCCGACCTCTAAGGGGTATGCCGAAACCCGTAAAATCGTGAAAGATAAAGGCCTTGTGACCGTCTGCGAAGAAGCCGGCTGTCCAAATATTGGTGAATGCTGGGAAAAGTCCCATGCGACCTTTATGATTCTCGGCGAAATTTGTACGCGGGCTTGCGCCTTTTGCAATGTGGCGACTGGCTTGCCGCAAGAGGTTGATGCGTATGAGCCTAAAAAGATCGCGGAAGCGGTAGAAGAAATGGGACTGAAACATGTCGTGATTACGTCTGTGGACCGAGATGATTTGTCGGATGGCGGGGCTCAGCACTTTGTGGATGTGATAGAAGCAATTCGCGCTCGATCCCCAAAAACAACGATTGAAATTTTGACCCCGGATTTCTTACGCAAAGACGGCGCCGCCGAAACCGTTATTGACGCACGTCCTGATGTTTTTAACCATAATTTGGAAACTGTCCCTCGCCTTTATTTATCCATTCGGCCCGGCGCGCGTTATTTCCATTCTCTTCGCCTGTTGGAGCGCGTCAAGGAACGCGATCCGTCTCAATTTACCAAATCCGGACTAATGGTGGGTTTGGGCGAAACCAAAGAAGAGGTTATGCAGGTGATGGATGATATGCGCTCTGCCGGAATCGATTTTTTGACAATTGGTCAGTATTTACAACCGACCCGGAAACATGCCGCGGTGAAACGCTTCGTGACCCCTGAGGAGTTTAAAGCTTATGAGACGATCGCCCGGGCTAAAGGGTTTCTTGTCGTCTCGTCCAGTCCCTTGACCCGATCAAGCTATCATGCCGATAGCGATTTTGCGAAATTGCAAGCCGCCAGACAAGCTCAGCACGCCTAATGCCGTCCGCCAGTTTTACGAAACGCATTAAACATAGTGCGGATGACCTATTAAATATGGTCGCCAATGTCGAAGAATATCCGACTTTTATAGATCTCATTTCGAGCTTACGCATTACCAAACAGGTAAGCGAGACGGATTTTGAAGCGGAAGCCGTTGCGGCCTATAAATCTATTCGTCAGAGTTTTAAATCTCTTGTCCATGTTGATCGAGAAAAAAGGTTAATTCGGGTCACAAAAGCCGAAAAGGGCGGGGCGGTGAAAAATCTGGAGAATCGATGGGTATTTCACGAATTACCGGACGGCACGACTTTGGTTGATTTTTATGTCGATGTAACCCTAAAGGCTTTTCCGCTTAATCTGTTGATTAAAGATAAGTTTGATAAAGCGAGCCGGCATATCATGAACGTCTTTGAAAAAAGAGCCGCAGAAGTGTGTCAGCCTGTCAAAGCTGACCCTGAGCTTAATTTGGAAAAACAAAAAGAGTTATTAGGACTCGCTTAGAGCTGTTTTTAAAGATTTCAGCGCTTCATAGCATGTTATGTCTCGAACTTTATTGCGCCCTATATCCCCAAAATTATAGAGTGTCGCTTTAGGGGGCTGATGATTTTGGGCCAGTCCAATCCAGACCGTTCCAACGGGTTTTTCAGCCGATCCGCCGCCGGGCCCGGCAATCCCGGTCACGGATATAGCAAGGTCGATTTCCAAAACATTGAGAGCGCCCTGCGCCATAGCTTTGGCAACCTGCTCACTGACGGCTCCGTGGATTTTTAAATTATCCTCCGAGACGCCGAGCTGCGCCCTTTTAACGGCATTGTCATAAGCAATAATGCCGCCTTTAAACGGTGTTGATGAACCGGGTATAGAGGTTATAGCCGCTCCAATTAGTCCGCCTGTACAGCTTTCGGCTGTGCCGATTCTCAGCTTCTTTGTCGTGGCGAGCGAAACGACCTCTTGGGCCATTGAAAAAATTTCTTTGAGGCTTACTTGGCTCATGTCGGAAGCTTGACCGTGGCCGTGGCCTGCGCCGCCAAACCTTCCCCGCGCCCCGTAAAGCCGAGTTTCTCGGTGGTTGTGGCTTTCACGCTCACGCGGGTTAAGGGGAGCTGGCAAAGCGCCGCAATTCGCTCTCGCATTTTTTCGCGATGGGGTTTTATTTTGGGCTTCTCACAGATCAGCGTTACATCGACATGTTGGAGGGTGCCGCCCCGTTCGGCGAGCTTTTCCAACGCAAATAGCAAGAATTTATCAGACGCCGCCCCTTTCCATTTTGGGTCGGAAGGCGGAAAGTGATCTCCAATATCGCCAAAAGCCAACGCTCCGAGCAAGGCGTCCGTCAAGGCGTGAAGGCCTGCATCGGCGTCTGAATGTCCTTTTAAGGTAAACCCGCATTCTATCGGGACGCCGCACAGCCATAAAGGGCCGCCCTGTTCGAATTGATGAACATCAAACCCGGATCCGGTTGCGATATATGTTTCTGTCTGCATCATTTTTTCCGCCTTAGCGAAATCTTCGGAGTAGGTCAGTTTAAAATTACGTTGATCGCCTTCGGTAAAAGCAATCTCAAGGCCGTATTCCTTTGCTACGGCGATGTCATCTGCCCGGCTTGCCCCTTTCTGTAAGGCTTTAAAGGCTTGAGATATTTTTGAAAAATGAAATGCTTGCGGGGTTTGAACGCGGCGCAAATTCTCGCGATCTACCGCGTCGCCTTTCAGCGTTTTCAAAGCGTCTGGAATAGGCAGCGCCGGCGCTGCGGCCGGACAGGATTGAAGGGCCTGAAAAAGGCCAGACAGAAGTTTCGGGGAAACAAAGGGACGGGCGGCATCATGGATAAAAACGAGGTCTATTTCGGAATCCTCTAATGCTTTAAGACCGTTACGCACAGATTCTGTGCGGCTTTCCCCGCCTACGACTATCCTCGCATCAAGAGGAAAATTGGCCAGAACAGATTGCACTTTATTATCTTCGGGGCTGACCACCACGCAAAAAACGTCGAAATTATAGGCTTTCTGTAAATTGGCAAGCGTGTGTAGAAGAAGGGGTTTCCCCGATAGGAGCCTATATTGTTTCGGAATATTTCCGCCCGCCCGTTCGCCCTTGCCGGCGGCGACTAAAATTAAGGCGGTGCGGAGCATAGGTCCTCAAAACGTGCGGTGAATTATTGTGCGAGCGGATTGCCCGCATTAAGAGAAGACAATGGCAAATCCTCTTCATATCGGCAAGTTCGAACTGTGCTCCCGCGTTCTTGTCGCGCCCATGTCAGGTGTGACGGATTTACCTTTTCGCAAAGTATTGGCAAAATTTCGTCCGGGACTTGTTGTGTCCGAGATGGTGGCAGGCGACCGTCTGGCCAGCGGGGATCCGGAGAATTTAGCCAGGGCCGCAGGTTCGTCGGAGATCCATCCTCTGGCGGTGCAGCTCGTGGGTCATGATCCGAACTGGATGGGAATAGGGGCGAAGCTCTGCGAGGAAGCAGGCGCGCATATTATAGACATCAATATGGGGTGTCCGGCCCGAAAAGTCGTTGGCGGGCAATCCGGCTCTGCGCTGATGCGCGATTTGGATCATGCTTTGGCAATGATTGAAGAAACGCTCGCGGCGACGTCCCTTCCTGTCACGCTCAAGATGCGTTTGGGCTGGGATGAGCAGAGTCTGAATGCGGCGGAGCTTGCCCAACGGGCCGAAGTCGCCGGGATCAAAATGATTGTGGTCCACGGACGAACGCGATGTCAATTTTACGAAGGCCGCGCGGATTGGACTGCTGTGAAAGCTGTGAAAGAGGCGGTTTCTATTCCGGTCATTGTCAATGGCGATATTGATACGGGCGAGACGGCCCGGCAAGCGATGAACCTCTCCGGAGCTGACGGGGTGATGATTGGACGTGCACTGACCGGGCGGCCTTGGCTGATTTCCGAAATCACCGAGGCAGTTGATCAAATTCCAGCGCGCAGACTCTCCTTTTCTGAAAAGTCTAAGATTGCGATCGATCATTACAAAAATATTCTCGAGTTTTACGGAGTCGGCAAGGGCCTTCGTGTCGCGCGCAAGCATGTTGCCGCCTATTTGGAACACGCGCCGATAAAAGTCTCCGAAGCGCAGCGCCGCTTAGCGCTCTCGAGTAAAGCGCCCGATGACGTGTTATCGGTTATGGCGGTGGCCTTTCAGGATATAGAGGAGACGGCGGCATGAGCTCTCCCGCGCTTGGTACTTCAGTCGGCGAAGATGCGCCCTATCCGTGTTTTCTTATCGATCCGGACTCACAAAAGGTCGCTTGGGCAAACGACGCCGCTCAAAGTTGGACGGGTTTATCCATCAAAGGGATGAATAAACAGGAGATCTGGTCAATCTTGAATATTCAGGACTTACCCAAAGAACGCATTATACAGTCTTTCAAAGAAGGGAGTGCGGTGACGGTCCGCGATTGCGAAATAAAGTTTGAACATCGCGAAGACGCGGTTGTGCAACTTTCCCATTTAACAGCTTTCCCAAGTCAAGACCATATTGGTATTGGCATCCGATTTGCGAAAGCCCAACCGCGCAATAATCGAATGGGCGGCCAGGTTGTCTCCGGCATGGGCCGATTAATTGCCCATGAGCTTAAAAACCCTCTCGCCGGGATTAAAGGCGCGGCGCAGCTTCTGCGCGAAGATGTAGAAAGCGAAGAAGGGCAATCCCTGATCGATCTCATTTCGTCGGAAATTGACCGCATTCGCCGCTTAGCCGACCGCATGGAAACGCTGGGGGACAGTGACCCCGAGATTGAAGAACAGGTGAATATCCATGAAATATTACGGCGAGCGCGGAAAATCATTCAATCTGCCGATAAAAATCTGGTCTTTACCGAACATTATGATCCATCCCTGCCGCATGCCGCTGGTGACCCGGATACGCTGATGCAGGCGGTACTTAATCTGATTAAAAACGCTTCAGAAGCCGGTACTGAGATTACCTTGCAAACCAAATTCAGAAGCGGCGTTTCGGCCACAGGGGAGGGCGAGGAAAAAGCGCAGAGCCTGCCTATTGAAATTCAAATTATCGATAACGGCCCTGGCATCCCTGCCGATTTGGTTGATCAGGTGTTTCAGCCCTTTATGTCGACCAAGCAAGACGGGCAGGGGCTAGGTCTCGCGCTCGTCTCGAAAGTGGCTGCGGCGCATGGCGGCGTCGTCGAGGTTCGTTCTCACCCCGGTCACACCGCCTTTTCTCTCCTTCTTCCTGCACCGCGCCAACCGTCACCCGCCCGTACGAAAACAGAAAGTCTAGACCATGAAATATGAAGTTCTTCTTGCCGATGATGATGATAGCGTTCGGCTTGTTTTGTCCAAAGCGCTGACCCGCGCCGGTCATAATGTCAAAGCCACCGACAATGCCCAAACTCTTTTGAAATGGGCGCAGGCCGGGCAAGGCGATATAATCGTGACGGATGTCATGATGGGCGGGCGGGAAGTTTTTGAAACCTTGCCGGAAATTTCACAAGCCAGACCCAGAATGCCAATTGTTGTAATCAGTGCGAATAATACGGTCAATACGGCGCTGAAAGCCGGACAACAAAAAGTCTTTGAATATGTACCTAAGCCGTTCGACCTTGAAGATGTTACCAATGCAGTGACGCGGGCAGGGCAATCCGTAAATCCGCGGCGAGGGAAGGTAAACCCCAAAACAAAGCGCCTCCCAATTATTGGCCGAAGCCCGGCCATGCAACCCGTTTACCGTGCGGTCTCACGTTTCTCTTCAAGCGATTTGCCAGTTCTTATTCAAGGCGCTGTTGGGACAGGGAAAGATCTGGTGGCGCAACTCCTACATGATGGAGGCCCCCGTTCCGATCGCCCGTTTTTGCGCACAAACGATTTTTCAAACACCTCCCTAACCCTTCAAAAGGTAAATGGAGGGGATATTTATCTGGATGAAATCGCCGAGCTTAGTCTGACGCAGCAAGAAGGTCTGATGTCGCTTATGACCGAGGCCGAATTGATACCGGCATCAAAACGTCCGCGTATTCTCTCCGCCACCCGAAAAGATTTACGGAAGCTGGCCGATAGCGGCGCTTTTCGCGATGATTTGCTGTTTCGGATTAATGTTGCGGAAATACGGATTCCACCTCTGTCAGGACGGGATAAGGACGCCTATGAATTGGCTGAAAGCTTTTTGTCTCATGCCTCGCCCGGACAGCCCCGACGATTTGAATCTGACGCGCTGGATATATTACACCGCCATAGCTGGACCGGAAATGTGCGGGAATTGGAAAACCTCGTCAGGCGTCTTTCAGTTCTTTATTCGGACGACATCATAACCGCAGATATGGTGTTGCAGGAATTTTCCAAAGATATTCCTACGCGTAATGCCGAAGGCGAGACAAAGGAAAAACTCGACAAAAAGCTCGAAGAAGCCTGTCGTATTCTCTTAAATGACGACCAAGGTGATCTTGACGAAACGATATATCAAACTGCTCTCTCTTGGGTTGAAAAGCCCTTAATTGTCGAGGCTTTGCGTTTGACGGGGGGCAATCGGGCAAAGGCGGCAGAACGGCTTGGCATTCATCGGAATACCCTTCGGACGCGATTGAAATCTCTCGATATTTCTTAAATTAGCCAAGACTAAGGAGAGCATAAGGATAGAGTTTCTTGTGTTGATTTTGTGCAACACTGCGATAAAAGAGTGACACTAGCGCCTTTATGAGGCGCGCAACACTCGGATAGCGTGACTGTAACGACACATATTCAGGCCCCGTCGCCAAAACACCCCTCATCCAGAAGTTCGGATGGCTCTCAGGCCGAGTCTGAAGAGGCGACAGAACTTGACCTTAACCCGTCTGATTATCCGGTTCAGCCTTTCATAAAGCGCGCGCCGCGAATTGCGCGTTCAGCGCTGTTTGGCGTTTTATTTATGACCGCCATCTTCGTCACCATTTTAGGGGCGATGTTTTCATTTTCCGAGCAAGCGGAACAGATTGACCGCTCTTTTGACGTCTTGCGCGCCAATCTCATCCTTATTATTCTGCTCGCGATTTATTTGGGCTATCGGGTTTGGAGCACCTTATTTACAAAGGCCAGACGCCGCTCGGCACCCCTCCTGCATCGCCGTTTTGTTTTTATCTTCAGTCTCGCAGCCTTGGTTCCGGCGATCATTGTCGGTGTGTTTTCATTGTCCTTCATCAGCCAGAATATCAATGATATTTTCGGGGCGGATGTCCGCAAGAATATGGAACAAGCCCGATCTATTTTGGATGACTATGTTGATCAGGAACTGGCCGATTTGGGAAAAGACATCAATATTTTATCCGCTGCGATTGATGCTGACCCAACCAGGATAGAACAGCGTATCTCGCTCACGGCAGATTTGCAGATACAAGCGCGGGTCCGTGATCTCGATTCTGTTTATATTCTAAGTGATAAGGGGGATGTGCTTTCACGTGTTGAAACGGCTTTTGCTCCGGACTTTCGTGTTCCTGCCGATAGCGTCTTTCAAAGTATACACAATGGCGGGATTGCTTATCAAAAAAGAGACGATCTGGATTACCTCATAGCGTTGTCGCCATTGCCGGGTTTTGCAAATGTCTATCTTTATGTAGGCCGCGTCCTCAGATCCGACAGCCAGATTTTATCAAGTATTTCAGGCATTGAGGGGGCGACACAATCCTTGGCTAATTTTAATCGAAAACAGGCCAAGACCCGAAATATTTTTGTTTTAACCCTTATGGAAACGGCTTTGCTTATTCTCATGGCCGCTATCTGGTTGGGCCTTATGTTGGGGAATAGAATTATCGAGCCGCTGGGACGGTTGATCACCGCGGCGGAACGGGTCAGGGCAGGTGATTTAAGCGCGCGGGTGAATGTGAGCGAAGATTGGGGAGAGATTTCCGATTTGGGGAGTGCGTTTAACCGAATGACCCAACAGCTCGATTCTCAGCGGGACGCCTTGGTTAAAGAACATGATATTTCTGAACAAAGGCGTCAGTTTTCCGAAGCGGTGCTCTCCGGCGTTCGGGCCGGCGTTATTGGTTTGGCGCAGAGCGGCCGCATAACGCTGATCAATAAATCGGCCGAGCAACTTTTAGGATTTGACGGAGAAAGTCTATTGGGGCGTCCGATTGACCAGGTTTTATCTCCATTTGCACCCGCCTTTAAAAAAGGGCGCGAGAGTATTCAGGCGTCTGCCGAAGATCAGGTCAGTTTCGAAATTGATGGTCAGGTCCGGAATTTTGATCTGCGGGTTTCTGCCTATGAGGGGGCACGCAAAGATACCGGCTGGGTTTTGACCTTTGACGATATGACCCGACTTGTTTCTGCCCAAAGACATTCCGCTTGGCGCGAAGTTGCCCGCCGGATTGCGCATGAGATTAAAAATCCGCTAACGCCCATACAGCTCTCGGCGGAACGGTTGGAAAGAAAATATAGCAAAGAAATCAAGAGTGACCCCCAAACCTTTGCGAATTGTACTCAAACAATTATTCGGCAAGTTGCGAGCTTAGAGCAAATGGTGAATGAGTTCTCTGCCTTTGCTCGTATGCCCGCCCCGGAATTTGCCAATGTCAAATTACAGTCTCTTCTGTCGGAAGTTTTGTTTGAGCAAGGCGTTGCCTTTCCGGATATAAAATTTGTCCAAATCGCAAAAGACAAAAGCTCTCATGTGATTTGGGGTGATGAACGCCTTATCACTCAGGCGCTGACAAACATTTTCAAAAATGCCGGTGAAGCCGTGTTGCGGGTTTATGAACATTCAGGCGAAGAAAAGGGCAAAGGAAGAATTGAAGCCGAGCTAATATCCGAAGAAGAGTTTGTCCTGATCCGGGTCGTTGATAACGGCCCTGGATGGCCCGCAACGGACAGATCGCGCCTGCTGGAGCCCTATGTCACGACACGCGAAAGCGGAACGGGCCTCGGATTGGCTATCGTCAACCGAATTGCCGAAGATCACGGAGGCAGTCTGATACTGGCAGAGCCGCCTGTGGGAAAAAGCGGGGCCTGTGTGGAAATTCGCTTTGCCAGAAAGAAAGTTTCGATCGCGCCCGGAGCCGTAGAGGCCGCCTTAAAGAAGACAACCCCCAAAAAGCCGAAGCCAAAAAAGACGAATCCTCAAAGGACCTAACATGAAAAATGATATTTTGATTGTCGAAGACGAGAGTGACATCCGAGAAATGATAGCGGGCATTCTTGACGATGAAGGCCACGTGACCCGCCAAGCCGGGACGAGCGATGCGGCGCTGGAATCAGTGAAAACGCGGCAGCCCTCCCTCGTGGTCCTTGACGTCTGGCTGAAGGGGAGTGGTATGGACGGGATTGAACTTCTCGACAGCCTGAAAGCCTCTTACCCAAATTTGCCTGTTATTGTTATAAGTGGTCACGGTACAGTGGAGACGGCTGTTTCCGCTATTCGTAAAGGCGCCTATGATTACATCGTCAAACCCTTTAAGTCGGAGAAGCTGATCGTTACTGTGTCGCGGGCGCTGGAAAACGCCAGATTGAGGCAGGAAAATGAGGAATTAAAAGGCCGCGCCCAGACGGATACAACTTTAGTCGGGACATCCACTATTGTGCAGCAACTGCGTTCGAAAATCGAACGGATTGCCGCGACAAATTCCCGGGTTTTAATTACGGGGCCTTCCGGGTCAGGAAAAGAGCTGATTGCGAGACTTCTGCATGCTCAATCAAAGCGAGCCGATGGGCCTTTTAAGGCGGTTAATGCGGCGTCAATGGTGCCTGAACGAGTCGAAGAAGAATTATTCGGTGTGGAAGACGCCAACGGGACTGTAGCCAAAACCGGATTGTTGGAATCGGCCCATAATGGCACGCTTTACGTGGACGAAGTAGCAGATATGCCTTCTGAGACACAGGGAAAATTGCTCCGCCTCTTGGTCGAGCAGCGTTTTCACAGACTGGGGGGGAGTCAAGATGTTCAGGTTGATGTCCGGGTAATTACGTCCAGTTCCCATGACTTGTTAAGCGTTGTAGAAGCCGGACATTTTCGCGAAGATCTGTTTCACCGCTTGAACGTCATGCCTTTGGAGGCTTCGCCGCTCAGTGATCGGCGCGAAGATATCCCCTTATTGGTGGAGCATTTTATTGCTCAACTCGCAGCTTCAACGGGCCTCCCGGCGCGCGAGATTGGCCCTGACGCTATGGCGGCGCTACAAGCTCATGATTGGCCCGGAAATGTTAGACAATTACGTAATAATGTTGAACGGCTGCTGATTTTAGCAACAGGCGAGCCGGGGCAGCCCATTACATTGGCAACATTGCCTCCGGAAGTGTCTGTTGTCCGGCCTTCGGGCGGGCCCGCAGAGTCGGAGAAAATGATATCCATGCCGTTACGTGATGCGAGGGAGCATTTCGAACGCGAATATCTACAAGCGCAAATTGACCGCTTTGATGGAAACATTTCGCGCACAGCAAGTTTTGTCGGTATGGAGCGTTCAGCCTTGCACCGAAAGCTAAAGTCGCTAGGTTTGGGCGCAAATGGGCGTGATGACGCCTCCTGATAAATGCCGGGGCTTTTGTGGCCCCGATCACAATGTGAGGGCTCATGCGGGTCATAATTTGCGGTGCAGGACGAGTTGGTTATGGGCTCGCTGCGCGTCTTGCCGCTGAAAACAATACGGTTACGGTCATCGAACTTTCGCCTGAGCTAATCCGTCAGATCACAACAGATTTGGACGTAAGGGGCGTCATTGGCAACGGCGCGCATCCGGATGTGCTCGTGCGGGCCGGTATCCGGAATACGGATATGATTATTGCCGTTACCCACGCCGATGAGGTCAATATGGTCTCGTGTCAGGTGGCGCATTCTCTCTTTGATGTTCCCACAAAAATTGCCCGGGTAAGAGCGCAGAGCTACCTTAACAGTCAGTGGAATGACCTTTACAGCCGGGAAAACATGCCGATTGATATTATTATTTCTCCGGAAATAGAGATCGGGAAAGCTATTGTCCGACGATTGAATACTCCGGGGGCGTTTAATGTCGTGCCATTCGGGAATGGGCAGGTTCTTTTGCTGGGAGTGAAAATTCACGAAGATTGCCCCATCGTGGATACCCCTATTCGCCAAATTCCGGATTTATTCGAGGGGCTTCACGCCGCGATTGTAGGCATAAAACGAGATGGCCTGGTCTTTGCCCCTACCTCTGACGACCCGCTCAATGTGGGAGATGATGCTTATTTCATCACGAAATCCGAGCATGCCTCCCGTCTGTTGGAAGTAATCGGAAATCACGAGGCCAAAGCCCGTCACGTTGTTATTATCGGGGCCGGAAATGTCGGGACCTATGTGGCGCGTGAGCTAGAGGCCATTTCCGGTATGCGGGTGCGTATGATTGAATATAATAAAGAGCGCGCGGAAAAGGCCGCGGATGAACTTTCAAAGACGGTTGTTCTGAACGGGGACGCTATGGACGCCAATATTCAGGATGAAGCGGGCGTATCAAATTCGGAAATGGTCATTTGTCTGACCAATGATGATAAAATAAACATTCTTTCTGCTGTTCTGGCCAAAAAGCTCGGAGCCAACCACACGATCAGCCTTATAAATGAAGTGTCGATGCAGGATATGCAGAAAGAACTCGGAATCGACATGGTCATTGACCCGCGGGCAAGTACAATTTCGTCCATTTTGCGCCATGTGCGCCGCGGGCGGATTCTAGATGTTTACTCGCTTGAGCAGGGGGGCGCTGAAGTTATGGAAGGCGAAGTGCTCGAAACGTCGCCCCTTGCCGGAAAAACACTACGCGAAGCCGAATTGCCGGATGACATTACGATTGGCGCTGTCATTCATGATGGAAACGTCCTTTTCCCCACGCCGGATTTGCTTGTGCGTCAGGGCGACAAAGTAATCCTTTTGGCGGAACGCTCTGCGATGAAAGCGATTGAAGCCATGTTCCGGGTCAGTACGGATTATTTTTAAAATGATGTTTTTCCGGATTGTTTCCAATCAAACAATGTTTTGGCGCCTAAAGCTGCGGGCCTGATATATGGCCGTTACCCGGATTATCTACTGGCTTGGATGTGCGGTTATTTTAATCGCCGTTATGATGGCTGCAACAGCTCTCGCAGCCTTAATTATGGCCGACCTGAAAATGGTGGCCGTAATGGGTGTAACAGCCGTCGGCTTGGGCGTATTAGGCTCTCTTTTCGTTCTCACAACTTCAAAAACGCCTTCGCGGGAAACCAATAGTGACGCGCTTGTTTTCCTTTTATTATTCTGGGGCCTTATACCCATAAGCGCTGCGGTGCCGTTTTGGCTCACATTTCCTGATCTTGGTTTTTTACGAGGGTATTTTACGGCCGTTAGCGCCATAACTACAACCGGTGCCAATGGTTATATCGTTGAAACTTTGCCGCCTACTTTGATATTTTGGCAATCCTTCCTCCAGTTTTTAGGGGGGATATGTGTAGCAACTTTTGCGGTAGTTATACTCGCGGCACTAAATTTGACAGGAACGGGCGTTCATCGTTCCGCTTTGTTTACACTCAAAAAGGGAGAGCTTTTCGCCCGTTTAATCGGGATTGGGCGGGTGGTGGCAGGTATTTATGCCCTAATTGCATTTGTCTGTTTCATTTTGATGTCTTTGGGCGGCGCTCCGGTTTTTGAGGCGCTATGTCTGTCCTTAAGCGGTATATCGACCGGTGGAATGACGCCCCGTTCAGAAGATCTATCGCTTTATATTCCGCGCTTTTCCGCATTTACACTCGCTTTGGCCTGCGGTTTCGGGGCGATGAATGTATCGGTGATTTGGGACGTGCTTCGTATTCGAAATTGGACAAATGTAAAGCGGCTGGCAACAAATATCGAGCACAGAACTTTAATATCAATGGGCTTAGCGCTCACTTTGTTTGGTTTGTTTTACGCCGGCTTGCAAAACCTCTTTCCCCTTTTCATTGAAGCCATCTTTTTTGTCAGTACGGCAGGGTTTGTCTATGACCCTATCAGCTTAGAACAAATCCCCAGCGTTGTTTTGATTTCTATTGCCTTAGTGGGCGGCTCGGCCTTATCGACGGCCGGAGGTCTTAAAATCATCCGTATCATCTTATTGTTTAAGCAGCTTGCCACGGATATCAGTCGTTCCTCTCATCCATCCCGCGTATTGCCTGTGCAGTTTAAACACCGGCGCGTCCCGGAGAGGGCCTTTTTATCTATCTGGCTGTATTTCTTTGGTTATACACTTGTCTTCGGGGCCGGCATTGTTTGGCTAGGGGCCGCCGGAATGAACTTTACCGATTCCACGACAATAAGCGTCGCCTCACTGGCCAATATTGGTCCTCTTCTGCCTTCCACTCTGCCGGATACAGGGCTGACTTGGCCTGACCTGACACAGATGCAAATGTTCGTTTCTTCAGCCCTTATGCTCATAGGGCGTGTTGAAGTCTTGGCCGTTCTGGTCCTCTTGACGCCTTCATTCTGGCGGCAATAATGTTTACAGAACTGTCATAGAGAAAATACTTGCCTCATAGGCTTTAATCCCGATAAAGCCCCTATACGTTGTGCGCAATCAACGATTTAAAAAGAACAATAAGGGACAATTTCAATGTCATCCGATCGTAAACAAAATTTACAAGACACCTTTCTTAACTCCGTGCGTAAGTCCAAGACGACCCTGACGATTTTCCTCGTTAATGGCGTCAAGCTACAAGGCGTTGTCACCTGGTTTGACAGTTTCTGTGTTTTGCTGCGCCGTGACGGACAAGTACAACTGGTTTATAAACATGCGATCTCTACCATTATGCCCTCTGGCCCGGTTCAGCTCTTCGATCCCGAAGTCGTTGATGACGAAGACGAAGATTAAGCAAACCCGACCTATTACTGACATTTTTATGAAAGCTACTCATGCTTGAGCGCGAGATACCTCGCGAAAAAGCGCTTGTCCTGCATCCGCGTTTTGCCAATGAACGGGCCGGAGACGCGGATTATGATTTGGAGGAGGCGATTGGCCTGACGGAAGCTCTGGACGCCGAATGCGTCGAATCCCAGATCATCCCGATACGCGAATTACGGGCTTCCAATTTCTTTGGTAAAGGTCAAATAGAAGAAATTTCCGCTGTTATTCAGGCCAGCGAAGCAACGCTGACCATTGTAAATGCGGCTTTGTCCCCTATTCAGCAACGTAATTTGGAAAGAGACTGGAAGTGCAAAGTAATTGACCGCACAGGCCTCATCCTTGAAATTTTCGGACTTCGCGCGGCGACCAAAGAGGGGCGTTTGCAGGTCGAACTGGCACGTCTCGGATATGAGCGATCCCGGCTTGTACGCACCTGGACCCATTTGGAACGTCAACGCGGCGGGCAGGGCTTCTTGGCTGGGCCGGGCGAAACGCAAATTGAGAGTGACCGCCGTATCCTGAACGATAAAATTACGAAACTGCGCCGTGATCTAGAAAATGTTCGCCGCACGCGAGGGCTTCAGCGTAAAAAGCGCGAGCGCGCGCCGGAACGTGTCGTGGCTTTGGTGGGATATACGAATGCCGGCAAATCGACGCTGTTTAATGCGCTGACGACAGGCGGGGTGATGGCGAAGGACATGCTCTTTGCAACGCTGGATACAACGCATCGCGTCTTGCCTTTGCCGTCTGGACAATCCGCGATTTTATCGGACACTGTTGGTTTCATATCAGATTTGCCCACAGATTTGATAACGGCCTTCCGGGCAACGCTGGAAGAAGTCAAAGATGCCGACGTCCTTTTGCATGTGCGCGATATTTCTGACCCTTTAACAGAGCGTCGCCGCGACGAAGTGCTTGATGTTTTAGAGCAAATTGAAGCGGGCCCTGAACATGGTCAGGAGGTCATCGAGGTTTGGAACAAGGCAGATTTAGTAATGGGAGCCGAGCGTGCGGCGCTCAATGAACGTGCTGCTGCAACGCTTGATTTTGAAGATATGATGAATGCTTATCTTGTCAGTTGTTTAAGTGGTGAAGGTCTTTCAGATTTGCTTCACGGCGTAGAGGCGGCGCTCAGTGTGAACGATCATACACTGACTGTTACGATCGATCCGGCCAATTTTTCAGCCCGGGCTTGGTTGCATTCTCACGGAAATGTTTTGATGGAAGACATGCGAAAGTCCGGAAATGTCGATATGAGAGTTCGCCTTTCCGAATCAGATAGCGGAAAGTTTCGGTCCAATCATCCAGATTTGATAAACGATTAGGGCTTAGCCTTTAAGGCTTAGTCTCTTCGGCCTTTGCCTCTTGCCAATAGGCTTCCAGAGTCGCCAAACCCAAGTCTTGAATGGCTGCCCCTGAGCGCTTTTCAACCCCCCTAAACCGCCGGGAGAACTTTGCATTCGTGCCGCGCAGAGCGACTTCGGAGTCCACGCCTAGCTTTCGCGAGAGATTGACGACGCTAAAGAGAAGGTCGCCCATTTCTTCTTCTATATCTACGGGGTTTCCCTGTTCAACCGCCTCTTTAACTTCGCTGATCTCTTCCTCGATTTTGTCCCAGACACCTGTGAGGTCTGGCCAGTCAAAGCCTGATTTTGCTGCGCGTTTCTGGAGTTTTTGCGCGCGCATTAACGCCGGGAGGCTTAACGCAACACCGTCAAGGCGGCTGGTTTGACCTTTGGCTGTCCGTTCCGCTTCTTTCAGTTTTTCCCAATTATCTGGTACGGAATCTACATTTTTATCGCCAAAAACATGGGGGTGACGGCGCACCATTTTTTCAACGAGATCGTCTGTTACGTCGTCAAGGTTGAAAGCGCCTTTTTCATCGGCTAATTTCGAATGAAAGACGACTTGCAGCAGGAGGTCCCCCAATTCTTCGCGCAACGCGCTCATATCATTTTGGTCTATGGCATCGGCAACTTCATAGGCTTCTTCGATCGTATAAGGCGCAATAGATTCAAAACTTTGCTCGCGATCCCAGGGACATTCTGCGCGCAATCGCTCCATCAGATCTTTGACGCGTTCATAAGGTGTTTCGCCTTTTATCCCGGTCATAATTTCGGCTTTCTGATTGTCCAAATGACGAGGGCGAAGAGGCCGATAAAACTTATACCATAGGCGGCCAAAATAAACGGTGTTGTCGCTCCGTAATCCATCTTATCCCTCTCTTAATTCAATCTCGGCGGGCATGGTTTTGGGCGCGCGGCGGTTTTTCAATTTCACTAAGTCCGCTTCGATGCCTCGCAGAGCACACCACGCCAGTAACGCGGTGTACCCCGTCATCATGATGAATAGCGGAATGAAAAACTCAGCCGGCATACCCGGAGCGCCCGGTTGAGACACAGATGCCGGTTGATGCAATGTGTTCCACCAGTCGACAGAGAATTTGATAATTGGAATATTGATAAAGCCGACCATAGCTACAATGGAAGCAAGGCGCGCGGCTTTTCGCTTATCTTCGATCACGCCCCAAAGCAGAAGATAGCCCGCATAAATAAAAGCGAGAACCAAAACAGACGTCATGCGCGCATCCCATTGCCACCACGTTCCCCAGGCTGGACGTCCCCAAAGGCTTCCGGTCGCTAGACAAAGGAGAGCAAAAACGAGGCCGGGAATTGCCAGACTGCGCGCGGCGCTATCGGCTAAAGGGTGGCGCCAGACAAAACTAATCAAGCTACAAATGGCGAGGCCAGTATAAGCGGCAAGCGCGCACCACGCTGCCGGGACGTGGACATAAAGCATGCGGACGCCTTCGCCGTGAAGGTCCGCAGACGGCGACGATATAAGTCCTATATATGTTCCTACCAACAGACACAGGGCAGCAAGCCCGCCGCAAATGGGCGTGAGCCATTTCGAAATCTTCGCAAAGCGGGCAGGGTTGGCAAGATAGGAAATCATGAAGGCTCCAAATTCACGCGAAGCGCCGCTGCAGACGCGGGTAGTCCTATCGCGATTGAGAGTAAGCTTAAACCGGCGAGAAGCCGTATTTCAACCGCTGCCCAGCCTTCTGTCTGAAATGCCGTGCCCGCCTCCAGTCCAAAAATCAGTAGAGGCACAAGGAAGGGGGTAACGAGAAGAACGGCGAGAAAACCCGCCCCTGTTCGACTGCAAAATATTGCGCCCGCCAGCGTTACATAGGCGGCCAAAGCCGGAGCGGCGAGGGCGAGGGCGAGCAGTGTAGCCAGAAGGGACTGCCCGCTTAGGCCTAGAAAAGTCCCAATTATTGGCGTGACGAAAAACAGGGGGAGAAAACCCAGGCAGAGAAAGGCCGCCCATTTCGCTAACGCTAAAGTCAAAGTCGATGTGCCGCTTAGCGCTATCTGCGTCAGAGTTCCTTGACGGTAATCTGACTGAAAAATGGTTGTGAAAGACAAAAGCATTGAGAACACGATCGCCAGCCAAAGAAGGGGTGCCGCAAGACGGCGAAGTTCTGCCATTTGCCCGCCAAGCGCGATGGCGCAAAGGCTGATAAAGATAGCCATGAAAACAGACCCTAAAACCCAGCTGCCGCCGGTACGGAATGCTAATCGAATATCCCGCATTAGAATGGCGTTGAAGGCCCTCATTTCGCGGCTCTTAGGCGCAGGGTCTTTGCAGAGTGATTAGGAACGTCAGTCGGCTGGTGGGTAGCTATCACCGCAATACCGCCCCGGCCAAGATGGGCCGCAATCTCTTGGCTGAAAAGGGTGCGCCCAGAGGTGTCTAGCGCGGAAAAGGGCTCATCCAGCAACCAGAGAGAGCGGCGGGCAATGAGAAGCTTGGCCAAGCTAAGTCGTTTTCTTTGCCCCAGGGATAGGGTTTCTGTCCGATTGTGCGCCAAATCGGTTAAGCCTACTTTTTTGAGTAAGAGATCAAAATCCGGTCTGGACGTATAGAGCTTTGAGGCAAAATCTAGGTTTTCCGCGACGCTTAATCCGCGACTGGCGCCATCAGGCTGGATAATTAAAGATGTGGAAAGGTGGGGCGATGCCCCTTCGGGAAAAACAATCTGGCCCTGATGGGGCTTGAGAAGTCCTGCGAGAGCAAGCAGCAGGCTCGTCTTTCCTATTCCATTTTCCCCTAAAACATAAAGGAGGTTTCCGGGTTCTAAAGTTAGAGAGAGGTTTTCCAATAAGACCCTTTCCCCCCGTCGGAGGGAAACTGATTGGAGGCTCACCCCAATAGGCTCCATATCTATCTTATCAGGCAAGAAAGTCATCTGGCGGCTTATGGCCAAATTGACGCGTCATGTCACGCCGCATTGCGCAGGGTTGGGGCTGTGGTAAAAGCGCGCTGATGTCAGAGACCTTGAAACCCAAACGTATAAAACCTCCCCATCGGAATCGCCGCCTCGCGGCGATTGCTGGCTTTGGTATTTTAATTGTCGGGGGAGTTGCTCTTATCGCCTCAGCACTTGGGGATAATACGCAATTCTTTTATAATCCGAGTGATGTCGTGGCCGAGGGCTTCGTTCCGGGGTCTGACACCTTCCGAATAGGCGGAAAGGTTGTCGAAGGCTCTGTTACGCGCAAAGGCGGACTGCTAACCGAATTTAGCGTTGCCGATTTTGAAAGAGATATGCCCTCGCCAATTATGGTTTTACATGATGGCGTCTTGCCGGATTTGTTTCGGGAAGGGCAAGGCGTGGTTGTGACGGGGCAGCTCGCCCCAGACGGCAATTTCATAGCGTCCGAAGTTCTCGCAAAGCATGACGAAAACTACCAACCGAAAATCAATTACCAAGACGAAAAATAGGCGGTCGGATTAGGCCGCGATGAGGCGTTTCTTTCAAGGCCAACCCGAATTTGTGATTATCTATGAGATAAGAAAACGCAAAGGAGGCGGACAGCCAAGGCCGATGTGGGGCAACCTTGCCGCCCGCCCGCCTATCTTGCGATAGGACACTCTATCTATCGCACAGGGTTTCATGCCTGAGGAGTGATTCACTGTAATAAATTTCTTTTATAGCTGACAAAACCTTTATTTCTTGGGGATTAAAGCCAAAAAACACACCCTTTAGTTGATATTATTTCTTATTTCTTTCAATAGCTTAACAAATGCTAATATTGAATGTCGATAAGAAGGATTTGTGAGGATGTTTTTAAGTAATGGACCTATTGAGAGTTCAATGGTTGTGGTTGAGTGATTCTGTTTTAAGACGAGGGCATGGATAAAATACCGGATATGATCATTGTCGGGGCGGGGCTTTCGGGTTTGCTGACGGCTTGGCGCTGTCTGGATGTGAAACCGGATCTGACCGTTTTGGTTATTGAAGCGTCAGACCATATTGCCGGAGATCATACATGGTCATTTAACCTGACCGATGTTGATGAGAGCCTGCGGGAGTGGATAAAGCCTTTCATCGCCTATCAATGGCCGCGGTATGATGTGAAGTTTCCAAAACGCGAACGCACGCTGGAAATCCCTTATTGCACAGGAAATAGCGAAACGCTCAGGGCCTGCGTTGCGCCGCATCTAGAGAGCGGGCGATTGCAGATTATGTTGGAGACGAAGGTGACCACCCTAAATGCAGAGCGTGTCATCCTTGAAAACGAAGAAATGTTAGAAGCGGCTTGTGTGTTGGATGCGCGCGGGTTTGCGCCGAATGAAAATGTCTTTCTCGGCTATCAAAAATTTGTCGGCAAGGTCATTAAAACAAAACAGCCGCATGGACTTATCAATCCCATCATCATGGACGCGACCGTGAAGCAGCTCGGCGGATATCGGTTCGTTTATTGTTTGCCCTTCACAGAGCATGAGATTTTGGTGGAGGATACATATTATACGGACGGGTCGGAGTTGTCAGAAGGTGAAGTGTCAGCGCGGGTGGATGATTATATCGAGGCGCACGGCTGGGGTGATCATGAAGTGGTGCGGCAAGAGAAGGGAATTTTGCCGATTACTCTGGCGGTGGACGCAGAATACCCAATTTATAATAAGAAAACAATCTACTTAGATGACGTCCAACAAATCGGAATCCGAGGAGGTTTTTACCATGCCGTAACTGGGTATAGCTTTCCTAGCGCGCTTATGATGGCATATGAGATAGCGGCAGAAATTTATGACGGTGATATTGAAATGCTTCCAAGTTTTATTGCAGCGAGCCAAAACTCACATTGGGACAACGAACATTTTTTTAGACTTTTAAATAGAATGCTATTTAGAGCCGCTGAGCCAGAGAAACGGTATAAAGTCTTAGAGCGATTTTATAAACTACCAGAAGACTTGATCGAAAGGTTCTATTGGGGTGGCTTAACAGAAAATGACAAAGCGCGCATCCTTATTGGCAAACCGCCTGTGCCTGTGACAAAGGCGTTATATAATTTCAGCGAGAAAGCCTTTATCAAGCGCGAGCGCGCCCAGAGGGAGCGCAAGGTGAGAGATAAAGCATGAATGTTCAAACCAATCCCGCTGAGTTTCAGGCGGCCGCCAAGACACAAGATGGCAAAATGCCGACGGCGATTGTCGTCGGCGCCGGGTTTGGCGGCATTGCGCTTGCTATTCGCCTGCAAGCCATGGGGTTTCAGGTCACGCTCGTGGACAATCGCGACAAGCCGGGCGGGCGGGCTTATGTCTATGAAGAAGACGGGTATAAATTCGACGGCGGCCCGACGGTCATTACCGATCCGGATTGCCTGAAAGAGCTGTTCGATCTATCCGGTAAAAATATGGACGACTATGTCACCCTGATACCGGTGGATCCGTTTTACCGTCTGCAATGGGAAGACGGCGAAGTTTTTGATTACAATAATGACACGGATTTTCTGGAAAAGCAGATCGCGGAGCGAAACCCGGAGGATGTGGCAGGATACCATAAATTCCTCGCTTATTCGAAAGAGCTTTACCGTGAAGGATATGAAAAGCTCGGCACCACGGCGTTCCTGAAATTTTCGCAAATGATCGCGGCGGCCCCGCAGCTCGTGAAGCTACGTGCCGATAAATCTGTATATGATATGGTCTCGAAATTCGTAAAAGACGAAAAGGTTCGTCAGCTCTTATCTTTCCAATCGCTCCTTGTCGGCGGCAACCCGTTCAAAACGTCCTCAATCTACGCCCTCATTCATGCATTGGAACGCAAAGGCGGCGTCTGGTTTGCCAAAGGCGGGACGGGCGCGCTGGTTCAAGGTATGGTTGAACTGTTTCGGGACTTAGGAGGCGATCTGCGCCTCTCGACAGAGATCACGGAAATCCAGTCAACAGGAGACCGTGTGACGGGTGTGACGGCCTCTGATGGCTGGGCAATGAGTGCGGATCTCGTCGCGTCAAATGCCGATGTCGTCCATACTTACAGTCAACTCCTTCGCAATACGCCGCGCGGGAAAAGTTACGGCAAGGCGCTCAAGAAAAAGTCACATTCCATGTCGCTCTTTGTGATCTATTTTGGTCTCAAGACAACGCATCCAGACATGAAACATCACATCATTCTGCTGGGACAGCGCTATAAGGAATTGATTGCCGAGATTTTTGGGAAGGGCGGAAATCTACCCGATGATTTTTCGCTCTATCTACACGCGCCTTGCGTGACCGATCCGGATATGGCGCCCGAAGGCTGCTCCTCTTATTACGTTCTCTCGCCCGTTCCGCATCTCGGCCATGCCGATATTGATTGGGACGAGGTCGGGCCGAAATACACACAGACGATATTGGATTACCTCGAAGAACACGCCATCCCGAATCTGAAAGAGGATTTGACCGTTCTGAAAACGCTCACACCGTTTGGGTTTCGCGATGAAATGAACAGCCATTTGGGCAGTGCGTTTTCTATCGAGCCTGTTTTGACTCAATCGGCCTGGTTTCGGCCGCATAACCGCGATGACCATATCAAGAATTTGTATATCGTCGGAGCGGGTACGCATCCGGGGGCCGGCGTCCCCGGAGTGGTCGGGTCTGCCAAGGCCACGGCGGGCGTTATAGAAGAAGATTTCTCTCAAAAGCTGAAAGGCTAAATTATGTCTCAACTTTCCATGTACAATGCCGTCGATGCGCTGCCGCGCCTTCTTTCAAATATGGAGCATATTTTGAAGAAAGGAGAGGTGAATGCAAAGGAACGCGAAATTGACCCGGAAGTCTTTCTCAATGCGCGCCTCGCTCCCGATATGCTGCCTTTGAAGAAACAAATTCAGATTGCGGCTGAACTCGTCAAAAATGCGCCTTATCGCATCGCGGGTCTGGAGGCGCCGGATTACGACACCACGCCGGAAACATTCGAGCAGGCTTACGCTTTGCTTGCCCGCGCCCGCAAGGATTGCAAAGCGGTTAGCGAAGCAAATCTGAACGGCAAAGAAAGCCGAGAGTTCACGATGAAAATGAGAGGTAATGTTCGGGAATTTACGGGCATAACATATTTGTCCGGATTTTCTCTTCCCAATGTGCATTTCCATGTGACGACGAGTTATAATATTTTGCGCCATAATGGGGTTCCCCTCGGAAAAATAGACTATTTTGGCGGTTCTTAGCGCCTCATGGACTCCATCACGCAACACGGCCATGCGTCGATTAAAAAAGGCTCCAAGTCTTTTGCTTTGGCGAGCCGTGTACTGCCGCCTGCTTTGCGCGATGATGCGGCGATGCTTTATGCTTGGTGCCGCTATTGCGACGACGTCATTGACGGTCAGGAAATGGGTCATGGACAGATTGCCGATTACAAGGCTGGACAAAAACAAAGGCTGAGCCAACTCCGCGAAGACACGTCGAATGTTCTGGCCGGAAAACCGACAGACAACCCCGTCTTTGCGGGCCTCGCGCGGGTCGTGAAAACCCATGATATAGATCACCGTCACCCCTTTGATTTGCTCCAAGGGTTTGAAATGGATGCGGAAAACCGCGTCTATGAAACCGTCGAGGATATTCTGGATTACTCCTATCATGTCGCGGGCGTTGTCGGCGTGATGATGGCCAATATTATGGGCGTGCGCGACGCCGCCACCTTGGACAGAGCCAGTGATTTGGGATTAGCGTTTCAGCTGACCAATATTGCACGGGACGTTGTGGAGGATGCCCGGGCGGATCGGGTTTTCGTGCCGCAAGACCTGCTCCAAAAACACGGGGCGCCGATAACGGCCTCAGAGCTAGCAAAGCGAAAGAACTGGCCCGCTGCCCACGCTGCAGCCTGCGAACAGCTCGACATTGCGGAACACTATTATCAAAGCGCCAAGGTAGGTATTAAAGAGCTCGACTTTCGCTGCGCTTGGGCGATTAGTGCCGCGCATAAAGTCTATCGCGAGATCGGGGAGAACCTACGCCAAGGCGGCCCAAAGGCATGGGAGAGCCGTGTCGGGGCGAGCAAAGGGCGAAAGCTGGTTTTGGCGTTAGGAGCGGTTGGCCCTGCGATGAGCCGAAAGAGGGTGAAGATGACACCGCGCAGGGGGTTTTATGAAAGGCCTTAACGCTGAGACTTACCACCCTGACGCGAAGTGAAACTTCGCCCGGTACCTTTGCCTTGTCACTAGGCTGGCTTAAACTCCAAGTGATAAAATAACTCTACCCAAGTAGGTTTAGTAGGTTGTTAAATTTGCTCTTGCAATGTTTTTGTTTTGTTCTATTATTCAAAATTCGGAAAGGAGGTCACTATGGCCAAATTTTTGGAACCCCCTGTCTTATACTAAAGCGGCAACTTTAGGGAGCTTAGCTAATGGGATTGGAGCAAACGATGAAAAGTACACGATGACTATGATGGTTATCATACTTACCTAATATCTTTGCCGAGATGTTTGGTTTATAATTTGGAGACGCAACGCTAAGCGGTGTTGAATTTTTCGACCTTTATGGAGCCTAGTAAGGCCAACCACAAAGCCCTTGGAATTTGATGCATTTTATAAGACTGCGTCTCGCTCCTTTACTACCCCTGCTCAGCCAACCACTTCTCTAACCAGTGAATATTATAATCCCCTTTCTGAAAGTCGGGATCATCCAGCAGGGCTTCGTGTAACGGCTTGGTTGTTTCCACGCCCGTTATCACCATTTCGCCTAATGCCCGCCGCAGACGCAAAATTGCGCCTTCGCGGGTATTGCCCCAGACAATGAGCTTGCCGATGAGGCTGTCATAATAGGGCGGGATGGAATAGCCGGCATAAAGGCCGGAATCGAGACGCGTATTCATGCCGCCAGGCGCATGAAATTCTACCACTTTGCCCGGAGACGGGGCGAAGGTTTTCGGGTTCTCCGCATTGATACGGCATTCAATAGCGTGGCCTTGAAATTTAATATCTTTTTGCGTGTAATTCAGCGGTAGGCCAGAGGCGATACGGATTTGTTCGCGCACCAGATCTATGCCCGTAATCTCTTCGGTTACAGGATGTTCGACCTGTAGACGGGTGTTCATTTCGATAAAGAAAAACTCGCCTTTTTCATAGAGGAACTCAATCGTACCTGCGCCGCGATAGCCGATCTTCTTAATCGCCTTTGAGACAACATTGCCGATGTCTTCACGTTCTTTGGCGGTCAAAGTCGGGGAAGGCGCTTCTTCCAACACTTTTTGATTTCGGCGCTGTAGGGAACAATCCCGTTCGCCCAAATGCACGACATTGCCATGCGTATCGGCGAGAACCTGAATTTCAATATGACGCGGTCCGGTCAGGTAGCGCTCCAGATAAACTTCGCCGTTTCCGAACGCAGCAATCGCTTCTTGCTGTGCGGAGGAGAGAGCTTCTTTCAGCTTCTCAGGTGTTTCGGCCAGACGCATGCCGCGGCCTCCGCCGCCGGCTGCCGCTTTTACAAGAAGGGGAAAGCCAACTTGCTTGGCGACTTCTTGCGCCTCTTCATAAGTTTCAACGCTGCCTTCCGATCCGGGGACGCAGGGAATGCCGGCGTCCATAACGGTTTTCTTGGCCGTGATTTTATCGCCCATAATGCGGATATGCTCCGCTGTCGGTCCGATAAAGGCCATGCCATGCGCTTCGACAATGTCGGCGAATTTTGCGTTTTCGGACAGAAAGCCGTATCCGGGATGAACGGCATCTGCGTCAGTGATCTCGCACGCCGCGATAATGGCGGGAATATTGAGATAGCTTTCGGCCGCGCTGTTCGGGCCAATGCAGACGCTTTCATCTGCGAGACGGACATGCATCGCGTTCCGGTCGGCCTCTGAATGGATCGCCACCGTATTAATGCCCATTTCCTTACAGGCGCGGTGAATACGCAAAGCGATTTCGCCGCGATTGGCGATCAGGACTTTTTTGAACATTTCCGGCTTACCCGGCCCTTTTTCAGTCGCAGGAGACATATCGGTTAAACGATCACGAAGAGGGCTTCGCCGAATTCGACAGGCTGAGCGTCTTCGACATAGACCGCTTCGACCTTACCGGATTTGGGGGCGGTAATCGGATTGAATGTTTTCATCGCTTCCACAAGGAGGATTGTGTCGCCCTCTTCGACACTATCTCCGACTTTGACAAATGCGTCGGCGTCCGGGGAAGGACGTGTATAGGCGGTTCCCACCATAGGGGAGGGTGTAGAGTCTTTATGCGTGCCAGCCTCGGAAGGCTCAGAGCTTTCAGCTGGCGCAGAAGACGCGGCGGGCGCGGATTGAGCCGGGGGGGCGGCTTGCGGCGCAGAGTAGGCTTGAATCATTTGTCCGCCGCCTTTGGAAACGCGGATTTTTAAATCGCCTTTTTTCATTTCGATTTCATTGAGGTCGGTGTCGTTCAAAATATCCGCCAATTCGCGAATTAAATCGACATCGCTGCTTTTATTCCCGTTATCTTTTTTTTCGTTATCTTTTTTTGGCGTGGCCATTACGTCTCTCTCTTTTCGTTCAGGCTTTTAGTCGGCATTTATTTTCGCATCTGCGAGTCGCCTAATTTTTCATCTTTAACAAATTTATAACAGCTTGCAGCCCCAATTGATAAGAATTTGCACCAAACCCGCTGATGGTACCTGTTGCAGCCTCTGAAACATAAGAGCGCCGCCGGAAGCTTTCACGCTTTGCAGGTTGCGACAAGTGAATTTCCACAATTGGAATATCGAGCAGCTTCAGCGCGTCATATAGGGCTATGGAGGTGTGGGTATAGGCCGCCGGATTTATCAACAGGGCACAGGCTTGGTCTGCGGCTTCTTGAATATGCTCAACAATTTCGCCTTCGATATTGCTCTGTTTGAAGACGATATTGTGTTTCGTAGCCGCCCGGCACTCGGCTTCAATGTCGGCCAAGGTTTTAGACCCATATATTTCAGGCTCTCTTGTTCCGAGCCTATTGAGGTTTGGTCCGTTCAGGATATAGATGGCTTTCGTCATTGAGAGAGCCTTTATGCCATGGTAGCGTTCTCTGCAATGCTAAAGCCTGTAAGGAGGCCTTTGTGAAGCTGACTTTAAACGGCGAAATTCATACTTTGCCTGACGACATAACCATAACGGGTCTGATCGCGCATTTGGGCCTGCCGAATAAAAAGATTGCGGTTGAGCGTAATCTGGAAGTCGTTCCAAAATCTACATTTGGCGAAGTGAGGCTTACCGAAGGCGATAAGCTTGAAATTATCCATTTTATCGGAGGCGGCTAATGTCCCAGTCATCTGACAAACTTATCGTTGCAGGACGAGAATTTAATTCGCGCCTAATTATTGGGACTGGAAAATACAAAGACTACGCCCAAAATGCCGAAGCGCTTGAAGCGTCGGGCGCGGATATTGTGACGGTCGCTGTGCGGCGAGTGAACCTATCCGATCCAAAGGCGCCGATGCTGGCTGATTTTATTAGTCCGAAAAAGACAACTTACCTACCGAACACGGCCGGGTGTTTTACCGGCGAGGACGCCGTTCGTACTTTGCGACTTGCTCGAGAAGCCGGGGGGTGGGACCTCGTGAAACTCGAAGTTTTGTCTGATCCAAAACATCTATATCCGGATATGGAAGAAACCCTTCGCGCGGCAGAATTACTGTTAAAAGACGGGTTCGAGGTCATGGTCTATTGTTCTGACGATCCCGTTTTTGCGAAAAAGCTCGAAGAGATGGGCTGCGCGGCCATCATGCCTTTGGGCGCGCCTATTGGCTCCGGTCTGGGTATTCAGAATCCGGTCAATATTCGCTTGATTGTCGAGCAAACAAAGGTTCCTGTTATTGTCGATGCCGGAGTCGGAACGGCATCGGACGCGACAGCGGCTATGGAACTTGGCTGTGACGGGGTTTTGATGAATACCGCTATCGCCGAAGCTAAAGACCCTATTCGTATGGCGCGGGCAATGAAACACGCTGTTATTGCCGGACGAGAGGCTTATCTTGCAGGTCGTATGCCTAAGAAAATGTATGCTGATCCCAGCTCTCCGCTCGCAGGCTTAATTTAAGCCTTAGATTACCGGAAGCTATCCGATTGGCAATTTTACAAGAGGCGGGGCTAGGGCTACGCTTTAGCAATGAACCGTTATTTCTCCCTTTGCGCTATAGCCCTTATTTTGGCTGGGTGTTCGACCTCAAAAAAGGCGTTTAACCGGGTAAGTTCCCAAGCCAGCAATACAGCGAGTGTTGTGACAACTGGCGCCTCTGCCGAAGACATCGACAGCCTAGATGATTCTCGGAATTTGGGGGAGGCCGTCCTTACGCCTTTAGAGGATGTAAATCTTAGAAAGTCCGAGATTCCATATTTGCTACAGAGCATGGAAAACCCTTACCTCATGCCGGCAGATAGTTCCTGCGAAAGATTGATGTTCGACATTGATAAACTCACCCAGCTTTTGGGGAACGATGTTGAGACGGCGGAAGTTTCAAAGGGCTCAATGAGCCAAACCGCATTGAACGCTGTTTCCTCGACGGTTGGAGGTCTTATCCCGTTTCGAAGCTTGATAAGACGAGCTTCAGGGGCATCTAAATATGAAAAAGAGGTGGAGCAATCTTACCGTAAGGGCGTTGCTCGCCGTGGATATTTAAAGGGTATAGCCGCCGCTAAAAAATGTTAAGGCGGGCCTTTAAAATTCTGGACTTGTAATTCCCTCTGGCCATGCCGACCTGAATGGTCTAATCGCGCGGCAAATTCATACCGCGTCAAAATACGCTGCGAGAAAAATTCATGTCCACAGTCCTCCTTATCATCCAGCTGATTATTAGCGTTATCCTGACGGGCCTTATTCTGATTCAACGTTCAGAAGGTGGCGCGCTTGGTATTGGCGGTGGTGGTGGGGGCGGTTTGATGTCTGGACGCTCTGCGACGACCTCAATCGCTCGAATGACCGCCATTCTCGGCGTTGTGTTTATTGTTAACTGCCTAGCCCTTTCTATTGTTTTCAACATGGAAAATGCGGATTCTTCACAGTTTGATGATACAAATGCGGTTGCCCCCTTGACGCCAGCCCTCGATTCAAACGATACGACAACCCCGTTGGAAGAAGAAACTGAAACGCCCGAATCGGCTATACAGACACCGGAGCTAACACCGGAAGAGCCTGTCACCGAAACGCCGGACGCGACTTCAGATTCAGAACCCGAGGGTACGCCTGAAGACGAATAACCCGTCTTATTTCAGCCCGCGGACAGTAAAGAGAGCGGGCTATGCCACGTTATATATTTATTACAGGCGGCGTTGTGTCGTCACTCGGCAAAGGCTTGGCCTCTGCGGCTCTTGGCGCGCTTTTACAGGCGAGGGGGTATAAGGTTCGCCTGCGTAAGCTTGACCCCTATTTGAACGTCGATCCCGGCACGATGAGCCCGTATCAACACGGCGAAGTGTATGTCACCGATGACGGTGCAGAAACTGATCTGGATCTCGGCCATTATGAGCGTTTTACAGGGGTGAGTGCGGCTCAAACCGATAATATAACCACGGGCCGGATTTACTCTAACATCATTGCCGCTGAAAGACGCGGGGATTATCTTGGCGCAACGGTTCAGGTCATTCCACATGTCACGAATGAGATTAAACAGTTCGTCCTCTCCGATGCAGGCGATGTTGACTTCGTCCTTTGCGAAGTGGGCGGCACTGTCGGCGATATTGAGGGATTGCCGTTTTTCGAAGCCCTGCGCCAGCTGTCACAAGAGCTTCCACGTGGCCAGACCTGTTTTCTCCATGTGACACTCTTGCCTTATATTGGGGCCGCCGGAGAAATGAAGACAAAGCCAACTCAGCATAGTGTGAAAGAACTGCGCTCTATTGGTATTCAGCCGGATATCCTTCTCTGCCGCGCCGATCGTCCGGTTTTGGCCGGAGACCGTAAAAAAATTGCGCGTTTCTGTAATGTCCGGGAAAGCGCTGTCATTCAGGGCTTAGACGCACCCTCTATTTATGATGTTCCGCTCGCTTACCACGCTGAAGGTTTGGATATCGAAATACTTAACCACTTTGGCGTGGTAACGCCGCCGGATGCTGACCTAAGCGGCTGGTGGGACATTTCCAAAACATTGGAAAACCCCGATGCCGGTGAAGTTAACATTGCCGTTGTGGGCAAATATACTATTCTGCCAGACGCCTATAAATCTATCACCGAAGCGCTCGTTCACGGCGGAATTGCCAATCGCGTAAAGGTGAATATCAACTGGATTGAAGCTGAGGAATTTGAAAAATCCGACGATCCATACATGCTCAAAGACGCTCATGCGGTTCTCGTGCCGGGCGGCTTTGGCGGACGCGGATCAGAGGGTAAGATTAAAGCCGTGACTTTTGCGCGTACAAAAAAAGTGCCATATTTCGGTATTTGTCTCGGGATGCAAATGGCGGTTGTCGAAGCGGCTCGCAATATGGCCGGGCTTGAAAATGCCAGTAGTTCAGAATTCGGTGAAACCGGAACAAATATTGTAGGCCTCATGACGGAATGGACCAAGGGCAATGAACGGCTCTTGAGAACAAGTCAAACTGATCTCGGCGGGACAATGCGGCTTGGGGCTTATCCTGCGATTTTGAGTGAGGGCTCTCTTGTTGCGCAAGAATACGGCGAGATTGAAATCGAAGAACGTCACCGCCACCGTTACGAGGTGAATGTTGATTACAAAGAGCAACTGGAAAAAGCCGGATTACGCTTTTCCGGTATGTCGCCCGATGGGGTGCTTCCAGAAATCGTAGAACTTCCCGACCATCCTTGGTTCGTTGGCGTACAATACCATCCTGAACTCAAAAGCCGTCCCTTCGACCCGCACCCCTTGTTCAAAGGGTTTGTGAAGGCTGCTTTGGACCAAAGCCGGCTGGTTTAAGTTTTCTATCTCTGCGCGGCCGGGCGATAGGTAGCCCTGACTTAACGCTAACCGATGAATTTTACGCCGAATCTGTCACCTATCTTTCTTATCAAGTGAATGTGAAGCCCGGTCACGGCTAATATACTTGATGTCGAAAGGAAAGTTGTGTGTGAGGCGTCAGTTCAGAGTCACCTGCGCAACCAAGTCTTTCATGGAGTTTTCCCTTTGCTTAAATTAACCGCTAAAGCCGTTCTCAGCGCTGCCGCACTTTACGGTACGACCGCGCTCACCCCAGCCTTCGCCCAATCTTCGGATGAAGTCGTTGTGACAGCTCAAAAACGTCAGCAATCTCTGCAAGAGGTTCCATTGTCCGTCGAAGTCCTTCAGGATGAAAAACTGGACGTGCTTAGCTCCGGCGGCGAGGATATTCTGTTTTTAAATGCTCGCGTACCAAGCCTTTACGCAGAAACGTCTTTTGGACGCGCCTTCCCAAGGTTTTACATTCGCGGGCTCGGGAATACTGATTTCGATCTAAACGCCAATCAACCTGTCAGCCTTGTTTACGATAATGTCGTGCTCGAAAATCCAATTCTTAAAGGCTTTCCGGTTTTTGACCTAGAGCGCGTAGAAGTTCTTCGAGGGCCACAAGGTACACTCTTTGGCCGGAATACGCCGGCTGGAGTTATTACCTTTGAAAGTGCGAAGCCTACTGAAGAGATCGAAGGCTATGGGCGGTTAGCTTATGGACGTTTTGATACGTTTGACGCAGAAGGCGCCATTAGTGGAGGCCTTGTTGAGGATACACTCTCCGCTCGTTTTTCAGGCCTCTATCAGCGCCGTGATGATTATGTCGGCAATAGCGTTCCAAATGCTCCGCAGGATGGATTTGAAGAATTCGAAGAGTTTGCGGGCCGACTGCAATTTCTCTTTACGCCAAATGATGATGTCACCGCGCTTTTGAATGTTCATGGCCGCACTCTGGACGGGGGCTCGCGAGTTTTCCGTGCCAATGTAATTCAGCCGGGCAGCAATAATTTCGTTCCGGAATTTGATAGATTTGTTGCTGCGCAGGACGCTAACCAAAACCTGAATGTTGATAATTTGGGTGTGACCCTGAAAGTCGATGTTGAAAAAGGCCCGGGTGTTTTTACGTCTATCAGCTCTTATGAATGGGTTAGCGCCGATACGCGGGGCGATGTTGACGGCGGCTTTGGCGCCGACTTCGCGCCGCCATCCGGGCCGGGATTTATCCCGTTTTCCGCCGAAAGCGCCGACAACATTACCGGACACGGGCAGTATACGCAGGAACTGCGCTATAACTGGGATCACAAAGAAAACGTCAATATCACACTTGGCGCATTTGGGTTTTATGAAAATCTGGAGCTAGAAAATTTGAGTTATGACACTTTGATCGGCGGCGTAGAGAATGGACGCGCCGTTCAAAAACAGCAGACGACAGCCATAGCTTTATTCGGATCATCAGAATGGCAAGCTACTCAGGATTTGACAGTCACCGCAGGGCTTCGTCTTTCCTATGAAGATAAAGACTTCGAAGCGTCTCGGATTTTTGGCCCATTTGGAGCGCCGCCTTTGGGACCCCTTACCCGGAATCTCTCTGATACAGTTCTCTCAGGGGATTTGGCGCTCAATTATGCCGTAAATGATGACGTGAACCTATATGCCCGTTACGCTCGCGGTTTTCGCGCGCCAAACGTCCAAGGCCGTTTAGTCTTTGGAGATGTGGTCACGGTAGCAGATACGGAAACGATCGATTCGGTTGAAACAGGTGTGAAGACCAAGTTTTTCGACGGTCGCGGCACGTTTAATGTGACAGGGTTTTATTATGAAACACAAGACCAGCAGATTACGGCTGTAGGCGGGGCGGGGAATTTCAATCAACTCCTGAATGCGGACTCGGTTGTGGGATATGGCGTCGAAATAGATGCGTCCTTAAACCCATTTCGAGGCCTTGATTTGACCGCGGGTTTCAGCCTGAATGATACCGAAATCAAAGAGGAGGGTCTGGAAGTTGGCGCATGTGCTTCTGCGTGTACAGTTCTCGATCCAATCAACCCAGCGACAGGCAATGCGCTTATTAACGGCAACCCTTTGCCGCAAGCTCCTAAATATATTGCCAATGCCACAGCGCGTTACGGCCTGCCTATTTCAGACACAGGCGAAATCTTCGTTTATGGAGATGTGGCCCATCGCAGCAAGGTAAACTTCTTTCTCTATGAAAGCGTCGAGTTCTCCAGCGATTCCCTTACAGAAGTGGGTTTACGTGCGGGATATGTGCATAATGGCGGAGAATTTGAGATCGCGGCCTTTGGCCGGAATGTTTTCAACGCCACCGAGCTTGAAGGCGCTGTTGATTTCAATAATCTCACAGGATTTATCAACGAGCCGACAATTTACGGCGCGGAAATCACTAAGCGCTTTTAGACTTAATGCGGGGCGGGTTTATATTGAAAAGCTCGTCCCGCATCCACAGGCTGCAACCGCCTGAGGGTTATGGATTTTAAATGCAGAACCAATCAGCTCACGGGCGTAATCAATTTCTGAACCTTCCAGAAATCCGACACTCATTTCATCAATAAGTATTTTAGCGCCGTCGCGTTCAAGGACCAGATCGTCTTCATTCGGCGCGTCGGCAAAATCGAATTTATATTGAAACCCTGAGCAGCCTCCGCCTTCTACGGCGACGCGCAGATAACGATCCTGACCTTGCTTGGCCATAATCGCCTTAATCTGAATCGCAGCCGAAGCTGACATAGAGACGGATTGGGAAACTTGTGTAGTATTTTCACTCATGAGTTCTATATAGGCGATGAAAGCCGCTCTGACTAGTCATGCGGCTGTTTCTATCCGAGTGAGTTGTTTGTGACGTCTAACCCTGAATTGCAGTTTTCACCTTATCGTCAAACGCGGGCAATTTTTGCCTCTGACCCCGCTCAGGCAAGGGGGCGTAAAATTTTACAGCCCTCTAAATCAGAAAGGAGCCCTTTTCAGCGAGATAAGGACCGGATTATTCACTCCAGTGCTTTTCGCCGATTGAAAGGCAAAACGCAGGTGTTTGTCGCTCATGAGGGGGATTATTACCGCACCCGCCTGACTCATTCGCTAGAAGTTGCGCAAATTGCGCGCTCCATAGCGCGGGTGCTGGGATTGGATGAAGATCTGGCAGAATGTCTGGCTCTAGCACATGATATGGGCCACCCACCTTTTGGCCATTCCGGGGAAAATGCTTTGGCCGAAGCTATGGCGCCTTACGGCGGATTTGATCATAACGCCCAGACGCTGAGAATTGTCGAGCATTTGGAGAGCCGCTATGCAGAGTTTGATGGGCTAAATTTGACTTGGGAAACGCTCGAAGGAATCGCGAAACATAACGGGCCTCTTATTGTTAAAGATGGAGATGAGGACAATCTGCCTTGGGCTCTCAAGGCGCTCGATAATTGGCAAGGTCTGGAACTCAGGACTTTTGCCGGGCCTGAAGCTCAGGTCGCCGCCTTGGCGGATGATATTGCCTATAATAATCACGATATTGATGACGGCCTCCGGTCTGGTTTGATAACGGTGGAAGAGGTTGAACAAGTCCCCTTGTTGAAACAGGCCTTTTCGAGTGTGCGTCGTCGGTTTCCGGGTATTTCAGAAGACCGCATGATCCATGAAGCGGTGAGAGATCTTATCGGATATATGGTGTCAGATGTCTTGGAAGAAACCCGCAAACGATTGACTGAACATGACCCGCAAAGCGCGCAAGACATTCGCGAGCTCAACCGACCTGTTGTGGCTTTCTCTGACGGCTTCCGCGAAAAGGAAAAACCGCTTCGTAAATTCCTGTTCGATAATTTGTATCGTCATTACAAAGTCAACCGCATGATGGGGCAGGCAAGCCGGACTGTTTCAGAACTATTTGATCTGTTTATAAATGATCCCGATATTTTGCCGACAGAATTGCGCCGTCAATGTAATGGGGCGCATACGCCCGAAACCGCGCGTATAATTTGCGATCATATAGCAGGAATGACCGATAGTTTCGCTATTGCAGAACACCGAAAGCTCTTTACGGCTGCGGGTTATCTTTCGACTTACTAACGCGCATCTGCTCGTGAACGAAAATTAATTCAGTTATATCGCGTAATCCTGAGAGGTTCCGCTTGCAATTAATTGCGTGACTTCCCATTAACGTCCCATAAGGGAATGATTCCGACTTAATTCGCTCCTGTATATTATTGAATCTAATCCAACAGTTTCAATATCGGGTTAAAGTTTCGGAACACATGAGATCAAAGGCCTAAAATGTTTTCGTCACTGCTCGGCGCATTTTCATCAGATATAGCAATCGATCTTGGAACAGCCAACACGCTGATCTACGCCAAGGGGCGCGACGTTGTGCTCAATGAGCCTTCGGTCGTCGCATTTTCTATTCGCAATGGCCGCAAGGTTGTTCATGCCGTAGGCGAAGACGCTCGCAACATGTTGGGACGGACGCCGGGCCATATTGAAGCTATCCGGCCCATGAAAGACGGCGTTATCGCGGACTTCGAAGTGGCCGAAGAAATGATTGGCCACTTTATTCGGAAAGTAAATAAAGGCGGGCTCATTCGCCGCCGTCCGCATGTCGTCATTTGTGTGCCATCAGGCGCGACGGCGGTTGAACGCCGCGCCATCCACCAGTCTGCGGAGCAAGCTGGGGCCAAGCGGGTCTATCTGATTGAAGAACCTATGGCAGCGGCACTCGGCGCAGGGCTTCCTATTCATGAGCCTTCAGGGTCTATGGTTGTCGATATTGGCGGCGGTACGACCGAAGTTGCCGTGCTCTCTCTTGACGGTATTGTCTATTCTCGCTCTGTGCGCGTGGGCGGCGATAAAATGGATGACGCGATTATCCAATATGTTCGCCGCACGACCAATCTTCTTCTAGGCGAAATGTCTGCCGAGCGGGTGAAAAAAGAAATTGGCTCTGCGACTATGCCCGCGGACAATGAAGGTATGACCGTCCAGATAAAAGGCCGGGATTTGATGAACGGCGTACCGCGTGAAATCCGTGTGACCGAAGCCATGATTGCTGAAAGCCTGGCCGAACCTGTAGAACAAATTGTCGAAGCGGTTAAAATGGCGCTCGAATCTACGCCTCCTGAACTTGCTGCTGATATTGTCGATAAAGGCATTATGCTAACAGGAGGAGGTGCCTTGCTGAGAAACCTTGATACAGAGCTACGTTCAAGGACAGGCTTACCAGTCTCTATCGCAGACGATCCTTTATCTTGTGTCGTTAGAGGGTCTGGTACTGTCGTAGAGAATTTGAAAAAATGGAAAAGTGTACTGTCCAGCGGGGTCTAGTACATCACGCCCTGAAAACGGGGTAAGAGGAAAGGAGGCGGGCTATGCCTCGCACATCCTATTCTCGCGCTGACACAGAGCACAATGGACTCGTCTATTGGGTCTTGCTCGTCGGTCTTATCATTTGCATTACGCTGATGGCGACGCAGGGCCGTGAAGCCCGGATGAGACAATCTATTCAAGCTCAATCCGACGAGATAATTTCGCCTCTTACCTCACTTGTTTCAAAGCCTATTCGGGGTTTGGAAAACTTCTTTTATACTTTGTCTGACAGACAACGCGCCTTTGAGGAAAATAAAGCTCTGCGCGCAGAACTACAGCGACTAAGAGAAGAGCAAGCGAACTTTGCCGTTATTGAAAACAAGATGCAGAGATATGAGCAAATTTTAGGAGCTAGACCCGAGAGCGATATCCCCTTGCGGAAAGTGGCAGCAAGAGCTGTAAATGACTTAAAGGGCCCCTTCGTTCGAGCGCTTTTATTAGATGCGGGACGGGAAAGCGGAATTAATGTTGGACATGCAGTGATGACTCCGGACGGTCTTGTCGGTCATATCATACTTGCCGGCTCAAATTCATCCCGTGTCTTGCGCTTAGATGATTTAAACAGCCGCATACCGGTTATGAGCGAACGGAGTGAGGCCGTTGCCGTTTTGGCTGGGGATAATAGCGACTTTCCTAAACTCCTTTTTATTGATGTTGGTATGGATTGGCAGGTTGGGGATTTAATCATGACCTCCGGCGATGACGGACGCCTTCCCCGGGGGTTGGTTGTGGGCCATGTTGTCGAAACCTCGAATGGGGAGTTGAGAGCCAAATTAGCGGGCCTTCAAACGCCTGTAGATTGGGTCTGGGTCGCGCTTTTTGCTCCGATAGAGACGCCCGTCGCAGTCGACATGCCGCTCATTGAAATTGAGGAAGGTGATATTCCGCCGGTTGAAACAAGCCAGACCGTAGACGGAACTGGCCCGGCGACAGCAGAAACGCCGCCTGCGGAAGGTGTCAACCCATGAGCTTTCTTGGATCAAGTTCCGGGCTGCGCCAAGGACAGTTTATTCAAGCTTTGCTTGCGGGAGTTTTATTAACGCTGCTTGGCACGTTGAATGTAAACCTTCTGGATTTTAATGTCTCTCTCTCGTGGCTCCCCCTTTTGGCTATTGCGCTTTGGCCTCATGGGGCGCCGCCAGTGCGGTCTGTGATTGCAATCCTTCTTCTGGGACTGGCGCAGGACTGGCTTAGCATGGGTGTGCCGGGCCAATGGGGTCTAGCTTATTTGCTGTGTATTTTGTTCTTCCGGCCATTTGACCGGTTGAAACCCTTGAGTTTTATGCATGCTTTGAGGCTTTGGATTGGCGCTCTTATCATTTCGGCGTCTGTTTTGACCTTTAGTGGCCGCATTATTTATGATGACTGGCCGTATTGGGCCGCCCTTTTACAGCCTGCACTGCTTGCCACGCTTGCCTTTCCACTCATTTGGATTTTACGAAACAGAATGCAGTCTTGGTTTAGCCGACGAGAAGAGGCGCTTTAATGGCGCGTAAGTCCAAAATTACCCCAAAAAACAGCGCTGCCGAACAGGCAGAGGCAGATAGTGTTTTGTCGCGGCGTACCTTGTTTTTGGGGGCAGGGGGCCTTGTTATGTTTGGGGCGTTAGGCGCGCGTCTTTACGATCTACAAGTTCGCAAAGCCGAGAACTATATCGCTCTTTCAGAGAATAACCGTTTCAATTACAATATTCTTCTCCCCAGCCGGGGCCGAATTTTAGACCGGAATAGCGAGCCTTTGGCCGTAAACCAACCCAATTACCGGGTCGTTCTGATCCCGGAACGCTCTCAGGATATTGAAAACGTCTTGAGACACGTCGGAGAGGTTATTGAACTGGAGCCTAAAAGTCTGAAACGCATACATCAGGATATTAAAAATAGTCCGAGATTCGTGCCGATCACTATTCAAGACAATATGGACTGGAAGACCTTTGCGGCGCTAAATATGCGGATGCACGACCTCCCTGGAATTATTCCCGAAGTGGCCGAGGGACGGGCTTACCCAAATGGCGGTATTTTTGCTCATACTCTCGGATATATCGGACGGGCCGGGGATGAAGATATTGCCCAAGATAAAGACCCGCTTTTGCGTCAACCGACTTTCCGCGTCGGAAAGACGGGGGTGGAATCGGCCGTCGAGAAACGATTGAGGGGCGCTTCCGGCAAGCTGAAAGTTGAAGTTAATGCCGTGGGACGTATTGTTCGTGAGTGGCCGGACTCGAAAGACGCCGCGACCCCGGGAGAGGATGTCTATCTCACTCTAGACGCACAGCTTCAAAAGTTTGCTGCTGATCAATTCGGCGATGATTCCGGAGGTGTCTCTGTCATGGATTGCGTCACAGGAGAACTTCGTACGCTCCTGTCCATGCCGAGTTTTGACGGTAATCTCTTTGTAAATGGCCTGACCCAAGCAGACATGGACCGCATGAATAGCGACCCAAAGCGTCCGCAATTTAACAAGGTGATTGGCGGCGGATACCCGCCCGCCTCGACATTTAAAATGGTGGTAATGTTGGCGGCTTTGGAAAGCGGCCTGATTGATCCGCGTCGACCGGTTTTTTGCGTGGGCAGAATGCGTCTCGGCAATAGATTATTCCATTGCTGGAAACGTCAAGGGCATGGGCGCATGACGATGCGGGATGGGCTCAAACATTCTTGCGATACTTATTTTTATGAGATTTCACAGGTCATCGGAATTAACCGTATAGCCGAAATGGCGCGGCGTCTTGGTCTGGGGGAAAATCACGGCGTCGGCATTGCCGGAGAGAAATCCGGTATTGTTCCCGATGAAGCGTGGAAGAAAGCCCGGCTTGGGTCGGGATGGCGAATGGGCGATACGCTGAATGCTTCTATCGGGCAAGGATTCGTCCTCGCCACGCCTTTGCAGCTCTCGGTAATGGCGGCGCGTCTGGCAAATGCTCAATTTGCCTTGAAACCGTCTTTGATCATAGGGAACGGGATTCCGTCATTTGATAAATTGGATATTGATCCGGCTCATCTCGCTTTTGTGAGGGAAGCGATGCACGCCGTTTGTGAGGAGCCGGGGGGGACAGCTTATCGTTATGACAGCCTGAAATTGGGCGGTATTGAAATGGCGGGTAAAACCGGTACAGGGCAAGTTCGCGGAATTTCCACAAGCGAGCGAGCCTCAGGCGTTCGTAAGAATAATGTTGTTCCTTGGGAACTTCGCGACCATTCTATTTTTGTTGGCTTCGCTCCATATGACAAGCCGCGTTTTGCCGTTGGCACAATTGTTGAACATGGAGGGTCCGGGGCGGGCAGGGCGGCAGACATTACGCGCAATGTTTTATCCGAAGCGCTTCGTCGGGACGGAATGGGGCCTATGACATTAAAAGAAGCGGCAGCGCTTTAAATGGGGGGCCTTCTTCCCATTGACAGATCGGGGCTGAGTTTGCGCGCTAAGCTTTATGAGTTGAACTGGCTATTACCCGTCTTGATCGCGGTGACCGGGGCCATTGGCGTGGTTATGATTTTCGCGGCAACAGATGGGGTTTGGACTCACGGGGCGGCGCAACATGCCATAAGAATTGGGGTTGCCGGTGTGATCATGCTCGGAATCGCTCTGATTGACATTAAGGTCTGGTACACTCTGTCATACCCGGCCTATTTCGGGGCGTTAGCTCTGCTCATCGGGGTGGAGTTAATAGGGGTAAACGTCAACGGTTCCCAGCGCTGGCTTGATCTCGGGGTGATGCGTATCCAGCCTTCTGAAGTTATGAAACTAGCCATCGTCATGGCGCTGGCACGTTATTATCACGATCTGGCGCGGTGGCGCATTTCACATATTAGTGGGTTGATCGGCGCGCTCTTGCTCATTGCTATTCCGATGGCCCTGATTTTGCGCCAGCCTGACCTTGGAACGACGCTTCTACTTGGAGCGACGGGTGTCGCTATTGTTTTTCTAGCTGGCGTTAGTTGGCGAGTTATTGGGTTTGCGTCTCTTTTAATGGCCGTTGGTTTGCCTTTATTCGTTCAGTTTGGGCTAAAAGAATATCAGAGGGACCGAATTTGGACGTTTCTTGATCCGTCCCGCGATCCGAGCGGGGCAAGTTATCATATTACTCAGTCTAAAATTGCCCTGGGGAGCGGCGGCGTCTCCGGCAAAGGGTTCATGAACGGAACGCAAAGGCAGGGGGATTATGTTCCGGAGAACCGGACTGATTTTATCTTTACTGTTATCGGCGAGGAGTTCGGCCTGATCGGGAGCCTGATGACCATAGCCATTTACATTGCGGTTATAAGTCTAAGCATTTATCTCGCCATGAAGTGTAAATCGACTTACGCCAAATTGCTGATACTTGGGCTTATCACAACATTTACGCTCTATATTTTTATCAACCTTGGAATGGTAATGGGCTTAATGCCTGTGGTGGGCGTTCCGCTTCCGCTTATTTCTTATGGCGGAACTGTTGTAATGGCTGTCATGGCGGGGTTTGGCTTGATTTTATCAGCCCACTTGCATCGAAATAGTGAACTTCCGAGAACCCGCCTTTAGCCAAAGTTCCGGCGCTGCATAAAGTGCCACATATTTTGTAATTCGTATGCGCAACTCTCGCTCTTAGCTTGACCGCATGACGGAATTCCTTAATCACAAAGTCAGATCGGAATGCCCTCGGCAGAAGCGGCGTCCATCAGGGAACTCAGAAGGGATTTAAAATGGCTTCAATCGCGGCTCCGGGCAAGGCTCAATGGTCTTCACGTTTTGCATTTATCATGGCGGCCGTTGGTTCGTCTGTTGGATTGGGGAATCTCTGGCGTTTTTCCTCTGAAGCGGGGACAAATGGCGGCGGCGCGTTTATACTGATTTATCTTCTGGCCGTTCTTTTCGTCTGTATTCCGGTCTTGATGAGCGAATATATGGTCGGACGGTCAGGGAATGTGGCTAATGCCGTTGGGTCCGTTGATGATGTGGCTCAACGATCGGGACGGAGCCGGAACTGGCGTGGTGCAGGCTGGGTCGGCATGCTCGCCGGATTCTTCATTGTGACTTTTTATTGCGTGATTGCAGGTTGGGTTGTCCGGTATATTTTCTTTTTCTTATTTAACGGCTTTGCGGGCATGGCGCCGGATGATGTTGCTGCGCGATTTGTCGAATTTATCAGCAATCCGATAGCTGTTTTACCTTGGTTTTTAGCATTTGCACTCATCACCATCTGGCTTGTTAGCCGGGGCGTAAATGAAGGAATTGAATGGGCTGCAAAAATGCTCATGCCAGCCTTCTTTGTGCTTTTGGCGTGTTTGGCAGTGTTCGCGCTCCTGACCAATTTGAGTGATGGCGGTACTGCGGCGGCCTTGAACTTTCTCTACGTTCCGGACTGGAACGAAATGATGACTAAGAATCCGGATTTGTCAGCAGTTTCGAATATAGGTAGCGTGGCAAATGCGGCGCTCGGTCAGGCCTTTTTCTCGGTCAGTGTCGGCAGCGCGATTATGATTACCTATGGGTCTTATATTCCGAATGATGTGTCTTTGCCCAAAGCGGCGGCCACAGTTGCCATTATGGATTCACTTGTGGCTTTGATTGCCGGCCTAGCAATTTTCCCGATTGTTTTTGGCTCCGGTTTGTCAGAAAGCGCCGGACCGGCCTTGTTGTTCATCACGCTTCCAAACGCCTTTGAAGCGATGGGTGTGATTGGCCCCGTCGTTGGTGCAGCCTTCTTCTTTCTGGCGTTCTTCGCCGCGATTACGTCTTCAGTTTCTTTGTTGGAGCCGTCCGCAGCTTATGCAAGTGAGAAATTTAACATGTCCAAGGCTAAGGCGGCCTGGGTTGTGGGAGCGCTCATGATTGTTATCGGGTTGATTTCTGTCTTCGGAGTAGGAGAAGGCGGAGCAACGCCGGCTTTGGATTCTATTGACGGATTTACCGGTAAAGTCATGTTGCCACTGGCTGGCTTCCTTATTGTACTCTTTGTCGGCTGGAGAATGGATTCGCGAATAGTTCACGAGCAAATCAAAGGGGAAGGCGAGGCGCTTGGAAAAATTATCTTTTTCCTCTGCCGATGGGTTGCGCCGATTTTCGTAGGCGCCGTTATGGTTACGTCTATTCTGGCATATGTTCGCGGCTTCGTAGGTTAATTCTTGGAAGGACTGTGAATTTGCATATTGCAGCGACTATTTTGCCGCTCTATGCAAATATTAACGCTTTTGTGCGAAGGAACATTCAGAGAGTGTTCAGCTCAGATCGTTAAATGTGGGCGACAAAGTTGGAAGCCGTCACGATTGTGTCGGGGGATTGGGAACATATATGCGCCTTTACATGCGGAAATCGCACATCACGCTTCGCGCTATGGCTATCTCCGCTTGTTTATTGGGTTCTGCCTGCGCCACTGTTGATATGTCTGATATGGCGTCTGCCAAATCTTTAAATGTTGACAACACCACTGATGTGAATGTGGTTGAGCGCGCCGCCGCGAAGCTTTATTCTGTTTTTACCAATCGAGGTTTTGTCGCAAAAGACTCACGAAACAAGATGCGCTCTGCGGCTTTAACCCTGTTAAAAGGGCTGGAGAACAAGCCGTTAAACGAGGATGTGGATTACGCCCACTCCGTTAGTACGCTTGATGCCTTAGAGGCAGATATAGATCTGGCCCGCGGATATGTTGACCAAACCCGTCAGGCAGCCGAAATATATCTCGCTATGGCGCCGGGAGAGACGTCTTTACGCAAAGAATTGGTCAGTTTGGAAAAATCTTTAATTGCTTCTCATGAAGCGCAAGAAACATTTAGTAAGGCGCTTTCTCTTAAAAACCAGCCTGCCGATAACGCCGAATTCCTCCAATTCTCAGCGAGTGTTGATTTTCTTCGTCAGGCCACAGATGCGTTCGGAGATCGAGTTCGCTCTGATGCTATGGAGTCAGGCGAAGACGCAATCGGCTAGCGAGCGCCTGTTTTGAGAATTAGGATTTGGGCTTTCCTCTAAATTGGACTTTTAATTGGTCCGTTTAACCTTCGACGTTCATGCCAAGGCCCAAAATTTAAACTGACAGTTTATTGCTGGAAATAGAACCTTTGCTTGACGGGGACGTTGCTTGTTTGCAACTTGTTTGTGATGTCTGAAAACGAACAATATACTCTTACAGAGCAAGGCCAGACTTTGCTCGTGAAAGCGCGAGGCGATTGGACGTTTGAAAACGCCAAAAGCCTGTATGAGAGCCTGTCTGACGAACCGGGATCAAAAGAGCTGACAGAAGTTCGTTACGACTTTTCGGAAATGACGGAACTGGACACGTCCGGCGCTTACCTCCTGGCTCGGCTTATGGAAGGAGATGCGGGGAAAAGGCGAAACTGGAACATTGATCAAGGCACAAAAGGCCAAATGACATTGATGAAAGCGGCCTGTGAGGCGCTCCGCGGAGAACCGCCTGTTCATACACGTCAGTGGTATGACACGCTCATACGCCTTGGCGTCGCGACAGAGCGTTTTGGCAAAGAGGTTTGGGAAACTCTGGCATTTATCGGGCATTTCTTCTCGGTCATGGGACGCCTTCTTCTGACACCTTACAAAATCCGCTGGAAATCGGTGGTCGCTCTTATTGAAGAAGTTGGCCTTGATGCCGCCCCTATTGTCATGGTTCTAAGTTTTTTCATTGGAGCGGTTATCGCTTATATGGGGGCTAATTTGCTTGCGTCCTTTGGGGCAAGCGTATTTATGGTTGATTTGGTTGGCTTCGCGGTATTGAGGGAGCTAGCGCCGATTATCACCGCCATTTTGTTGGCGGGACGTTCTGATTCTGCTTTTACCGCCCAGATCGGGGCGATGAAAATGCGCCAAGAAATTGACGCCATGACGGTTATAGGTCTGAATACTTATGAAACTCTCGTTGTCCCCCGGGCAATCGCCTGTGTCGTTGTCACGCCTATTCTGACCTTCTTGGCTATGATGAGCGGTATTTTCGGGGGCATGTTGGTCGCTTGGACCGGGGGCGCGGATATCTCCCCTGTTATGTTCTTCGGCCGTTTCCGGGAGGCAATAGATTTGACCCAGTTCGGGGTTGGCCTCATCAAGACGCCTATTTTCGGATTGATCATTGCCATTATCGGATGCCGTCAGGGCCTGGCTGTGACCGGTAGTGTGGAATCTTTGGGAGCCAGGACGACAACGAGTGTGGTTCAGGCTATTTTTGCTGTGATTGCCGTGGATGCGATGTTTGCGATTCTTTTCTATCAAATAGGTGTCTGATGAAAGCGCAAATAAATAACGATGCGCCGCCTATGGAGGCGAGGGGTATTCTGACGCAATTCGGCCCAAATGTAATTCACGAAAATCTGGATTTCAGGATCAATAGAGGTGAAATCGTCGGCTTGGTTGGCGGCTCAGGCTCTGGCAAGTCTGTCTTGATGAATACAATGTTAGGACTGAAAGAGCCTGAAGGCGGCGTGGTGAAATATTTTGGAGAGAACCGCCGGGACCTCTCTTTTGAAGACCGCCAAGCCATAAACAATGAAATTGGAGTGCTATTTCAAGGAGGCGCGCTGTTTTCCTCTATGACTGTCCGTCAGAATATTATGGTGCCGCTGCGCGAGCATACGGATCTTCCCGAAGAGTTGATGCGCGAGCTTGCAGACATGAAAATTCATATGGTTGGATTGCCGCCGGAATCTGCAAAATTACACCCTTCTGATTTATCAGGGGGGATGAAAAAAAGGGCCGGTCTCGCTCGATCTCTTGCGCTTGATCCGTCCCTTTTATTTCTGGATGAGCCGACAGCAGGGCTGGACCCTATCGGGGCACACGCTTTTGATGAGCTGATTTTAGGGTTAAGAGACGCAATGAATTTGACGGTCTTGATGGTCACACATGACTTAGACAGTCTTTATGCCATTTGTGACCGTGTGGCAGTTTTAGTTGATAAACGAATTGCGATTGCCGATAAGTTAGAAGAAGTTCAGAAATATGATCACCCTTGGGTGAAAGAATATTTTGATGGGCCAAGATCCCGGGCTGCAATGGCTGCGGGCGGTAAATCCAAGACGAAGGCGGCTGACTGATTATGGAAAACAAGGCCCATTATGCCCTGATCGGAATCTTTGTACTGCTCTCTATGATCGCAGCACTGGCATTCATGGCGTGGCTCTCAAACGCTCAGTTTGATCAGAAATTCGATGAGTATGAAGTGAGTTTCAACGGGCCTGTTCGGGGCCTGACCCAAGGGAGTGAGGTTCGCTTTAATGGGTTAAAGGTCGGAGAAGTCTTGGGACTTCGATTAGACCCGAAGGATACAAATACCGTTCTGGCTGAAATCCAAGTCATTACCGACACACCCGTCGACACAAAAAGCTATGCTCGTTTGGAGCCATTAGGGCTTACAGGACTTAGCTATATTCAAATTTTCTCTGGCGGAGAAGAATTTCCGTTACTTAAAGATTTGCCCGGAAGAGGCCCTAAGAGAATTGAAGGTCAAATGAGCCAGATTGATACTTTCCTCGATGGCGGGGGGTCTGTTATTGAAAGCGCCGGAAGGGCGCTGAAGTCTGTGAATGATGTGCTATCTGAAGACGCCATTGAAGACTTTCATCAAATACTGCAAAATATTGAGAAGGTGACGGGAGATCTGGACGCTTCTGAACTCGATATGGATCAGGTAAATAATATGTTCGTCTCTGTTGCGAATGCCGCTGACAGAATTGCGATCACGGCTGATAGTATTACGGAAACTTCTTCCTCCATTACAGGTGTAGTTGACGGAGATGTGAAAGATATAATTGCTCGGGCCGAATCGACACTTGATAATCTCGATACAGCTCTGGCGTCTTATGATGAACTTGCAGGTCAAGGAAACGAATTGATTGTGGATGCAAGAGACGCCATTAACCGTCTTTCCAATTCAGGCTTAACGGACTTGGAAGAAACAGTTGATGCAATACGACGTCTTGTCGAAACCTTAGGGCGCGTGGCCGATGGTTTGGAACAGAATCCGTCCCAGTTCATTGTCGGGGCAGAACGTGAAACGGTGGACTTGCCCCAATGATTAAACCTTCGATGATAAACCCTTTCAAGCTCACTTCTGCTTCCCTGATTGGCTTTGTAACCCTGTTGTCTCTAAGCGCTTGTTCAGTGCTTCCTGATCCGGCGCCGGCTGATACGATCTATCGATTGACCACGTCGCCTGACTCTGTGACGAGTAATGCCGACGCAGCCGTTATACGGATTGACCGGCCAAGCGCGCCGATCGTATTCCAAAATCGGGATGTCGTCGTCTCTCCGGATGGCCAGCGTTTAGCCTCCGCGTCTCAGGCAAAATGGTCAGAAATAACCCCAATACTGGTACAAAATGCCTTTATTGAAGTTCTTGCAGCGAGAAAGGATATTATCGGGGTTTTGCCATCTTCCGGCGCGCGAACAGATACGCGGGTTCAACTGACGATTAAAAATTTCGAGGCGCAATTTGACCAAGGCCAGCAATCAGCCCCCAAGGCGGTCGTCCGGTATTCGGCGACCTTTGCCAATGCATCAGACCGGTCTTTGATCGGGACGTATGAAACGACAAAAATGAAAAGGGCAAATGCCGCGTCTGTCTCTTCTATTGTTGAAGCTATTTCTATGGCGAATCGAGAGGCGCTGTCAGATATTTCTGACTGGCTGGCGACAGAATCCCAAAAATTCAATGAGACGAAAACTTAAGTTTTCTCCGTTTTGGTGATTTATTCCTCTAAAAGCTCTTTTCCCTGAGCGGCTTTTCGACGCCTCCACCATATAATTCCGCCAAACACTCCGATTAAAGTGAGGGCGGCAACTGGCAATATTACTTCTAGTTTATCGCCGACCGCTTTGCCGAGGTAATGGCAGAGGGTAAAAATAATGATCGTATATAAAGTGGCTGTAAAAGCGATATAGAGGCAATACCTCAAATAGGAGACATTGAAATATCCGCAGGCCACATAGGCCGGAACTCGCGCGAGAGGCAGAAAACGAGCGCCCAATAAGGTGATAAAAAGATGTCGTTGCACTTTGTCTTGTAAATTGGCGATATGTTTCTTTTCAGCAAAGGCCCTTGCGTGGGGGTTTTTCAAGGCGGCCCATCCAATCCAGTACTTCCAGACATCGGACAGAATCAATCCAACAAGAATAACAAAAAAGATAGCCGGAAAATGTTGAGGTTTGGACGCAGATAGAGTGGCGGCGGCCAGAACCGCGGCGTCTTCCTGTACAAAGGGGCCTGTGGCGATGCCAAGATATAAGAGCCAGCTGGGTTCCATCGCAAAACTGTCTTTGGATTAAAGGGGTTAAGAAAGGTTTGAGCGTCGTTTCTTCTAACGCTGAAATTAAGCGCGTTTCAAGCGTAAGCTGCCATTGCAAGATGACAGTCTCCGTGACATAAGGCGCGAAATTTTAACCCCTGACCCGGGGCGGCGAAGCTATGTGCCTGATGGCCGGCCTATCCGCACCCGACATTGACACAGGATGGATGTCCGTCATGCAAATCAAAGAACTAAAAACCGAAGGCCTGAGCTACACCTATGCGGTGACTGTTCCCAAAGAGGACCTCTCCGCCAAGTTGGATGCAAAAATCAAGGAAATGCAGCCGCAAGTTTCCCTCAAAGGCTTCCGCCCCGGTAAAGTCCCGGCATCCCACATCAAGAAGATGTTCGGCCAGTCTATCATGAAAGACATTGTCGAAGAGACCGTCAATGAAACGTCTCAAAAAGCTATCAATGACAATAAAATCCGACCAGCCGGTCAGCCAAAAATCGATTTGCGCGCGAATGGCGAAGAAGTCACTAAAGGCACAGCAGATCTTGAGTATCAACTGACCGTCGAATCAATTCCTGAATTTGAGCCGGTTGATCCTGCAACGTTGAAATTTACCCGTTTGAAATACGAAGCCTCTGACGCCGATATGGAAGAGCGCCTCGCAGAGCTTGGTAAAGGGCAAAAGACTTACAAGAAGAAAGCCAAAACGGCGAAAGCTAAAAAAGACGATGCAGTTCTAATCGATTTCGTCGGCACGATTGACGGCGAAGCCTTTGACGGCGGCGCGATGGAAGGCCATCAGCTCGTGATTGGATCAGGCAGTTTCATCCCCGGATTTGAAGAGCAGCTTATTGGCGCCAAAGCAGGGGACGAAATGGACGTTAAAGTCACATTCCCTAAAGAATATCAGGCTGCGGATTTGGCCGGTAAAGAAGCTGTTTTCGCGACAAAGGTTCATGAAGTTCAAGGTGCGAAAGACGCCGAAATTGATGATGACTTTGCCAAAAACTTTGGGTTGGATGACCTCGACGCGCTTAAAGATGCCGTTAAAAAGCAGTATGAGTCAGAGCTGGAGATGCAGTCACGCATGAAACTCAAGCGCGCTATTCTTGACGAGCTTGACAAGAAGCATAGTTTTGATCTGCCGCCAAACATGGTGGAAGCCGAGTTTGAAAACATCTGGAATCAAGTGAAGGCCGAAAAAGAGGCTGGACAGCTTGACGAAGACGATGCCAAGAAAACCGACAAGCAGTTGGAAAAAGATTATCGCAAGATTGCTGAACGCCGCGTACGTTTGGGTCTGGTTCTCGCTGAAATGGGCCAAAAGGCAGAAATTCAAATCACTAATGAAGAGCTTCAGCAAGCCATGATTGCCGAAGCGCGTCAATATCCGGGGCAGGAGCAACAAGTGGTTGAATTTTATCAGAAAAACCCGAATGCAATCGCTCAGTTACGTGCGCCGATCTATGAAGAGAAAGTTGTCGACTTGATTATCGACAAGGCTGAAGTCAAAGACAAAAAAGTCGATAAGGAAGAACTCTTCAAAGAAGATGAAATGATCTAAACTGTCTAAACGCAGCTCCTACCGAGCTTGAGTTTACTTCTATTGTGAGAAACCCGGCCATTAGGCCGGGTTTTTTATTTTAAGACCGCGCCAATTTTTATTTTTTACGAAATCCCTTGATTAACCAGGTTTTGAAACTGAACCATTAGGCAAATGCAGGGACAACTTGGTTCCGGACTCAATGCCAGATAAGACCCCTTTATGACCAACCTCCCTTTCGAGATTTTTTTGTCGACCCCTCCGGGGTTGGAAGAGTTATTGTTACAGGAAGTCAAAGAGGCAGGATTTAAAAGCCCCGTAGTCACCGCTGGCGGAGTCACAATTTCCGGGGGATGGGGAGATGTTTGGCGGGCCAATTTGAGGTTACGGGGGGCATCGAAAGTTCTCGCCCGTATCGGGGAATTTCGTGCTTTTCATCTGGCACAGCTTGATAAGCGCGCGCGTAAATTTCCTTGGGGAGATATTCTTACGCCCGGAGTCAAGGTGAAGGTAGAGGTCAGCACGAATAAGAAGAGTAAAATCTATCATGCTGGCGCGGCCGAAGAACGTCTTGAACGGGCCATCGCGGAAGAATTCGGGGCGGAAATAGTCGCCTCAAAACAAGACGCTGATATTGTCATTAAGACCCGGATAGATCGAAATAATGTTATTTTATCAGTCAATACGTCCGGGGAGGGACTTCACAAACGCGGTTATAAACAGGCCATGGGGAAAGCTCCGATGCGGGAAACTATGGCGGCCCTTTGCCTTCGGGGGTGCGGTTTTACGGGGCAGGAGCCCGTTTTGGATCCGATGTGCGGCTCAGGGACATTTCTTATTGAAGCAGCAGAGATTTCTGCTGGCCTTATCCCAGGTCGGAGCCGCCATTTTGCTTTTGAAAAATTAGCGTCTTATGATGCAAAAGCTGTCGAAATGTTGAAGACAGCGGAGCCTAAACTGAATGTGAACTCTCACTTTTATGGTTCTGACCGGAATGTAAAAGTTATAGAATTTGCGACTGAAAATGCTGAGCGGGCAGGGGTATCGCAGGTTTGCACCTTCTCGCCCAAACCGCTTAGGGCGCTTGAGCGTCCGGACGGGCCTCCGGGGCTCGTTATAGTCAATCCCCCTTACGGGGCGCGAGTGGGTAAGAAAAAGGATTTGTTCGCCCTCTATAATAGCTTCGGGCAAGTCATGCAGGAGAAGTTTAAAGGCTGGCGCGTCGGCATGGTGACATCGGATACGAATTTGGCGCAAGCTACGAATTTGCCGTGGCTCCCCACTGATGCGCCGATTAACCACGGGGGCTTGCGCGTAAAACTATTCCGAACAGAGGCACTCGGTGATTAAACAGGCGAAAATAAAAGAGCGCCAAATAGCCAAGCGACGCCGCCTGGAACTTCAGACACCTGACGCGGCGACCGAATTGATCCGGCATTTTCCAGCTAACAAATTTCGGGGTGCGTCCATTGGAGGATTCTGGCCTTTACCCAGCGAGCTTGATGTCCGGCCTCTTTTGTCGGCGCTTTCAGAATTCGGCTTCGAGATATCTTTGCCGTGTTGTTCCGAGAAATCGCAGCCTCTTATATTTCGAGAGTGGGCGCCCGGAGATAAGCTTCAGTTAGGGCCTTTTCAGGTTCAAGAACCTCATAAAGAGAAGAAGAAATCGACACCGACGCTTGTTTTAGTTCCATTACTTGCGTTCACGCCGGAGGGACAACGGCTTGGCTATGGAGGCGGATATTATGACCGGACCCTTGCTGAGCTGAGGTCATTAGGTGACGTTTTCGCTTGCGGTGTAGCTTATGCTGGGCAAGAGGTTTCTCACTTACCGACCGATGAGCATGATCAGCGCTTGGACGGTATTTTAACGGAACAATATTTTAGGGCTTTTGCATGAGGTTTGCCTTTTTCGGAGATGTTGTCGGACGGGCCGGGCGCAATGCTGTCACGCGCCACCTCCCGCATATTCGGTCTAAGCTCGACCTCGATGCTGTCGTAATCAATGCGGAAAATGCGGCCGGAGGATTTGGAATTACACGGGCGACGGCAGATGAACTGTTCGAAGCCGGCGCAGATGTACTTACGCTCGGCAATCATAGTTTTGATCAAGCGCAGGGCATTAGCGTGATTGAGAACGAAGAGCGACTTTTACGCCCTTGCAATTATCCGGTTGGACAAGTTCCGGGCCGCGGCGCCAGACTCTTCAGTGTAAATGGGTATAATTTCCTTGTTATCAATGTGCATGGGCGTGTCTTTATGGACGCGCTGGATGATCCGTTTGTCGGGGTAGAACGTGAATTATTAGCCGCGCCATTGGGCGATGTGGCAGATGCCGTTTTAGTGGATATTCACGCAGAAGCCACATCGGAGAAGGCGGCTATGGGGTATTTTTGTGACGGCCGGGCATCGCTTGTTGTCGGGACGCACCAACATGTTCCCACTGCAGATACACGCATCTTGCCGGATGGAACGGCTTTTCAAACTGATGCCGGTATGTGCGGCGATTACAATTCCATTATTGGCATGGAAGTCGAGGAGCCGCTGCGCCGATTTACGACTCGTATCAAAGGCGGACGGTTCACACCGGCGTCAGGTGCAGGAACGCTGTGCGGAGTCTTTGTGGAAACGGAGGGAAGTGGTCTGGCAAAAACGGTCAGCCCGATACGTATTGGGGGACAACTCTCCGAAATTATGCCTTCCTAAACTATCTATTTAAAACCCGTCCCGCTTTGTTATAACGCCTTCATGACACATACCGCTAAATTCCGTACTGCCCTTTATCCCGGAACCTTTGACCCGATGACTTTAGGGCATTTGGATATTTTGAAACGGGCGAGCCGACTATGTGATCGGCTTGTAGTTGGGGTCGCAATAAACCGATCCAAGAACCCGCTTTTCCCTCTTAGTGAACGGGTTGAGATGGTGGAAAATGTCGTGGAGCCATTTCGCGATCGGATAGAAGTTGATGTTCTTCCGTTTGAAGGTTTACTGATACATTTCGTTGAAAAAGTCGGCGCTCATATGATAGTGCGCGGCTTACGCGCTGTTTCGGATTTCGAGTATGAATTTCAGATGGCGGGAATGAATGATCGTTTGAACCCGGATATTGAAACTGTATTCCTGATGGCTGACCCGCAATTTCAAACAATTGCGTCCCGCTTGGTTAAGGAAATTGCCCGCCTCGGCGGGGATGTGTCTCAGTTCGTGACTCCAGAGGTCGAACTCCGGTTGAAGGATAAATTTACATGATTAAACAGGTTACGACAGCTCTGGTTTTCTCCCTTGCAATGCCACTGGCAATGTTAGGAACAGCTTGTTCTGCCCAAGAAAACGTCGCCGAATCGAATGATGTGACCGTTCAGGAAAATAATATTCCCGCAGAAGCCTGGCGGAAAGTTGACGCCGAAAACCTATTACTGATTGATACGGCTTATGGTGTAATCGGGGTTGAACTCTACCCTGAACTTGCGCCTGCTCACGTTGAGCAAGTTAAAGCGCTCGCCCGTTCGGGCTTTTATGACAATGTCCCGTTTCACCGGGTAATCGAAGGGTTTATGAACCAGACCGGAGACGGAACGAATGGAGATGGAAGCGGAGATTCAGATCTTCCCGATTTGAAAGGGAATTTCACATTCCGGCGCGATAACTCCATGCCTGTTACCTTAATTAGCGCGCGCCAAGAGGGCGGTAAATCTATTGATGTCGGGTTTTATAAATCTTTGCCTGTCGCCTCGCAGCCGATTGCGCAAGCTATGTTGACGGCAGATGGGAAAGTCACGGCTTACGGACTACACTGTAAAGGTGTGACATCTATGGCTAGAACGAACGATCCGGATTCTGCGAACAGCCAATTTTTCCTAATGCGTGACCGCGCCTCCCATCTCGACAGAAAATATACGATTTGGGGAAATACAGTTATGGGACATAAATTCCTACGCCGTTTCAAAGTTGGAAATGCCGGAGAAGAGGGATTTGTGCCGGATCAGATGAATACCGTGAGAGTGGCTGCAGACTTGGCCGAAGAAGATCGCCCTAAGGCCTATGTTATGAAAACTAACCATCCGGCCTTTCAAACCTACCTCAAAAAAGAGGCAAAAGCTGATGGAAGCTATCCGGATATCTGCGATATTTCGGTGCCGACAAAAACTGAATAAATTCAAACTCTAAAGCTTATACTACTATAAGAAGAAAGTTCTCCTATGTCCGATAAACTCATAATGACCGTCGATGCCAATGACGGCAAACCTGGCGATGTGACAATTTTGCTCCGTCCAGATCTTGCGCCAAAACACGTGGAGCAAATCACAAGCTTGGCAAAAGAAGGCTTTTATGACGGGCTGACCTTCCACCGCGTTATTGACGGTTTTATGGCTCAAGGCGGTTGCCCAGACGGCACAGGAATGGGCGGCGCGAAAAAGAATATTCCGGCAGAATTTAATCGTCATCCCCATGTCGAAGGCGTTTGCTCCATGGCGCGGGCGCAAAATCCTAACTCAGCCTCCAGCCAGTTTTTCATCTGTCTAGATGAGGCAGGTTTTCTGGATGGTCAGTACACTGTTTGGGGGGAAGTAGAGAGCGGAATGGACCTAATCCACGCTTTACCTAAAGGCGAGCCGCCCCGCATGCCGGGCAAAATCGTTAAAATGACGGTCGTTGAAGACTAATATTTACAAGGCGATCCAATATGGACGTCTCTCTTTTTGATTTTACTCTACCGGAGGCCGCAATTGCGTTGCGGCCAGCGGTTCCGCGCGACTCGGCGAAACTGCTGCACATCGGTGCGAAAGGCGGGTTTACGGATTATCGGGTCTCTGATCTGCCGACGCTTTTACGGGCCGGCGATGTGCTGGTTTTGAATGAGACGAAAGTCTTCGCCGCCGCCCTTCGGGGTAAGCGTGCCGCGCGCGAGCATGGCGGCGGTAGCGCCGTGATGGTGGATGTGAATCTTCATACGCCCGTTGCGGACACTATCTGGCGGGCGTTTATCCGGCCGGCAAAACGAGTTCGTCCCGGAGATATCCTCACATTTTCGGAAACTCTGACAGGAACCGTGACAGATAAGCAAGATGGCGGTGATGTTGGCCTGGTGCTTGAAACGCAAGGCGACCTTATTGAGGAAATAAATGCCGCAGGAGAACCGCCTCTGCCGCCTTATATTGCGCGTAAACGCAAAGCTGATGAACAGGATGTCGAAGATTATCAAACTGTTTACGCGAATGAAACAGGGTCTGTGGCCGCCCCAACAGCAGGTCTGCATTTTACCGACAGTGTTTTCTCAGCTTTAAAGGCTAAAGGCGTACAAATTGAACGCCTTACCCTGCATGTCGGCGCGGGCACATTTTTGCCAGTCAAATCAGACGATACCTCGACCCATAAAATGCACTCCGAGCGTTATTCGATTTCTTCTGAAACGGCAGAAAACTTGAATATTGCCAAATCGGAGGGGAGGCGGATTGTTGCTGTGGGGACAACGTCTTTAAGGGCTTTGGAGAGCGCCTGCGATGAAAATGGAATTATAACGGACGGAGCAACCGAAACAGATATATTTCTTACTCCCGGTTCAGACTTTAAGGTTGTTGACGGGTTGATGACCAATTTCCATTTGCCGAAATCAACTTTATTTATGCTCGTCAGCGCGCTGGCGGGGCTTGACCGAATGCAAGAGGCGTATGCTCATGCAATAAAACGTGGTTATCGTTTTTATTCTTACGGCGACAGCAGCTTAATCTGGAAGGCTGAATAGTGGCAATTTTTCCCTTTGATATTCATGCCTCAGACGGCAAAGCCCGAACAGGTGTTTTAAAAACGCCGCGCGGAGATATCCGGACGCCTGCGTTTATGCCTGTTGGGACGGCTGGAACAGTCAAAGGCGTCTATATGGAGCAAGTAAAGGATGCTGGGGCGGATATTATATTGGGCAATACTTACCATCTGATGCTTAGGCCGGGCGCAGAACGCGTGAAAAAACTAGGAGGTTTACATAAGTTCGGAGGATGGAACGGCCCTATTTTAACTGATTCGGGTGGATTTCAGGTCTGGTCACTCTCAAAACTTCGCAAAATGAGTGAGGAGGGCGTCGAGTTTCAGAGCCATCTGGACGGAAGCCGCCATATGCTTACTCCGGAAAGGTCGATTGAAATACAGGCGGATCTGCTTGGCGCCGATATTTCTATGCAACTTGACGAATGTACTGATTTTCCCTCAACACATGCGCAAGCGGAAAAATCGATGGAACTTTCTTTGCGATGGGGGAAGCGGTCTTTGGCGGCCTTTGGTAACCGCAATGACCAAACTCTTTTTGCTATCGTGCAGGGCTCAACATTTAAAGATTTACGGTTACGTTCTGCCGAGGCCAGCTTGAATGAAACGACATCCGGCGGGTATGGCGGGTTTGCCATTGGGGGGTTAGCTGTTGGCGAAGGTCATGACGCAATGTGCGAAGTCCTGGATTTCACTGTGCCGCATTTGCCAGAGGCTCGCCCCCGCTATCTAATGGGGGTCGGAAAACCGATTGATCTTGTCGAGGCGGTTGCCAGGGGGGTCGATATGTTTGATTGCGTTATTCCCACGCGGTCTGGTCGGCATGGCCAAGTTTGGACTGATAAGGGACCTTATAATATAAAGAGAGCTGAATTTGCCGAAGATGAGTCTCCGCTTGATTCCTCGATTAAGTGTGAGGCGTCGCAAAATTACTCGAAAGCGTATCTCCATCATCTCATCCGCTCAAAAGAAATGCTGGGCTCTATGATTCTGAGTTGGCATAATATAGCTTATTTTGAAGATCTTATGGCTCGAATGCGGGCTGCTATTGTGGAACATAGCTTTGAAGACTTCGCAGAATCATTTCGGACCAATTGGAAAGACTGATTTTGACTGAATTTGACAGGTAGAACCCTCAGTTTGGGGCTTGACTGTCAAAACTGCCCCGCATAGGTAACGCCACGCTTTGGAAAGCGCCCATAGCTCAGTTGGTAGAGCGCCTCACTTTTAATGAGGATGTCCACGGTTCGAGTCCGTGTGGGCGTACCATTCCCCGTTAGATTCGATATTTTAAGCTTATATTATCTTTAGCGCGGTCAAATGCCTGTAATTAAACGCTGTTTCCCTAAAAGTGGTGCATTTTCGCAACTTTCTAGAAAAATCCTTTTAAATTGATTGAAATAGTCTTATTCCAATGTGGCCATGCGGAACCGTTTCGTGTTATGGCGATAATAGATTTGACGTCACATTAGGCGACGCAATCGTATTGTTAACAGAAATGGCTCTGACCATTGACGGAGGAATTTACTATGAAGCAGAAGCTTCTCTTTGCCGCGGCAGCCGCCGCATTGATGGCAGCCCCATCGCTAGCGACTGCTCAAGATAGCGGTTGGTACCTACGCGGAAACGCAGGGTATGGCGTCCATACAGATACAGAATTTACCGGTGATATAGTCGGCGAGAATGAAAGCGAAGGTAATGTCGCTTATTCATTAGGTCTTGGCTATGAGTTTGGTAATAACTGGCGGATGGAGTTAGACGGGACAGGTCTTTGGACTGACCTTGGTAAAATTGATTCCCTTCCACAGTCTGCTGCAAAGTTGCGGACAAATTCTTTGATGCTGAATGCAATTTATGATTTTAACGACTTTGGTCGTTGGGAGCCATATGTTGGTGCCGGTATCGGTTTCGCAAAGTCCGAGCTTTCAGCTGTTGCAAGTGATTTCCCTTCTGGTTCGGACGCTGGAGCGACATTAGTTGCATCATCGGCTTGTCCCGGTGCGCGCAACGGATCAGATTCGTTTGTATGTTCTGTAGATGATAGTGATGTTAACTTTGCTTGGCAGGTTATTGCAGGTTTAGGTTACGCTGTGACTGATAATCTAACTTGGGACACCAATTATAAATATCAGGATATTAGTGTTGCAAGCTTTGAGGGTACTCGGACTAATAATATATCCGGAGCGTCTACTCGCCTCGCAGTAGATTTAGAAGATGCAGGTTCCCATGCTATTATGACGGGTTTCCGTTATCGCTTTGGCGGGTCTACACCTCCGCCGGCTCCGACACCAAGCGTGTCCTGCTGGGACGGATCTATGGTGTTTAATGCCAATCAGTGTCCACCAGAGCCACAGCCTGAGCCAGAAGTTGAGTGTTGGGATGGTTCCATGGCTTTCTCTGCCGCTGAATGTCCTGCACAGCCAGTTGTTTGTTCCGATGGATCAACCGCGCCAACGATTGAACAGTGTCCAGTTATGAACGTCTGTGAAGAAGAATATCGTCAAGAGATCATCTATTACGAATTCGACAAAGGCCAATCTGCTGAAACACGTAATACAATCAACCGCATCTTGGATGTAGGTCAGTATTGTTCCGTTCAGAACATCCGCGTTGTCGGCCATACCGATACATCCGGTTCACAAGCCTATAACCTCGGCCTTTCACAGCGCCGTGCGAAAGACGCCCGCGACGAGCTGGGCCGTCAAGGTGTTGATGCCGGAATAGTGACTTCTGAAGGCAAAGGCGAGAGCGAGCCTTTCGTTGAAACAGGTGACGGTGTTAAAGAGCAGCTTAACCGCCGGACTGAAGTCCTTGTGACACTTGGCACAATTGCTGGTGTAAACTAAGGTCTCACACCTCATATCCTATCGAAAGCCCGGCTTCGCGCCGGGCTTTTTTTATAGGTAATCAAGAAGTGTTTGAGGTTGCCCAATTCGACTGAGTCGGGGACAATGAAGTGTAACTTTAATGCTTTATTAAAAACTTGTTTGGGTTTTAATATTATTTGCTTTTTAGATGTGAGAGCCTACTGTAGCAGCCTCGTGTTTTACAGTTCACGATCTTATTCGAAAAGAGCATCAATCTTATTCGGACAGAGCATAAATTAATATGGAACAATTTCATATTACAGAAGTATTAGGTTTGTCAGCATGATAGGTGCGACATTTAAATATCAATAAAAAATGGTCTGACCATTTACGGAGGAATTTATCATGAAGCAGAAGCTTCTCTTTGCCGCGGCAGCCGCCGCATTAATGTCCGTCCCGTCACTTGCCACTGCACAGGATAGCGGTTGGTACTTGCGCGGAAACGCAGGGTATGGCGTCCATACAGCTGTCTCTTATACACATCTGACGCTGCCGACGACTCCTTACGTGT
>CAJXPX010000015.1 GCA_913058335.1 uncultured Hyphomonadaceae bacterium
GCATTGGGGGCTTGGGGATGGGGTCTCGTCGCAGAACATATTGGACTCGAGCGAACAATTTTTATTGCTGCCTTGGCGCTTGCTCTACTTTTTACGCTTCGGTTTTTCAAACCTATTCAAGAAATTCCTGATCGTATGGATAGTTATAAAAATGACAGAATTTATAAATATCCGGACGATGCCTATCCCAATTCAGCAGGACCAGTCACGATAGAAATTTATTACACTATACCCAAACATTCAAAGTCTGAATTCCTTGATATAATGACGCTTATAAAAAAATCACGCTTACGAAATGGGGCGCAATCTTGGTCACTATACCAAGATAATGGAGAGCCCGAGACTTGGATTCAGTCTTTTGCCTGCAAAGATTGGGGTGAGTTCATTCGATTAAGATCACGTATTACCTCCACTGAAAATGAGCTTGCGGAACGTGCGAATGCCCTTCACTGTGAAAGGCTACCTCGTAAAATAAGTTTACGTTGGCATCATTAATCTCACTATAACCAATATCATACGTTCAACCTCCTATTGATTACTATAGAATTACCTCGCAAATTAATTGAATAATTTTAGAGTTCTAAAATGAAGTCACATCAATTTCATATTGGAAAGCGGACAATGATCAACGGCCAAGCGGCGACGTGAGGGGCTTAGTACTATCCTGCGATGTCTCTTTCAAAATAAGCGCATCCCAAGTGAGATTGGAGACCACCTTACGCAGCCGCGGGTTCTCTTTCTCAAGGCCCTTAAGCCGCCGAGTCTGAGAGACTTTTAAGCCTCCATACTCACGGCGCCATTCATAGTAACTTTGCTCAGACACGCTAAGGGATCGACAAGTAGTATTTTCTAGCCATAGCGTGCTCCTTCAAGCTCAAAACGGCCAAATCTCTAACTTCTAAAACAGGTCGCCTTTTTTTCTGCTCGGCCTACTCTCTAGTAAGTTAAGACGTAAATTTTCTGACTTTAAGGTATAACAGATAACTCTATGTAGGAAATATGTTCTGCGTCATGGTGAATTGTATTCTCCGCCACGATAGAGTCTGTTTCCATTTCATTATTGCCTCCGCCGTTTAGGTTCCGGACGAATTTTGGGAAATTTGAAGACGTGATTTCGACGCGAATACGGTGAGCTTTATCAAACCGGATACTTGTCGTCATGGGAGTCGGTTCAATTGTATAGACTTCGTCTGATTGCATCATCACCTCTTTGTCATTTCCCTGGCGATAACGGGCTCGTTGAATTGTATCGTCTATGATCCAAGCCGTACCGTCCGGAGCGACATCAACGAGCTTTACTGCAAAGTCAGTGTCCTTAGCGCTCGAAGAAACATTTAAAACGGCATCGACAAAACCGGTTACTTCTATGGGATTGTCCAGCGGCTCGCTTGTATAGACCAAAACATCATTTCGGGCTTCAATAACGCGCTGATCAGCAGGCCCGGGAATGACCAAACCACCATTGCAGCAGTCCCCGCCCCCGATTGTCTGAACCGGATTAAGGGGGTCGTAAATATAGCTATCAGGCTGTTCATCTGAGCTTGGTTTGGTCGTACTAAGCGCTCCGTCGCCGTAAAGGCTGTTTGCATCTCCCTCACTGTGTAAATAAAACCGGATTTTCTCAGCTTTCTGAGGAGGCCATTGCTCCGCAGATTTCCACTTATTCTCGCCCATGGTGAAATATTGAACGTGTGGAGTAGTATCTGGGAAAGCCGTTTTGTCTTCTTTTAACCAGCGATCAAACCAGCTGAAGATAGCGCCATCAACGTCAAAACTCGTATCCCCCATTTCACGATCACCAATAACAGAATCTGGGCCGAGTTTGTTATAGCGACAATGCACTTCGGGAGCGACGACGACATACTGATTATCTCGGGTTTCCTGATCATTCCCTGCGGTGCGGGCATGGTTGAACAATTCCATATTCGGACCGATAGACACATCATACCAACTATTGAACCAGAGGCTTGGGACGCCCCAGCCCATCTCCTCATGGTAAAGCCCGCCTTCTTTCCAAGCCGGATCGGCAGGAGTTCGAGAAATCAAGTCTTCGAACGTACCTTCGGGCTCACCAAGGTCTTTCAACATTTCAGCCACGGGCAAATGCTTGATTTGCTCAGTCCAATCTACATCCGGTTTCGACGTCGCAAGATCATTATAAGTGGCAATCCGTGTCCGAGTTTCCTGATCTAGGCCTGACGGCAGTTGGGCTCTGAGGGGATTGTCCACGCCGTATAGCCAAACGAAAAACAAATTACGAGGCACCCCACCCGTATACCAATTGCCTTGCTCCTCAAAGCGACCGACTTTGCCAATTCCTGCACCCGCTGACATAGGAACCATCGCTTTATGCGCCGGGTGGTCCATGCCCGCCAAAGCCAGTTGCCACTCTGCAGAGGAAGAACAGCCGAGCGTACCGACATTCCCATTTGACCAGTCTTGCTTTGCCAGCCAGCTAATGGTGTCATATCCGTCAGTTTGAGGCTTCCCAAGGATTTCGAATTTGCCTTCGGAAAAATATCGCCCCCGCTCATTTTGAACGACAAAGGCATACCCTCGATCAACTGCCTGAAGCGCGTAGCGAAGTGTTCCGCCTTTGATTTTATGCTCATTATAAGGCGTTTTCCAAAGAATAACCGGAAACGGGCCGGTCGCGTCCTTTGGCATATAGATGTTGGTGGACAGTCCGATGCCGTCGCGCATGGGAACCAAAACGGATAGGCTAGAGTCGGCATTCGTCGCCAATTCGGTTTGCAGGGCTTTCTCTGAATATTTTGAATAATCCTGAGCCCGCACCTCCCCCATCAAAGCCGCAGCCATAGCCGCCGTACATAGTGAGACAGTCAGGAATGTTTTGGTTTTCATGAGTGAAACCCCTTAATTATAATAATTCTGAATTCGATTTTTAGATTATCACTCGTCAATTATGTTACAAGAGTAACAAATCCTATTTTCTAGTTTCAAATTATCACTGAGCAAGTTTTTGAAAGTTTTCTCAGGCAGCACTTTTAGATTCTCTGCTGAATGGTGTAACAAAAGCAATTTTTACCGCGATATTCCTACGCATATTTCTTGATATGATCAGATATTTACTTTGGAATGGCTAGGAGAAAGTTTAAAAACAAAACGGGTGCTGTGGACGAAAGCTTACCACATTATCTCTTTAGTCTTTGGTGACTAGATCTCTTTGAGTACCGCTCAAGCGTTAGCATGGAATTTGACGCAGGCTGGGGCGAAAGGGTGGCTTTATCCAAGTGTAAGAAATGACGGAGTTTTATGAATTGCGGCGTTTTCGCCTGACGCCATTATCATGTCACAGCACACGCGCGCTCTTCCTTATCGCTTCCATGGTGAGATTATAGATATGGAAAAGGTGGAAACGAAAGAAAAGTCTTTATAATTATTTCGCACAGCACCTAATTGCACATGTCGACTTCTAATTTACTGAATTTAATGAATAGTCATTCGAATACATCATGAGAGTAATCCTGACTTTAAACCTATAGACCATAAAAGACTAAAGCTTTTTGTGCGCAAATCAGAACGCACTATATAAAATAGCGAACAACAGATTATCAGGTTTCGTATGGAAATTATAACCCAGCGAATCCGCTATTTTTATATATGAATGCTTGAGGGCTCATGTGCAAATAGCAAACATAATTGTGAATTTTTTAAGAACCGATTTTTTTCTCTTGAATGTTTAAACAGACGTGATAAACATTAACGCATTATTAATATCTACGACGGGGCAGCGTTAGATGAAACTAAATCATTTTAAATATTTGATAATATCCGGGGCTTTCTTGGCCTCACCTGTCTTGGCTCAAGACATTGTATATGAGCCAATTAATCCAAATTTTGGTGGAAATCCTTTCAATTCAGCGCACCTTTTAGGCGTAGCAAACGCCATAAATGGTTATGAAGATCCTGATCGGACGGCGAGCGGATTAGGAACATCTCAGGCCGATTTGTTTGTTCGCCAGCTGCAAAGTCGACTATTATCAGGCCTTGCCTCAAACGTAACCGATGCAATTTTCGGCGATAACCCCCAAGATTCGGGGACAATCCAGTTCGGGTCTCAAACAATCACCTTTGTCCGCGGTCTATCCAGTATTCGACTGACTATTTTTGATAGTGACACGGGATCAACGACGGAAATTGAAATTCCTATCTTGAATGTTACCGGCGGAACTGATTCCACTGCGACAAGCTCGGCGTCATTTTCACCAGAAACAATTATAACATCGGGTTCGGATTTGACGGCAGGAACTTTTGGGTCGTCACCATTTTCAGATGTTATGCAAATACCGGAAGCAAATTCCGGAATGAATTAAAAAGATAAATAGGGGCTGAATGTGGGAATTAAGAGGCACACTTTGTGTCGTAATGTATTACGACCTTTGTTTTTAGTGGTGGCGGCAAGTACATTGTCAGCTTGCGTGACGCCGTTAAAGCAGATGGCGTCCCCGAACCAATTGCATCCGGCAAAAGTCAATCCGTCAACCATTACTCAAGATGAATTGAAACAACTTCCTGCGCCGTCCCAAAAGGTTGCTATTGCCGTCTATGGTTTTGACGACAAGACAGGACAATTTAAACAAAGCGCTACAGGCCAAACCTTATCTAGAGCTGTAACACAGGGGCCGACTTCCATTCTGGTAAAAGCTCTCCAAGACGCGGGCACTAGAAAGTGGTTCGACGTCGTCGAACGTGAAAACCTCGACAACCTTCTTAATGAACGCAATATCATTCGGGAAATGCGGCAGCGTTATTTAGGTGAAAACACCGTAAACCCTCAGGCTTTACCGCCCCTTATGTTTGCCGGTGTCCTGCTGGAAGGCGGAATCATCAGTTATGATACAAATACAAAAACGGGTGGACTTGGGGCGCGCTATCTTGGAATAGGCGGAAATGTCGAATACCGGGAAGACACCGTAACAGTTTACTTGCGCGCCGTTAGCACGAAAACAGGGGCCGTGTTGAGTAACGTCACAACATCACAACGTATCGCTTCGGTCGGTCTGGCCGCCAATGCCTTCCGTTTTATCGCATTTCAAGACCTTTTAGAGGTAGATTCCGGCGTGACGGTCAATCAACCCACACAACTGGCCGTTCAGCAGGCTGTTGAAAAGGCCGTTTATGCCATGATCATGGACGGGGTTGATTCAGGTCTTTGGAGCTTTGCGGACCCTAGAGCGGGACAGACAACCTTGAATAATTTTCACAGACGCAACAGTCCAGAATATGTCGAAAAAGTTCTGGCAGAGCGTCCCGAATTGAACCAGCCTAATAAGTCAAAAACAATCAAAGCGGACCCTCCTAAAATCGGAGCCATCGCACAATTAAACAACAATGCAGTTTTAGAGACCCTAGAAGGTCCGGCTGCTGGAAGATAAGTGTCGGGGAAGACAGAAAGAGAAAATATAAGAAAAATTTAAAATGGCTTGAAATTTGCAAGTCAACTAAAAGAGAGACTTTCGGAACAAAGTTGGTGCTCGAAACCGAAAGCCTCTCCCAGGAATCGACTAAAGTAGTCGAACTTCCTAACTATCAGCTTGTGGGGGCGCAGGCAACAAGGGATGAGTCATGCTTGCAGCTCACCCCTGCCCGAACCCTCAAAAGTCAAAAATGAGAAGACGTCTTCTAGACGTTCGAACTACATTTAGCGGGTTTGTTAGAACATTGGTGCTCGACACTTTCCCGAAATCTCAACGCTTCTTTTGAGGCACTCTACACCTTTGAAAAGGTGAAACAGGAAAGACTAAAACTATGAAAAAACTACTTATATTAACGGCGTCAATTGTCGCATTAACATCCGGCCAGGCTTACGCAAATAATTCCACCGTCAACCAAACCGGCGATGAAAATACAGCAACTGTTGATCAGACAGCAGGTGTCGAAGGCATGGCAACAATCAATCAGAATACAGATGAGAGCACAGCCTCTATCATCCAGCGTGACGGACCTCCGCAAAGCGCAGGATTTAGCGTTGCTAGCAACGTTGCCTCCATCAATCAGAATGGCGATCAATTCCAAGACGCAACAATCGACCAAACCAATGTCAATGGGAATGCGCCGCAAAACGAAGCCACAATCAACCAGACCGGTCCCGGCGATGAGTTTATTGATGATGATGACGACAACCCGTCTCAGCAAGCCAGCATTCTGCAAAATGGCTCAGGAAACTTGGCGACCTCTACCCAGACCGGATCCGGTGCGGAGCTTTCCGAAACCACTCAGGTTGGTGACGGCAACTTGTCTCATGTCACGCAAGGCCCAACATCTTTTTCATTCGCGACGGCTAATGTGAATCAAGACGGCAATAACAACGACTCATCCGTTGGCCAGTCCGGATTCAATCTGACAGCCGATGTCGACCAAATGGGTAACGGCAATATCAGCGACGTTTTACAAAGCGGTCAGCCTGTCACAGGTGGAGTAGCAAGCGGCAATACAGCCACAGTTTTCCAAAGCGGCGACAATAATGACAGTGGCGTCAACCAAAATGGCAACAACAACACAGCGAATGTTTCCCAAACCGGTACTGGCGACACAAGTACAGTGACGCAATCCGGCGAAGATGGGGAAGCTACTATCCTTCAAAGCGGCACCGGTAACACCTCTGACGTCTTACAACAGGACAATGCCGGCGGCGCAGCCGTTGTAATGCAAAGCGGCGCTGATAACACCTCTAATGTAGAGCAGACTGCAGCCGGATCCGACGTCCTCGTGGACCAAACGGGTAATCGCAACACGTCTTTGGTCAATCAAGGCCGCGAAGCCGGCCATTCTTTCCAAACAAATGGACAGGAAGCCGTTATCGATCAATCAGGCCACGACAATATGTCTACCGCCATTCAAAGCGGATCTCGTGGTGATTTGTTTGTGGATCAATCCGGTAACAATAACACATCATCTGTAACGCAATCCGGTTTTGCCAACAGCTCAGGCGATAGCGACACGGCCGGGGATGCAACCCGTATCGTGGGTATCGACCAAATCGGTAACAATAACGGTAGCACTGTTACGCAGGGCGGCCAGTTATCAATGGCAAGCGTTGCACAAATCGGCGACAACAACATCAGTTCCATCGCCCAAGAACGCGGCGCAGGAAGCCTTGCGGGCCGCCGCATGACAGCAAGCGTCACTCAGGACGGTAATGGAAATGATAGCTCCATCACTCAAACCAACACTTTGGACGCAAATGCCCAGCTTGGAAACTCAGCCACTGTCTCACAGGGCGGCGATTTTAACACGTCTACCTTGTTCCAAGACGGAAATGGAAACAATGCTAGCGTCGACCAAGCCGGAAACAACAACATATCCATGTTGTCGCAAATCGGTTTTGACAACACAGCGACTGTTTCGCAAGCGAGCGATGGTAATATCTCCACCGTCAATCAAAACGGCACTGGCAATATTGCAACAGTAACCCAGTAAATAAACGCACGGCGGGCCATCTGGCCCGCCGCACTCTTTTGGTGAGTCGAACGGGGCGCACCGAAAACTGATGACCGGACGAACTATGGTGCTCGAAACGGCCATCACAACCAATGCCTCAAAAGAGGCACTTAACCGCCTAATATGTGGGCAAAACGGGAAAGACTAAGATCATGAAAAAGACAATTTACACAACCGCCAGCATTGCGGCTCTGCTTTTCGCGGCGCCCGCCTTTGCGCAAACGACACCTCCAACATTTCCGACGACTCAATACTCGGATATTGACCAGAATGGTGAAGACAATGAAACCATTGTTGATCAAACTGGTGGTAGTGAAGGCGTATCCCAAATCGACCAGAACGGTGATGACAATTTCGCTAGCGTTGACCAGTCGGAAGATTCTCCTGGAGCAAACTCGTTTAACGTGCCTGCCAACACTGCAAATATCAATCAAACAGGCGATAATTCCCGCGCACGCGTTGAACAGAACAGTACCGACGCTGGTTCAAATCCCGGAAACTCTGCTACGATTACACAAAACTCTAACGGCACAGTTCAAGGCCCGAATGGCGTACCTTCTGGCTTCAGCCTTAACGGCCGAATTGTCCAAAACGGTAGCGAAAACACGTCAACAATTGATCAGTCAGGCAACCCTAATCAGCCCCCGAATGATGGCGCTGGTTCAGGTGTAACGGCGCGTAACGATCAGACTGGCACAAACAACCAATCTGACATTACACAAGATGTCTTCGGTCAAGATGCTAATCCATTCACCGATGCAAATGTCACCCAAGATGGCTCAGACCACAATTCCAGCGTGCGTCAACGAGGTTCAGAAGCGCTTGTTGATGTCATTCAAAACGGCGTGAATAACAGCTCCAACGTCTCGCAAGGTGCAAATAGAGAGATGACAGCAACTGTCACTCAATCAGGCTCAGATAATGAGAGTTTTGTTGATCAAATCGCAAGAACTGTGACGGCGACAGTCACTCAAAGTGGTGTCGGTGGTAAATCCGATATTGACCAAATTGCTCAAAGCCGGGAATCAACGGCTACTCTCGTTCAAGGCGGCATGGGTAATGATAACTTCATTGAACAAGCCAATGTGAGCGCCGAAGCCATGGTCACTCAAAATGGCACAGACAATGTCAGTGACATCTATCAAGCCGACGGCTCTGATGCGATGGCAACTGTGGTCCAAAATGGCGTAGATGGAACATCCCTCGTCCGTCAGTCTGGTGAAATGCAAACTGCCTCACTAACACAAGGCGGCGTCGGTAACTCAAGTGAAATACGTCAAGGCGTTGATGATAATGACGTTGCTACGCCTCCTTCCTCTGGCAACGTTGCGACAGTTACACAGTCTACCGACGACAATACCAGCCTGATCACCCAGCTTGGTTTAGACAACACAGCAACTATCGATCAATCTGCTACATCTGGAAATACTTCCTCCGTAATGCAGAGCGGCATGAATAATAACGCAACTGTAACTCAGTAAGTAATTATTCGGCGGGCCATCTGGCCCGCCGCACTCTTTTGGTGAGTCGAACGGGGCGCACCGAAAACTGATGACCGGACGAACTATGGTGCTCGAAACGGCCATCACAACCAATGCCTCAAAAGAGGCACAAACTGCCTAGTATGTGGGCATAACAGGAAAGACTAAAACCATGAAAAAACTTCTTATAGCAACCGCGTCGATTGTCGCTCTGACCGCAGGTCAAGCTTACGCGAACACATCGACAGTAGACCAAAATGGCGCGAATAACGGTGCCACTGTTACTCAAACTGACGGAACAGAAGGCGTAGCCATCATCAACCAAGGAAACGTTGAAGTCGGTTATGACGCAGAAGATAGCACTGCGTCTATCACACAACGTGACGACGACCCTGCAAGTGCAGGTTTCAGTACGCCAACGAATATGGGTACGATTAATCAGACCGGCACAAATATGAACGCCGTTATCGACCAGACAAATGGCGACGGAAACAGTGCGACGAATACGGCGACAATTGACCAAGCGTCAGACGGAGCGTTTCTCGCAACGGGTTCTGCTGCCTCGCAAGAAGCTTCCATCACACAAAATGGTGAAGGCAATACGGCTACGTCATCGCAAGGTGGTACCAATGCATTCCCTCCTCCTACCCGTAGCGGACAAACTGTCTCTGTCTCCCAGGACGGAAACTTCAACACGGCGTCTACTAATCAAAAAGGTAACGATGGCGAAGCTAGCCTTGTTCAATTAGGCGACATGAACAACGCAACTGTCGATCAGGGCGGAGCGACCAACATGTTTACGGCAACGCAAAACGGCAATAGTAACGTCTCCACTTCTGCTCAAAGCGGCAACAGCAATGACGCCAATGTGTCTCAAACGGGTAACGGAAACGACAGTGACGTCACGCAAGATGGCGGCAGCAACGGTTCTACAGCGTCTGTCATCCAAACCGGCGACGACAATGAGAGCAATATCACACAGACAGATGTCATTGGTGGCAATCCTGTTCCGCCGCGTTCTTCAAACGGCGCAATTGTTTCACAAACAGGGACTAGCCATTTAAGCACAGTCACCCAAGGCGGTGCTACAGACGGCAACAACATGGCTGATGTTAACCAAACCGGAACAGACCAATCAAGCACCGTGACTCAGTCTGGCGATTCATCTGTTGCTACTATTATTCAGTCGAATTCTGGAAATGAATCCTTTGTAACCCAAGAAGGTTCTGCGGGTGGAAATGCCATGATTAACCAATCAGGTGTCGATAACACGTCCACTGTGAATCAGACATCAAGCGGATCTGTTGCAACCATCAATCAGAGCGGCGTGAGTAACTCCTCAACCTTGTCACAAGGTCGGGAAGCAACAACCAACTTCCAAACGAATGGCCAATCTGCACTGATTGAACAAAGTGGAGACGACAATGTCTCAACTGCTTCACAAAGTGGATCGCAGGGCGATTTAAACGTCAGCCAAAGTGGTGATCGTAACTTGTCAACTGTATCCCAGTCAGGCTTTGCGAATGCATCAGGTGATAGCGATCTTGGTGTTGTTGGCATCAATCAAATAGGTAGCGATAACATCAGTACAGTTACGCAGTCCGGACAGCTTTCCGATGCGACGGTTTTACAAATCTCAGATTCTAACACCGCTACCATCAACCAAAGCGTCTCAAACAGCCCGAACCCTCCGGGCGGTCCAGACCCACGCGTTGCTACGGCGTCAATCGTACAGCAAGGTGGAACTCAAAATGTCAGCTCCATCACTCAGGAGCAGGATGATGTGAATAGTGGACGCTTGGCGTCTGCGGCCTCAACTCAGGACGGTAGTGGAAACACCAGCTCGATCACTCAGACAAACTCTCTTGTCGCAGGTGCCGAGTCAAACAATACTGCGGACGCTTTCCAGCTTGGAGATGACAACCTGTCCACGATTGAACAAGATGGCGCATTTAACGATGCGGATCTTGACCAGATCGGAAATAACAACATGTCCCTGATCTCGCAAATGGGAGAAGGCAACACCGCGACGGTTCTACAAGGTAGCGATGGCAACATGTCTACTGTGACCCAAAACGGCATTGGCAACTCTGCCATGGTTACCCAATAGGTTCCGACCTCTTTAACACCCCGGCGCGCAGAGATGCGCGCCGACCTTTAATTTGACGCATTTTGCGTCTATAATCAGTTTCTATGTGGAGATCAGACATGCGTTATCTCACGACTACACTCCTCGCTCTCGGGCTCAGCGGAATATCTGCGGCGGCTTCAGCGCAATCGGCCACAACGGTGGAGCAGATTGGCAATCGAACAAGCGCAGTTGTCGCCCACGATGGACTCGTAAATGGCACAACCGTCACCCAATCAGGATGGGATTTTGACGCAGATGTCGAGATCGTCGGAAATTCCAATAATCAAGGTACCGATGACAACAGGATTACGCAGACCGGACATGGTTCGAGCGCGACTGTAAACATTGTTGGCGACCGCAACACATTTGATATTGTGCAAGGGGGAAATGCCTCCTCTTCCGCCAATAATCAGGCGACACTGGATGTCTTAGGGAATGACAATATAGCCGTTATTGGCCAGACAAATGACTTTGGCGAGACCTATGCTAATGACGCACAAATCATTCAGAATGGGTCGTATAATATTGCGCAGATCAACCAAACGGTCTCCCCTACTTTCTTATCTGGCGGCACGAACCGCGCGGTAATCAATCAAAGAGGCGACGAGAATGAGGCCTTGATTGATCAAAAAGGTGCTGGGAATGATGCCCAAATCGAACAGGACGGCTTCAATAATTTTGGCTCCATATCTCAACAAGGCGACGGCTATACCGCCGCGTTAAGTCAGTTGGGAGACAATCTTGATTACTCTATCACGCAATCCCCTTGCCTTGTCGGTGCCGGGGCGTGCAGCGCAATGACCATGACAGTAACCCAAACGGGCGGCGGTCTATAATCTGAACCTTTTTACGGCGGATATTATGCAGACCAGACTTTTTTTAACCGGAGCGACCTTATCTTTAATGATGGCCGGAACCGCTTGGGCCCAAGACAATCCTATAGCCACCCTACAACTTGAAGAGTCTGCAAAACAGGTATCAAAAACAATACAAACCGATCAAATTCGTCCTGTCCAAAGTCAGGATAAGGTTCAGTCGCGTAGCGTGGACCAAATCGGCCAACGAACTGCAGACCCGTCTTTTAGTGTTGATCAAGCCGAAGGCGGGGTAGACCGCTGTGATCCCGCTTATAAAGGGCCTGCTGAATGCGATAAATTTTCTGAGGGAGAAGCCATTTCGGCTCGGAAACGCAGTCAACGCAATCCGGAAGTGGACTTCGTTACAACAGTTGACCCAAATTCCGGCACGTCCTTTATAGACCCCGTCGACGCCGCCAATCGGATTGGCCGCGGCGATACCAACGGCTCACAAGTTGCGGAGTCTTTAGGCCAAGACCTAATCACAAATGATCCGCCCGAAGACAATAAGGATGAACGTTTGCTTCTAGATGATTTTGGCGAATTGCCACCCGATTTTCTGCAAGATATTCAAGGCCTCCCTCCAACTGTTGTCACAAGGGGTAATTAATGTTTGGACTTTTTTTAAAATCCAGTGTCGTTTTGGCGGCTCTCGCTGCCGCTTCGCCTGCGGTTAGTCATGAAAACAATGCGAAAGCTTGGATAGAGTTAGATAAAAAAGACGGCAAAGCCCAAATGCGAAGCATGGCCGAATGGCCCATGGATGCCACACTCAAATATAAACTGACATTAGAGAAAAAAAGCGCCTCTGGGCGGTCATCCACCAGTCAGGGCGGAACAGTTCAAAGCTCGGCCGGGGAAGCTGTACAACTATCGGTCAGCTCAGTTGATTACGCATCCGGTACAGAAGTTATCGCTTCTCTTACGGTAACAGGGCCGGGGGGGCATGAAGTGACGGATGAAATCAATCTGACGGCTGCATCACCGGAAGACTGACCTTAAACGTTGTCCCGCCTTGGGCATTATTGGAAAAACCAATATCCCAGCCATGAGCCTCACAAATTGCTTTGCAGATAGCTAGGCCCAGTCCAGAACCTTTAAAGTCGCTTTTGGAATGAAGGCGCATAAGAGGGTCGAAGACTTTGTCTGCCCCCTCACCTGTTATACCAATGCCGTTATCAATGATATAAATGACTGCACTTTCATTTGTTTCGTCAAGTTTTATTAGAATGTTTGGCGACGTATCAAGAGCAACAAAGCGGCACGCATTTTCGAGCAAATGTGTAAATAGCAGGAGCGACATATTTTGATCCGCTTTAACAGTTGGAAGACGCTGATCTTCTAGCGTAACGGATTGGCCAAACTTTAAATAGATCTGGGCGGAAACCACCTCTATAACTTCCTCTAAACTCACTTTGGTAATATCCGGAGTTTCTGTCAAACACTTCACATAGATTAGCAGGTTTTCGACCAGGTCGGACACTTCCTCGGTCGACTCTGTGAGCGCGTCTAGGTAAATTTCGCCGTCGCCTCCTAAAACGTCTGAATATTCAAGCATCATAAGTTCAGCGAACTGTCTGATTTTACGTAAAGGGGATTTTAGATCATGTCCGACCTTTTTTGATAAATCAGAGATCTGGTTTTTAGTTTTCATAACCAGAACGTCCAAGCGACAGAAAGGGAAAGACTTCTAACAGGTTCATGTTTACTCACGCCTTGTGCTTGACTCAAAAAAATGCGTTTAATTGAGCGGTCAAAGACAATCCGAAAGTATTTAACGAATTGCAGATTTCAATTCGCTCAATTGGGGCCCAGCAAACTTTTTCTGGAAATATTCTTTGAGATAGAACTTTTCAACTATGTCATCGACATGCTGCCCGACTTCGCTTCGAAGAAATTCCTCATCTACCAAACTGGAAATAAGGGCTATCTCCGCTTCTCCTTTATGAGGCAACAAAACAGGCAAGGTATTTTTAGCGGAGACTCCACGCGGCATCATATTATCCAATAAAATCAAGTCGTATTTTTTGGCTTTTAAATGATCAACGGCTTCGCCCACAGTTAGAGCGAAATCGAGTTGGAACGCTTTGCCGACGGATTTCCTCAACGCAAGGTCAATAAGTTTCGCCTCAATTTTCTCATCATCAAGTAATAAAATTTGTATCATAAAAGTTCTTCAAACATTTTTGCAATTATGCAGCAAGACGCCATTGCCGCGCAACATAGGCTATCAGACGTCTTTCATCGCTTCGCAATTCACCGTCACATTTTGCTATTGACTGCATCGCCCTAATAATTGTGATCTTGTCCTCTACCTCTTCAAGTTGGTTCATGTGCATCTGTATTTCGCGCTCTTCGTGGCCCAATTGCACAATTTGTAAAACCTCGTCACGGTTAAGGACAAACCAGTCTTTCAACATATGATCTGTTAAAACTAAATTTGGGCTCAAAATAGATTTTACGCGCTTTGTCATTAAAATGAACATAGTCATTTCTTCATGATAAATGCGCTTTTTGGATAAAATTACAAACATAAATATCTTGAAAATATGACGCCACTTTGAGGCGGCCAGTTCAAGAGATTCGAATTCATTGGAGTTATGAGACATCTACATTGTCCTTATAGTTCCACAAAATTAGCGTCTCCAGCTTAATTTAGGCTTAACCAAACTACCATTTTGGTAGACCAAAAAAAAGCCGCTCCGTAGAGCGGCAAAGTGAGTGCCCTAAGGACTAGGGGGGGGGGTAAGATTGATTTAAACTTAGTCGGAGTAGAGGTTTCTCATAGATGATTTCATTTTTTCTTTGTTGCTTTGAGTAATGATTTTCATAGCACCCGCCGCATAATGCGGGGTAACAACCAAACCTCGACTACTGGTTTGACGCAAAACACGGTTTTGCCGGGGTAAGGGTTCTCTTATGACCCTCATTTTTTTGGTTGTCGCAAATTCGGGGGCTTTTAATTGATAGGAATTAAAGCCCTGAGAAGAAATTGCTTGGGTCGAAAAAGACGGGCTAGTTTTGGCAGAGCCATTATTAGCCTCAGCGCTTACAGTACCAACAGCCAAAAAAGCGGAGGTAAGAATAATTTGCGAAAGTTTCATTGTCACTTCTCCGGGGCGTCCGCTCAAATTCAGGATTGAATATGTAACAGCGCGATGAAACCTATATAGCTCAAGCCATTTGACCCAAAGCTGAACCAACTAAACAGAATTACTAATTTCGCTTTAACTATAACTGTTCAGGTTGAAAGACAGAGACATTCAAAAACCAGGCTCACTGCCAACGCCTATTTATTAGGCCGTCCCCTTAGAGAATAGCCAGGTTTCTTGAGAGAACAGACTTTAAGTCATTTTTGTCATAAATCCCGTCAACACCCGTCACGTTCCTGTCCCTTAAATGGGAACTATCCAAGGAAGACGAAATAGCAAAAACTTTCGCGTATCCCATATGGGAACGTATTTGAGGCAAGGTTTCTAAGAGGCTCGAATAAGGAGGAAGACGGTCATCCAGAAAGACGCAATCAAAAGGCCTGTCTGCCAGAATTCTGACCGCTTCGTTTAAATCAGAGCTACATACAAGCTCGGCCTCAGAGTTCACGCCTCGGGAAAGAAACTTTCTAAATAACCTGTGTTCTATGGGATCGTCATCAATCAACAATATCCGCAAATGAGTCATCCCAAAACGTCAAACAAATTTTACAAGCGGAAATTTTTAACAGGAGCGAACACAGCTTATTCCGGCTGCAATCTTTCAAACACACTTTTATAAATGACTTGCGCCAATTCACCATATCCTAAAAATGAATCAGGCTTGACCAGATAACCATCTGCGCCGAACTCATTTGCCATGCTTTTATCGCTCGTCTCGTCTGACCCTGAAACCATAATGACAGGATGCGACCTGGTTTTAGTGTCTTCTCTAATTGCCTTTAAGACCTGAAATCCGTCTATTCCTGGCATTCGAATATCTAGTAAAGTCGCGAGTGGGCTTTCAGATTTAATTGTTGAAACAGCCTCTCGGCCACTAGCTAGCTCAATAATTTCCAAATCAGACTCTACCTTCAGCAATGCCTTTTTTATGAGCAGCCGATCTGTTTTATCGTCATCAATAATGAGAATTTTTCTCATACTAACTCTACTCCAATGACTGAGCTGCTTTGAGTGTAAACATAAATTCGCTCCCCACGTCTTGCTTTTCTATCAATGCAATTGTTCCGCCATGCAAAATAACGATTCTCTTGCACAAGGCAAGCCCTACACCTGACCCTTCTCTGTGGGCATGGGGTTTTGCACGCCCAAATAAATCAAAAACATGGGGCGCAAAGTTTCGTTCTACGCCAACACCATTGTCAGACACGGTTATTCTCCACTCACCTAGAGACTTCTTTGCCGATACTTCTATCTTAATTGGCCTAGTGTGGTCTCTATACTTGATTGCGTTGTCGATTAGATTGGCAACAACTTGCTCGAGCAAGACCGATTCCCCCCGAACTATAATTTCATCTTGAGGAATCCTAATTTCGCCCCCTAAGTTTGCGACATCCTGCTCTCTCGCCTTGCACACTTTTGTTATAACTTCAGTGAGGTTGAGACGCCCTATATCTACTCCCTCCGGTGAAGCTCTCATAAATTTGAGGAAACTTTTGATTAATCCGCGCATGTGAATAACGCCGTCGCTAATTTCGGAAAGATACTCTTTTCCGTCTTCACTTATATTATCAGCACACTCTTCCTGTAAGAGCTCCGCGAAAATGCCGATATGTCTAAGGGGGGCTTGAAGATCGTGTGACGTCAGGGAGGCAAAATCATCCAAATTCTTATTTATGGTCTTTAAGAGCGCCTCTTGTTCTTTGAGTTCCGTAATATCCGTAGACACCACAAGTATTCGCTTCTCCCCGGTCACGGGATGGTCAAATGGAATTTTATCTGTTTGCACCCAACCCATTGCGCCATCATTCGGTGTATAGCGTTCTACATAACCAAGTAGCGGTTTACCTGAGTTTATGACTTTCAAATCGTCGTCGTGATAGGTTTTCGCACTGTCACCGAAAAGGTCATAAGTATTTGCGCCCTCGACAGACTTTACGTCCATTCCCATCGATTGGGCAGCTTCTTCATTGAGCTTCAGAATGATGTTTTTATCATCCTTATACCAAATTTTATTAGGCATCGCGTCCAGAACCAGACGCATCTCAGTTTGAAGGACTTCCAAGTCCTGATTTCTCTGTTCTAGCGCCTGGGTCAAGTTGAACTCAGTCGTAATATCCCGGCCAGCCGCTTGATATTCGTAAAGCTCGCCTTCTTGATCAAAAAGTCCGATGAGGGTCCATTTCAAAATGATTTCTTCGCCCGTCTTTGCGACCCTCATACTTCGCATTTCAGTTTGGGGAGATTCAGGCGTCAGTTGACTCAATTTTGATTTTAAACGGTGTCGTTGTCCTTTTTGCACGACTTCTATGAGGTCTTTTCCAATAAAAAATTCAGGCGTATTTTCTTCTGAAACCCCATCTGAACCAAAGAAACTCGCGAAAGTTCGGTTCACGAACCTTACCACATAATCTCGGGTAAAACGGCAAATGAGGTCAGGGTGACTATCAAGTATAGAGTGATATTCACGATGCATAATTTGATCAGGCATTTTCACCAATTCTCGCCTATCAAGGCGGCTAAACTCTATACTCTCATACATTGGTTTCTGATTTCATAATCTCAACATAAGTTCCCCACGCTAGCGTGATCGTATGCGGGTCAGCATTTATATCAATCAATAGTGCATTTAAGGCTTTCTGCTCGCCCGTAAAATTGCCTTCGACACCAAAATATTTAGCTGTCGCTAAATTGAGGCATTCAATCACGGACTCGTTTGTCTGATGGTCCAAATCCCGTTGTCGTTCGATAACATGACGCACCTTATCAACCCGGAAATATCCCGTTGAAGGAAATTGATCCTTAGAGTGTCCCACATATTCATTTTCGGAGAAGTCTTGTTGGTTTTTCATTGAATTTATCATCTCCTGCATATGTCGCTATAATTTTCAATATCAGTTCCGCTCGCCTCACTAGACAAGAAAAACTAGACCAGAGAGGAAAACACACAAAACCTTTTAAGGTTGTAAGCTAGGAGGTATAACACTTCATCTGAACCAAATTTGAAGCAACGCGGCGTAATTACTAACGCGCTATTAACCATTCTTGGGCGGAGATTAAATATAGCTTTAAGCGCGAACTCTACAGCGCCCCTTCGACCACGACCTTACTGCCGTCCACCCGGCTTTTTATTCCGTAAATCTGAGCAAGACGCTCTTCGGTTAATGTTTCTTCGGGAGAGCCTTGGGCTTGAATTTGGCCATCTTTCATCCAGATGAAGCGGTCTGCATATTTCGCCGCTAAAGCTATATCGTGAAGCACAACCAGCGCGCCTTGGCCGTTACGGACGTAATTTTTAAGTAAGTCCATAACCCGAAATTGGTGGCGTGGATCCAGCGCTGCCACGGGTTCATCCGCAATCAAAAGCGGAGCCTGCGCCGCAAACGCCCGAGCGCAATGTACGCGAGCAAGCTCGCCGCCCGAAAGTGTGTCGGTCTTTCTCTGACTAAGCTCTTGAATGTCACAGGCATTGATCGCGGCGTCTACAGCCTCTGCATCTTCTGTTTTCAGTCGGCCCAAACTGGCCCCATGAGAATAGCGCCCCAGAGCCACCACATCGTGAACGGTGTTAGGCCATGCCAAGGGCCTGATTTGCGGCAAATAGGAAATCCGCCTCGCCCTCTGCATCGGCGTTAACGCCTGAACCAAGTCCCCGCCGAGGATAACATGCCCTTTAGCTGGCTTAGAGAGCCCCAAAGATGCTCGAAGCAATGATGTCTTGCCTGCGCCGTTTGGGCCCAGCAATGCCACTAATTCTCCGGCTTCTAAAACGAGCGACGCGTTTTCCACTAAAGTCGCGCCCGGCGCCAGAACAGTGATGTTTACTGCTTTCAATCTCATGACGGCCCCACTCCTCCGCCTTGCCGCTTCATCGCAATCCAAATAAAGGCCGGCGCCCCAAATAGGGCAGCCACAACGCCGAGTTTTAATTCGGATTGGGTGGGAACGAGTCTAACGCCAATATCGGCAACTACCAAAAATACGCCGGCCAGAAGAGCTGACGGAATGAGCGATCTCGCCGGATCATGGCGCACAAATGGACGCACAATATGGGGCGCAACAATGCCAACGAATCCGATGGCTCCGGCAAGGGAAACCGCCGCGCCGGTCGCCAATCCCGCGCCAAGGACAACATATATCCTCTGGTTTCTAAGGTTGACGCCTAGCCCGCTTGCCGCCTCTTCGCCCAAGGTAAGCGCGGAAAGACCTCGGCGACACAAGAACAGAATAATAAAGCCCAGCAGTAAAAAAGGTCCGGCCAAAGCAATATCTTCAAAGCTCCGATTTGCAACGGATCCCAATGTCCAATTGATCATGTCAAAGAGAGAAAACGGATTGGGCGAAAGGTTCAAAAGCAAGCTCATCACTGCACCTGCAAAACTGGAAAGTCCCACGCCGACAAGAATAAGCGTTACAACAGACTTTGTCCGGATTGCCGCCAAAGCAATGATCGTGGTGGCGATCAATGCTCCCGCGATCGCAGCAATGGGCAACAACCAAGTCTGAGCGCCAATAAGCCCGTAATACAAGACGAAACTGGCCGTAAGAGACGCTGTTGCTGAAACCCCCAATACGCCCGGTTCAGCCAAAGGGTTTCGCAAAAGCCCTTGGAGCGCTGCGCCGCTGGCCCCAAGAGCGGCCCCGACCAAAAAAGCGGCCAGAGCGCGCGGCAGACGAATTTGCCAAATTACAAGGCTATCCGTCACGTTGCCCTGCCCTATCAAAGCAGTAAAAACTCGTCCCCATGCCATCGGCGTCGTTCCGAGCAGGCAGGCTACAAAAATCGCAATGACTGAGAGTAGAATTAAAAAAGGATTGATATAACGCGAAGAGGTCACAAATCGCCCTCGACATATTGGCGCGCGGCCAGAGCCTCTATGCCATCCATCGTAAACCATCCTCCGCAAGACATAACAGATCCACTCAATGCCACAGTCGGAAGTGTTTCTATCTGGGCTTTCGCTATCGGGTGGCGCATAGCGCTCCATCTATCCCTTGATCGGTCATTTGTATCAAAAAACGCTGCCGCAATCAGGTCGGGCTGCTCATAAGCGAGCCTTTCAAGCGGTAAAGACCGCCAGCCGGGCTGATCTTGAAAATTGTCGAGACCGGCGGTTGTTAGCATTTCATCTATAAGCGACCCCGGCCCGCTCGTCACTCCAGAAGGCGTCATATAAAGGGCCCGGTTATTGTCAGATTTCTTGGTTATTGCTTCCAAGCGGGTTTCCATATTCCGGACAATATCTTCGCCGCGTTGCGACACACCGAGGCCTTCTGCCATTTCGCGCGTCACGCGTTTAATCCCTGCCAAGTCGCCTGCCCATCCCACATTTAAAACGGGTACACCCGCTTGTTCAAAAAACTTTGTGGCATTGGGCCCGCCGCCATAAGACCTAACAACGAGATCCGGTTTGAGAATAAGAACATCCTCCGCGCTAGATCGGACAGTTTTCAGACCCGATGCCTTTAAGGCTTTGGCCCGTGCCTGCATATAAGAAAAAGGCTTATCCGCATCCGGCGACACGGCGAGGATTCGATAAGGCTCGACCATCTTCAAAACATACTGATCCGCACAGTAATCCAGACTGACAATACGTTGAGGTTGGGCGGACGGCGTGCCTAAAGTTGAAGGATTAGACATATAGCTTTCGACCGGGGCAGCGCTATCACACGCCGATAAAACCAGTCCCGCAATGAGAGTTGATATGAAACATCTAATGTTCATCTTCGTTCTCATAACGCAAACGGCTTTTAAAGAAAGCCAAACTATTCTAAAGGGTGTCTAGAAGACAATTCTCTAGTCTTTATTTATATTTGATAATGAAAAAAGAATTTGTCTTTGCTTTAAAAGTCAGCTTAACCGAGTTTAAATCGGGCGTGTTTGAATCCTTTCACCTCTTCAACTGGCCTCTTATAAATAATCGCAAGGACGGATGAGCATATTCGGACCCCTTGTGAATTCAGGCGACTGATTATGAATAAATTACTTTCTGCCATTTTGATTGTCTTCGCAATCATACTCGGAAGTATGGCCTGGACAACTTTAGAGCTCTCAAAAACATTTGAGAGCGAAACTCAAGCCAGAGAGCAAGCGCTAAAAACAACCGAAATTCTGTACCACCTTCGACGTATCAGGCGGTCTGCCTTAAATGCCGAGACAGGACAGCGCGGTTATCTCCTCTCAGGAGACGAAACTTATCTCAAACCCTACACTCAGGGAAAAGCTGAGTACCAAGAGTCCTTTAACATTCTAAATGACATATTCAAAGGACAGATGACCCCCCTACAGGTTGAACGACTCCCTCTTATAGAACAAGCTGTTACGACGAAATTCACCATTATGGAGAAGACAATTGATTTAGTAAAAAGCGGTCAAAAAGTCGCCGCTATGGCTATTGTCAATACCGATCGCGCCAATGAAGTTATGACGGATATTCGAGATGATATCCAACTGCTAATTGATGAAGAAAGCAATATTCTAAGAGGGGCGATCGCTACAGCAGATCAACGGGACAAACGGGCGCAAAATTACTTGAAATGGATTATCAGCTTGGTCCTGGCCATGTTGATTATTGCTATATTTTTGATTTGGCGGGCTGGGAAACTCGTCAGCGCTCAGGCCCATATCAAAGATTTAGAAGAGGCCAATGCCCGAACGGAATTGGTGGCCGGTGAGCTTAATCATCGCATCAAAAACCTCTTTGCTATTGTTTTGTCTATAGTTCGAAATACCGGACGTATGGAAACAGATGTTAAAACGGCCAATGAAAAAATACAAAATAGAATTATGGCTCTGTCTCAAGCGCACGAACTTACAATCTCAAGAAAGGGAACAGATCACGCAGATCTACATACTCTGATTGAAAAAGTTATGGACCCGTATGTTTCGAACGAAAACATTCTCATCCTTTCAGGCGAATCTATCGGTGTGACAGCGGATAAAATCACGCCCTTTGGCCTTATCCTTCACGAGTTGACAACTAACGCCGTTAAATACGGCGCATGGGTCGATAACATGACAGGGACAATTGAAATTAATATTAAACAGCTCTCTCGAGAGTTCGCCAGTCTCACCTGGAAAGAGTCGGGCGGCCCTGAAATCATGAGCAGGGAGATAAGCAAAAAAGGCTTCGGCTCTCGCATGATAAATTTAAGCGCAAGCCAGCTCGGCGGAACAATACAAACGGAGTACCGACCTGAAGGCCTCTTTGTTCAAATAGAATTTGAATTATAATTGAGAATGTTCGGTTCAGGACATATAAGATAAAACCCGGCGAGCGCGTTTGACGACAGGTTCTTCGATAAATTTCCCATCGAGTAATACGACATTCCCATTCGCTTCTTCATAAGCCGCTACAACTCTTTGGGCATGGGAGATTTCATCAGTCGTCGGCATTAGCGCAGAGTGAATACGATCTATCTGTGCAGGGTGAATGGCGCTGCGGGCCTGTATTCCCAATGCTTTTGCTTGAAGCGTCGTGGCCTCGCAATCTTCCAAATCACGCACATGAATATGCGGCGTATCAAAAAGCTGAATATTATAGGCCCCCGCGGCTGCGACCAGTTTAGAACGGGCAAAAAGATGTGTTTCCCAAGCGAGATCACAATCCACCTCCCCAGCATAATCAATCGCTCCATACATGCCCAAAGTTACCCGCGGGTGAGAGAAAATCTCCTCTGCATTGACTAGTCCTGCTGCACTTTCGATTATTGCAAAAAACGGGCCTAAGCTTTCAGGCAACCTTTTTGATAAGCTGTCAAGCTGTTCCTTTGACGACACTTTGGGAACCATCACAAAGGGAAGTTTCAACCCGCTACCGGAAAGCGCGGTAATATCTTTTTCTCCCACTTCTGTGTTCAGACCATTGATACGGAGGCTCACATTTTCATGCGTTGTCTTCGACAACCATTCCAAAACTGATTCTCTAGCCGCGTCTTTTTCAGCAGGGCCAACGGCGTCCTCTAGATCAATACAGACCAAATCCGCCCCGGCCTGACAGGCTTTTTCAAACCTGTCTTCTCTATTGCCGGGGACAAAGAGTTGGGAGCGGTAAAAAGTCATATTTATTCGTAGACCACATTCGCTTCGGTCTTGGCTTTAATCTCTTCAACGGAGACACCCGGCGCCATCTCTTTAAGGCGGAAGCGTTTTTGCTCGCCTTCGCGTTTAAAAACGCCGAGGTCGGTAATAATCATGTCGATACAGTCTTGCCCCGTTAGCGGCAGAGTACAGCTTTTGAGAAACTTGCTCTCCCCGCGTTTATTGGTGTGATCAAAGAGCGCGATACATTTCTTCACGCCTGCAACGAGGTCCATCGCCCCGCCCATGCCCTTAACCATCTTACCGGGTATCATCCAGTTCGCGATATCGCCGTTCTCAGCGACTTCCATCGCCCCCAAGATGGACAGATCAATATGCCCGCCTCGGATCATGGAAAAACTTGTCGCGCTGTCGAAAAAACTTGATTTTGGCAGCGTCGTAATCGTTTGCTTCCCTGCATTAATCAGGTCGGCGTCAACCTCCTCCTCTGTCGGGAAAGGCCCCATACCAAGCATACCGTTTTCAGATTGTAAGGTAACATTCACACCCTCGGGAATATGGTTTGCTACTAAGGTCGGGATTCCGATGCCGAGATTAACGTAAAATCCATCTTCAAGCTCTTGCGCGGCCCGCGCGGCCATCTGATCTCTTGTCCATCCATTTTTTTGTTCAGTCATTATACGACCTCCCGTACTGTCCGCTGTTCGATCCGTTTCTCACATTTCGCCTGCACAATACGTTGAACGAAAATGCCGGGGGTATGAATGGAATTGGGGTCGAGCGTGCCGATCGGGACGATTTCATCTACCTCGGCAACGGTTACTTTCCCGGCAGTCGCCATCATAGGTGAGAAATTGCGCGCCGTGGCTTTATAAATCAGATTGCCTTCGGCGTCGCCCTTCCAGGCTTTGACGATAGAGACATCCGCTTTCAATCCGGTTTCCATGATGAAGGTTTCGGTCTCTCCCTCCATGTTGGTAAAGTCTTTATGCTCTTTGCCTTCGGCGATCATCGTCCCCACACCCGTCTTGGTATAAAAGCCCGGAATACCCGCACCGCCGGCTCGGATACGTTCGGCCAGAGTGCCTTGCGGGTTAAATTCAAGCTCCAATTCACCGCCCAAATACTGGCGTTCAAACTCTTTGTTCTCTCCGACATATGAGCTAACCATTTTCTTGATCTGCTTGGTTTCCAAAAGCTGGCCGAGGCCAAAGCCATCCACACCGGCATTGTTTGAAATAACCGTCAAGTTTTGCGCGCCGCTGTCGCGCAGTGCTGCAATAAGATTTTCGGGTATGCCGCAAAGACCAAAGCCCCCGCTCATGACGGTCATTCCGTCTTTGCAAAGACCTTTCATGGCCTCCGCTGGTGTCTCAAATTCCTTATTCATTCATCTCTCCTATAATCCGCAGTGATTCCCGATCTGAGCTGTTCCACGAAATGGTTGGCAATATCGTCTCCCTTTAACCGACCTTCGCTATCAAACCAAGCATTGAGCCAGTTCAAAGCGCCCATAAAGAAAAAAACTTGCAAACGAGGGTCGGCTCTACGGATTGAACCATCTTTATGGCCTAATTCCACGAGTCTAATGACTCTTTTCTCAATATTTGCCCGTCTGGCCAAAATTACGCCTTGGCTCTTCTCGGAAAGGCTGTCTACATCGGTCAGCAAGGAGACACCGGATTGCGTCAGCAGGCTAACAAAATCCCGAAAGACATTTTCTAAATCTTCTAATCCGTTTTTCCCCGCCCGAGGACTCTTTAAAATCTCCTCCATCGACTCATACGCCATCAGATGCGACTCAAATAGAATCTCTTCTTTGTTACGCACGTAATAATAAAGCGCTGCCTTGGTCAGGCCCAAAGTCTTGGCAATATCGACCATAGACGTATTATGATATCCTCGGCGACGAAACGCGCTCGCCGCGGACAAGATCACCGCCCGTCTTTTAGCCGCAAATTGCTTATCCCGATCAAATGGAGCTTTTATGGTCGTTGAGGCGTTCATGATGATGAGTTTATACCACTTAAATAAATTTGACTCAAGGTTCAAATTTTATTACACAGGGTCAAACTAATATATAGGTCATTATGATTCAGTCAAAAATCAACACCGATAGCCCCGATTTCCGCGCTAATTCTGAGCATATGGAAAGCCTTGTCGCGGACCTAAAAGAAAAGGTCGCCAAAATTGCTGAAGGCGGATCCGAGCGCGCGCGAAAGAAACATTTGGATCGCGGTAAACTCCTTCCGCGAGAGCGCGTTGAACGTCTCCTTGACCCAGGCACACCTTTTCTAGAGCTGTCGCAAATGGCGGCTTACGGCATGTATGAAGATCAAGTGCCGAGCGCCGGAATAATTTGCGGCGTCGGTAGAGTATCTGGCCGCGAAGTCATGATTATTTGCAATGACGCCACGGTTAAGGGCGGCACATATTACCCTATGACCTGCGCGAAACAGGCTAGAGCTCAAGAAATTGCCCAGCAAAATCGCCTGCCCTGTATCTACCTCGTAGATAGCGGCGGAGGGAACCTTCCTAATCAAGCGGAAATCTTTCCCGGCAAAGACGATTTCGGCGCGTGTTTTAATAACCAAGCCATAATGAGCTCACTGGGCATCGCGCAGATTGCTGTAGTTATGGGCAGCTGCACAGCTGGCGGTGCCTATGTTCCAGCAATGGCCGATGAAAGCATTATCGTAGCTGATCAAGGAACAATCTTTCTCGCGGGGCCCCCTCTTGTAGAAGCGGCCACAGGCGAAAAAATCGATGCGGAAGAACTAGGCGGCGGTGTCCTTCACGCTAAAACATCCGGCGTGGTAGATCATCTTGCCGTAAATGACACCCATGCACTCCAGATTGCCCGCGAAAGTGTTAAAACACTAGGCGCAGCCAGCCTCAGCTACCTCCCCGACGCGGTCGAGCCCCCCGCTTATGACGAAAGAGAATTGAACGGCATTGTCCCGAAAGAGGCGAAACAGCCTTATGACTGCCGCGAGATTATTGCACGCATTACGGATGGTTCCCGCTTCCACGAATTCAAAAAAGACTATGGTGAAACCTTGGTTTGCGGTTTTGCCAAAATTCACGGTTATCAAGTCGGTATTCTCGGCAATAACGGTGTATTGTTCTCTGAAAGTGCAGTGAAAGGCGCGCATTTCGTCGAACTCTGCTGTCAGCGCAATATACCGCTAGTCTTCTTACAAAACATTACAGGCTTTATGGTTGGCTCCAAAGCTGAAGCCGGCGGTATCGCTAAACATGGTGCAAAAATGGTTCACGCCGTCGCTTGCGCGAAAGTGCCAAAGTTCACCATTGTCGTTGGCGGCTCTTACGGGGCCGGCAATTATGGTATGTGCGGCCGCGCTTATGGCCCTCGCCTGATGTTTATGTGGCCGAACGCCCGGATCTCTATCATGGGCGGCGAACAAGCTGCCAGTGTTCTCGCCACAGTCGCACGAGATTCAGAAGGTTGGTCTGAAAAAGAAAAAGAAGATTTCAAAGCGCCGATACGCGAGCAATTTGAGCGCGAAGGCCACCCTTATTTTGCGTCGGCCCGCATTTGGGATGACGGCATTATTGCCCCGTCCGATACGCGCCGCGTGTTAGGTCTGGGCCTCGCAATGGCGGCAAATAGCCCTCAAGAGGAGACACGTTTCGGCGTGTTCCGTATGTAATTATGTCAAAGCAAATCAAAAAAATCCTTATCGCCAATCGCGGCGAAATTGCTTGCCGAGTTATCAAGACCGCCCGTAAAATGGGCATTGCTACAGTCGCCGTTTATTCTGACGCTGACCGCAAAGCGCTGCATGTGCGTCAAGCCGATGAAGCCGTCCATATTGGCCCCTCTGCGGCGAATGAAAGCTATCTGGTGATCGACAAAATCATAAGCGCCGCCGAAGAGACAGGCGCCGACGCCATTCATCCGGGCTATGGTTTCCTGTCCGAAAATCCCGCTTTCGTGCGTGCTTGCGAAAAGGCCAAGCTGACTTTTATCGGCCCGAAAGCCGAGTCCATGGAAGCGATGGGCTTAAAAGACGCCGCCAAAAAATTAATGGATAAGGCCGGCGTTCCGACGACGCCCGGTTATCTCGGCGAAGATCAAAATCCGAAAGTTCTAAAATCCGAGGCCGACGGTATCGGCTATCCGGTCCTGATCAAGGCCGTTGCCGGCGGCGGCGGTAAAGGTATGCGCAAAGTTGATGCCTCCAAAGATTTTGATGCCTTACTCGCCTCTTGTCAGCGTGAAGCCAAATCCAGTTTTGGAAATGACGAAGTTCTGATCGAAAAATATATTTTAAGCCCGCGCCACATAGAGGTACAGGTTTTTGGGGATACGCACGGCAATGTCGTGCATATGTTTGAGCGTGATTGTTCGCTACAACGCCGCCATCAAAAAGTGATCGAGGAGGCCCCTGCCCCCGGTATGACCGAAGAGGTCCGCAATGCCATGACGAAAGCGGCCGTCGATGCCGCGAAAGCCGTCGATTATGTCGGCGCAGGCACTGTTGAATTTATCGTAGATGGGTCCGGAGAACTCAGCCCTGAAGGTTTCTGGTTCATGGAAATGAACACCCGCCTTCAGGTTGAACATCCGGTGACAGAAATGATTACAGGTCTGGATCTCGTTGAGTGGCAAATCCGCGTCGCCCAAGGCGAAAAACTGCCAAAGCAGACCGAAATTAAAATGAACGGCCACGCGGTTGAAGCTCGGCTCTATGCCGAAGATCCCGCCAATGATTTTCTGCCGAGTGTCGGCGATCTTACTTTGTTGAATATGCCTGGTGAAAATCGGGTCGATACCGGCGTGGAACAAGGCGGCGAAGTTTCGATTTACTACGATCCAATGATTGCAAAATTGATCGCCCATGCTGATAGCCGTTCAAATGCCGTCTCCCTATTGGAAGATATGTGCCGCGGAACCGGCGTTTACCCGATAAAGACAAATGCCCGCTTTTTGGCAAATTGCTTATCTCACCCTACTTTTGTCGCAGGACAGGTTTCCACAAATTTTATTACGGATGAAGCGGATAGTCTTTTTTATAAAGCCGCCCTGAAAGAGGACATGGAAAGTCTGTCTTTTGCGATGGCACCCCGTTCTACAGACCCGGATTTTGGAACGATAAATGGTTGGCGTTTGAACCAAGCGCCGCGCGAAACCTTTATTCGGATTTTGAATGGCGAAGATTTGACTCTCCGAATCACACCGACAACACAAGATCTTAAAAGCCATGTTAAGCGGGTTACCTTGCCAAAAGGCGATGTAATTTTCGTAGATGGCTTAAGTTATCTCTTGGAGAACATGGCTGCCGGCGCGGTCGATGCGGTTGGTGGAAACGCTCTTACCGCGTCAATGCCCGGTAAAATCATTGCCGTAAATACCAATTCCGGCGATACTGTGTCTGCGGGGGATCCCCTCATCGTGATGGAAGCCATGAAAATGGAAATGACGCTCGAAGCTCCCCGCGATGGTATTGTTGACGAGGTGAAGTTCGGCGTTGGCGATTTGGTGAGTGACGGTGAGACACTGCTCACACTAGAGGACGAAGATTAAAATCAATCACCTGTCATTCCACAGAAGGGCGTAGCTGGAAATACGGAAGGTTGAGAGGTCAAAACTCTCCCCCTTCCGAGGTCACTTACAGCGCCCCGGAATGACGGAAAAGAAAGAGACAGATATGACCACTAGCTACCCGACCCTTCAATTTGGGCATTCTGACGAAACAAATATGATTCGGGAGAGCGTCTACCAATTCGCTCAGGCCGAGATTGCTCCGCGCGCCGCCGAAATTGACGAAACCAATAAGTTTCCACGCGATCTCTGGCCTAAAATCGGAGCCTTAGGATTGCACGGGATTACCGTCAGTGAGGAAGATGGCGGCACGGGTCTCGGATATCTGGAACACACAATCGCGGTTGAAGAAATCAGCCGCGCTTCGGCGTCAGTCGGATTGTCCTACGGTGCCCATTCTAACCTCTGTATCAACCAGATCCGTCGTTGGGCCAATGAAGAACAGAAAGCGAAATACCTACCAAAACTTATAAGCGGCGAACATCTCGGATCTTTAGCCATGAGTGAACCCAGCGCCGGTTCTGATGTAGTTTCCATGAAACTCAAAGCTGAAAAACAACAGGGCGGCTATCTTCTTAACGGCAATAAAATGTGGATCACCAATGCGCCCACGGCCGATACGCTTTTAGTCTATGCCAAAACTGATCCGCAAGCCGGTTCTAAAGGCATCACGGCATTTCTGATTACCCCTGATATGGAAGGCTTCTCGACCGCGCAAAAACTCGACAAGCTCGGTATGCGCGGCTCAGATACGTGTGAGCTGGTTTTCGAGGACTGTTTCGTTTCAGATGAAAACGTCGTCGGCAAGGTTGGCCAAGGCGCGGAAATTCTTATGAGCGGTCTGGATTACGAACGCGTGGTGTTGTCCGGCATCGGCCTCGGCATTATGCAGGCTGTTATGGATATTGTCCTTCCTTATATTCATGAGCGTAAACAGTTCGGCAAATCCATTGGTGAGTTTCAGCTGATGCAAGGCAAACTCGCGGATATGTATGTCACGCTCTCTACGGCCCGCTCATATACTTACGCCGTTGCCGCCGCTTGTGACCGCGGGGAAACGACCCGCAAAGACGCCGCCGGCTGTGTACTATACGCGTCAGAGAGGGCCACTCAAATTGCCCTTGAAGGCATCCAGATTTTGGGCGGAAATGGCTACATTAATGAATACCCGACCGGTCGCCTCTTACGCGATGCCAAATTGATGGAAATTGGCGCGGGGACATCTGAAATCCGACGCTGGCTCATTGGCCGTGAACTCTTTGGGGAAACAAAATAATGGCCGAACAAGTTGTAAGCGGTAAGTGGTTTGACGAATTGGAAGTCGGCCAAATATTTCAACACGCGATTCGCCGCACAGTGACAGAAACCGACAATATACTTTTCACGTCGATGACCCATAATCCGGCCAGGCTCCATCTCGATGCAGACTATTGTGCGAAAGAAACCGAGTTCGGGAAACCTCTGATGAATAGTCTTTTCACGCTTGGTCTCGTCGTCGGGATTTCGGTTCATGAAACAACTATGGGAACTGCAGTTGCCAATCTGGGCATGAACAATATCAAATTCCCCAAACCATTATTTGCGGGGGATACAATTCATGTCGAGACGGAAATAAAAGGATTGCGCGAGAGTAAGTCCCGCCCAAACCAAGGCATTGTGACCTTTGAACACCGCGCATATAATCAGAAAGACGAGCTCGTCTGCATTCTTGAGCGCTCAGGTCTACAGCATAAAAAGCAGAAACCTGACTAAGCGATACTGACTGTTTTCACATTGCAGAAAGCATGAATGCCTTCTGCCGACAACTCCCTGCCATATCCCGAACGTTTGATACCGCCAAATGGCAAACGCGGATCTGAGGATGTCATGGAATTTATAAAGGTCGCCCCCGCTTCAATGCGCGTTATAGCTTTGTCCTGCTCTGCCTTATCTGTAGTCCAGACGGAAGACCCTAATCCAAATGGAGATTCATTGGCGATTTCGATCGCTTCGTCCAAATTTTTGACTTTGTAGAGTAACATCACAGGACCAAAAATTTCTTCGTGATAGGCGTCAGAACTTTTCGGGATGTCTTCTATGATTCCGGGTTTGAAATAATATCCCTTGCCGTCAATAGGTTCCGCTCCAGTGACCCGCTTCGCCCCGTCTTTAATCGCCTTTTCAACCTGCTTCGAAATCGTATCTCGCCCGTCTTTATTCACCAGCGGTCCAATATCTGTCTCTTCAGCCATCGGGTCACCAATTTTCAACGCTTCAAACGCTTTGATGAATTTTGCCTTTACATCGTCATAGATATCCGCGTGAACGAGGAACCGTTTCGCCGCAATACAGCTTTGGCCATTATTCTGTGTACGGGCTGTGGTGCCTACACTAACGGCTTTTTGAATATCTGCACTCGGCATGATTATAAAAGGATCCGACCCGCCAAGTTCCAACACGGTTGGTTTGATTTCCTCTCCACAGATTGAAGCCACTGATGCTCCGGCAGGTTCTGAACCTGTCAGCGTTGCCGCCCTCACCCGATCGTCGCGTAAAATGCGCTCTACTTTTGACCCGCTGATAAGAAGTGTTTTAAACGCGCCATTTGGGAACCCGGCCCGCTCGAATATATCTTCTATCGCCAAAGCGCATTGCGGCACATTAGACGCATGTTTCAAAAGCCCCGTATTTCCTGCCATGAGCGCAGGGGCGGCAAAGCGCATGACTTGCCAAAACGGATAATTCCACGGCATTACGGCCAGGACAGGTCCAATAGGCAGATATTTTCGGTACGACTTAGAGGCGCCGCTCTCAACACTTTCATCTGCAAGGTAGCCCTCGGCCCTTTCTGCATAATGGCGGCAAACCCAAGCGCATTTTTTCGCTTCCGCAACAGCGGACTTAAAAGTCTTCCCCATTTCCAACGTCATGATTTTGCCGAAATCTTCCGCTTCTTTTTCCAGTATGTCGCCTGCTTTTTGCATTGCTTTCGCGCGATCCTCAAAAGACCAGTTCCGCAAGATTTTATGAGCTGAGAGTGAAGCCTTTATAGCTTCGTCGACCTGCGCATCGGTATGAGCCTCAAATTTCTTAATGATTTCCCCATTCACGGGATTTTGTGTCTGAATAGCCATTATTGCCTCTTTAGTTCGAAATGAGCTTCCACTTATAGATAACCTTACGTCATCCCACCTGATTTGTTGCCTCCTGACATGATGCAAAGAGGGTTCGGTGTCGAGAGACGGAATTTGTAGAGGCGTTAATCAAACCTGACTTGCCATATATTATCGGCACCAAATCTCTAAAGACAGATCATCGATTTCCCGTCAGCATTCAAACCGTCATAAATAAGTTGAAATAAGAGATTTGGCAAATTTCGCCTTAAACAGAACATTCAACTCTATTTTTTACCGTTTTTCTGCAGATTTTTTGAAACTATTTCCACAGATACGCTTTTGTTACAGTAACAAGACAGTTTTATAACAGAAGAAAACTATATTTTGCTTGCAGAAGCGACACATTTATGATAGTTTTATGACAACATGATAACAGATTTATTACATATCCCTTTGGTTAATACCGCTGAATCTCACAAAATCAAAACCGTGGAAGAGCTTTCGCCTCTCGAACTATTCGCTATGGGCTTTGCCGCAATCTTGATTTCCAGTACTGCCGCTATTTTAATTGGCGTTACTTAAATAGTGATTTCTGGCAAAGGTTTGCTCATATCGTTGACGTTTTTAGCGTGAAGCTAATTTGTCAAAAGTCGGGCTGAACTCTTTTAAGCCTGATCGACTAGTGCACGGTGTTTCGTTTATAGCTTTAACAAGTCGTGATAGTCTCACTATTATAGACATCCATCTTATTTAAATTTTTTGAGCCTAACTCAGCGATCACATCATGAGTTAAGGCAGAGGCGTTTTGCGTTCTCTTTTCCCCAAATTTTGATAGACGCATTCATTTTGTAGTGATCCTGCACAATGTGACCGCTCATTGCAGTCAACTTACATTGAACGCGTAAAACACATTATGACTTAGGGAAAATGGTGGGCGGTAACGGGTTCGAACCGCTGACCCTCTCGGTGTAAACGAGATGCTCTACCAGCTGAGCTAACCGCCCCCTTAGGGAGCGGCTAGATAGGCCAATCTTTAGGGTGACTGCAAGAGAAGACTTCACATATAAGTAAAAATTTTTATCCTGTAGATTACTTCATTTGAAGAAGTATCGACCTTTACTTTCTTCCTTACCGGCACTTATGCAACTGAACCGTGGAGCGCTGGGTATTTTAAAAATATCCGACACCAAGATTTTGCATTCTTCGCCCGATTGACCGAATATTTCGATTAAGCTGGTAAGTATTGAACTCAGATCGATGTTAATAGAAATAGGGTGCCAAGATGCCTACTCATATAAGTAAAAGAAGCTAGGCATATACCCTGACCAAACAAATGGAGTTGGACGGTAATTTAAGTCCATTAAACAAAGGGATGAACGCGTTCGCTTTGCACTTACCCGACCCCAACAGCTCACCTTGCTGCCCTACGCCGTATAGAGCTAAAATAACTGCAAAACACACAAAACAAGCGTTGACGCCTTCGGTCTCGATAGCTAAAGCCCCTCTCACATCTTAGCGGGTGTAGCTCAGTTGGTTAGAGCGCCGGCCTGTCACGCCGGAGGCCGCGGGTTCGAGTCCCGTCACTCGCGCCATTTCTCCGGAAATGGACAGTTCTAAGACATTGAAAAGGCTCCGGTTTTTAGCGGGGCCTTTTTCTTTTACCCCACAATTTCAAGAAATGGGGTAGAAAATTCGTCGGAAATGGGGTAAAAGTGTTCTATGAGCGCGACCCAAAAACCAGACCAATATTTGATGGAACGCGCCGGAAGATGGTACTATCAACGCTTTATTCCGGCCCGGTTTCAGCATGTGGATTCGCGAAAGCGCATTCGCACTGCCCTGCGCACAAAATCAGTCGACATCGCCCGCCTTAGACGAGACGCATTAGCTGAGGCAGACGATGCTTATTGGTTGGCTCTATCCATTGAAGCCGCAGAAAATGGTGGTGTTAGCGATGCCACGCTGGAAGCCGAGCAACACCGCTATGAGGCGGCCCAGGCTCGTGCAATGGCTTATGGATTCAAATACAAACCAGCCGAGGATCTTGCGAAGGAAGCCAGAGCCGACAAACGGGTCGAACGCCTGCTCGAACGGATCGAAGTATTAGAGCGCCAAACCGGCGCCTCCGGTCGTCCGCCGCGCGCAGACACCGAAGCCTTGCTCGGCGGTGTTGAGAAGCCCGAAAAGCCCGTCGCAGATGTTACGAGTGCCTTTGAGCTTTATGTTTCCGATATCGCTTTTGACGAGCAGAAAAAGAAGTCGCCTAAGCAGCGGCGTAATTGGGAAAAGACCAAACGTACGTCCATCAACTACTTCATCGATGTGATTGACGACGTGCCGCTCAATGAAATTACACGCGAGATGGCGTTGGCCTATCGCAGCTGGTGGATTGAGCGCATGATACCTGGCGACGGTGACACAAAGCCTGCCAGCCCGAATACCGCTAATCGGCATATCGGGAACATGCGCAGTCTCTATGACGCATATTTCACGCATATCGGTTCAGAGGAACGGCTCAATCCCTTCCGGAAGATGTTCTTCAAGGACGATCAGGAAACGAAAGTGCCGCCTTTCGAGGATGAGTGGGTGCGCGACAAGATATTGGTGCCGGGCATGTTTGACGAGCTCAATGATGATCTGCGTCTTATGATCTATGTATTGATTGAGACAGGCGCACGAATAAGCGAAATCTGCAATCTTATGCCGGAACAAATCAGGCTGGATTCCAACACACCGCATATCGAAATCCGCGCGATTGACCGCGAGCTTAAAACCGTGACGTCAAAGCGCGAAATTCCACTCGTTGGTGTAGCTTTAGAGGCTATGCGTTACGCACCGAACGGCTTTCCGCATTACCGTGATCGGGGAGAATTGGTGTCAGCCAATCTTATGAAGGCGTTCCGTCATCGCAATCTGTTTCCGACGACGGATCATGTCATCTATTCTTTCCGTCATGCTTTTGAAGACCGAATGCTGGAGGCAGGTATAGATTTCGGTATGCGCTGTTACCTTATGGGGCACAAAAATCCGCGCCCAGATTATGGCAGTAAAGGCTCACTAGAGTTTCGCCAGGAACTCTTGATGAAAATTGCGCATCCTTACCCTACGGAACTTGTAAAGCCGTCCAGCGCTATGGATGAACCTGCCTAATCTTGTCTTTCGCATTGCTGGTGCTTTTATCGTTGGCCGGCTTTCTGTACTCAGCAAGCTGGGCGCGGCGAGCATTGCGGGCATCAAGCTCAGCTTTCAGCGCCTCGAAAATCGGCCAATATACCTCGCCATGACACTCGATTGCATTGGCAACGGTGCGCAATGCGCGGCGCAGACGCACTTCAGTGATAGGGGATGATGACTTCTGACCCATTATCAGATTTTAGATGATATGTGCCCGCTCGTAAGAGGAGAAAGCGGGTAAAAATTTAGGTGAATTTTGAGGGTGAGAGCTGAAAATTCAGGTTCGACCAATCAAACTGGGTCATTTAATAGTGTTTCCATAGGTTTTGTTGTGCCTGCGGGCAAATTAGGAAGCACATCAGCGATGTGCTCAACACAGAGCGCGAAGGCTGCTCTGGCTTTATTAATGTCTGTGGATTGCAAAGTTGTTCCGTTATGCACAATCGCGCCGCGAGCCCGCATGACTGTATAGACCGCTTCCGCATAATCGGCGACGCCGGGCCTGCCTCTCAAACAGATTCTGACTCGCCGCCTCATGCGGTCATTAGGTTTGCTTTCATATCCATCGGCGAGCAGCGTTTCAAAAGCGACAGCGAGGTTCACGATGGCCTCATCATCGGTTGAGCGCGACCCGAATGATTGTCGATACCAATCCAATGCTGTCACAATGCGCGCATAGAGCCTTCCTTCGGACGTGCTGGTTCCGTCGATGAAAACGGAGTCCCTGTATCCGCTCTCTATTGTCGCCAGTGCCTTCGAGAGACGACTCGTTGCCCGTTTCATATCTGAGCGCGCCAGCAGCTCAGTACTGAGGTTCACTGACAGATCAGATAGGCGTGCCAGATCTTTTGCGCCGAGGTTCATTGGAACGCGCCGCAATTCGAGGGGCCGTGAACCAGGCCGCACGGCTTCCCCGATAAGATAATGATCAATATCCAATGTCGAAAAATTATTGACCCGTGCTGAGGAGCTGAGGGGTACAGCGGCATATCCTTTATCATTGGCGATCGCAGTTAGCATGGTCAAAAGCGAAGATGCGATACGGATTTTAAGGGTATAAATAAACTGGTTCTCAAACATCCCGCCCGTGTGAGACGTCAGCTTAATCATCATCAGTGGATTGTTGGTGAACCAGCGCAAGCGGGACGGGACGGTATAATGATGGAGATCGTTTACCGGCATACGGCCCTTTATGCCTAGTCTTTTTGCAAGCAATGACATACGCGCGCTCGCCGTTTCAAAACTATTGCTTTGAGCGGAAACCGCCATACCTAATGATTTGAATACCGCATATGGTAAGAGTGTGTCTGAGCTTCGGCGTAGCGGCGGCAATTCAAGCCCGAACCCGTTAAGTGGGTAGATGACAAATCCAGCTTGGTGCACAGTGGTTTGTGCGAGCGATGCCATGACGGCACCAACAACCTGACCGGGTTGACGCTGGACTTCATGGAAGACAAATTCATCAATGATCGTTGTGCTGACGAATACCTCCTTGCGCCATAGGGCTTCGGCGATAGCGGCCCGAAGCCTTCGCATATGGAATGTCAGTCCGTTGTATGTACTTTTATCAAGACTCTCCTCGCCGTCCACGACCAGATGTTCGAGAGAATTATACTGCCCAAGCAAATTATGCTTTTGCGCCAAATAGGCTTCGGACGTGTTGGTGTCGGAAGTGGCGGGCACGCTTATCGCGGCAATGATGGATGGCGAGATTGGCATGTTGGTCAGAGCGCAAAGAGAATGAATAGTCCCGCCGCTGCGATCCAATCAATCACAACGCAGAACGGAATATACCAGCGCGGGACCTTGGCCCCGAATAAACCGTTGTGGTGGATAAGGTCCCAAACGCCGTGCAGGAAAAGTGCAGCGACAAACATATAAGGTGACCAGATCACACCGAGTAGCGCCAAAACACCGAAGAGAGCCGCAATGCAAAGTTCTGTCAGGAACATCCAGGGGCGGCCATCGTTGGCACCAAAGCCAATGTAAGCGCCTGCGATAATGGCTATGGTGATTGCTATGGTTAGACGGCTTATGTCATCGGGAAGCATGAGGTGCGCAGGAATTGCCACGCCCAGCACAATAGCTGATAAGAAAATGCTAGGGGAAAATGTGTGGATTTGGGAACTAGCACCGTGCTGATGTGTTTGTCCCATATCGCTCATCGCTTCAGTTTGTCGAATAGATCGATCAGTTCTGAGACCTTTTCGCGTTGCGCTTCGGCATCGCCCGATTCAATCGCTTCAGCCACGCAGCTGTTTGCATGGTCTTTGAGGATTTCGCTTTCGGCCCGGGCCAGCGCTGATTTAACGGCTTGCATCCGATTGAGAACATCGATGCAGTAACGGTCCTCTTCGAGCATCTTGATGATGCCGCGGACCTGACCTTCCAGTCGGCGCAGACGATTTATGGTTTTTGATGACTGTTGCATTGACGAATACCCTTATGGGGTATATATGGTGGCAGAAGGAGATTCGGTCAAGCTATGATTCTGCAAAGTATCAGACCAGCATTATTATCGGCGCTCGCCATATTTTTTGGCGTGGCTCAGATATTCTGCGTTTGCGCGAACGCACAAGCTGCTACTCCCAATCATGATACGTATGAAATGCACCAGGATGCGGGCCCAAGTTTTGGTCTCGCTCATTCCATGCTCACAATACAGCCTGATGCTGAGACTAAGAACCAACACGATGATGGCCACAATCATAACGGCGATCATGAACATGCGGCCGATTGTGCACACTGCAATGATGCGAATGTGCTGATTGGTGCCAATGATGTCATCTCGCCGATTACTTTGCCATCACCAGCCGATGAAGACTTTCTAGCGCCTGCTGCCCAAGCATTGCCAATAACGCGCGCCCTCATGGCTCCCAGCGCCTTGGACGGGCTCCGATGGCTGCATCCACCAGCCCCTACATTGGTAAGCCTGAAAATCCGCCTAACAATTTAGAGACCGGCTCGCAGTCACGCGTCATCAGCCCCTTGGCGGCGCGTGCCTTGGACAAGACCGGTCTTTTGTTTGTGTCTTCCACAAAACATCTGACCAGCTGCGTCCACAGCGATGCCTGGTTTCCCCATCCGTGAATCTGTCACCCGCGCCATAGCGGAATAGATTGCCCCAATCGGATTGTAGATGTCCCGGTATTGCTGGCGCCTTTCACATGGTCGCCCCCTCCCAGCAAATACAGGAATCTACATTATGACTTTACGCTCGAAAACTGCTCTTCTCATCTCATCTATGGCGCTCATGACTGCGCTGCCCGCCGCCGCTCAAATGTCAGACCACACGGGTCATAAAATGGCAGGTCATGACATGCAAACCATGGAGCATGGTCGCAGCGCGCACATGGTAGAAGCGCTCGCAACAGTGACCGCTATTCTGCCTGACGATAACCGGATTAGTCTCTCTCACAACACTATCCCCGCTGTGAGTTGGCCAGCTGCAACGATGAAATTTCCGGTTACAGGCGGGATTGATGTGACAGCGTTCAAACCCGGTGATCGCGTTCAATTCACATTGCACCGGGCTGAAAATGGCAGCCTACCGCTCGTCGAGTTGTGCCAAACAACCGCGTCAGATGTCCAACCCGGCCTTTGTGCGGGGACAGCCAAAATGGCGGGCCATGATATGAGCGGTATGGACCACGGTGAAGGCATGTCTGGTAAAATGGACCATACCAGCATGGGGCATGGAAACATGGACCATGGCAGTATGGACCATTCTACGATGGATCTCTCGAAAATGAACCATTCTAAGATGGATGATGCGCAGAGGGACCATAGCGTTATGAACCATAGCCAGATGAACACGCCCGGCGTGTCCACGACCGGGACTGTGCTGCGTATAGATACAGCCGCGCGCGGCCTGCGGATTAAACATGACCCCATTCCAGAAATTGGATGGCCCGTAATGACAATGCAGTTCGAGGTCGCTGAGGGAGTCAATCTGACAGGCCTCGCAACAGGTGATGCCATCAGCTTCGATTTCAATCCGGAAGCAGAAGACGGCTACGTCATCTCTGCCATTCGACCCGTCAATAAAACACCTGACACAATGCAGTCCGAAGCCTATAATCAAAATGGCCATAACAGTCACTAATCGCGCTTCGCAGCCACCATTATTACGGAGATACACCCATGTATAACAGACGACGTTTCTTACAATCTACGCTTGGAGCCGGCGCACTCGCCAGTGCATCAGGTCTCATACCAGCTTGGGCGCGCCCTGCCAGTGATGGCAATCTCGGCATTCCATCGCTCACTGGAAATATGTTCGACCTCAATATCGACAAATTTCCGATACGCATAGATGGCCGCGCCACGCAGGCCATTGGCGTTAACGGCAGCGTTCCTGCCCCGCTCATTCGCTTTCGTGAGGGTGACGATATCGTCTTAAATGTGACAAACACCTTAGAGGAAGACACGTCGATACATTGGCACGGGCTTCTCGTGCCTTTTGAAATGGATGGTGTTCCGGGCGTAGCTTTTCCAGGTATTAAGCCAGGTGAAACCTTTCAATACAAATTCGCAGTGCCTCAAAATGGCACCTATTGGTATCACTCCCATAGCGGTCTGCAGGAACAATTGGGGCATTTCGGGCCGATCATCGTTGACCCGGCTAGCTCGGATCCGGTCGTTTATGACCGAGAATATGTACTGATGCTGAGCGATTTTACGTTCGAAGACCCTTACAGGCTTTTCTCTAAGCTGAAGGCCAATAGCGGCTCCTTTAATTTCCAGAAAAGAACAGCTGCAGATTTCATGCGCGACGCCGGTGAAAAAGGTTTGTCGCAAACTATTCGCGAACGCGCGAAATGGGGTAAAATGCGCATGTCCCCGACTGATTGGTCAGACATAACCGGCGCGCAATACACCTATCTCATCAACGGCCACTCAACTGCTGACAACTGGAACGCCGTTTTCAAAGAGGGTGAGCGCATTCGGTTAAGAATCATCAACGCAGCGGCAATGACGATTTTCAATTTCCGTATCCCCGGGCTGCCAATGACGGTCGTCGCCGCTGATGGGCTGAACGTGCAGCCTGTTGAGACTGATGAGTTCCAAATCGGTGTCGCCGAGACGTATGATGTCATCGTGACGCCTGAACAAATCAAAGCCTATGCCCTGGTTGCCGAGGCGATTGATCGTTCGGGAATGGCGGTTGCGACGTTGGGCCCTGAACCCGGGATGAAAGCGCAGGCTCCAGCCCTTCGCGAACCCGTTCCGCTCACCATGAAAGACATGGGCATGGGTGATATGGGCGCTATGGGCGGCATGCAAATGGACAATGGGTCCAAGGCGAGCATGGGTAACATGGCTGGAATGGACTCTCCCGCTATGCCTGGGATGGATCATTCCATGATGGAGGGAATGAACGGTAAAGATATGGCGAAAGGCCCCGGTGCAATTCCGCTCATAGCTCCAGACCTTAAAACCGGTCCATCCACAGCAAAATTGGCCATGGCGCCGACCAGCAGACTAGATGAACCTGGGCAAGGTCTGAATGATGTCGCGCACCGCGCACTGACATATTCCCAACTGCGAAGTCTTGAGCCAAATCCCGATCAGCGCACACCAGCACGTGAGATTGAACTTCATCTGACTTCAAATATGGAACGATATATGTGGTCTTTCGACGGGCTAACTTGGTCAGAAGTCGATGGCCCCATCATATTTAACGAAGGAGAACGCCTTCGGTTAACGCTCGTCAATGACACGATGATGCCACACCCCATCCATTTGCATGGCATGTTTTTCGATGTCGTCAATGGCGGCGGAAGCCATAAACCACGTAAGCATACAATTACCGTGAAACCCGGCGAGAAGCTCTCAGTCGATATCAGTGCTGAGCATGTGGGCGATTGGGCATTTCACTGTCACCTGCTTTATCACATGGAGGCCGGAATGTTTCGGGTCGTATCGGTGATGCCTAATAAGTCGAAAACTGAGAGTAATACGATGCCGATGCCTATGGCGCTGGAGCATCCCCAAATGAAACAACAGCCGCCGATGGACATGAACGATCACGGTACAATGAAGATGCAGGAGCAAGAATAATGACTCATATGAACAAGCGTTGGTCGCAATTGACTTTATGTTGCTTTGCCGCTTTGGCCGTTCCATTTTCAGCTTTGGCTCAAACATCTGCTATGACTTCAGAGAGCCCCGAAGAAACCACCGTTGAAAAACCTGCTCCCGTAGCGGGTCACCAAGCAGATGCATATTACTCAAAAGACGAAATGGAGAAATCCCGCGAGGAATTGAAAGAAATGCTCGGCAATCGAAAAACCGGGTCTATTTTGTTCAATCAGTTTGAAGCGCAATCCGCAAATGGCAGTGAAGATTTATATTGGAACGGCCAGGCTTGGTATGGCGGTGACATAAACAAGATCTGGTTTAAATCCGAAGGCTTGGTTTCAATGAATTCCGGAAAAGTGGATGACGCTGAATTACAGGCACTTTGGTCTCATGCTATTTCGCCATATTTCAACCTTCAAACCGGTATTCGCCATGACTTTAAGCCAAAGGGGCTGGACCATGCTGTGATCGGCGTACAAGGCCTCGCGCCTTATTGGTTTGAAGTCGATGTTTCCAGTTATCTGAGCACAAAGGGTGACGTTACCGCGCGCGCGGAGGTTGAGTACGATTATCGGCTCACGCAGCGGCTTATTCTGCAGCCACGAATTGAAGCCAATTTTTCAGCGCAAGACATTGCAGAACGAGACCTTGGATCAGGCCTGACAGATGTAAATGCCGGGCTGAGAATGCGCTATGAAATCAAGCGGCAATTTGCGCCTTACCTGGGCGTAGAATGGCAAGGCAAGTTCGGCGGAACGCGGGATATTGCAAAGCTTGCCGGAAATAATGGCGACCAAACCGTGTTCCTCGTCGGCATACGGTCTTGGTATTAGGAGACAGACATGGCCTCGTCACATGAACGGGAATACACTCTGATAACACGCTTGGTTCATATGCTCATCGCTATCGCTGTAATCGTTCAGCTCGCGACAAGCCTTGTTATGAATGCCCACCCGCAAGATGGAAGCGAGGATGTCTTTTTTGAAGTCCACGAATATTCTGGACTGATTTCCTTTGCTGTCATCTGCGCGTTTTGGGTGATCATTTTATTCCGACAACGCGGGACCACGCTTTCAGAATTGTTCCCGTGGTTTTCAGTCCGACGCCGAAAAGAGCTGATCGATGCAGTCAAGGCACGTTTGAGGAACACAGACAAAACCGGTCGCCTGTCATTTTATGACGGCGACCCGTTAGCGAAAGCCGTGCATGGGTTGGGCATCGCCATCATTTCAGTCATGGCAATGACCGGGTTGACCTATTTTGTAGCTCTGAAGCTCGGTGCAGGTGAAGGCATTCTCGCATCAACAGCAATGTTAATCCATGAGCCAGTATCGAAACTGGCTTGGGCGTATCTCGTCGCCCATGCCGGCATCGCTGTTTTTCATGCATTATTGAAGGAACGAGCGCTGAGCGTGATGTGGTCACTGAAGGCTGACACGATCGATCCGGAAAGTCATTCCAATGAGCTTGATTGAACCGAATATTCATCCGATATTGGTCCACTTTGCTTATGCGCTCAGTATCACTTCCGTTCTCTGCTACTTGGTATCGAGTCTAAAATTCGCTGAACCATGGCAAAAAAGCTTGCGACCAGCTGCAGACTGGATGCTTGCCTTTGCGGCGCTGGCCATTCTGGCGACTATCGCGGCCGGGTTTCAGGCCTACTATACAGTGGCGCATGATGGACCTTCCCATGAAGCGATGACTACCCATCGCAATTGGGCAGTGCCCTCGGGTGCAGCGATTGTCTTGCTCGCAGTTTGGCGATGGCGGCGGCGTCAAACCCCTGCGACGGCGATTTTTAAATCACTTCTCACTGTCGCAGCCATCAGCCTTAGTGTTACGGCATGGTGGGGTGGACATATCGTCTACAATTACGGGTTGGGTGTGCAAAGCCTTCCAACTGTCACTGGCGACGGTCACGATCACGACCATGGCGACGCAGGCCGCGGCGTGGCCATGTCGGAAACTGATGACCCAGCCGAGCATGGTCATGATTTATCAAACGGACGGCATGACGAAGACGCTGCATCGGCTGGAACCCATGACAATAGCGACGGTCATCATGCGGAAGACGCACCGGAAAACAGAATTCAGGAAAGCGCAGACGGATCACCTTCGGGAATTGTAACCCAATTTGGTCTGGCAATGCGGGCTGGAGATATAGAGCGCTTACGCACGCTGGTTGCGCCTGACGTAATTATCGCCGAAGGCGGCGGAACCGAGCGCTCATTCGACGAATATGCAGGACAGCATATGTCAGCCGATATTGCCTTTATGGGCGCGGTTGATAGCACCTTAAAGCGCCGTGACGTGATCGACGGCTCCGGTCTCTCGACTGTGATCTCAGAAAGCCAAATTCACGGCAAATACAACAATAAAACCGTGCATGCGAAAATGACCGAAACCATGGTTTTGCGTGAAACCAAGGATGGATGGCGCATTGCTCACATCCATTGGTCATCGGCTCCCATAACTGGCGAGCACGAACACTAATGGCTACGTGTGGAGATCAGACCGTTCCAAACGATCCGTTGTTCGGCGCGAACCATCTGACAGCGGTCAGGTGGGGGCTCGCCGGGCTTGTTGCGTTGGGCCACATTTTTTTGCTGACGGATGGATATGAGCCAATTCGGCTACATCAATGGACAGGCGGTTATATGGCCGTGAATGGCTTCTTTATTCTGTCTGGCTTGCTCATCGCCAAGAGCCTCAGCACACGGCGCAATCTTGGAACATATCTGCGCTCGCGTCTTTTACGCATCTACCCCGCTTTAATCGCAATGGCGCTCGCATTCATTCTGGTTTTTGCGCCCTTCTTTTCCGAACCGGGTGGCATAGAACGCATATGGAGCGCGGAAACCTGGCGCTACGCGTCGAGGGTCCTTGCTATGGGCGATCCCGAACACGCCCCGGGCGGCATATTTGCGGGAAATCTTGAAGCTGATTTTAATGGTCCGCTCTGGACGATCCGATTTGAAATGCTGGCCTACCTTGCCGCAGCATTCGGATTTTTCACAGGATTGCTGGGCGGTTTTAAGCGCGTCATCGCCGCCTATCTGATTGTGCAATTAAGTTATCTCGTACTGCCCAATGTCGTGGACTTTGCGACCTTGTCCGCAGGCGCACTGTCACTATTGCGCCTCTCGTCTGCTTTCCTGATGGGCATGGTACTTTGGCACTGGCCTGCTGCCCGGCGCCCACATTCGCTGATCGTGGCCAGTCTTGCAGCGCTGTTTGTCTTGTTTGGCGCTGGCCCGGTCGGAGAGTTGCTCGCAAATCTTGCGCTCATAGCTTTGCTACTAAGACTTGGCCTGCCAAATCGCCAAAACGCAACGGTCTCGGCGATACCAGACTATTCCTATGGCATCTACATTTGGCACTATCCTGTAATGCAAGGCGTGCTCTTTCTTCAGCCAAGCATCAGCCCTGTCATGCTCGCCATCATCTCAATTCCCGGCTTTATCCTGTTATCGGCGCTATCATGGCACCTGATCGAAAAGCCAGCCTTGCGCCTCAAAAAACGCCGTCGCCCTAAAGCGGTACTGGTATTTGACCGTGAGGGCGCACAATGAGTTCCACCGCGAAAATTGCTCAAATCTATCTCGGCGCACAGGCTGAATTCGATATAATTATTCGCAAGGGTGGCAAAAGTCGGGGCCTGGCGACAATCAGTTTTCTAGCATGCGATATTTGCCTGGCCTTCTGTGAAGAGGTGACGCCTCACGCATGCGAAGCTGTCGAGGCAATCGCCCAAGTTTTCTACGCTTTGGCCAAAGAAGCTGAAAACATGAATGGCGACGAAGCCATCATGCTGCGACGCGCGCATCTAACATGCGAAACCGCAACCCATGATCTGGCTCATCTTTTCCAAAATAAAACCACACGAAGGAGCCAAGGATAATGCTCCCTTGTAATACCCCTTGGGGGTATCCATCTGATGAGTCATACTCACTCATATTTCTTGGAGAAAATTATGACACATGAACAGTCAGGAGACCGGAAGAGCCAGCGACCATGTTGCTGCGCGCCCAAGCAAAAACCGTCACGCTCGCGCCCGGTTGTAGCCGCGCCTTGCTGTAAGAAAACAAGCAAAAGCGAACGGCGTGCCTCATGACACACACATCCGCGCCCGATGAGGCTCCAGACAAACACGCCCTTTGCCACCATCATGACGCTGTACCTGATGTGGACCGAACATATGATCTCGTTCCGGCCGATTATGACGGTATTGTCTACACGTGCCCCATGCACCCACAGGTACGTGATACGCGTAACTCAGGCTGCCCAATCTGCGGTATGGCACTTGAAGCTGAGAGCTTTCAGGCGGGCGTTGCAGAGGACACCTCAGAACTAAATGACATGAATCGCCGGTTCTGGGTGTCTGCACTGCTCAGTTTGCCGCTGTTTATTTATGCAATGGGAGACCTCATTCCAGGGCGCCCGTTTGAACACATTGTGACAGGCGGCTGGGCGCAAGGTCTTCAATTACTATTGGCAACACCCGTTGTTCTATGGGGCGGCTGGCCATTCTTTGTGCGCGGGTATCAATCTTTAAAGACACGCCACCTCAACATGTTCACGTTAATCGCGCTGGGTGTTGGCGTCGCTTATATATATTCTCTCGTCGCCACTTTCGTCCCGAGCATCTTCCCCGATGCATTCCGAAATGCCAGCGGTCACGTCGCACTCTATTTTGAAGCCGCCGCTGTTATCGTCACCCTTGTCCTCCTCGGCCAAGTCCTCGAACTGCGGGCCCGAAGCGCAACCTCTGGTGCAATTCGGGCCTTGCTGGAACTCACGCCGCCAACAGCGCGCCTTATTCACGCGGATGGTCGCGAAGAAGAAGTTTATCTGGAAACGGTTAAAACGGGTGACCGGATACGGGTTCGGCCCGGTGAAAAAATCCCCGTGGACGGCAAGGTTCTGGATGGTCACAGCAGTGTGGATGAATCGATGGTGTCCGGTGAACCCGTCCCTGTAGAGAAACAGGACGGCGATGCTGTGACAGGCGGCACTGTGAACGGCACGGGCACCTTGGTTGTGACCGCCACACGGGTAGGCGATGATACAATGCTCTCGCAAATTGTCCGCATGGTCGCCGACGCGCAGCGCTCACGCGCTCCGATCCAAAAGCTTGTCGATACTGTGTCCGGTTATTTTGTGCCTGCAGTTGTCGTTATCGCAATTGCTACATTTATCATCTGGGCGATATTTGGTCCTGATCCGGCTATGGCTTTTGCCATTGTCAACTCGGTTGCTGTACTGATTATTGCTTGTCCTTGCGCGCTCGGTCTCGCCACGCCCATGTCGATTATGGTAGGAACAGGCAAAGGTGCACAGAACGGCATACTGATTAAAAACGCAGAAGCCTTGGAGACCTTCGAGAAGGTTACGACCATAGTTGTCGATAAGACCGGCACCCTGACCGAAGGCAAACCGAAACTTGTCACGCTAAAAGCGGACGGTGAGCGCGATAAAGACGATCTGCTTGCCAAAGTTGCAGCTGTTGAGACAGCCTCAGAGCACCCATTAGCGCAAGCCATTGTGAAGGGTGCACAAGCACGCGGCCTCGATGTCTTGCCTGCAGACACTTTCGAGTCGATCACGGGTGAAGGCGCGCAAGGCCGCGTCGCTGAATCAACAGTTGCCATCGGCAATTCTAAAATGATGCGACGTGTTGGCGCCTTTAATCCTGAATTGGAAGCTCTGGCAGAAGACCTGCGCCGCGAGGGGCAAACCATCATGTTCGTCGCCATAGACGGCCAGTCTGCGGGACTTGTCGGCGTTGCTGACCCCATTAAGGCCACGTCAAAAGCTGCAGTCGAACAGCTTCACGCGGAGGGATTGAAAGTTGTCATGCTGACCGGTGATAGCCGCAGCACCGCAGAAGCAGTCGCACGGCAAATTGGAATTGATAAAGTCCACGCCGATGTTTCACCTGAAGACAAAAACAGAATTGTGCGGGAGTTGCAGGCATCGGGCGCAATCGTTGCTATGGCGGGCGACGGCATAAATGACGCGCCCGCTTTGGCACAAGCTGATGTTGGTCTCGCCATGGGAACAGGAACCGATGTCGCGATGGAAAGCGCGGGTGTGACCCTCGTGAAGGGTGATATCATGGGCATCGCGAAAGCCCGACATTTAAGCCATGCAACCATGGGCAATATTCGCCAGAATTTGTTCTTTGCATTTATCTACAACGCGCTGGGCGTCCCGGTTGCTGCAGGCATTCTTTATCCAGTCTTTGGCCTACTGCTCAGCCCTATGATCGCGGCTGCCGCGATGAGCCTGTCATCTGTTTCAGTCATCACCAATGCCCTGCGCCTGCGCAGCCTGAAACTGTAGCTTTTTGAGGAGCTGATATGTCTCGTTTCCGTTTTCCCATTTTGGCAATTTTAGGGTTCGTTGCGGTGCTCGGGTTGGGGATTTCCCTGTTACCCGGCGACGGAACGCGCGTCAGCGCCCAAACCATCACCGTCTATAAAACGCCTTGGTGCGGATGCTGCGGAGACTGGATCAAGCATTTGCAGCGCGATGGGTTCGATGTCGTCGCTATCGAGCACGAGGATCTAGCCCCAGTGCGCCAGCGTTATGATGTTCCGGATCGTCTGGCCAGTTGCCATACGGCGGAAATTGACGGCTATGCGATCGAGGGACATGTTCCCGCTGCTGAAATCAGACGGCTGCTCAAAGAGCGGCCAGCTGCAAAGGGTCTATCGGTACCGGGTATGCCTATGGGATCGCCCGGAATGGAACAAAGCGGGCAATCACATCCTTATGACGTGGTGCTTTTTGGGCCGAGTGGTGACGCAGTATTTGCGTCCTATGTCGGGCGGTTTCCTCAACGCGATGATGAGGCCAAGTAATGGCACAAGCGTATCAAAAAGGCAGCCTCAGTCTTCTCGGCACCGTGGCAATGGGCACGGGCGTCATGATTGGCGCTGGAATCTTTGCTCTGACAGGGCAAGTCGCAGAATATGCGGGCGCCCTGTTTCCGCTGGCTTTTATTGTCGCCGCAATCATCAGCGGTTTTAGCGCTTATACTTACATCAAAGTATCCAACAAATACCCCTCCGCCGGGGGGATCGCGATGATCTTGAAGAAGGCTTATGGCCCCGCCACCATCACAGGCGCAGCGGCCTTAATGATGGCCTTCTCCATGATTATCAATGAGAGCCTCGTCGCGCGGACATTCGGTACCTACACATTGCAGCTGTTTGATGTGGGTGAGAATAGCTTGCTTGTTCCAATCTTAGCCATCGGCCTGATCTTCTCTGCATTTCTGGTGAACCTCGCAGGCAATTCCGTTATTGGCAGCGTCTCGAAAGTAACCGCCGTGCTCAAAGTCGGCGGTATACTGCTTTTTGCGCTTGTCGCGCTTTGGGCGGCAGACTTTGCGTTTCAACCTGCGAGCGGCGGCCTCACAGAGCAAGCCTCTCCCGGCGGGTTTCTCGCCGCCGTCGCGCTCGCTATTCTTGCCTATAAGGGCTTCACCACGATCACGAATAGCGGCGATGAAGTCGAAAACCCCCAACGCAATGTTGGCCGTGCCATCATGCTATCGCTCGCAATCTGCGTGGTTGTTTATCTTCTAGTTTCTTATGCCGTCGGCTCATCACTGAGCGTTGACCAGATTGTTGAAGCCAAAGACTACGCACTTGCTGAAGCGGCGCGGCCTGCTCTGGGCCAGGCAGGCGTCTGGTTCACTGTCGCCATTGCCATCATCGCCACAGCGTCAGGGCTTCTGGCCAGCATCTTCGCCGTATCGCGCATGCTCGCCATGCTGACAGATATGCAGCTCATTCCGCATCGTCATTTTGGTATGCCCGGCAGCATACAGAAGCATACGCTCGTATACACGGTTATCGCCGCCGCCTTGCTCGCCGCATTCTTCGATCTATCGCGTATCGCTTCACTCGGCGCCATCTTCTACCTCGTCATGGATATTCTCATCCACTGGGGCGTGTTGCGCCACTTGCGAGAAGATGTTGACGCCAATCCGATCATCTTGAGCCTTGCTATCTTTTTCGACGCCGTTGTTCTGATCGCGTTTCTTGTCATCAAAGGGGGATCGGACCCCATGATTATCGCGATCTCTCTCGGCGGCATCGCGCTGATATTCGGTTTTGAAAAATTATTTCTCAGTCGGTTTCGTCAAGACGGCGAGCCAACACACTCAGCCCATAATACACAAAAGGAAACTTCATCATGACCTCATCTAACGGACCCCGGCTCGTTCCCACGGGACATGCGCTATCGCTATTTTTGCTTGTCAGCTTTCTTGTCTGTATTGGTTTCGGGCTGATTGCCCCTGACCGTCTTCATATGCATGAAGCCTGGGCACCATGGTTACCCGGCTTTGAATGGTTGACCTTACCCGGCTTCCTCATCGGAGCGCTTGGAGCCTATCTCTATGGTTGGTATATCGCCGCTGTCTTCGTGCCGCTCTACCGCTTTTTTCACCGCAATTAGGTCCAGTAGGACGTTCTTACGACTGGAATTGCTATGACAGACAAAACACCGAAAAATTATCTCTCCATAGGCGACCTTGATTTGCTTCTATTGCCCGATACTCCACGTGATTACGCCGACTGCAGGGCTATCCTCGACTTCAGTTTGCCGCATTATAACGTCGTATCCACTGATGCCGCGCCGTGGCAGGATGATGCGCTATGGACGATGATGGAAGCTCCGGCATGGCGACAATTGCTCATTCTCTCACAAAATGTCGGACCCTTTGAAACGGGACTGACGCTTATGGCCCTTCAAAAAGGCTTTGACGTTTTTCTGGCATGCCCGGAGCCCGAAGCAGCGTCGCAGAATCGGATTGCGCGCTTGCGGCAATCCAGTGCGATTGTTCTAAGTCTGGATGATGCGTTGGAAGAGTTAAATTTGCAGCGCGGTGAGACGTAAATGGCGCTTGCGATACTCATAGCGATAATCACTTTTGGGCTGTCGGTAACTCTGCACTACCTTGTCATGTCTCGTCTTCTCTCTGGCTTGCCGCGTCGCCAATGGCCGCGAGGACTGCAACTCCTGACAGGGTTATACGCGGTCGGCGCGGCGCATTTGGCAGAAGCCGGAATCTATGCCGCAGGCTTTTTAGCTGGGCGCGCTCTGGGGATTGGCGGGTTCAAAAGTGCTGACGGACCCATGGGCGGTATGGATGTCTTTTACTTCTCTCTGGTCAATTACACCTCTCTCGGTCTTGGGGACATATACCCTTCGGGGCATTTGAGATTTCTCGCAGGTGTGGAGTCTCTCAACGGCTTTCTCCTGATCTCATGTTCAGCGGCCTTCATCTATCTTCTGATGTCAGGTCATCAAAAAAATCAAAACACCTAATCTGAATTATTGGAACGCTTTGTCCGGCACTGCGTTCCCTTTAAATACCCCCTATGAGTATGTGAAAAGGAAAAGACAATGAAAGAAGGACACGGAAATTACTGGCGCTTCGGCGCAATGATCGCAACATCAATGCTAGTTATGTTCGGGCTTATGTATCTCAACACCTATGAGTGGAGCCATGCGCGGTGGAGCGAAACCCGGTTTTATATGACCTTCATCATGGGCGCGGCCATGGCTATAATCATGCTGGGCTTCATGCTTGGCATGTATAAAAACGCCAAGACCAATATCGCTATCTTCGCCGGAAGTGCGCTTGTCTTTGCGTTCGCACTTTTTCTCGTGCGCAGTCAAACAACCGTTCAGGATAAAGCATGGATGAGCGCCATGATCCCGCATCACTCCATCGCCATTCTCACAAGTGAGCGCGCTGAGATTGAAGATGTTCGCGTGCGGAAACTCGCCGACGAAATTATTAAAGCGCAGCGCCGCGAAATCAAAGAAATGGACTGGCTCATTAACGACATCAAAGAAAATGGTGCCGCGATAACCGAGGCGGATGCAGAAGCGCGCGCCGTGCCAGATTTTGAAGGTCGCCTGTCTGGAGATCCGAAATGACCGCAGCTGTAGATATGGTTATCTCTGAAGCAGACGATGCTGGAACCGCCCGTCTTTACCGTATGGTGACAGACGAACATATTTGTCCGTTCGGTTTAAAGGCCAAAGACCTGCTGGAGCGCAAAGGGTTTAAGGTGGACGATAACTTACTCGAAAACCGGGAGCAGCAAGATGCGTTCAAGGAAGAGCATGATGTCAAAACTACTCCCCAAACTTTTATCGGCGGAACGCGTATTGGCGGTTATGACGATTTGAGGCGCCACTTTGATTTAGACGTCAAAGACCCCGACGCCGAAACTTACACACCTATTATCGCTATTTTTGCAATGGCGGCGCTTATGGCTCTGGCTGTCAGTTGGATCAGCGTTCGTTCTGTATTGACCATCCGCGCCGCCGAACTTTTCGTTGCGATCTCTATGTGCATTCTCGCCATCCAGAAGCTGCGCGACCTCGATAGCTTTTCCAATGGCTTTTTGGGCTATGATCTGCTCGCGCAGCGCCATGTGAGATACGCCTATATCTATCCCTTGGTTGAAGGCGGCGCAGGTGTATTGATGATTGCTGGCGGACTTGCTGGCGTGATCGCTGCGCCATTTGCTTTGTTTGTAGGCACGATCGGAGCGTGGTCCGTTTACAAGGCAGTCTATATCGACAAGCGTGACATTAAATGCGCCTGCGTTGGCGGCGGCAGCAATGTGCCGCTGGGGTTTATTTCACTGTCGGAAAATCTTGGGATGATGGCCATGTCGATCTGGATGATAACCAAGTTCGTGCTGATCGCCTGAATCAGTTTTCCCACGCCAAAATAAACGGGTTCGGTTCGGTCAAGTGCCGTGCTCGCTCCCGTCCTCCTCATGCTTGTCCATATGGGCATCGCGCAAAATCTCTATGCCGCCATAAAGCGCAATGCAGGCCACAGCGATCCCAACCAGTAAGTCCGGCCAGTTTGAACCTGTCCAAAGAACAATCACACCAGCGATGAGGATGCCGCCATTGGAAATAAAGTCATTGAAGCTAAATGTCGTCGCTGCCCGAAGATTAACATCTTTGTTCTCCAGTCTCTGTAGAAGGCGCAGACATAACAAGTTTATGCCCCCGGCGATGGCCGCCATGATCATCATGAGGACGCCAACGGGTTCGGAGCCTTCAAGAAACCGGCGTATGGCGTCGATAATGACCCCCGCTGAAAAAACCAGTAACATGATGCCTGATAAGCGCGCCGCGCCTCGCTTCCAGACACGCGAGCGTGTGAGCGCCAGCAGGCTGAGCAAATAAACCGCGGCGTCTGATGTGTTGTCCAGTCCATTGGCCAATAGAGCGTTAGAGTCGCCAAACAGCCCCGTTGCGAAGAACCCGACGGCTATGGCGACATTCAGCCAAAGAACAATCCATAGAGTTTTGCGCTTTTCATCGGAACCCAAGTCAAGATTTTCGCCGCTCATGGCTAACCCCCGGTTCCAAATGTTCGGGCTTGCACGGGAATAGTGTTAGCTCGAACACTCATCATGTCCTGGCCCAAGCCATTGCCGCGGCTTTATCTTCCTTGGCGAAAAATTTAAGTTCGCCGTCTGTTATCATGCCCGCAAGCTTACTAAGGCCGCGTTCCCAACGATCATCGCCAATAATGGCAATCTTCTTAAAATCATCTTTATGCGCCATATCCATTTTCAAGTCTGTCCAGAGCGCGTCCAGCGATTCGTAGCCGTCAAAATCATCCATAATCATGACCAAACTGCTGTCACCGGGATGATTCCTGCGGCGGTGTAGTTCCGGATCTAACTGTTTCAATTCCTGCTCGGACATTTTGCCTGTGACTTCAAGCACAAGCAGCGTTTCATCGGTTTCGGGTTTTATCGTCAGCATATAAATCCTTTCTAATCTCAGATTGATTGTTCTGTACTTTGAAAACGAATTGGTTGAAGGGTTGGTTCCCTAGATGAACCGCCTAACCGACTTTTTGTATTTGAAGTATTTATCCCCATACTCGGCTTCGAGCCACGGTTCCTCAAAATAAGGCGCAAACAGATACATGATCGCCCACGCGCTGAGCAGCAGCGTGACCAACCAAGAATTTGCCAGCATGGCCCACCCAATTATGCCAAGCCAAGTAAACACATATATGGGGTTGCGGCTCCGTGCGAACCAGCCGGTTGTCATCAATCCGAGCTTTTCACCAAAGGCATTGCGCCATCCCATATAAAGGGTGATGCGGATTGCCATTCCGAACCCGATGAGCAGTAGTAATCCGCCTACGCCATATTGGGCCCAGGCATGTGAGCCTTCCGGCGGCGAGAAAACGAGCACTGTCAAAGCGATCAGCGGATATAGATAAAGACGAAACAGGGCCAGAAAGGTCCAATGCTGCCAGCTGTCTTTGCCGGGGGGCGGGAAGAACTGAAACTCAGACCGCATCGCTGATAGAGCCGACAACAAAAAAATCGACAGCGCCCCGGTCAGGGAAAGACCGAAAGCAGCCCATATCGTCCAGTCTGGTAAATCAATCATCGCTATCTCCTCACAGCCAGCGCCGAGTGCGTTCGCGATAGGCCGTAAATGCGTCGCCAAACACCGACTGTAACGCACGCTCTTCGGGCTTGATTTGGAGCACTGTCATTGCACTGACAAAGATGGTCGGGGCCGCCAATGCAGCGATGTTGCTAAGCGAGAGCGCGCCGCCAATCAGGATCAGCGCCATCGCAAGATACATAGGATTGCGCGTGAAGCGGTAGAGACCAGTTGTGACGAGTGTTTCGGCCTGTTCAGGAACGAGCGGATTAACCGTGGTGCCCGCGCGGGCAAAGGCGAGCAACGCAAGCGCCAGCAGGAAAATGCCTGCGGCGACTAAGCCATAACCGGCGTAAACCCAAAAGGGTGCGCCAAAGGCCAATTGAGGCGTGAACTTCGCAAGGGCCCATGCGAGGACAGCGCAAACTAGCAACTGGACAATAGGCGGAATACGCAAGCTCATCGAAATGTCTCCGTCGCTGTCGCCTGATGGGCCTGCTCGGATTTGAGCTCGCCTATGGCTTGTATGGTGATGGCAGCGGCCGATTTCAAAAACAGGCTCGCTAGGAGCGCCGCAACCACAAGATCCGGCCACGCCGCGCCTGTTGCTGCGACCAGCCCGCCCGCTGCGATCACACCGACATTGCCGATGGCATCATTGCGCGAGCACAGCCAGACAGAGCGGACATTGCTATCACCGTCGCGCCAGCGCAGCAGGATGAAAACACTGGTCAGATTGGCGAGCAAGGCCAGCAACCCAATCGCTCCCATAGTTCCAGCTTCCGGCGGCGCGCCTTTAAGCACGCGTAAGCCTGTCATGGTGAGCACAGCAATCGCAATTACGGCCAGAGACGCGCCTTTTAGTAGCGAAGCACGCGCACGGGTTTGCAAAGAGGCGCCAATAACAAAAAGGCTCAGTGCGTATGTTGCCGTATCACCTACAAAATCTAGTGCGTCCGCTTTCAGAGCTTGCGAGCCAGACATCAGGCCTGCAGTCATCTCGACAAAAAACATGACCGCATTGATTGCAATAACGGCAATGAGTGCTCGCCTGTAATCCGGCGACACGCCATCAAATGATTTATCTTCGCAGCATCCAGACATTTTTTTCACTTAAACTTTGCAATTGACGATTCTGGCATACCTCTACAGTCTACAGCGACTATAGAGGCAAGATTTTTTTATGGAGGGCTCTATGAAGCAGATGACTATCGGGCGTTTATCAAAAGCGGCAGGCGTAAAAGTCACAACCATTCGCTACTATGAATCCATCGATTTGATGGGTGAGCCGGAACGAAGCACGAGCGGTCAAAGACTCTATGGTGATGACGCCGTGCAGCGGCTCTCTTTTATTCGCCATGCCCGCGATCTGGGGTTTCCCATCGACTCCATCCGTGAACTCATTGAATTGCAGCACCAGCCGGGCGAAGATTGTGCCCATGTGGGTGTCATAGCGCGTCGGCAATTGGCGGATGTGCGCCAGAAACTTTCCCAACTCGAAGCGCTGGAAGCCGAGCTGAAACGCATGGTTTCGGCTTGTGAAGGCGGCAGCATTGCGACCTGCAAAGTCTTGGAAAGCCTAGGCGACCACGATCACTGTCTGGACTCGCATGACGGAACGGCAGTGGCTACAAAACTCGGTGCACGGCTCTGATTTAGTATGATTTGAAGAAACAGCTTGCCCCTACAGCCGCTGTAGGGGTTAGATTAAGGCCATGCTTGGAAATGAGTCGTTAAAAATGGGGTTGAGTATCGCTGGCATATTGCTTTTGAGTGGATGCGCGAGCTTTGCCAAAGCCGCCCCCGACGCGGCAACGCCCTAGGGAGCTTGGCGTAGACTTTCATCGGTGGCCGACCGAGTGGACGCCGATAAAGTTTGATCGCCTGATTACACCCGAACAGATTCCTTTTCGAATAGGATCATGCCATTTGATCGGTCCTATCCGATGAATTGCGAGCATCAAGCTCTGCTTTTAAAGCCTCGACAATGGGCCAGTACACCTCGCCGTGACAGTCGATCGCATTGGCAACTGTGCGCAAGGCCCGGCGCAAGCGCGCTTCGGTGATAGGGGGTGACGAATTCTGACCCATAGGTAGATTTTAGACGATATGAGACCGCCTGTAAGATGAGAAAGCGGGCAAAAATTTAGGTGAAATCACGGATAGAGGGGCGAAATCTCAGGACTACCATTCCCGCCTCAGTCGCAAATTGCAGACACCACGCGCTCTAGCCTCTGCTTTACATCTTCAGCAGTGGCTCGCAAATCATCACTACCTACCGCCCCTATAGAGGAAACCGGATTTACAGCCGCGACTTCCACGCCATGGCCAGTTTCCTGTATCACAACATTGCAGGGAAGCATGACGCCTATCTTGTCTTCACGCTCAAGTGCGGCCAGAGCCAATTTGGGATTGCATGCGCCTAGAATAATATATGGCCGGAATTCAACATCCAGCTTTTGATTGAATGTTTCCTGCACATTGATTTCCGTCAATACCCCGAACCCTTCAGACTGCAGAGCGATCTTAGTGCGCTCAACGACGTCCTCAAAAGCACCCTCGACGGCTTTGGAAATATAATAGTTCATGGCGCGCTCCGCTCTACGATTTTCGTACTGCTTAAACAAATAGTCTAATTTGGAAAACCACGTTTGGTGAATTCTTTTAGGCAGCTTTTTGATTCAAATCAGGTTGCAAAAGAATAGGTGTGTTTCCCTGCTGACAGCGAAGAACACCTAGGAGACCTGTTATGCCAAACCCAATTCGTTTTGTTTCCATTCTAGTGTTCCTCGGCACATTAGGGCTGTCCGGTTGTAACCACTATGCACCTAATCCGAGTTCAGTCTCTGTCAGTGCTATCTATATAGATCAGGCTCCGCCGCCCCGACCTCGCATCGTCGTTCCACCCGCGCCGAATTCGATTGCTGTTTGGATCGACGGCTACTGGAACTGGACCGGTGTTCAATTCGTTTGGGTCGACGGATTCTGGGATCCCAACCCACCGCAGGCGCTGCACTGGGTTCGAGACCGTTGGGCGCAGTCAAACCGCGGCTGGTATCGTCAGCCAGGTCAATGGCACGCGGCACCACTCGGACGGCGCAGATGAGCGACCGGTCCCGCGTCGACTGACCAATCTCAGACGCGGTGAGCAGCAACCCTTCAGTTATATGCTCCTCTCCAAGCCTAATCATCCGGGCGTTTACGCCCCGTCACCATCGACGTAACGAGATTTTCTTTGTGCGCCAGACTGGAGGTAATCACGCCAAAGATGTGAAGCGCAACAAGCATCAACGTCAAATATGTGAAAGCCGAATGGACGCCTTCCAGCAACTCTTCAGAGCCTTCTCCCCGTTCATGATCATCATCATATTCTTCCCCGTCATCATCATCTCCATGCTCTACTTGAACACGTGATGCCGAAGACTGATCATTTACTGTTTGCGCACTGATGATACCGGCCAATGGCCCCCGGCCATCTTCTACTGCCAGGAGGGCCATTCCTGAAACAGTTGTGACTGTAAGCGAAAACAAAAGTGCCAAGATCATAGCCGCGCCTGCAGGGTTGTGGCCCAAATAGCGTTTGGCACCCCCTGACCGTATCCCTGCGAGATATCTGAAAACCGCTCGCGGGCCTGTGACGAAGTTTGAGAACCGCGCATGCTTTGTGCCAACAAAACCCCATAGCAGCCTTAACACTACAGCAATTGCAACAGCATATCCCGCCCAAACATGAAGGCCGAGGAGTTCATCACCAGTTAAATAGGCCGTGAAGAAACCGATTACGATCGTCCAGTGTCCTATCCGGACCAATGGGTCCCAGACTTTTACTTTTGGCTGTTCGTCAGAGGTGCTCATTTATGGTCTCCAAAATGCTGGTCCAGTTGCGCCCATTCTTTCTTGGAAGGTGCGCAGAAGGTGGTGGTTAGACAACCGTTCCGAATAGTTTGCCGATTAAGCCCGTGACGATCATGGCCCCAGCCCCCCAAAGCACAACGCGGGTAACGGCCCGAATTCGCCCCGCGCCGCCCGCAGTTGCCGAAGCAAGCCCGAGCAGAGCCAGCGCAATCAAAGAGACTGTCGCGATAATCCAATTCAATGAATCCATGGGAGCAAGCCAGGCCGCGATCAGAGGCAAAGCCGCGCCTGCTGCAAAACTTACAGCTGAAGAGATCGCGGCCAGAATTGGTTGAGCGGTTGCTGCCTCGGTCAGGCCGAGTTCGTCTCTCATATGCGCGCCAAGGGCGTCTTTCTTTGACAACTGAGACGCAACTTCCTGCGCAAGATCTGGTTCAAGCCCTCGTGCAACATAAATATCTGCAAGTTCTTGTTCTTCTTCCTGCGGATATTGCGCCAGCGCAGCCCTCTCGGTTTCGATGTCGGCCCGTTCTGTATCAGCTTGCGAACTGACAGACACAAACTCACCTGCAGCCATCGACATGGCTCCGGCGGTCAGGCCGGCAATGCCGGCAATAATGATTTCGCCACGTCCCGCCGAGGCCGCCGCAACACCGATAATCAAGCTCGCCGTTGAAACAATACCGTCATTGGCACCAAGCACAGTTGCGCGCAGCCATCCAATCCGGTGCAGGTAATGATGCTCATTCGGAAGGTTGCGGTACGACATATCATGGTCCTTAAAATGCGTTAGAGGAGGGTCTTAGAGAGACACTCGATTTGGCGATGTGATCCCGTTCTGGAACTTTTGACATCTCGCAAATTCACTCACAGGCGGGCAGCGTTATATCAACACGGAGCCCGCCGCCCGGAGCATCATCCAGTCGGATCTCGCCGCCATAGAGTTCAACAAGCTCCTTTACGATCGCCAGTCCGAGCCCATGCCCCGGCTTGAGTTGGTCCCATTGATTTCCGATTCCAAACACCATCCCTCTGGCTTCCAGAGGTAGGCCTGGGCCATCATCTTCAATCGTGATGGCCACCATGTCGCGGGGGGACCTTCGTGCAGAGATTGAGATAGACGAGCGAGCGAATTTAAATGCATTTTCCAAAATGTTTCCAAGGATTTCGTTCAAATCCTGCGTATCGGTCGTCAGGAACAAATCTGGATCGATTTCCGTCTCCACCAAAATCGACTTGTCCTTGTAGAGCGTTTGCAGAGCCTGAACCAATTGCGCCAGTTCTTTTTCCAAAGAGGTTCTCATGCCCGGCATTCGGGCGACAATCGACGCCCGCGCGCGCGCAAGATGATGATCAATGTGGCGCTGCATTATGCGCGACTGGTCTCTGATGATGGCAGCGCTATCTTGCTCACCGCGCTCGTCCATCTCAAATGATTCATTCGCTATAATCGTGAGCGGGCCTTTAAGGCCGTGCGCAAGATTACCTGCACCTGCACGGGCGCGTTGCAACATATCCGTGATGCCGACTAGGAGGCCATTAAATTCGGTGACCAGCGGCTGAACTTCTTGTGGAAACGCACCATCAATCTGACGCGAATTACCAGACCGCACTTGCGATAGCGCCGCGTGAAGTCTGTCAAATGGGGCCATTGCAAATTTCAATAACAATATGGTGGCGGCGATCATTGCCACCGCAAAAATACTCAGCGCGGTCGCAAGCAGTTTATTAAAACTAGCAACCATCGCGTCGAGATGCCGTTCATCGGTGCCCACGATGTATTGGCGGATTTGTTGATCGACATGCTGTGTATTGATCGTGCGTTCTACAAATAGCAGTTTGCCGGTAGGGCCTTCAACAGAATGGCGTTCAATTGTCTCCCCAGGCTCATGATTGTCCGGTGGGATTGTCAGATTTAGTCCTCGCAGAGACGGGCTTTCCAAATCTACTTCGCCATTCGTCCTAACAACCCAGTAATACCCCGAGCGCGGGACATCATATCTGGGGTCGCTAAAATGACTGCCCATAGCGAGCTTCCCATCCTCATCTTCTGCTATTAAACGCTCCAACTCTAGGACATGGACATCAAGCTCCTCGTAAAACTGAGCCGAAGCCTGAGTGTGGAAAATGGCAGACAATAGCCAGAAGGCCACCAAAAAGCCTGCGCAAATCCAGAAAATGGATGCAACGATTAAACGGCGGCGTAAGGATATGTGTGATTTGGGCATCTTATCCAAACCTGTACCCTAAGCCACGAATGGTTTTAATTTTGTCGGCGCCGATTTGTCGCCTTAACCGGCTAATATAGACTTCAACCGTATTTGACTCCCGCATACCCTCAAGCGAATAGAGATGCTCTACAAGCTCACTTTGAGACACAACATGCCCCTGACGGGTCATGAAATATTTGAGCAGGCGAAACTCGAACGCCGTCAAATCAAGGTCAGTGCCGTCCAAGCTGACGCGGCTACGCGCCGGATCAAGTATGAGATTGTCATAGGTTAGAAGGGGGTCGCTATGCCCAGCGGCCCGGCGGACAAGAGCATTCAACCTCGCCACCAGTTCTGGCGTATGGAAAGGTTTCGTCAAATAATCATCCGCGCCAAGATTAAGGCCTTCGACCTTTTCCGTCCAACTATTGCGCGCTGTGAGAATAAGAACGGGCGTGGTCAACCCCGCGGCGCGCCAGGCTTTAAGAACTTCCAGGCCACTTTTGCCCGGTAGGCCTAGGTCAAGGATGATGGCGTCATAGGCATTGTCCTGCCCCATCAAAATAGCGTCATCTCCAGTATAAGCATGTTCATACACAAAGCCAGATTGCCGCACGCCATTGGCGATGCGGCTGGCCACGTCTTCTTCGTCCTCGACAATAAGTATATTTATGGCGAAATCCCCAGCAGGTTCGTTGCTTTGTTCTGCGTATAATATACTTCAAGCTGAATTGAGCCTGAAAAAACAAATTGGTTTTTCAGCTGCACTTCAGCGCCAGTTCAGATTGCCGCTGCATATGTCATGGGGTCCGATCCCCCCTTAATCGGACGACGATCTGTCTCGCGCAATTTGCGTCCCCACAGCGAATGGGTCGTCATGTGACTGCCGCCTGCGTAGCGCCATAGCCATTGCCCCCCAATAGGACGTGGTGGCTGCGCAGGTTCACTTCAAAAATCAATTTTCAGGTTCAGTTCAGCTTATCTTCAGCTTGGCTTCAATTCGCAGGTTTAAGCGGATGCCTATTCGTTTGATATGTAGGACTTAGTCATGAAAATTGGGATATATGCGGCCGCGTTCGCAGGGTTTTTGTGCATGGCCGCGCCCATCGCAGCGGCGCAGTCAGCCCAAAAAATTGATCTGACAGACCAGCAAATGACCCGGCTGGGTATTGAGTTGGATGCCGCCATCGCCGCCGACAATGCGATTATTGCCGAATTGCCAGCACGCGCAGTTCCGGCGCGTAGTAAGCTCGCTGTTGTCTCCGCGCCCTATGCCGGCACTGTTTTGGCAGTGCACGCTCTGCCCGGACAAAACGTAAATCGGGGAGACACGCTTTTTGAGATTTCAAGTCGGGATTATGTCGAGGATCGCTCCGGCCTGGAACAAGCGCGCGCTGAGTACCAAGTCGCAAAAGCCGCAAGAGAGCGGCAGGAAAGATTGGTCGAAGAAGGTATCGCTGCGCGCAGTAGCTTGGACGAGGCCGTTGGTCGGGAACGAATCGCGCGGGCAATGGTCACCGAACATGAGCGGTCTACGCCGTCTTCGGTAAAGGCAGGACGCGCTGGCAGTTACAGCGTCAAAGCCCCTGTAAGCGGAATTGTCTCCGAGGTTAATGTCGGTGTCGGGGATAATGCCGCTGCTATGTCAGCCCTTCTTATTCTCAACAGCTCTGCTGATCTTTGGGTTAATGTTCAGATTCCCGTTCGGCTGATTGGTGACATTTCTCCGGAGGACAAAATTGTGTTTCCAAATGGCGGGGTTGGCGATATTCTCACAATTCAGAAAGTCATTGATCCTCGCTCACGGGCCGGTTCGCTGATCGCAACCGTCCCAGCAGATGAACAGCTTATTCAAGGACAATTATTGACGGTTCAGGTGGCCCGTTATGACTCGATCGAGCCTTTGGTTGCCGTGCCGTCCGCGTCAGTTGTCACAATTGATGGTGTTGATCGTGTTTTCCGTCGCAGCGGCGATGGGTTTAGTCTCGTTGATGTAAATGTCAGCGGCGCAACCAATGGCACTAAAATTCTGAGAAGCGCGATTCTCCCAGGCGATCAGGTCGCCATCCGGGGTCTTGTCGAACTGAAAGCCATTGCGCTTCAGGGCATGAACTGATGCTTCAGAACCTAATAAAGTTTGCGCTGACACAGCGTCTGGTTGTTCTTGCTTTAACACTGGCTCTAATCGTCGCTGGGGCCATTTCTTTCTCGCGTCTTCCCATTGATGCCTTCCCTGACATTTCCACCACTCAGGTCAAGGTCATTATGAAAGCCCCGGGAATGACGCCTGAAGAGGTTGAACAACGGGTCATCGCGCCGATTGAAATGGAATTGCTAGGGATCCCTCGTCAAACAATTCTACGTTCAATGGCAAAATACGCCATTGCCGATATCACCATCGACTTTGATGAGAGCGCCGATATTTATTGGGCTCGCCAGCAAGTCACTGAGCGCCTTAACACGGCGATGGATGCGATGCCGCAAGGTGTGAGCGGTGGGCTCGCGCCCATTTCAACACCCTTGTCTGATGTCTTCATGTTTACGATAGAAGGCGGTGACTTATCCCTTGAAGAACGCCGTACACTTCTGGACTGGACGATCCGGCCCGCACTTCGCACATTACCGGGCGTTGCCGACGTCAACTCATTGGGGGGGCGGGTTCGTACATTCGACGTCATCCCTGATATGGTCGCGCTCGCCGATGCGGGGCTAACACCGCGCGATCTGCGCGATGCGATTGAGGCCAGCAATCGCAATGACGGGTCAGGCCGGATAAATGTCGGTGAGGAAGCTTTGGTCGTGCGGGCCATTGGAGCAATTGATACACTCGATAGCCTTGCGGCAATTACCGTGAGTGAAATGGATGGCCAAATTATCCGAATTTCTGATGTTGCCGATGTCAGGATAGGGAGCCTCACGCGCTACGGCGCGGTGACCAAGGACGGAGAGGGCGAGGCCGTCGAAGGGCTCGTATTGTCCCTACGCGGCGCCGACGCGAATGCCATAATCGAAGATGTGAAGGCGCGGATAGATGAATTAGGGCCGTCTTTGCCGGACGGTGTTGAACTTATTGCATTCTATGATCGTTCAAAACTGATCGACAAAGCGATTGAGACGGTCCGCAAAGCACTGCTTGAAGCCATCGTCCTGGTTTTAATATTGCTCCTCGCATTCTTAGGAAATCTGCGCGCGGCTCTGGTCGTCTCCTTGACGCTTCCCTTGGCCGCTCTGTTCACATTTTTGATGATGAAACTCTTTGGCATGTCCGCCAATTTGATGAGCCTTGGCGGTTTGGCGATAGCCATTGGCCTTATCGTCGACTCGGCTGTCGTTATCGTCGAGAACACCGTGGAACAACTGGCTCAGCCGACCAAAAACAAGTCGGTCCCTCGCATTCACAAAGTCTACCGATCCTGTTGCGAGGTGGCTTTGCCAGTCGCGTCCGGAATTTTGATTATCTGTCTTGTCTTCCTGCCTTTGCTCGCGCTTGAAGGCCTGGAAGGAAAATTGTTCCGGCCCGTGGCTTTGACTATCATTTTTGCCCTTGCCGGATCATTGGTATTGTCGCTCACCATCATTCCTGTTCTGGCATCCTATGTCTTGCCCGAAACGCATGGCAAAGACCCTCTGCTTATGCGTTTGATCACCCCGGTTTACGCCCGTGCGCTAAAGGCGTGTCTGGCACTTCCCATTATTGTCTACGCCGCTGCCGCTATTGGAATTGTCGCAGCTGTGTTGGCCTATGGACAGGTTGGAAAAACCTTCATGCCAACAATGGATGAAGGCTCCGTCATTCTACAGACGGCAAAGCTTCCCTCCGTAAACCTCGCGCGCAGCACAGAGGGTGATCTGCTGGTGCAGAAAGCTTTGCTCGAAGATATTCCCGAAATTCAGAACGTCATTGCGCGTGTCGGATCTGATGAGCTTGGCCTCGATCCCATGGGCCTGAACGAATCGGACGTGTTCGTTGTTCTAAAACCCAAATCAGAATGGCGCGTTCAGGATAAGGATTGGCTCATTGATCAGATGCGCGTGACCATGGAAACCCTGCCAGGCATTGACCCGGCCTTTACCCAGCCTATTGAAATGCGCACCTCGGAAATGTTGACGGGTGCGCGCGGCGACCTTGCGATCAAAATATTCGGCCCTGACCTCAACACATTGTCAGAACTTGCTGGTAACATTCAGGACGTCGTCGCAGAGGTCGAAGGCGCCAGTGAAGTCTTTACGATGTCCAACGACACAATTGGCTTCATGCAGCTCAAGATAGATAGGTTAGCGGCAGGCGCAGCAGGGCTATCGATTACGGACGCCGAAGATGATTTGAGGGCCATGCTTGAAGGTCTGAGCGCAGGTGAAGTTGTTGAACCTGGCAGGCGAACTCCTATCGTCATTCGCGGTGATGATGCGCTGAAGTCGTCACAAACGAAGTTTACTCAAACGCCGATTGCGACGCCTGACGGCGGATTGATCAGGATCGAAGACTTCGCCCGGATTGAAGAGACCCAAGGCGCTGTAAAAATCGACCGCGAAAATGCGTCACGCTTTGCGCTGGTGCAGGCCTTCGTGCAGGGGCGCGATCTGGTCAGTTTCGTTGAAGCGGCCCAGACCGCAGTCGATGCAAAGGTCGATTTGCCACCCGGCTATCGGTTGGAATGGGGCGGAGAGTTTGAAAACCAAAGACGCGCCGCGCAGAGACTTGGTATCGTCGTGCCAATTGCCCTGGGGCTAATCTTCATTGTTTTGTTCGCAACGCTGCGCTCTGCGCGCCAAGCCATTCTGATCTTTGCCAATGTGCCCTTTGCCTTGGTCGGCGGCGTACTGGCTTTGTGGGTATCAGGTGAATATCTGTCGGTCCCCGCTTCTGTTGGGTTCATCGCGCTACTGGGCATTGCCGTGCTCAATGGACTTGTTCTGGTCAGCTATTTCAATCAATTGCTGGCCGCAGGGCGGACAATTGAGGAGTCTGTGCTGGAGGGTTCTATTCGCCGCCTCAGGCCTGTCCTCATGACAGCCAGCATCGCTGCGCTCGGTCTCGTGCCGCTCCTATTTGCCGAAGGCCCGGGGTCTGAGATTCAGAAGCCTCTCGCGATCGTTGTTATTGGCGGGCTCATCTCCTCAACCTTGCTCACGCTGCTCTTGCTGCCGGTCCTGTTTCGCCGGTTCGGGGCTTCTCGCAACACAACACGCATCAATATGGAGGCGGCGCAATGGGTTCCAATCTCTGCAAACTGACACTTGTTTATCCGCCAAAATCGGAAGACGCCTTGATCAATTTCCTGCTCGACAGGGAGCCGGCAATCCCCGGCTTTACGACCTGGCACGGGGCGGGACACGGGCTTGGGTTTGACTCAGCGAGTGTCGGAGAACGGGTCGAAGGCCGGGTCGCGCGGCGACTTCTTGTCGTGCTTATGGATGAGGAACTGGCTGAGCGCCTGATCGAAGATATCCGAAGCGCGCTGCCTCTCCCGCACCTCATCTACTGGACCGAACCGGTTAACTCAGCAGGACGCCTGATATGAAACGCCTTGTTCCCGCAATCTTCTTGTTAGTCTGCGCATCGCCTGCGGCGGCGCAATCGTTTCTCCCGGCAGACGATCTCGTTCAGGACGCCTTGAACAGCTATCCTGCCATGACCGCGTCGCGAGATGAAATATCTGCAGCCCGCAGTGAGGCGATGGGTCTTCGTGCCAGCCCGTATGAATGGACGCTCTCGGGTGGCTACACGCAGCGTGTCATTGATAATCAGTTCGGCTTCAATGAATTTGATGCCCAGATAACCAAAGGTATTCGCCGACGCGGCAAATCGGAGCTCGACGGCGAAATAGGGGCGCTTGGCATTGAGGCAGCACAATTGTCCAGCGCCGATACCCGGCATCAAATAGCGCTTGAACTTGCCACGCTTTGGATCGAGTGGTTGAGCAAAGAGGAAATCCACGTCATCAATCAGGCGCAAGTCGACGCGCTGGCAGATAGTCTTGAAATCGTATCTAAACGTCTGGCCAATGATGATGCGTCCCAGCTTGAACTGGAACTGGCCCAAAGTGCCTTGTTTGAGGCTAAATCAGCTGCAGCAAATAGTCTGGGCGATGCACAAATCGCCAAAGCGATGCTCGACTCCATGTTTCCGGACCTACCATTGCCGCAACACCCGCCCCAGCTATTCGCGCCGGATACTCTTGGAGAGCCCAGCGCTTGGATCGACAAAATCATCTCGCGTAGCCATGAGACTGAACTGGCAAAGACACAGGCTGAATATGCGTCGGCCCGCGCCAGACGAAGCCGTCTTGACCTCAAACCAGACCCGGAGGTCGGACTTCGGACATTCAGCGAACGCAATGGTGATGAAGTTGGGTTAGGCGTCGTCGTTTCCATTCCCTTGGGCGGCCCGCGCCGCTCAGCCTCCGCAGATAGAGATGCGGCCCGTGCCAGCGCGGCTATGGGCGCGTTCGCTTTAAAGCAACGCGAACTGCGCGCGACCGCGAGGAAGGATGTCACTCTTGCCCAATCAACCAGATTGACGTGGCAACAGGCTTCATCAGCCCGTCAATCCAGTGAGGCGGCCATCGCCAGATTAAGGCGTGGATATGAGCTCAGAGATACAGATCTTTCCGATCTTTTAGTGGCAGAGCGCCGACATATTGAGACGCGCAAATTGGAAGCCATTGCACGGGCGCAATCGGCATTCGCATATGTAAGACTCAGAATTGATAGTCATGAATTGTGGATTGGGCATGGTGCAGACCATGAAAATGATGCGGCGGATACTCATACTGGGCACTAATTCCAAAGAAATCGATTAGTAAAAACTGTCCCAGTTTTAATACAAAATTCAGGTCAGTTTAAGCCTGGACGCGCAGGGTTAAGCCAACACGTTATTACACATGTTTGGAAGGTTCATGCAAAATTTTAGACTCATCGAAGAACAAGTCCCGGTTTCACATTTGCTGGCTGAAATAAATGCCGTGGAGAATGCGTGGGAACTCAATCAAGGACGTCAATCTACAATCAAAGTGCAGCGCGAGGCTGAAGCTATCCCTATTCGGGGGCTTCGCAAATCAAAAATAGCCGGGCGGAAAAGATGGGATGTCCATGAATCGCGCTTTACGAATATCTCTCAAAACTTCCCGAAAATTCGGTCCTGCCTTGTAGAGCTGGCGTCAAAGCTTAATGGCGAATTGTCCCGGGCCAAGGTCGCTAAACTGGTTCCTGGCGCCCGCGTTTATCCTCATATCGACCGCGGTGAATATTACCGCATTCGGGATCGCTACCATCTGGTGTTTGATAGCAAGCCAGGCAATGTCCTAAAGGCGGGCGACGAAGAATTGTGGATGAAGACCGGCGAATTGTGGTGGTTCGACAATAAGGCCGTACACGAAGCTGAGAATGCAAGCGAAGGTGATCGGGTCCACTTCATCTTTGACCTTTTGCCGTTGTGACGGGATCCGGTTCATCCAGATCAGGACTGGGTGACCTACTCGCTAGCGTTAAAAAATGGGGTATCGCCCGCATCGGAGTTTCGCCGATGGGGCGGTGTATTGCCACAGGCCTTGCACCGAAACATCAACACGGAGACGACTCATGAGATACTGTAATAAAATCGGACTAGTTTCGGCCACAGCGCTGGTACTGGTGCTTGCCGCTTGCGGAGGGGCGCCTGATAATGCGGCTGCTCCGCCAGCCAATGACATGAAGGCCGCGCCAGTAAACGCGGCAGTCCAGACGTCAAAAGCCAAATCCAATGCCTTCTGGTGGCCAGAACAACTTGATCTGGAACCCTTGCGCCAGCATGCGACAGAATCTAATCCGCTTGGTGAAGACTTTGACTATGCTGAAGCGTTTCAATCGCTTGATCTGGAAGCTGTCAAAGCTGATATCGAAGCTGTTCTGACGACCTCACAGGACTGGTGGCCGGCAGACTACGGAAATTATGGACCCTTCTTCATTCGTATGGCGTGGCACAGCGCTGGGACATATAGAATGGCTGATGGCCGCGGCGGTGCGGGCGGCGGTCAGCAGCGGTTCGAACCGCTCAATAGCTGGCCGGATAATGTCAATCTGGATAAAGCGAGGCGCCTGCTTTGGCCGGTAAAACAAAAATATGGTCAGAACATCTCCTGGGCAGACCTAATGGTATTGACCGGGAACGTCTCGCTGGAGTCCATGGGGTTTAAGACCTTTGGCTTTGCAGGCGGACGCACGGATGATTGGGAACCTGATATTGTCTACTGGGGACCTGAATCCAAGTTCCTTGCGGATGAACGCTATAGCGGTGACCGTAAGCTGGAAAAACCACTAGCTGCCGTCCAAATGGGGCTGATTTACGTTAATCCGGAAGGCCCCAACGGCGTGCCTGATCCGCTTGCAGCCGCCAAGGATATCCGAGACACTTTCGGACGCATGGCGATGGATGATGAAGAAACTGTCGCGCTTATTGCTGGCGGACATACGTTTGGTAAGGCGCACGGCGCAGCGCCGCCAGCCGATTGTGTTGGCGCAGAGCCGGCTGCCGCGGGTGTCGAAGAGCAAGGGTTTGGCTGGAAGAATAAATGCGGCGCAGGCAATGCCGGAGATACAATTTCGAGCGGATTGGAAGGGGCTTGGACGTCGGCGCCTGCAATGTGGACAACCCAGTATCTCGACAATCTCTTTATGTTCGAATGGGAACAAACCAAAAGCCCTGCTGGTGCAGTCCAATGGATTCCAAAGGACGGACAGGGAGCCAATCTTGTGCCGGATGCGCATGATCCGGAAAAACGTCACGCACCCATCATGTTCACAACTGATCTGTCGCTGAAATTTGATCCAGAATATCGCAAGATTGCGCTGCGGTTCCAGGAAAACCCTGAAGAATTTGAACGCGCCTTCTCGCGTGCCTGGTTCAAGCTCACCCACCGCGATATGGGCCCGCGTGCACGCTATCTGGGAAGTATGGTGCCGCAGGAAGTGCTCATGTGGCAGGATCCTGTTCCGGTTGCTGATTATCAGATGATCAATGCCGATGAGATACGCCAACTCAAAAGCACTATCATCGCGTCAGGACTATCTGAAACTGATCTCATCAAAACCGCATGGGCGTCTGCCGCAAGTTTTCGCAGCACCGATATGCGCGGCGGCGCCAATGGCGCGCGCATCCGCCTTGCGCCGCAAAAGGACTGGGATGCCAATGATCCTGCTGACCTCGCTAGAATACTGACACGCCTGGAAGAGGTACAGTCTGAGTTCAATGAGGCCCAATCCGGCAATAAACAGGTTTCGTTGGCTGATTTGATTGTTCTCGGCGGAAACACAGCGATTGAACAGGCGGCTAAAAACGCTGGGCAAACCGTCAGAATACCATTTACGCCGGGTCGGACCGATGCATCGGCGGCGCAGACAGATGCCGCTTCGTTTGCGGTTCTGGAGCCAACTGCCGATGGGTTCCGCAACTACTTCAATCGCAATGAAGGCCCGTCGCCTGCGGAGATGCTCGTTGACAGAGCAAACATGCTCAGCCTCAGCGTTCCTGAGATGACGGCTTTGGTCGGCGGTATGCGCGCTCTAAACGCGAACGCTGGCGGATCTCAAAACGGCGTGCTCACAACGCGTCCGGGCACGCTCAGCAACGACTTCTTCGTCAACTTACTGGACATGTCCACAGAGTGGGAGAAATCGACGTCTCTTGAAGGCGTGTATATTGGCCGCGATCGTCAAACCGGCGATCAGAAATGGACGGCAACGCCAGTTGATTTGATATTCGGATCAAATTCTGAATTGCGGGCGGTCTCGGAAGTCTATGCCGCAGCAGATGGTGAATCGCGCTTTACGCAGGACTTTGTCGACGCATGGACAAAAGTCATGAACCTGGATCGATTCGATCTGCAGTAGCTGCCCCGCAGGTGAACCTATAAACATCTTGGCGGCGACTCTTAGGAGTCGCCGCTTTGCTTTGTAGGCGGGAGTGACGGCCTAAGGTGCACTTTGAAACTGTCGGTATTATTGGTGAACGCACTGCTTCAAGCACTGGTGTGCACAGCGCGTATAAACGATCGCTCTGCCTCAATTATGCTCCCGAATGCTCAGAGTAGAAACGACAGTGTATGGGTTTGCCGCGTTAAGTAGCAGTCCTCGAAAAAGGCTCAAGGACGAGCACGAACCTGATCTTTAATGTGTAATATGGGATTGGGGATTCACCCGAGCAGCTAACATCTGTCTCAGAGAATTTTAATTGCGCGTCTGTGAGAATTTTGGTTTTGGGTCTTTACCGCAAACGCAAAACACAGCGTCGGTTAAGAAACGGCAGCCTGACTTACTTACTTTAAAAGGAAAACATCTGGACGGCTAACGCCCAGATGTATCGCCAATCATATCAGCGTAGTTGCAAAACAGGTATCGATCCAATTTCGCGGATAGTTCTAAAAGGCAATCTGGAGACGTCCCATCAATGCGTCTGCACTTTCATCGACGCCGTTTCTGTTCGGCTTCGCGTCGGCTTTGATATAATTACCCATAAGGCGAACATTTTCGTTGATGTACCAATTCACGCCGACGGAATAATTGGTTTGCTTGCCGCCCGTTATCAATGCATCGCTCAAGTCCAATGTGCTAACACGCGCTGCGACTTCGACGGCGCCATATTTTCCGCGCGGCCGGATAGCCCCAAAAGTTCCGCTATTGGAACTATAGCGCTGACGCTCACCTGTCACGACATAGGCGGTTTCGATTGACGCGCCGCTATAGCTCGGGTCCCCAATGGCGGGCGCGTCGTTCTGGCGGGCAATATATTGCCCTTTCACCATAAACGGCCCCTGCATATAGCCGGCCTCAGCATTGTAATTTGTGTAGGCTTCGACATCTGGTTGCGTTCCAGTGCGGATCAGTGTCACGCCGGACAATCCAAATTCCGGTTGGGCGCTCACTCGTGAGGGTTCAAGATCTTTGAGTTGCCGGTGTTCTATCGCGCCCGCCAGGTGGACGGCGCGGCGACGTTCCTTGATCGGCGCATAAACAACACGCCCAACGACACTTTCACCTTCATCTGTTGCGCGGATCGGGTCCTGATCAATTGGGTCACCGAAATAGCCGCCCGTAACAGACCAATTGTCACCGCGGTAGCTGACCTGTCCGCCGACGGCAAAATTGGGAGCAAGGGCGGATGGCAGGCCGCGTTCCATGAGCTTTATATTATTTGAACTCATCATGTCTTCGCCGTTAAACGGAACGATCATTTGTCCGGCCTTGATCGAGACATTATCAACGCCGCGATACTCCACCCAGGCATTCTTCCAGCCTGTACTCAATCCGCCAACATCGTGATCAAGTTTGACGCGAAAATCATCTGCCACGGTAAGCGTCGCATTGATCCGAAACCGCCTGATATCCGATTTGCTCGGAATGAGCGTGATGTCATCATTGACGCTGACGGTGTCGGCATGAAGCCGTCCGCCAAACACGAGTTCGAAATTATCACCCTCGATTGTGACGCCGTCCTTATCGGCCCTGACGTCTTGTGCTTGCGCCATAGGGGCAAGCAGAGCTGCCCCTGCAACGCCCAGGCAAAGTATTGTTCTCATTATTCCGCTCCTTCTTGATTTGGAATGAGCCAATCGAAGACCAAATCCCCCAATTGGTATTTCTGAACACACCGGCCAAAATCATGCTTGGCCTTTTTGATGATGTGAAAATCGATGTCGGCCTCAATGCCGCGCGTTTTCGCCGCGTCTTGCATTGCTGAGGTCCAGTTTCGCGCGCGCTCGACGCGCGTATAGCCCTGCACCTTGTCGATCCGCTTGCCCGTTTTCAGGGATGCGTCGCGGTCAATGTCCCGTCCGCCGACCAGTACGCGGGTCGGACGGGCGAGAAGTCCGTCAATATCCAGAGGTCGGTCAGCTAAGACCTTGGAAGGAGCCAGTCCAAGTGGATAAGCTGCCTTCAGATCCGGCATGGTGAACCAGCCTGCAGCCATCAAGACCAAGCGGTTCACGCGGGAAGGCCGCATCAGGCTATAGCGGTGGGCAAATTGCGCGCCGCCAGAAAATCCAAAGAGATTGATCTGGCTGGTGTCGATGCCAAAGCGGTGACTGACATCAATCAGCATCCGGTCCAGAGCGTCCGCCGGGCAGGTTTCACCCTCGCGCAACTCAAGACGTTGATAATGTTTGTGAGCAGATTTGGAAAAGAGCGGAGCAATGAGCACAGCGCCTTTCTCTTCTGCGTAGCTGGCAAGCCGGAAGGCATGTTCGGCTGCATTGCGTGTCCAGCCATGGATCGCCATGACCGGGGCGACGCCGGGCGCAGCCATCGCCGGCTGAAATATGAAATAGGGCAAGCGTCCGGACGAAGCGTCATAGACAGAGATGATACGCCCCTTCCATTGGGCCGCGTCTGCTATGCCTTCAAGCGGTTCAGCGATACGTGCGATTTCACTGGCAGGTATTGAGGATGTCATGCGGCCGTCTCCGTGAGTTCGGCATGCCCATTATTCAGACGCCAGTGAAGCGTGGAATGTTTTAACAAGGCCGGGTTATGGGTCGTGATAAGAAGCGTGCCTTCATATTCACGAATAATGTTGTTCAGGATCTCAAGACCGGCTTCATCAAGATGGCTATCAGGCTCATCCAGGAGAAGAACGGGCGGATTCCCGAGTAAGGCGCGGGCCAGAATAATCCGCATACGTTGCCCGGTACTCAAATTGGAGCCGCCTTCCATGACGGGCGTGTCGAGCCAATAGGGCGATTCAGGGTTAAGCCCGTCCATCCCGCACCGCGCAGCCGCCTCATAAATATCATCCTCGCTCGCTGTTTTCGAGCCATAGGATATATTTGACCCGATGGAGCCGCGCAGAAGCGGCAGGGTCGGAGAGGCAATTGAAATAGACCGCCTGAGCTGGCCCGTTTTGACCTGCCTGACATCGCGCCCATCAATCAGAACCCGGCCGCGATTGGGTTCGATTAAACGCAGCGCCAGCAGCAGCAAGGTGGATTTTCCGGCGCCATTAGGCCCCGTAATCAGGACCCGGCCGCCAGCGGGAGCCTCTCCGGAGAAATTGTCCAGTGAGCCTGCCACGCTGACCTGATCATAGGTCAATCGACCTTCAACCTGCTTGAGTGACTTTGGCGTTTCGGCGGCTTTGATAATGGGGCCTTTGCGCAGGAGGTTTTCGGTCTTCTCCAGCGAAATCGCATAGCTTTTTCGGTATTCATAAACCCGGCCAAAATCAAACAGGCTCGGCGTAATCAGAGACAAGATACCGAGGGCCGCCATGATTTGACCGGTTGTCGCCATTTGGTTTTGAACAAGCAGCGTGCCTGCGATCACCGAGACTGTCAGTGACAGGCCAACCACGACGTAGATCATCGCCCGAAAAGTTCCGATCGCGCTCGCGCGCGCAATCATAGCGCGCTTGAGACTTTTGGTTTGGCGTTTGACTTTTTTGTGCTCATTATTGCGCTGGGCGAAGGCCTGGACGAGGATCATATGTTCGAGTTTTTCAGTGAGATTGGCCGCGATATTTGCGCGGCGCCTGCGCGATTCCCGCATCGTATGATCAATCGACCGGCCCATCAGCATGGCGCCAATCGTTCCCAAACCAATCAGCGCAAAGAGCAAACCGCCAAGCACGGGATTCATAATCGTCAGCGCTGACATAGCCCCGATCAGAACAACCCCCGAAACGGCAAGCCGGGCAATTCCAAGCGTGACCCATTGGCGAAGGGCGGTCAGATCATTGACAAATCTGAGCAGTACAAAACCTTTACGGGTTTCGCCAAGCGCGCGGGCCGATAGCTGGCTGACATGCTGGAAGACGTCCAGACGAATATCGGCCACATAATCCTGCCCCATCGTTTCGGCATCAATCCGCTCGCGGCGTTTAAGCCAGCCAATAGCGAGTGACGCGGCCGTCATAATCAACGCATTTCGCCAAACTTGCGGAGCCTGATCAGGGGTCATTAACCCGTCGATCATGATCTGCATGACAGAGGCAATCGCAACCATGGCAGCCGCCTGGACAAATCCATTCAGTATCAAAGCAGCCAGGCGCCACTTACGTTCACGCGTGAAGAGCTTAGGCAGATTTCGCAAAACCGAGGCTTTCCGTTTTGTGCGCGCTACGCAGGCAAATATTCAGGCCGTTGTCATCCTTGAGCATGCGCTCGAGTGAGAAGACTTCAACCCCGGAGGTTTGAGCAAGTTCTTGCGCAGCTAGAGGTGACGCCGTCACAGCGCCGGATACCGCGCTCGGTTCAAGACCAAGATCGCGGAGGTACTGCACGCCGGCCATGCCGGACATGGGATCAGAGGCGGCAAACACAACACTATCCAATCGAGCCCTAAATCCTGGCGACGCCAATAGTCCTGCGGTCTCTTTTTGATACAATCCATCGGCAATTTCGATGATGATCAAATCAACCTCTGTCCCTGCCGCGCCGATGAGTGTGGTCAACAGGTCTTCAAGATCAGGAATAGCGACATCTACCGTTGTCGCATATCCACCATCGGTAAAGTCGAAAACAGGATCGATCCCGCTATCTATATATTTCCAGAGATCGCCGCCGGACCCTGTGCCCGTCAGTTTTATCGCGCAGGGACGCAGGCCACCGCGAAGCGCCATCCGCCCCAACTCGGCAACAGTTGTCGTCTTTCCGGCATTCATGCTTGATCCGACCACGCAAATAATGTGCGGGTCCTTTTGATGCAGTACTTGAGCAGGCTTTATTGAAAAATCGCGCAAATTCAGAATGCCGCCGACGGGATCTGTGAGTAATCCAATGGGCGTGATTTGGGTCGGTACGCGCGTTTTGGCGTGCCGCGTGATCATTTTTGACGCTATCCCGCCCGCCGCGACCATCTGGCAAGGTTCCAATGAGCTTGGCACAATAGAATGAAATTGATCTGTGGCGTAACGGGCCCCAAAGGCGAGCAGCACCTCATCGCCAGGATTTAAATAAGCGCGCCGCCCCGTCGGAAGCTCCAGTCGGCTATGATGCCCGAGACGATCAATTCGTGCCAGACAGAGATCGCCGGCACATGGGACCGTATTCGTAAGCGACGCTGCGCGGCTAAGATCAATGCGCCGGGTGACGAAAGAGCGTTTGGCCGCAGAAAGTCGGCGTGAAAATTTTGTATCTGACATGGCAGGTCTCCCATTGCTTTGAGGATGTGTTGCCTGCCGGAACTGAAACGAGCCTGAATTTCACATGAAATCTTCTTAAGGAAACGCATGCGTATTTGTTCCCAAATTCAGCCAGAATTCAGTTCCGATTCAGGCTCTTGCGCCAAAGAGCTATTGAAAACACCGGATAGGATGAACGCGGACCATCACAACTACCGCTGCATATTCGGCGTCTGGGTTGGGAGGAAAGCAATATGCCATCAGAGTCGGAGGTGATCGAATTCATCATTGCCAAAATATTGCCACAGGCCGCGGCGCAGCCCGCGCAAAGCCCGGATGAAAGTCATTTTTATCTTCTTCGCGCTGCGCGCGACTATGGATATTTGGAACCGTTCTCTGCAGAACTTACAGCGATGAACAAAATATTCGCTGACCAGTGCGTTGGAGAAAATCTGGCACGGGATGCCTGGCGCCTGATCTTTGAACATAACTTCGTACAGAACGTAAACTGACTTGGCCAGGGCTTCCTGTCCGAGATCCCTGCTGCTGGCTGCCCCACATCACCGGCAGCGGGGAGCTTTATGTCAAAACCTGCAACTTTGCAGTGATGTCTTGGCAATGTCACAGCAACACAGACCAATCTCATGATCGTATCACCTATTTTGGTTTTCACGACACCCTTGCCGGAGCAAAATTGCTCAGGGCTGAAGACACTGATCTCAATCATCTATCCGAAAGGCGAAGTCTGTAATGCCGTTACCCCCGCGTAATATGATCAACCCTGCAGAGACCGTGTTGATATGCGTGCCGGCCATCAGCCATGCCCCATCACAGGTGCAATCCGCGCTGCTAACGTCCGGCTTACCCATTCACCATATAATGTCGAAAGACGCCCCTGCGTGGAAGGATCAGGAGCTTTGGGCGGCATTGGAGCGCCTTGAGGGGCGACAACTTGCCATTCTCGCTCAAGTGCCAGGTCCCTATGAAATTGGTCTTGTGACCATGGCGCTAGAGCGGGGCTTTCAGGTCTTTTTTGCGTGCTCAGATTTACAGCCCGATGATTTGGGAGCGCAGCGACTGAAACAGATAACGGCCATCATCATGACGGATACGGCCTTACTAGCTGAAATAGATCTGGCACAGCGTGGCGGTAAGGATGAGTAAGCATAGTTGCTGAGCTAGCCTCTTGTGTCTTTGGTCGTCATTCAACACGTCTTCGACAGCGGCATTTCAAACGGGGCCGTTAAGGGCTCGAACGCCTGCGGGAAGCAGCAGGTTTTCCAGCCAGGCAATTGATGCCCCGCGCGCATTACAGCGGGTGAAAAATGCCCGCTGCATGGCCCGCGTGAAAGCGACGAAAAATGATTTGAGTTCTTCCTCTGAATTAGGCTGCAGGCTCCACCAGCTCTGTCCATCAAGACCGAGAAATATCATCGTATGAAACTCCAGACCCTTACTCTTATGAACCGTCATGAGCGGGATCTGCCCAATACCAATGAAACGGTCCAATGCTGCGCTCCAATCTGGTGCGCCCGCAATAGACTCTTGAATCAACGCCACAAAACCGGCCTTGATTCGGGCATAATCGATAGTGCGACCATAGGAAGGCACACTGCGGCGCAATGCGGTTTCGTCCAGGAAGCGTAAAACCATATCGGTAATCTGAACACTGCTAGCTGGCGTCGGCGCTGCTGCCATCGCCGTGCGCAATTCACCAACGCATTTCTCAAGGTCAGATCGAATGGCTTCTCCGCCGAGATCATCGTCAAATTCAATCCCTCGCAAAGTGCATTGCTTTGATACGGCGTCCTGCCAAGCGTCAGGCGCCTTGGTGCTGGCCCCAAGCCTTAGGAGCGGCAAAACGCATTGGGTCAACTCCTCGGTGAGAATGTCCTGTATCGCCACGCCGCCGACTTGTCTGGCGACGTTGCGTATCTTCAATCCGCGCGCCTCGAAAATGGGCGCAAACTCTTGCTCAACCGTATCCGCGCGCATTCTGACCAAGAGAGCCACCTCATGCGGCTCAATGATGCCGCCTGCAATCTGCTGACCAACCCAATTTGCTACACCTTGGGTTTCTTCCGCCTGCGTCGGATAGGTCCAAATCGCAGACACATCGCCGTCAATGTCGCGTCGGGCCTTAGCCTCTGGAACCGGACTGTCAGCATCTATCCGCTGGGCGATGACGTGTTGGATGGCGACCAAATCTTCATGCGAGCGCCAATTCGACAAGAGTGTAATGGGGACTGTGTGAAAGTCGTTTGCCAAACGCTCAAACCCGTCCGGCATCGCGCCTGCCCAGCCCATAATGCGTTGCTTATCATCACCGACAGCTGTGAGCTTCGCGTTACTGCGCATGAACGCAGCTTGTAACAATTCATATTGGGCCTCGGTCGTGTCCTGAAACTCGTCAAGAAACACGAATGGGTAAGTCTGGCGCAAGGCGCGAATAATTTGCGGGCGCGATCTGAGTAGATAATCGGCCAAACGATTGACCATTGAAAAGGCAAGCCGTGTGTCTGCCGGATCTCGGTAAGCTTCGGTCCACCAAGCTTCAACCAGCTGTGCCCAATGGGGAGCTAATCCCGCCGCTTCAACTGGAAGTTTTGCATTGGCTATGTGCCTGGACAAAGATTGTGTATTCAGATTGCGGCGTCCGTTTCGTTCCAGAAAATCACGGTAATCGTCACCGCGTGGAAAACTAATTTGATAATTCGCAGACGGCGTGTAAGGCGCGGGAATGGCGGGTCCAAATCGATCAATGAGCGTTTTTGTAAACCCATCAAACGTCATGGAATCGAAGCGGCGCGCCATATCTTCCGGACACCGCTCTTGCATGCGTTCAGCCAGGTTTTTTGCCGCATCGCGCTTAAAGCTAATCGCTAGAATCCGATATGGTGCCCGGCACAGCCCTGTCTGCAAAAGATAGGTCGCTTTTTGCGCCAAAAACTCGGTTTTACCCGCCCCGGCGCTGGCTGTAACGCACACGCTTTGTGCCGTCTGTTCCAGCGCCTGCATCGCTGCCGGTTCAAGCGCTGCAATACCTTGCGGACGCCAGTCTTGAGCGAGAATATAGGCCACTAAATGTCTTCGCTCAAATGCGATTCAATATGATCTAGCAGCTTCCCGAGTGACATGGGGCATTTATCATTGAGCTTTTCATCGCTCAGGCGCGCAAGTGCCGCGATATGGCTGGCTGGCTTGCTGCTCTGCATAAAATGATACGCATACCAAACAAAATCCAGATCATAACTCGGCGGGTAGAGCTCCGGATTACCATTCTTCTTGAGGACCGTCTTTTTACGCGCAGCTTTGGCTGCATCTGTTGTGCTGGGGCCGTGACCGCCTGGACGATTAACGTGGTAAGCATCTGGAAATGCAAGCGCCATCGCAAAATCAAGATCAATGGGCTCTGAGAAATAAACATTGTGTTCCCAGAGAGCATACATCCATTCGTCGCCCTCCAAATCTCCATTGCTATAATCGAGCTGGAAATCAGTATCTTCCAAATCGTCCAGTTCGTCCATGTCGATGGTTTCTTCGACCAGATGGGCCTGCGTTGCGTGCATGGTTTTTCCGATCTCGGCCAGAGATGCGATGACCGAGCGAATGGTGTTCGGACCACCATGCTGACGCCCAAGGTCAAGGTCTAGTAATGTGGCATAGGGAATATCAAGATCGCTCAATAGGCGCCAAAAATGTGAAACATAGCGCCCGCCCAGCGGCACGATCGGCACGAAGCTTCGGTCCAGCGACAAACCGCGGGCTTCCGCAAGACGCGGTAAGACTAACTGCTCAGACTCTCCTTCTGCTAGCACGACGAAGCGCGCGAAATAAAGCTCGGGGTAAGCGCGCACGGCCAGGCGTATATAGGCTTTAGCGTCAGCGTCATCCTTGGGCAGCGTAAGCGTTTTAATACTGGCTGTTGCACTTGCTTTGTCGAGCTTGAAATAGCGGATACTTTCTGGCTCCACACGCGACAAAATACTGGCGCTGTGACTGGCCATCAGCACTTGCGCGGTTGGCATGGCGCCAATCTCGGTTGCGAGTTGCATGATCCGCGAAAGGAAAAATGGCGAGAGAGAGTTCTCCGGTTCTTCAATCGCCAAAATCGTAAGAGGCACTTGTTTCAGCGCTGATTGATCGAAAGGCGATGCATCGTCCTCAAGGGCGAGTGCGTCACGTTCGACTTCGAGTGTCGCCGCGGTTAGAGCAATGTGAAAAAGTGATTTTTGGCCGTCGCTGAGGCGTGCCAATTCGCGTTCCTGCTGCGCTTCGTCGGGCCGGAACCTGATTTCAGTTTGCCGAATAAGCTGCTCAAACCGGTCTTCAATGAGCCGAAACACAGGGTCCGTGTCCGTGTCTGCCGTATGCACTTGTGACCAGCGCCGCTCCAGACGCTCCAGGATGAATGCGATAGGCGCTTCACCGCCGAGCGCCGTTTGCACGGTCTCCGCGCTCGCGCTTACGGCGTATTTCAGTTCAGGGGACCATTTTGCGGCTCTCCATAGCCGCGACGACAATACAGCTTTGACCTGTTCCTCCGCGCGTCTGACAGCCGGCACATAGATCATTTGCACGGCGCTGCGGTCCGTCGCTGACACCTTTGGGCAGGTTTCCCAGTCAAAATTATCATCAAGACGCGGTATCCAGCGAATATCTTCTTCAACCGCGCCGTCCGGTGTGCCGTCATCGACCCAGATTGCCTTGAGCCGAATACGGACTTTCAAGGCGGCGCCGTCTTCTGAGGCGGCCATCTGTCGCCAGAATTCTGCTACGGCTGGGGTATTTTTATCTGCGCCAGCCTCTGCGCCGTCATCACCCAATTCAGGAAATCCGAATATCGCCTCGATAAATAGCGCATCGCCATCCTGATAACCTTCCGCTTCGCGGGAGAGATGAAAATCAGATTTTAAAATTGATCGCTGCGCGCGCGTAATTCCAAAAAGGCGCGCCAAGGCGGATAAGGCGGCGGTTTTTCCAGCACCATTGCCGCCAATATATGATGTGACATCTTCTGCGAATGTAATTTCTTGAGGCTCCGGGCCAAAACACCGGAAATTAGACAGTCGCAGGGAATCTAGCTTCATCATTTATTCGCACATATTGCGCGCTCCTCAGATTCGAAATTTTCCAATTATTGCAATATCTTGGTTCTCTTTGCCAACAGAATTTCTAGTTTTAGGTGTAGGGCGCCTTGCGGCTCCCGCCGCAACCGGGCTCGCGTGAACCGAGCCTTGCCTTCGCCAAGTCTCGGCCCTTCGGGCTTTCATCCTACCCTCAGCTACGCTTCGGCTGGCGCGCGTCCAGATTTATCTGTTTTGTGTGATGAACTGCCACGCGAAAAACGCACAGAGTCACAACAATCCATGCTTTTGCGCTGTTTCAACAATGGCGCGTCTAGCCTGCCTTTGGCGCTGTATTACGCCAATGGCCCACATAACGCCGCACAGTGCAATAACTGAAATCGCTAACACCCATAGCGGCCCGTTATGAATAAAGTAACGCGCGGAAAATCCAAAGATTGGCGCGAGCGTTCCGATTAGGCCTCCGTTTACGATCCACATAGTCCGTGTCCAGAAATTAAGATGCACATTGGCCTGAGCCGTCGAGGTAAGCAGCGACTCGACTAGGCTGTCATCTATAGCGTGCTCTGTTTGAAGGCGCTGAATATCTCGTTTTAAGTCCGGGCTCATCACAAACATCCTCACCAATTTTCTGCCGCGTCAAAACTCCTTCTCAATCCCCAGACTTCATTTGAACCAGCGGACGCCGCGCTGCCGCGCGGGCGGCATTATAGGCGTTTCCCTCGAACAGACGGCGGTGGGCGTCAGGCACTCTTGCACCGGGCGGTCCATGCGCAAGGGCTTTGGGTTTGCGTGCGTTTAGTTCGCCTGCGGCGTCCTACCAAAACCCTTGCCCAGCGGCAGCAAGCTGCCTTGGCCCTGATGCCCGATGCCGGAGCGCCTTCTTGCCGCCCACCCCCGCCTGTCCGGGGGAAACAATGGCAGGGCGGAAGGCAACTGGAGACTTTTGACATGACCGCAACCAACCCACCCCTTGGAACAGCTAACGCACTCCCGACATCGAGCGAGATTAGAATTTATGTGGCTTGTTTGGCCGCCTATAATTCGGGTCATCTTCATGGCCGCTGGATAGATGCCAGCCTTGGCGAGGCCCATATTTGGGACGAGACCCGCGCCATGCTGGCCGCATCGCCAGAACGCGGCGCCGAAGAATGGGCGATACATGATTATGAAGGTTTTGACGGTGCGCCCATTAGCGAATGGACGAGTTTTGAAACCATTGCCGCGCTCGCCGAATTTATCACCGAGCACGAGACACTAGGCGGGAAGCTGCTGGCGCATTACGGCGGCGACCTTGAGGACGCCAAAGCAGCGCTAGAGGAGTATTGCGGCGAATTTGAAAGCCTTGAAGATTACGCCCGCGACCTGACCGAGCAAACAGGGACGCAGATTCCCGAAAGCCTCGCCAATTATATCGACTACGCCGCGATGGCCCATGACATGGAAATGGGCGGGGACGTGTTCACGATTGAGACGGGCTTTCAGCAAGTCCACGTCTTTTGGGCACGGTGAGCGATATGACGTTCACGGAAAAATTTGGGCCATTTGTGTGCGAGGGTGACACCATCACATGCAAAGCCCACGGCTTTATCTTTACCGCCCGTATTGTGCGCGACGATTGCGGGGACGCCCCCGACGAACGCCAAGACGGATTCTGGCCTTCACTCTATAAAGATGCGGCAGGATTTATCGGTGCGGGAGATGGCTGGCGTGACCGTTTTGATGCCGCCCAAGCTCGCGCCGAGGCCGTCATGGAGTCATGGCGCAAGGACGAATGGTTCTTTTGCGGGGTTGTCATATCAGTTCGTTTTGACGGGATTGCGATTGACGACCACGCCGCCAGCCTTTGGGGCATAGAAGCCAACTATCCTGACAGCGACAACGCCTATCTGGCCGAGGTCGCCAATGAGTTGCTCCCAGAAGCCATCACCGCCGCCAAAGCCGAGCGGGCGCGGCTTTGCGCCGTGCTTTGCGGCGCGGACGTGCAGACAGCAGCATGAGCCGCGAGACGGAAACCACCGAAGTCGGCAACCAGACCCTGATTGACGGGGTGGCCCCGATAACCATGCGAGATCGCTTAGCGGTCATGGCATCCCAGCCCATGACCCCGAAGCGTGGGCCCCACACCCCGCAAAAGCAATGTGACCACGGCCTTTTTGATGAGGTCGGCCGTGCGCAAATCGACCTGTGTGACCTTATCGCTCAATCAACCAAGGAGACTTAATCATGAGCACCGAAACGAAAACGAGGCCCGCCACAAAAAAGAAAAGCGCGACCCGTAAACCGAAGCCCGCGCCAAAACCGAAACGGGACGTAAAATTCCTGCCCGTGACTGACTTGCATGTCAGCAAACTGAATATGCGGCATGGCAAGGACGCGCCCGATATTGACGACATCTATCCGAGCATTTTTGAAAGCGGCGTTCACCAATCCTTGCTCGTGCGCAAGGAAGGCAAAGGCTATGGTGTGATTGCCGGACGCCGCCGCCTGTTTGCACTCAAAAAGAAAGCCGAGGAAACAGGCCAGCCGCAAGCCGCGCCGTGCTTAATTATGCAGAGCGGCGACACCAAAGCCGCCCGCGAAGCCTCGCTTTTGGAAAATGTCGCGCGGCTTCCCGTGACCCAGCTGGAACGCTTTGCCGCCTATAAGGGACTTGCTGATAGCGGCAAGGACGCCGCCGCGATTGCGCAGACATTCGGCATCAAGGAACTGGACGTAAAGCGCGTTCTGGCGCTGGCCAATCTCTTGCCCGAACTGCTGGCGCTGTTCGAGGCCGAGGATATTCAGGGCCACACATTGCAAGCGCTGACCCTTGCCACGCCTGACCAGCAAAAGGCATGGCTCGACATCTACCACTCTGACGATTACGCGCCCCAAGGCGAACAGCTCAAAGCATGGCTGACAGGCGGGGCGCGGATTAAAACCGATGTGGCGTTGTTTGAGTTGGACAAATTTGAAGGCACGATTATCACCGACCTTTTCGGGGATAGCGCTTATTTCCAAGACCCCGACCTGTTCTGGACGCATCAGAACAAAGCCATTGCGACAGCCGTGAGCGAATGGACAGCCGAAGGGTGGAACGAAATTGTCGTTATGGAACGCGGCGAGCACTTCACCACTTGGGAGCATGGCAAGCGGACAATGGAGCAAGGTGGCAAGATATTCTTGAGCGTAGGACATGACGGAAGCGTCACGCCCCATATTGGCTATCTGTCTAATGCCGACATCAAGAAGATTGACGCCATCCTGAAAATAGGCGGCGCGGCAGACGCGCCCGCCAAAACGGATAAACCCGAAATGTCAGGCCCGCTTTGCGATTATGTCGCCTTGCATCGCCACGCCGCTATTCGCGCCTGTCTGCTCGACCATCCGAGCGTGGCCTTGCGGCTCACTGTGGCTCATATGCTGGTCGGCTCTGATTTGTGGCAGGTCGCACCGCAGAAAACGACCTCCCGCAAAGAAAGCATGACCGAGAGCGTGGCGGCAAGCCAAGGGGCCAAGCGTTTTGAAACCGAGCGCGATGACGTCTTTGACCTTTTAGGTCTGACGCCTTTTGACAGCCCCTATAGCCCGTCCAAAAAACTTGCAGACGGGAGCATCACACAAATCTTTGCGCAGTTGTTGGATATGGAGGATGCGCAAGTCATGCGCGTGATGACCCTCGCCATGGCAGCAAGCCTTGCGGCGGGCACTGACCTTATAGAAGCTGTTACCTATGCCGTGCCAGTCGATATGGGCAAGCTATGGGAGCCTGATGATGCTTTCTTTGACATCTTACGCGACAAGCGCGTCATCAATGCAATGGTCAAAGACATTGCGGGCAAGTCTTGCGCAGACGGGGCGCTGACCGATACGGGCAAGGTGCAAAAAGACATCATCCGCAATCGTATGGCGGGGCATGGGGTCAGCGCAGACAAGGCGCGGCCCGATTGGCGGCCTCGCTGGATGCAAGTGCCCGCCAGCCACTATCTTGACCGAGCAACTTGCCCGCCCAGCGCGGCGGGCGAGCGAGCAGCCAAAATAATGGACAAAACGCCGAACCAGAAAGCGGCCTAGAACCGCGAAAAATCGGGGTGGGCCTTCCTGCGAAGTCTCCGAGGCTTGCCCCAGCCTTGGCCGTTGCCATCGGCCTTGGCGACAGACCGCCGCGCCTTAACAGGCGCGGCGGTGCTTTTTTGGCGGGCCATCTGAATGCGTTTAGGTCTGTTTCAGCACGTCTTGGACATGGGATAGGCTGGACTTTAATTCGGTTTCGAGATGCCGAAGGTCAGAGGCATCGCCTGCCTGCGGCGCGGCGCGCATATCGGACAGCATATTTTGTATGAGATCGCTGACGGGACGCGGCGGAATTTTGCCGTTCGAGCCAAACAATACTGCCTCATCGGCGTCGCCCAATTGATTCGAGCAGAGCGCAATATAACCCGTAGAGGTCAGAAAGACCTTCAAAAGTGAGCCATCAATATAGGTGCTCGCCATACGCTACAGACCTGTTTTACTCTTTATAGCACAATTCGCGCGCCCCTGCGACGAATACCAACTATACTTGGTAGCGCGTAAACGGCCATCCCGTCCAGTCCTTACAGGATGGAATTAAAAGCGATCTTTGCGAGACATCTGCGCAAGCGCCGCGCCGAACTTGGTTGGAGCCAGGAAGAAGTCGGTGAGCGTAGCGGATTGACGCGTAATTATATTGGTATGATCGAACGCGGGGAAACCTCACCGACACTGGATGCCGTAGAGGCGATTTCCAAAGCGTTTGAAGTCAAGCCTTCGGCGATGTTGAACGACACCTAATCGGCACATCCGCGCGGCCTGTCCCAGATTAGCAAAAATGTCAGAGGCCCGAGACGAAGCACGGTTGCGCGAGGGATGGTCTTTGCCACAGGCTTGCAGGCGCATTGCTTGCCGAAAAGAACACGCAGCCAATTTAGAAATAAAAGCAGTCAAACTGTCTCTCTGCGCTGCACATTGAAAAGGCATATGAGTGCGAGAGGCCCACAAAGCCTAGAGCGCGAAGCCATCACTTTTCTCACACTGTGTCAGGCCAAAACGCAGGGCCACCGTCACACGTCTCCACCTCATCATCTGCGCCAAGAGCCAATCCCCGGACTGAACGCTTTAAGCCCTAAGCGAAACCAGCCGCGCCTTAAAACATGCCAGCTGACTTTTTTTCCCCGCCGCTATCGCGGCTCCTCGCGCAACAAAAAAAGTCAGCTTCTATGTGCTCCGCTTCGCTGCGCCCCTTCGGGTTGAGACGCGCCCGGCCTCGCTTTTGCGGGCGGCGTCAGCCGGGAGATTGGCTCCCGGCGGCAAAATAAATGGAGACTGAAACAATGGCACAAGCACTTGGATATGTAACACAAGGTGAAAACGGAAACTTCGAGGGCATCCTCGCTATGGGCCTCAATACCCGCATCCGCATCGTGACCAATGATGCCAAAGAAACCGAGAAACAGCCTGACTTCCGGGTTTATTCCGCAGATGGCGGCGAGATCGGCGGCGGCTGGACACGCACCGGAAAAGCCAGCGGCAAAGACTATATCTCGCTCACACTGGCGTCCCCGATGATCGGCCCGCGTAAAGTTTACGCCAATCTCGGACAGGCCGCAGGCGGTGAGCCGGAAGAGTTTGCCATCCTTTGGAACCCGAAGGACTAGGCCCACACCGCTCAAAAAGAGCCTCATTCGGCGTCCAGCGCCGGGTGAGGTTTTTCGCGTCAGGGTTTAATTAAGTTCCAATACTTCTCTGATACGATAAGGTGTTGAAAACTATGGACAAACGGGCTGATGCGGGAAGATGGGCTGATTTCTGCTGCGCGGCGTATGCCGAATGCAGCATGGGCGTGGGAAGGATTGCGGCGCAATCCTTCCTATCGTGCTGACTATCGCGCACATGCCCATGCCATGCCCGCGACTATTCCGCTTTACGGCGGGGCGCGGCTTTTACGTGCGCCGCGCCGTTATTTGGGTGCCGAAGAATGGGGGCTTTTAACCTATGCCGACCCGTATTTGACGGCAGATAAGGCCAATGTATTTTGGCGTCCCGATTTGCTGGCAGGCGCGCTTAGAGTGAAACTGACACCGCTAGGAACGAGTTCAGATGTTGATGATGGCCCGTCTGATACAATCGTCTTATCGGCACTGAAAACCCGCCGCGTGCTTCTCGAAACCGTGGATGGCGCGCGTCATATCTTGCTGAATGGTCGCCGTTTCTGGATACAATTATATTCAATTAAACGCGCGCCTGTCGGCGATCAAGCGGAAGTCGATATACGCTTTGATGGCGCCGACCACATGCAGCGCAGACTTGATACGGCTGCTCAACTCCTCGCGCTGCACCGCTCGGCTGGCGGAAAATTGTCTTTAATCGGACGACGTAGAAATACGCGCCCACTATCAAATGCGCTCAATGCCTATGACATATGGCATGGGTTTGACCGTCCGAAAGGCAGCCTTGAAGATGTTGCGGAAATGATTGTTGGCAAAGCCAGAATGGCAACAGATTGGGGTGCAAATGATCGGGCCTTGAAAGCCCAAGCCAAGCGCGCTATTGCCAAAGGCGAGGCATTTGTTGCGGGAGATTACCGCCACTTGCTCGCCCAAAAAGTCCTTTAATAATCGTAAAATTCTACGTCACGGAATCGCAACGTCGCGATTGCGTGTCTTCCCTCCGGCCTGAATTTCTGGCTCGATTCGTCTCGCGTTCCGCTCGGAACCCTGCGGCACGCAAGCCCGGTTGCATAGGAGTTTAGTGATGGAGAATGCACAGCCCAGCCCTTATTTACTCGCCGCAGAGGCGGCGGCTTATCTTCGGCTTGAAGAGCGAACGATCAATAATATGCGTTGGCGCGGCGAAGGGCCGTCCTACCGCAAGCATGGCGGCAAGGTCATTTATCACCGTGATGATCTCGATGCCTGGTCACGCACGCGCGACGCCGGAAGCGGGCATACCAATGATAATGACAGCGATGAAGATGACTAGGTCAGCCGATGTTCCGGCGACTGCCGTCATTATTTCTTATCGCAAAAACCGCCAGAATAACCGACTGGTTTTTGGCTTACCAGACATCGAAATTCGGCGCGGCTGGCATCGCAAACTGGCCGTTTTTAGTGCCGGACAAGTCTTCGGATATGAGAGATGGCGCGGCGATAAATATGGCACGCAAGACTGGTCATTGGTGGTTTGCGAGGCAGTCAATACTGGTGCATTTACACAAGTTCAAGGGGTAATGCCGGGTGCAAATTTGCTGCTGCATACGCGCGGAAAAACGAAAACAAAGCGCGCATTACAGTGCTTGGACACGTTGAAACAATGTCAGCCCGCGCTCGAAAATGTGCCGAAAACACTATGGCGTGAGCTTCATCACAGGCTGCTGACAGGACAGAAAGAGGCTCAATTTCTGACAAGTTTGACCGAGGCATATCTATGTTGATGCGCTTCATTCCAGCCGCCGCTGTCACTGCTTTTTGCGCGGCGAGTCTTTGGCAAATAATCTCACCGCCTGCGCCAAAACTGATTTACAACAAGACGACCAGCGCTCCCATCGGGTGGTATGCAGTAGAGTCCAAACGCCCCCTAAAACGTGATGATCTCGTCGCAGCCTTTGCGCCAGCAGAGGCGCGAAAGCTGGCCGCTGATCGGGGGTATTTGCCTGAGCATGTGCCCCTTATCAAAACTGTTTGGGCGATTGGAGGGGAGCGGGTCTGTCATGACGGTTTGTCGGTGCGTGTCCCAAACCGTCCTGATATCTCCGCCCACGGGCAGGATGGTTTGGGACGCGCAATGCCGGTCATATCGGGCTGCTACACATTGAACGCAGACGAAGTCTTCCTTGTCTCTCTAGATGTGCAGACCAGTTGGGACAGCCGGTATTTTGGGGTCGTATCGGAAGACCTTATTGTCGGGCCGGTCCGGTTTCTCGGCAAAGAGTTGGTACAGTCGGTAAAAGTTGGGAGCAGGCTGGGCACGGGGTCATGGCGTGGAGTGCTATGGTAAACCCGCCGTCGGTTCTATTTTGTGGACTCTGGCGC
>CAJXPX010000016.1 GCA_913058335.1 uncultured Hyphomonadaceae bacterium
ATTTATTTTATAAGGGATTGAGAAAGTTGGGCTTTTAAAATCAATAAGCGGGGATCTAAATGGCTGATAAGGCTGGTGCGCTTCAAATTTTTCTGTTTGCTCAAATTATAAAAGTCGAGATTTCGTCCAAGGTCTTTTTAACAAGGGCGTGTTTTGGAACTGTCGCGGTTTCTGCTGGGTGACCGACCACCATTAGAAGAAATGGTTTTTCACTATTCGGCCGTTCGCAAATTTCTCTTAAAAACCCCATTGGAGCAGGCGTATGCGTCAGGGTTCCAAGCCCTGCCGAATGTAAAGCCGTAATAAGTAGTCCGGTAGCTAACCCGACGGATTCGGTCACATAGTAATTCTTCTTGTTCTGGCCAATAATTTCGCCCCCGCGCCGTTGTGCGAATACAGCAATTAGCCAAGGCGCCGTTTCGAGAAAGGGCTTGCTTTGATTTGTTCCCAGCGGGGCAAGAGCGTCAAGCCATTCCGCCGGAGCGCGCCCTCCGTAAAACTCTGCCTCCTCCGATTCTGCGGCAATACGGATTTTCCGCTTTATCTCAGCATCGGAAATCGCGACAAAATGCCAAGGTTGGTGATTAGCCCCGCTCGGGGCCGTCCCGGCGGCTTTGAGGCAGGTTTCAATGATTTCTTTCGAAACTGGTTCGTCGGAAAAGTCCCGTATAGTTCGGCGCGACGAAAGCCGGTTCAGCACTGCCTCAGCGCGTTGCCGCATCTGCTCTTCGGTGAGTTCGTGATACCCTTCTAACGGAAGGTGGTCCTCTGTCACACCTTCGTCCAATCCAAAATGACCTTTCCTGTTTTTCCGGTTTCCATTAGGTCAAAAGCCTTTTGAAAATCCGTTGCCGCGAAACGATGCGTGATAAGCGGGCTCATATCCAAGCCGCCATCAATCAAGGCCAGCATTTTATACCACGTCTCGTACATCTGGCGCCCATAAATACCGCGCAGGGTCAGCGCTTTACCGACGATTTTGCCAAAATCGACTGGATAAGGCTTGGCCGGAATACCAAGCATGGCGATGTTTCCACCCATCAACATGCAATCCAGCATCTGATTAAAGGCAGGCTGTGCGCCGCTCATTTCCAAACCGACATCAAAGCCTTCATCCAAGCCGATCTCGTCCATGACCTTTTTTAAATCTTCGTTCATTGTGTTGACCATGCGAGTTCGAGTCGTCAGCGTTTTAGCAAACTCAAGACGCCAATCATTGATGTCGGTCAGCACGATACGTCTAGCGCCTGCGCGCTCTGCCACAGCGGCGGCCATAATGCCGATAGGGCCTGCGCCTGTAATCAGAACATCTTCGCCCACCAAATCAAAAGCCAAAGTTGTATGGACGGCATTGCCGAGGGGATCAAGAATAGAGGCGATCTCTAGAGGAAAATCATTGCCGAGAGGAATGACATTAAATTCAGGGAGTGCCAGATATTCGGCAAACGCCCCGGGCAAATTAACTCCAATTCCTTTCGTGTCCGGGTCGAGATGGAACCGCCCTGCCCGGGCATTTCTAGACTTTCGCCCCACCACATGACCTTCTCCGCTCACGCGGTCGCCCACTTTTACACGGGTGACTGTTGAGCCAATGGCAACAACATGGCCACCATATTCATGGCCAATCACCATAGGAACAGGTACGTTTTTTTGCGCCCATTCATCCCAGCCATAAATATGCATATCTGTTCCACAAATCGCCGTACGCTCGATTTTGATAAGAACTTCATTTGGCGTAATCTCAGGCACAGGCACGTCTTCTATCCAGAGGCCCTTCTCAGGCTTGGCTTTGACAAGGGCCTTCATGGCTTTGGGAAGCTTATCAGCCATTAAATCACTCCTAGCTCTTTGCCGACTTTGATGAAGGCCGCAATGGTGCGGTCAATTTGCTCCGGCGTGTGCGCGGCGCTCATCTGTGTTCTAATTCGGGCTTGCCCTTTGGGCACGACAGGGAAGAAAAAGCCGATAACATAAATACCTTCATCCAAAAGTTTCGCCGCCATGTCCTGTGCGATATTGGCGTCGCCCAGCATAACAGGAATAATCGGGTGCTCTCCATCTGGAAGTGTAAAGCCGGCCTCTGTCATGCCTTTGCGAAATTGCTCTGAATTGGCTTTGAGTTGCTTCCGCAGATCATTTCCCTGCTTGGCCAGTTCAATCGCTTTCAGGCTCGCTCCGACCAGACCAGGCGCAAGAGAGTTAGAGAAGAGATAGGGCCGCGAGCGTTGGCGCAGCATATCCACGACAGATTGCTTCGCGCAAGTAAAGCCGCCCATCGCGCCGCCGAGCGCTTTGCCTAGCGTACCAGTGAGAATATCGACGCCGCCTTCTACGCCGCGAAACTCTGCCGACCCTCGACCGCTCTTGCCCAAAAATCCGGTGGCGTGACAGTCATCGACCATAAGTAGAGCGCCAAATTCTTTTTTGAGCGCCACAATCTCGTCCAGCTTGGCGATGGTGCCGTCCATAGAGAAAACGCCATCCGTCGCAATCAGGATGTTCTGTGCGCCATCAGATTTTGCGGCTTTAAGTTTCTCGCGTAAATCGTTCATGTCAGAGGTTTTGAAGCGATAGCGCATCGCTTTGCAGAGGCGGATACCGTCAATGATCGAGGCATGGTTAAGTGTGTCGGAAATAATGGCGTCGTCCGGGCCAAGCAAAGGCTCGAACAAGCCGCCATTCGCGTCGAAGCAAGCCGCGTAAAGTATGCTATCTTCAAAACCGAGCCAGTCAGCTATTGATTTCTCAAGCTCACGATGCTGCGCTTGCGTTCCGCAAATAAAACGCACAGACGCCATCCCGAAGCCGTGGTCCTGCGTCGCCTTCTGAGACGCTTTGATAAGGTCCGGATGATTGGCAAGGCCCAGATAATTATTGGCGCAGAAATTCAGGACTTCTTTTTCTTCGCCGTTTTGACGGATGCCAATATCAGAAGACTGATCGCTCGTAATCAAGCGCTCGCTTTTCCAAAGTCCCTCCTCTTTAATAGAGTCGAGTTCTTTTTCTAAATCGGCGTAAAAACTATCTGACATATATAACCTCAAATTCTTGAGCAGGATTTTCACTCAACCAATAACATATTAAAGCGTTATACCAGAGCTATGACATCAGTTTGCCAAAATAATTTACCTCTATCGCCAAATACTGACGCCTTAATCGACACAATTCGCCGCTGCGAAGTTTGCGCGCATTCCACTCCGCCTCTGCCCGTCGCGCCTAACCCGATAATTCGGGGGACGCAAAAGTCTAAAATTCGCATTATTAGCCAAGCCCCCGGAACGCTCGCGCATGCCAGTTCTGTCCCATTTAATGATCCTTCGGGCAAACGCCTGAGAGACTGGCTCGGGGTGGACGAGACCGCCTTTTATAACCCCGACTTTTTCGCAATTACGCCAATGGGTTTCTGTTTTCCAGGACAAGACAAAAAGGGGGGCGATCTTCCTCCGCGAAAGGAATGCGCCCCGCTTTGGCAAAAAGCTTTGACCCATGCCCTGCCTGAAGTAGAGCTGACACTCCTCGTCGGTATGTATGCTGTGAAGCGCTATTTAGGGCCAATGATGGAACGGACCTTGACTGAGACCGTCCGGAAATGGCCAAGTTTCGGGCCGGGCTTGATGCCCTTGCCGCATCCAAGCTGGCGCAATAATGCGTGGATCAAAAGGCACGATTGGTTTGCGGAGGAGTTGGTGGCTCTAAAGCGGCGCGTGGGCGAGATTATCGGAGAGGAGAACACGAAAGCGCGAGAGGCTTGACCGTCCGTCGCTGTCAATAACCTTCAACGTATAAAACCCGGCGGATTTTGGTTTAAACGTCGCAGACCCGTATTTCGCGTCTAATATCTCTCCATCCACATAAAAGCGTAACTCTTTGGAGGACTGGGCGCGAAGTCTTAAATCTCTGCGTTGATTTTGGACAAGCACGTCACTTCCATTGGACGGAAAAGATATCTGAGGTCCCGCATCCAAAACCGTTTTAAAGGCCTTACTTTCCCTGACGCGGTTATCGGCAACCTCAAAAGGCCGGACCGTCCGATCTGATAAGCTATCGAAAACATCGAATAAAAGCGGAGCGGCAGACTCTCGTCCTGTCTGTCCGGGACGCGGGGCGCCGTCCGGCCTGCCCACCCAGACCACGATCGTATGGTCTTTGGTGTATCCCGCCGCCCAGCTATCGCGGGCTCCGTAAGACGTGCCTGTCTTGTAAGCTATAGAAGAACGGGTTTGTGATAAATGACCCGGCAGACGGCCTTGAGGCGGGGTAGCTGCGGCGAGGACTTTTGTGATTTTTGCGGTCGTCTCCGGCGGCAAAATCTGCACCCCCGTTTCCGTCTGGCTTTGCCCAAATTCCCAGTTTAGCGGTTTTGCAACTCCGTCATTGGCAAGGGCCGTGTAAAGCGTGGCGAGATCTATAGCTGTCATCCCGGCCCCGCCCAGAGCCAATGATAAACCGCTATCTTCTTCACGATGTCTCGAAAGACGGGGAATTGCGCCCGCCGAGGTCAGGAGCGCCTCAAATCTGGCAGACCCCACCTGATCAAGGGCCGCAACGGCAGGTACGTTCAAGGAATGTTTCAAAGCATCCTGCAAACGGACTTTCCCGTGATAGCGGCGATTAAAATTTTCCGGCTGATAGGCTCCGAACCGGGTGGGGGCGTCGCGGATTGTGCTGTTCATACCCGCCCGCCCGTCACTCATCGCCAATCCATAGATAAAGGGTTTAAGCGTTGATCCCGGCGAGCGGATCGCGCGGGTCAAATCAAGCCAGCCCCCGTCATGATCGCGCGCGCCTGCTGTGACCTGCGCCACAACATTGCGGGTTTTATTTTCGACAACCAAAATGGAGGCGTTCACGACGCGGTTTTGCTGTTCCAATGACTGTTTCAAAATCCGATGGGCTGTTTTCTGGATTTTCGGATCTATAAAGCTATGAATATCGCGGCTTCGGGCCGAAAGGATCGGCGCGCCTATTTCCGCATCCGATGGGAAATCGTGAACAAATTGCGGCACGGGCACCTCTATAGCTTCCTGAGCCATAAGGCTCGTCAAAACGCCCTCACGAACGAGCTTCTCTAGGATACGATCGCGCCCGGCCTTTGCGGCTACAGGGTGCCTATCCGGGCGGCGAGCTTCCGGAGCTTGCGGTAAAGCAATCAGCAACGCGATTTCATCCCAAGTGAGCTGTCCCGGCGGTTTTTCAAAGTATCGCCAGCTGGCGGCTTCAATGCCTTGAATATTGCCGCCATAGGAAATCCGCGTCAGATATTGCTCAAGAATATCTTGCTTGGAAAAAACCATCTCATATTTAAGGGCGGCGACGCTCTCGATGACCTTGGATTTAAACACGCGAGGACGGGGCTTGTATTGACGCACAAGTTGCATCGTAATCGTTGACGCCCCGGATTTTGCCTGACCCGAATGATGCCAGGTTTTGAGCGCCCGCCCTATGGCTGGAATATCCACCCCGCTATGAGAATAGAAGCGGGCATCTTCTATAGCGAGTAACGCGCGGATGAAATTTGGATCAATCTCATCCAGCGTCGGGGCCAAACGCCAATAGTTGTCATTTGTCGAGTAGCGCGCCAAGACCTGATCATTATGATCATAAAGCGTGGTCGCATTTTCAGAACGAATTTGCTCAGGCGCAACAGGAAAGGCCATAATCCAGAAAATTCCGATCCAAGCCATTCCGAGGCCAAACCATATTTTTTTGGGGTATGTCACCCGTAAGCGCATTAATTGCTCCCGGCGCCATGAACGACCAACCGATTAGCTTCTGTGCGGCCATTAAATTCCGGGCGGTACATATCTTCGGCTACCGCGCCGGGAAAGACGAAATCTCCTTGCGTGACGGCACGAATGACATAAGCGACAGTAATGCGACCGTCGTCCCAGCGATTGACGCGCTCTGAAGCAACCATACGGTCATCCCGCATCTCTGCCATATCCAAATCAGTCAGGTCACCCAAAAAGCGGTAAGGCCCCGTGTCCCCGGCTTCGTCAGGAAGAAGAATGGACTCAATCTCAACACCCGCCGGCAGCAAATCCGCCAAAACGATCATGGCAGAGCGTTTCTGCTCCGGGTTAATCATCACGCGAATAATGGCCCGCTCCCCTTTAACAAGCTGATTTTGGCTCATGGCTTGCCCTGACATAGAGAACATCTGTTTCTCAATCGCATAACCTTGAGAGATAGCGCCGGGATCTCTGTCCGGTAGTCCGGATAGGGTTGCAGAGACCCAAACAGGATCGTCCCCCGTGTTTTCGATAACCTGATTTTCAGAAATCCCCTGCCCGCCTAAATTAACAGATTGAGATGTATTCGACTGGGTTAGATCAAGCCCTCGCGCGTTTAAGGAAAGCTTACCTTGCCCCGCGCCTAATGAGGCGATCATACGAACCAGATAGGACTGTTCCTGCGTATTTAAATACTGTGCCTCCTGGGCGGCCGCAGCGACGAAGCTCAATAGGTCAGAATTATAGTCTGGCTGAATATAATCATGGGCGACCGCAATCATAGCCGCAGCATTTCTTAAATCTGATGCATAATAATCGTCCGGATTATTCGACCTACCGCGTTGTTCTTGTGCCAAATTGAAAACCTGATTGGCGCGTCTTGTATCGCCGACTTTTGACAAAGCTGACCCCAGATAAGCCAAGGCCAAAGGAGAACGGATGTCCTTTGCATTATTATCTGCAAGGTAGCGCAAATCCGGCACGTCAACTTTGTCCGCCAGAGCCAGGACGTAATGCGCGTAGGCCGCGCGTTCAAACCGCCGCGTATCCTGCTCCAGACCTCCGGAATTATTCCAGCCATAATTAAAGTTCAGATTCAGGTTGGTATAACGGCCCGGTTCTGAGATTTTACTTATAGCGGATAAAGCCCGGTCCAGAGCGTCTTGCGGAACTGACTGTCCATTTTCTTTCGCCAATAGCAGAAACTCTGTCACATAAACCTGCAACCATGGAGACGCATTGCCGTCATTGACGCGCCAGAGACCAAATGCCCCTTGTGCATCCTGACGGGCGACAAGGCGTTTTATGGCTAAGTCAATACGCGCGCGTCTTTGTTCGTCACTTAGGCCCTGAATGCCGCCGAGTTGATTGACAAAAAGAAGCGGCATCGCCGTACTCACTGTTTGTTCGGTGCAACCATAGGGATAGATGGACAGGGCTTGTAAATAGGTTTGCACGTCCAGCCCCGGAAGGTTGGAAACCGACAGGGTCAGATTCGTTGCTTCTGGTATGAACCCGTCAAGACTGAGAGAAGAAAGAGCATAACTTTGGTTGGGAGCAAGTTCCGTGAGACGTTTCACAACTTGCGGGCGATAGGGCGAGCGCGTCTCGATTTGCCGTATATTGCTGCGGGCATAACTATCTGGCCCTGAAACGTTCAGGTTAAAGTCAGATATGCCAATACCATTAGTTGAAATAGGTATCGAGACGTCCCGGCGTTCGTCTCTAGCGAGGTTAAATGTCGTCGCGTCTTTGGTCGTAAGGTCTGATATAAAGGAAAGCGAATAGTCCCCTACAGAACCGTCCAAATTATCGAGACTGACTGTCGCAATGCCTTTATCCCCCGGGGCAAGAAATCGCGGCAAACCAACTGTTAATGGAACAGGGTCGCGCACTGTTAACTCTTGATCGCCACTTCCCACGGCAGATTTTGACCAGACAGTCGCCATAAGACGGAGCTGTCCCTGAAAATCAGGAATATCCAAAGTGATGAGAGTTTGGCCGTTCTTCACTTTGACAGGCCCCTGATACAACGCCACTGTTTGGGTCGGCACGACACTCAATCCAGCGCCGCCAAGACTATCTCCGCCCTGCGGAAGAATAGCTGCAAGACCGAGATTGGGATTCAAGAGCCGTGCATAATCATCGCGCACATCGAGACTGAACGCTTTTTTACCATAAAGATATTCGTCCGCTTTTGGGCTTTCATATTGAGTGAGTTGCAATATGCCCTCATCAACTGCGGCCAGACTTATCCAGGCTTGCTCACCTTTTGGAATATTCGTGACTTGCATAGCCACTTCATAAGTCTGGCGGGGTTCAATGATTTCATCTGTTTCGAAAGTGACAGAGAGAGTCTGGTCTGAGCGGTCCAGGGCAATATAGCTCATTCCAGCGGCCCGGCGTTGAATGGACTTCCCGTCTTTGGCTTCCGGCGTATAGAGCGTCAGCATAGCATAAACGCTGTCACCCCAATTTTTATCGAAAGTAAATGTCAGCTCAGACTCGCCTTCGGGCAGAACAACAGATTGAACGGATTGAATAGCTTCATTGGCGATCACAAGATCCCCGATTCCAGCATAGGGCGACTGGACTGAAAGCGTCACGCTTTGACCGGAGCTGACTTTGTCTTCGACTTTGCCCATAACGATGCGGTCGGGCGCATCAACGCCGCTCCCCGGTCTGGCCCATCCCACATTAAATCTGAGGGCGGCTTTGTAGCCGTCAGGGCTGATAGCCTCTAAACGGTATTGACCACTCGGAAGACGTTTTGACCAATTTGCAGGCTCGCCCTGTATCTCAATTTCACCATCAAAAAGGGCGATGTCAGACACATCCTTGCGGTATCTCCATTCGCCATTTTCACGATACCACTGGAAATCGTGAATTTCTTCGTAAAGTGTCCAATTCAGCGCGCTGTCAATAGCTTCGCCCGAGGAAGAAACATTGATCAGATCAATGCTAACAGGCGCATTGCGGCTCGCATAATCCCCCTCAAACCCCGGTTTGAAACCGATATAGCTATCTTGAGTTCGCAGCGGTAGATATTGGGTTTTACGTACAAAACGCCCCCCGGGCTCTGCCACACCGGAAGTCACCATCAAACGTAAGGGATAGCTGGATTTTATATCCTGCCCCGACAGATCAACCGGGAGGCTTAAACGCCCCTTTTCGTCTGTAACGCCCGTCCCAATTTCGACAATTCGTTCTTCAAATGTTTCTTGGGTGTCGCCGAATTTAAACCCTTTATAACTTTCAAACGGATCATTCTCGATTTGAACCCGGGCTTCAGCTTCGCCTTCAAGCGACGCGCCCGGGGCTCCATATAAGAAATCAGCCTGTAAACTAAGTGTGCTTTTGGTTCGAGCGGTTAAGCGTTCATCCGCTATGCTGCTGACGAGTTTTAGTTTTTGAGGGACGAAGTCCTGAACATCAAATCTGACGCGTTTTTCAGCGACCATACCTTCGGGCAACAGCGCCATAGTCCAGACCCCGCGCGGCGCATCAGCGGGAAGTTCGTAATCCACAGCAAGCGCGCCCGACAGGTCTTGATTTTGGTAGGTTTGCTCGAACGCGACACCGCCATCCGGTTTTGTCAGCGTTAGCTGGACCGGGCGGTCAAACCGCGCCTCGCCTTTTTCTCCGCGCAGCAGCGCAGTCAGATAAACGGTCTCCCCCGGTCTATAGACCCCGCGTTCCGTATAAGCGAAAATATCAATCGGGCTCTGCGCTGTGCGGCCTTCCACATCATAAGCTGTCATATCCAGTGGGCTGCGTGACAAATCCAACATGGCGAAATCATTGTTGGGGCCGTAAGCCAGCACCATTTTGGGGGCAATATTTCCTTCGCCGCGAAGCAAAGCGGAGGGAAATGACGCTCGCCCGTCCGGGCCTGTCTCGACAGACCCCAATAAATCATTATTACGAGCAATCAGATCAAGACGGACATTTCCGACAAGTTCAGCCGATTTCAACGACCGCACATTAAGGTGCATTTTGTCGGCGCCTTTATAGCTTGTCAGCGCCATATCCGTTGAGATAATCCAGCGCCAAGCTTTCGCCACGCGGTTATCATTATCCTTATCCGTTGCCCGTTTGGCCGTGACAATATACGCCCCGTAATCCAGGTCATTGGTAATATCTTGCAGGGGAAATATTGTTTTGGCGCTAATATTTTTCTCGCTCGCAACTTCAATTTGGCCCGACCAAACCTCAACCTTTTCCTCCCAAGCCTCATAGCCATAGCTATATTCCCCTTCCAGAGATTGAGACCCGGCATTTGGTTCTGTTTGGCTGAGGATACGGTGATTGACTCTTTCAACAGTGATGTCGAGGGCGTCCACATTGACCGTTTCGATCGAAAGACCGCCTGTTTCGGTTTTGGGCAGAATAATTCCATTATCCGTAAAGCCGACAAAGGCGGGTTTATCCCCGAAAGACACCGTCACATTTTGATCGGCGCCAAGGACAAGATCCGCCGTATCGGACGGCAATCCCTCTTTAAGGGTCAGATTATATTCTGTGTCAAAGGATAGACCGCCGACACAAAGTGATTTTCCGCGAACCGACAAAGCTATCGATGTCTCCGGGACAATATCGATATAGGGGCGGAGTTCGACTTCTTGTTCTTTTGCGACCGCATGGTTGAATTCCATACAGGCATTTAAGCGGCCATTAGCCGTTTCATCCGCATACCATCTTACATATCGAAAAAAAGCGGGCGCAGAGTCTTCGGATCGACCCTCTGCTTCTGGCCCCGTGCTTCGGTCTGTTACAGCTTGAACCTCAATGCCTTCAGGCCCTGAATTTGCGTTTGATTGCGGGTCGTTTCCGGCCTTTCCGTTTTCTGGATAGAGCGAATAGCCAGCCCATCCGGCCAAAGCAAAGGCGCCTATTCCCGCGAGTGTTGCCAGAAACCCAGTGAGTTTATTTTGCATGATACCCCCTTTTCAGATGCTCCTATATTATCCTGATTCGTGTCCGAACTATGACGCGCTTTTGACAATTTCCGGATTTAATCCGGCAAGGTTTGTCTGAATTCGAACCTTTGAAAAAGATTCAGCAGATGAAAGAGACTTCGCACGGACCTCACCTACCTTTTCCGCCTCAGCTATTTTTTCCGCATGTCATTCAGAGTTTGGCGGTATTCCCAACGCTGTATCTCTGCCAAAGTTCGGGACATTCGAAATTCGATATCCTGGACAGCAACCAGTCGCGCCCCTGTGGTTTTATGCTCACCGACCAAGCTTTCTGCCCGTTCACATCTTTGTGCCAGAGCCATAGCCCCCACGGCGCGAGCCGAGCCTTTGAGCGAATGGACAACGGATGCCCATGTGTCGTCCTCCGCATCCGGCGTGAGCGCCCGGCCCCACATTTCTATTTGATGTTTAAAGAGACCAAAGACTTCCCGGGTCAAATCAATGTCCCCTTGAACGTAGAGATTCAGGTGGTCGAAATCGATTTCCGTTTCCATCTCTGAAGGAGCGTTTGTCATTTTGGTAGTTTAACGGCATATAAGATTCGGAACAGCTATTTTTTCGAGACTCTCATGCAATACTTCAAAAACACACGCCTGAACGGTGTCTCCAATTGGTGGAGCTGGATATTTGTGTTCTGGCTGACAATTTTAGGCTGGATAGCCGCACAGCTTTTTCTGACCAGCCCGCTCATCCCGATTGCTCAGGAGATTGACCCCGAATTGGGGCAGGCCTTTATTGACGCCTCGACGGCCGCCTTTGAGAATGTGAATATGGCTGTGATTGGCCTGGCCACTCTTGGGTTTCTCATTGCCACAGCGTTTGGCCTTTTGTTCTCACTCCTCGCCCTGACAAGCAAGAGCAAGTATTCAAAAGGCTTCGGGATTGCGGGGGGAGTTGCCATAGCCGCGTCTTTTTTCTGCCTGTACCTCCTATCTCCACTCGCTTCTTCGCCGGAGAGTACAGATGTGCTCAACCGGCTACTTGCGCAAAGTCCTACGTCTTACGCCTTGATTCTATTAACTTTTCCGGCTTCTCTTGGAATGCTTTATATCGGGCAGAAATTTATTCATAAGCGGACAATTTTATCCCTACACACAGCCTTTTCCAAATTTCGCTTCGCGCGGGCCTTTCAAGCCATTGCTGTAACTTGGATTATTTTGGGCGTTCTGGCATTTGGTCTGAACGTATTGGGGATTACGCCGCTCACCTTTAGTTTTGACGCCTCTCGCTTCTTTATTTACGCGGCGATCTCTTTAGCCTTTATCCCTCTTCAATCGGCAACAGAAGAAATTGTTTTTCGAGGATATTTAAATCAGGCCGTCGAAAACCTAACCCGTAACAAATGGGTGGCCTTTATCATTACCAGCCTTCTCTTCATGGCTATGCACTTGGCTAATCCAGAAGCTTTGTCTGGAGCCGAAGCCGGAATTTTGCCTATCGTGATGAGTGGATACTTCTTTTTCGGTTTTGCAGCGTGTTTATTGGTCTGGATGGATGATGGTCTGGAGTCCGCTATTGGCGTTCATGCCGCAAATAACACCTTTGCCGCCGTTTTTGTAAATTACGAAAATTCTGTCCTGCCAACGCCGTCTATCTTCCAAATTCAGGCGAGTCCCGTTCTCGACAGCGTCTTTACGATTATAACCCTGTCGATCATCGTTATTGCGCTTTACGCGCTTCGGCCAAAACCTGTCGTCCGAGCGGCGTAAGTCTGCACACCATCCAGTCGGGGCGCATTGGGTTAGCAAACCAACCCTTGGCCCAGCCCTGGGTTATCGCGGCCCTTTGCATAGACGCGCTGACGCGCTGCCCTGTGCCATCAAAGAGAGCAAGGCGCCCGTCTTTGTGTGCCAAGCCTGATTGTAGCCAAGCGAGCACCTCACGCCGAAGCGCAGAATTATTTTGTTTTTCGGAGAGCACAGCCCACCCCATTTTTCACCTTGGGGCCTATCGGTCTTCGCCGCTTTCCCCTGACACGGGAAACTGATACAGTTTTTCACTCTATATTCCGTTAAGACGATGTTCGGACTATTTTAATAAAGAGGTGTGCGTGTCAGACATTTCAAAAAAAATTCTGAGTATTGATCCAGACGGGGAAGACACCGTCTCTGACACATCTGAGTCTTTGTCGTCTTCCATAGAAGGCAAAGAAACCTATCCGGCTTTTGTTCACCGCCCTGCCCCAATCCCTGCACCGCAGACCAATCAAAATAAAGGCCGTTGGATTATTTGGATTGGAATTTTACTTGCCGTTCTCTGGAGTGGGCTAAGCGCCGCTTTTCTCTTTCTGCAGCCTTCGAATGTGGGGGGTCTCTTCACCCCGATTGGCCTGACGATTAGCGGACTCATAATTCTCTTTCCAGCCCTCGTTTTAGTGTTGTTGTGCTTGGTGGTTTATAAATTAGGTCAAGTGAGCGCCAGAGCCGATAGACTTTCTCACGCCAGTGAAAAGCTATTTCAGGTGGACCCGTCATCAGCGGATCAGGCAAGAAATCTGGCCGGGGCTATTCGCGGGCAAATGAACCGTCTTGATGAAGATATAACGGCCTTAACCGCCCGGTTTGAAACCACACGTGATATTGCCCAAACTCATTCTAAAACCTTACATAACGCCTCCTCATCTCTCCTCTCGGCAAATCAAACTCTTGAGCAGAATTTGAAAGAACAACGCGCCTCGCTAGAGGCCATGCTAAATTTGGCAGAGGAAAAGTTTCAACAGACGGAGAAGGCTCTAGAGAATCAAAAACACTCTTTAACTGAAACCCTGGATCGCACGACGCTCCGTTTGAATGAAGCAGGCCAAAAACTGGAAGATAGAAGTCGCGCTTTTGACAGCTTTATTTCAGACTCAGAATCCCGCTTAACGTCTCTGACTGAAAAACTCTTTTCTACTGAAGAAAAAACTACCCTTATTTCAGATAAGCTCACAGGTCATATTGAGTCGCTTGCCCAAAAAGTTTCAGATTTACAATCACAAAACGCCCGCCTTTCCAGTACTCTTGAGGCTCGTCTGCCTCTTTTGACGTCCCTTTCAGAGTCCGCTGACGCGGCGAAGGACGAACTCTTTGGCGTTATAAGTAAGAGCGTCGACGCAACCGATGCGCTCCACGCAGAAGTTCAATCCGCGAGCGACCTCCTCTCGGAGAAATTTCAAGACCTCAATTCAGGTTTGAGTGACAACCAAAACTCCACACGCGAGATTATTAGACAGGCTGAGGAGTCTGTCTCTGCAAGTCAGGAAAAAGCAAGACAAACTTTAATCGATATCGAAGAACGTATAAGACGGCTCCAAGACATATCGTCAGGACTTGAAACTATTCAATCTAAACCTAATAAGAAATCGAGCGTTAACTCAGAGGATACGTCCCCGACTTTAAAGAAACCAACGACCGAAAGATTACACCTCCGTCCTCTTGAAGAAGACAATCCCTCGACACCGGGCTCCTCTCCTCATTCTTATGATTTGGAACTCGATCCTTTGGATTTAGAGGCCGATATGACAATTCCGCTTCCAGAGGTGGAAGTTCAAAATGGGCCGTCACAGGAGTCGGACCTTGTAAAACCTCTGACAGATCCCGCCCCCTTATTCGGACGCGCAAAGCCTAAGGAAAAATCGCCTTGGCGCTGGCGCGATATGATGGGAGGATTTGATAATCCAGATACGACAGAAGACCTAGACGTGAATGAGTTAGAGGGAGATGACTTGAACTCCGGCAAAACGGTGTCTGATCCCGCTTCGCGCCCTGAGGCGTCTCGGTCTTTCGATATTTGGATAGCAAATATTGGACTTGATCCTGATACGGACCTAAATCACGGAACAGTTCTGGACGCAGCGAACGCTCTCGTTATGAAATCAGAAACGATTGCAACTGTTCTTTGGCGCCGCGTGCCTCACATCGCCGAACAGATTGCGTCTGCAACACAGACCCATGAAGGTTTTGCAGAAGCCGCCCATCGCTATCGTGATTACCACTCCGACGCTATAAACCCGGAAATCATGAATCGGGACGCGATCCGAAACCGTCTGAACACAAAAGACGGAAAGCTCTATTTGCTTAGTTGGCTCGTGTAGAGAGTATTCTAAACCTCTCTTTATTGGTAATTTTGAATATAAAAAAACCGGGCCCAAGGCCCGGTTCTTTTTTGTAACCAATTATTTCCTTAGAAGCTATAGCGCGCTGCGACGCCGTATGTCCGAGGTTGATTTGGATAGGTGTTGACGGTTCCATTTTGAAGAACGCCGGGGAAGGCACTGGTAAAGTACTCATCATTAAACAAGTTACGAGCCCAAAAGCGAAGATCCATACCATTGCCGAAATCAAAGCCAAGAGATCCGTTTACGAGGTTTGTTTCGCGTGTCAGTCCTGGAATATTATCTACAATCTGAACCTCTTCCTCATATTGGTAGTTTCCGCGGATAAAGGCGGACATTCCATTTCCGAACTCATGCGTATAAGTTGCTGATGCCGCCAAGGAAACGTCACTGATACCAGCCGGTTTCTGACCTGAGAGATCGCCACTGCCATTTGCAACACCATCAGCAAGGTCAATATCGCTGCCAACTGCAACAGGTGCATTCACAAATGAATCATAGTTCGGATCCTGAATAACACCGGCAAATGTCAAAGTCAGAGGCTCAAACGGTGTAAAAGTTGAATCAAACTCGATACCTTGAGTGGATTGCTGTCCAGCATTGGCCAAAACATAACCAGTTCCCTGGAAAATTGTAGACTGGAAATTATCAACCGTCTGATCAAACAAAGCCACATTAAAGGCTCCCTTTGTAAATCTCGCCTTTAAACCAATTTCATACACTTTAACGGTCTCTGGATCAGAGAAACGCGTTCCAAAATTGCGGCCTGTCGCAGGAATATAATTATTTGGCAAAAGTCCGGCGGCTTGAAGCGCGGCAGCGTCCTGTATGAAGGGACGTGAGTCACGTGTTAAATTCCATGACGACGCTTTAAAGCCAGTTGCGTAACTCCCATACACATTAAAATTATTGCTCACTTCATAAGCGGCTTTTAGCGTGTAGGTAAATTTGTCATCCTTTGTCTGACCGTCTTCAACAGAGTTTGGAAAAGTCAGAAATTGCGGTTGTGTCTGAAGCGCAAATAACGGCGCCAGAGGGTTGGTTGCAGGGTTCGAAACGGCGGCTTGTGAGAAGCCTTGAACACCCGCATTATATCCCACAAAAGCGGCCTGGGCCGCGGCTCCAGCGCCGCCCGAAGCAACCAAACCAATATTGGCCGGCGTTGGGGCAAGACCAAAAGCCGCCATAAAGCTAGGTATTCCATTTGGAAGAACGCCCGGAATGGGGGCCTGACCGTTCAGAAAAATTGTTGAAGAGACAACTTGCACGCCATCTGCGCCTTGGAAATCCAGGTTACTGAAAACGTCATTATTATCAGAACTTCCGGTGACATTCTTTTTGTCATTTGTGTAGTTACCTCCAGCCGTAAGCGTCAAACGATCCGTAACATTGAAATCAAGAGTACCGAAAATAGAATAGGCTTTGTCTTCCTGACGTGAGGATTCGATAACTCGAGTGCCTTCGCCAAAGAATGTGTTGGGAGCAAACCCCAAGGCCTGTTCAATTGGAGCCAAGGCATTACCGGAAAGTACATCCGCATAACGGCGAATATCAGCGCCAAAAATCAGTCCGGATTCTTGCTCGATAGTCTCGTCAAAATAATAGCCACCAACCATCCAATCAATCCGGTTGTCACCCGTAGACGTCAAACGGAGTTCTTGGGTGAAGGTATCCAAAACATCATCTTGGTTTGTATCCGCCAAAATGTCCAAAGAGTTGAAATCGGAATCACTCACAAAGGTAGAATCGGTTCTTCGTAAGGCCGTGATTGATGTCAAGGAAGCGAAACCCAAATCATAATCGATTTGAGCCGAAACGCCTTTATTTTCAATATCGTTCTTTGTGGGTTGGTTTGTATATGTTTGGTAAGAGAATGGATCCGCGGAAGATGGCTGGTTGCCGCCCAAAGATAAAATGAGATCGCGTGATGTCAGTCCATTGCCTAACAAATTATTTGGCCCGTCAATGCCTACACTTGTTCCGCAGCAATTTTCTGAAATATCGCTCATATCGCCGATCACACGAACAGACAGTTCGTCCGTCGGCTCCCATAGGATTTGGCCCCGAAGGTTGAAACGGTCAATATCGTTCAATTCATCTCCGCCCCCTGGATTGAGATTTTCGAAATAGCCGTCCCGTTTCTGATACCCGCCGCCCAAACTGACCGCAACATTCTCGGCCACTCCGCCGGTAATATATCCTTTGAAATAGTTTTGATTGTAATTTCCATATCCGCCCTCGACATAGCCTTGGGTTTCATATTGAGGTTTTTCAGTCACAATGCTGACAACACCGGCAGACGCGTTTTTACCAAAGAGAGTGGATTGAGGGCCAGAGAGAACTTCGACCCGCTCCAGAGCCGGAAGATCGCTAATTTGTGCCGCCGCGCGGGAGCGATAAACACCATCGATAAAAAGACCGACAGCGGGTTCTACGCCATAGTTATTGCCGCCATTGCCAAAGCCGCGAATACTTAAATTCGTGTTGGCTGTATTTTGCAACTGGGAAACCCGGAAAGTTGGAACAACCGATTGAAGGTCCTTAATATCAAGAATTTGAGCCTTCTCTATTGTATCGGATGAGGTCACAGTCACCGCTACAGGAGTTTCTTGAAGGGTTTGTGTTCGCTTTGTCGCCGTTACGATAATTTCGTCATCAACCTGCGCATAAGCCGGCATGGTAATTGTCGTGGCCAGAAGCGTTGCGCCACTGATAAGAAGTGATTTCTTAAACATTTTTCCCGGATCCTTTTCTTGGAACATTATGTCGGTTCGGATGACCGATATTTAATTTAATTGCTATCGAATGCTTGAATCTAACGCAAGTCCAATATTGCCGGATTCCAATGGAGTGTTGCGAATTAGCCACAAGCGTATAAACCCCTTTTTATGACTGATCGGCCTACACCTATTTCTTCTGATAAACCCCGTTGGCAATCGCTTGAGGCGAGCCCGGATGTAGCGGGGGAAAGGCTGGATAAATGGCTAAGTAATTGGACAGGCCTATCCCGCTCTCGTGTCAAAGATCTTCTCCAAGCGGGACAAGTTAGAATGAACGGCGACATTTTAACAAGCGGAACCCATAAGGTGAAAGCGGAGCAAGAATACGCCCTGCTCGTCCCGGCTCTGGTTGACGACACGCCTACCCCAGAAGACATTCCCCTTGATATCATTTTTGAGGATGATCAACTCATCGTCGTCAATAAACCCGCAGGTATGACAGTGCATCCGGCTCCCGGCTCCCGTTCCGCCACGCTGGTCAATGCTCTGCTGTACCACTGTAAAGACACGCTCTCCGGCATTGGCGGAGTGATGCGTCCGGGGATTGTTCACAGATTGGATAAAGACACCTCCGGTCTCCTAGTGGTGGCCAAAACCGATCGCGCGCATCGTTATCTCTCAAAACAATTTGCCAAACACACAATTGAGCGGGTTTATACGTGTTTTGTAAGAGGGGCCCCCAAGCCGCGCTCCGGAACCGTCGAGAGCCGCCTGGCCAGGTCTGCAACCGATCGGAAGAAACAAGCCGTCGTGCGCGGAACGCTGGGGGATATCAATATATCGGAGCATGGCCGCCATGCAATTACGCACTATAAATATGTAAAAGGATTTGGCCAAAAAGCCCACGCCGCCATTGGCACACCCAAGGTTAGCCAGCTGGATTGTCAATTAGAAACCGGACGGACCCATCAGATTCGCGTTCACATGGCCGCTATAAACGTCCCGCTCTTGGGAGATCCCCTATATGGGAACCAGCGCGGCTTCCTGACAGCAAATAAGCCTGATGAAGCCGTTCTCCGCGAAGCGATATTCCTCTTTAAAAGACAGGCATTGCACGCAAAACATCTCGGCTTTTTACACCCGCTCACAAAAGAGTTGATGACATTTGATGCCGACCTGCCCGCCGATATGTTAAATCTCTACTCAGCGCTTTCGGGATTGGAGAGTGGCTGACGTCGTCGGGCCAGGCCATTAAATCTCCTCTGAACCTTTAAACGCTATTCGCGTATCTTATATGTAACCCTCAATTTAACTGGGAGTGACTCCATGGCTGATGCCAAAACTACATTACCGGCCGGAAAAGAAACCACAGATGCGGCAAAAGCTGATACGGGCTATACTGGCAATCTGAGTCTTTCGACAGCTTTGTCCCCAGAACAGGGTCTGAATAGCTATCTTCAAGAAATCCGTAAATTTCCTATGCTCGAGCGTGATGAAGAATTCATGCTGGCGAAACGCTGGACAGAGCGGGGCGACACAGAAGCGGCTGAGAAAATGGTGACCTCTCATCTACGGCTGGTGGCTAAAATTGCGATGGGCTATCGGGGGTATGGCCTTCCTATCGGTGAGGTTATTTCCGAAGGAAATGTCGGCCTAATGCAAGCTGTTAAGAAATTCGATCCGGATAAAGGCTTTCGTCTTTCAACCTATGCGATGTGGTGGATACGCGCGGCGATTCAAGAGTATGTTTTACGGTCTTGGTCCCTCGTTAAAATGGGGACGACTGCGGCGCAGAAAAAATTATTCTTCAACCTCAGACGCTTGAAAGGCGAAATGAAAGCGGTTGAGGATGGGGACCTGACGCCTGAACATGTCGAGAAAATCGCAACAACGCTTAATGTAAAAGTAGATGAAGTCCATTCCATGAACCGCCGTATGTCCGGTGGGGGGGATGCCTCGTTGAATGTAACTATTGGCGGCGATGACGGAACGGCTGAATGGCAAGAATGGCTTCAGGACGAAACCGATTCCCAAGAAGTGGAATTAGGTCATTCGCAAGAACATGATGAACGCATGGAGCTTCTTCACCAAGCAATGGCTGACCTTAATGATCGGGAGCGCGACATAATTATGAAACGTAAACTTTCTGATGAGCCCATGACTCTCGAAGACCTTGCCGGAATTTATGATGTGAGCCGGGAGCGTATTCGCCAGATTGAAGGCCGCGCATTTGAGAAACTTCAGGAAGCCATGCTCGCGGCGACAGAGTCAAAAGGCTATATTGAAGCTTAACCCCTAAAAGTCCCTCTTTTCGGAACTCCGGCCCTGTTTACCCGTTCCTAAGACAAGCAGTATTTACAGGAGCAGACATGACAATTTACACAAGACTTGAAAAAGATCACGATAAGCAACGCGATCTGATCGAGAATATTAAAAAAACCCAGAACGGGTCAAAAAACAGAGCCCAGCTTTGGACGGATTTAAAAGTCGAGTTGGAAGCTCATGCTTCTGCCGAGGAACAAGCTTTTTATTCAGAATTAATGCGGGATCCTGACGGCACAGACGAAACTCGCCACGCTGTCGAAGAGCATCAGGAGATGCATGAAATGATCTCCGAATTGGATATTATGGATCAATCTGAAGATCTCTGGCTTAAGAAATTTGAGAAATTGGCGGATAAGGTTGTTCATCATGTAGATGAAGAAGAAGCCGAATTTTTTCCAAAAGCCAAAAAGCTCTTCGATAAGTCCGAAGAGAAAGAGATGCTCAAAGATTTCAATGAACGTAAACCAAAAGAAGAGAAAAAACAGGAGTCTGCAGCATAATTCTTACGCTGTATGAAAAAAGAAAAGCCCCGCAAATGCGGGGCTTTTTTAGGTGTGAAGACCGCCCTATTCCCTGGTATTTGGAAGTTGGAAAAGATCTTCCACGCTGACTTTCAGGGCTTTCGCTAATTTCAATGATAATATCGTCGTCGGCACGAAAACCCCATTTTCAACTGTATTGATCGTTTTCCGGCTCACGCTGACCATCCTTGCAAGGTCGCTTTGCGTAAGACCCGCCGCTTTACGGTAACTTGTCAAACAGTTGGAAAGATCCGGATGATCAGGCACCGTGCAGTTCCAAAAATGCAAAGCTGTATAAAGGTGTTACCACGCCTATTGCCATGATGAGCCGCGACATATCACTCCCTGTCATGGGCATGAAGCGGGTCAAAAGAAACAAGCACAGAATGACGCCCATAAGGACAATATAGCCGATTTTAATAGCTTTGGAGCGGTGCGCTATTACAAGGTCGTCTTCCAACACAGCTTGCGCCGAAGCGGATAGGCGCTTAAACATTCTCTTCCCTTTTATAACTAAAACAAGAAGTCCAAGAGCCCATAAAACTTGACCCGCATTGGCAATGTTATCGGCCCAACTTCGCGACTCTGAATTTGCATCTGCGATCCAATCCATGCTTGGAACTTGCCAGACGAGATAGGTCGAAGCGAGAAACATAAGGATCAACGCCCTCTGTCGAGATAGATTTTCTGTATTTTCAGCTTTTGCCATGAGAGACCTCCTTTGTAACGTGAAGGTTACAAATAGAGATCTTTTGTTGTAACGTCAAGGTTACATTTTGAATTTTCTACCCTGCCCTAATCAGGCAAATCTCGGAGCAATTTTCAAATCTCTCACCCAGCCCAGTTTTTCAAAAGCCAGCAATATTGTTCCGTTATAATCAAAGACCCGATTCCAAAATCCTTTCCGCGGCAAATGCAGCGCAGATTGCGGTTCATCGTGATGGTGATCGTGAAAGGCTTCCCCTCCGGTCAATAGCGCCATAGCGTAGTCCGTCCATTTTGGCGTTCTAAGGTGTCCCAAGACGTTGATACCATAGGTCGTCGCGTGAAATTGAATGGCCCGGCCAATAATAACGCAGCCATGTAATATACCCGTTAAAATAAGTGACCCGCCGCTCAACCAAACAATCAGGTAAATGACGGCTGGAATAGCCAAGTGAACGACTAAGGAAATCGAATGGTAAAATTTATCCATCCAGACAACGATTGAGTTTTGTCTGAGCCATAAAGCCATAGGACGCCGATTATCATTTTCATCTCGCCATAAAATCCAGCCGATCCAAGCCCAAAATTTGCCCTCAAACGGGTTATGCGGATCCCCCGGTTTGTCCGCAAAACTATGATGTTGGCTATGGTAATTAACCCATTCGCGCACAGTTCCCTGCATGGCAATAACGAGGTTAAGCATAGTCAGAACTTGTGCGGGGGCGCGCAACTCCCCTGCTTTGTGCTGCATTATTCGATGGAGCGGGCCAATACCGGCGTTACAAACAAAAATAGACAAGGCCACCACGCCGAAGCCGAGCGGCAAATACCACCACGCCATATCATGACTCTGAAGCAAAGCTCCAACCACGATAAGCGTTATCAAAAGCGCTAAACCCAGAAGGGGATAAATGACAGCAGAAAAGAGACTTCCAAAGCTCAAAGTTTTCCAGCTTTTCGGGATAGTCAGGGATCGCGCGTTCATACAGCCTCCATGCGAATCTATAAATCCTCATAGCCGCAATGAGCTGACTTTGGTGCCTAAATAATTGTTTAAAAAGCAGTCAGGCATTTAAAATAAAGCTAATGCCCGATCAGCCTATCTCTCTAAACCTGTAGCAAATTTTTTAGAATGCCGCCGGCGTAATTGTTACGCTTTCCCCGCATCCACAGGCATCGGTCTGGTTTGGGTTTTTAAAAGTGAATTTAGCCGACAGGATATCGACTTCGTAATCAATAACAGAGCCAAGAATAAACAGCACGGCTTTAGAATCCACGACGATGGTCACGCCATTATCTTCCACAACTTCATCGAATTTTTCGATCTCCGGCACATAGTCCATCATATATTCCATGCCGGCGCAGCCGCCATTTTTTACGCCAACACGAAGATAGCCTTGCTCCCGCTCCTCCAGAATAGATTTTACTTGTTCAGCCGCAGCGTCCGTCAGCGTGACAAGCTTTGGACGCGGGCGGCGGGTACGGTTTGATTTCAATGTGGTAGCGCTCATTTCTTACCTTCCGAATTCCAGCCGAAATGAAACGTCATTTCGGAACTCCGCTGCATTTCATCCCCGGATAAAATGGGGACGCTGCATTCATAGCATATTTAACTCTAACTTGGCCTCTTCCGACATTCGGTTTGGCGTCCAAGGCGGGTCAAACGTCATCTGAACATCGACATCGCGCACGCCTTCGACGGAGAGGCAGGCATCGCGCACCCAAATTGGCATCTCGCCGGCCACAGGGCAGCCCGGCGCCGTCAGCGTCATTGTGATGTTTAAAAGTCGATCATCTTCAAGCTCAACCTTGTAAATCAGGCCAAGCTCATAAATGTCGGTTGGAATTTCCGGGTCATAAACGGACTTTAGCTGCTCTATAACATCATGGGTGATAGTCGCAATTTCCGCATCTGTCGGCTTAGTCGTCGGCGCACCGGAGACGTCCATTACGTCGCGTTTTTGGGCCGTCGCAGGCGCTTCCGCCACACTTCCCTTCTCATTCTCGGAAGTCATTCCGGGAATTTGAGAGTTCGCCAAAGCTTCCGCCTCGCGCTGTCTGTCTGTCATATTTTCCATATCGACTCCTATATAGTCATTTTCGACTAAGATAAAAAGAGGCTTGCTTTGTTCAGACCTGCAATCAATCGGTCCGCCTCGTCTATTGTATTGTAAATGCCGAAGGAGGCCCGCACAGAGCCATGAATATCGAATCGCTCCATAAGCGGTTGGGTACAGTGCTGACCCGCCCGTACGGCGACGCCGTATTTATCCAGAATCTGCGCCACATCATGGGCATGGGCCCCTTTAAGGTTAAAGGCCAAAACAGGCCCTTTTTCCGGCGCGTCACCGAGTAGTTTGAAAGAGTTCATCTTTCGCAAACCCTCTAAGGCATGATTATACACCGCCATTTCATGTTTGTGAACGGCGTCAAAATCAAATTGGGTAAACCAGTCAATGGCCGCCCCGAGAGCGATTGCCTCCAGAATTGGCGGCGTTCCGGCTTCGAATTTATGCGGCGGTTCATTATAAGTAACGCGGTCTTCGAACACGTCTTCGATCATTTCGCCGCCGCCATTAAAGGGCTGCATTGTCTCCAATATATCCGTTTTACCATAAAGGGCGCCGACTCCGGTCGGACCGTAAAGCTTATGCCCCGTCATAGCGAAGAGATCGGCGTCAATATCGACGACATCGACTTTGCGATGAACCGCAGCTTGGGTGCCATCAACGATAAAGGTCGCGCCTGCCTCATGCGCCCACTCGCCCATTTGTTTAACTGGGTTCACTGTGCCAAGCACGTTGGACATATAAACCACTGAAACAATTTTAGTTTTTGGCGATAGCATCGACTTGAACGCGTCGAGATCGAGCGTGCCATTTTCGAGAACCGGCACAAATTTAAGAACCGCGCCCAATCGCTCCCGCATAAAATGCCACGGCACAATATTGGAGTGATGTTCCATCTGAGTGACAATAATTTCGTCGCCGGGCTGGATGGTGTGCATCAGGCCGTAAGCGGCCAAATTCAGGGCTTCTGTCGCGCCTTTGGTAAAGACAATATTCTCCGGTGACGGCGCGCCGAGGAATTTTGCGACTTTCCCCCTAGACCCTTCAAAGCCTTCCGTCGTTTCATTCGCCATTGTATGGAGGCCCCGATGCACATTAGCATAGGATGTTTCCATCTGGCGGCTCAGCGCGTCAATTACGGCCCGCGGCTTTTGCGCCGAGGCGGCGTTATCGAGATAGGCCAGCGGATAACCGTTCACCTCTCGGGACAGCACCGGAAATTGTTCGCGTATAGTGTTGATGTTGAAACTCATAAAAAATACCCGAATGCGATTTTCAAGACGCTGAATAGCAAAATGAGAATTCCGGCAAATCGCAGATACCGAAAGAGAGCTTTATCGCCCTTATACCCCGCCAAAAGGCGGCCGCCCAAATAAAGATTAGCCCCGATGAGAGCCGCAATAATGTCTGCCATTGAGATCATCTACTCACCGCCCCCCATAAGAAGAAAGTCTGAAAATCTATCATCTTATAAACCGCCAGTAGAAATAAACAGCCGCAAGCGCTAATGTGATGACAGATAAAATCTTGATGAAAATTCGCATTTTTGAGTTATTTCCTGCACTTCGTCTCGAAAGATGCGACGCAATAAATAACGTCACGGCACAGCCAAAAAGCAAAATTGAAAGATTTGAAGTCGTTATCACTATTTTTGATTTTCCAAAAATTTAATTATTCGCGCACGATTTTTTCCTTCGGAAAACATCTAAATTCCAAAGACTATTTTGAGAGCGCCGTAAAACACGAGTGTAAGGCCAAATATCCGCATAAAACTTGTGATTCTAGACCGGCCCTTATTACGTTCGGAAATTCGGCCTGCGAGGAACAGACCGAGTCCGACAATAATTATGGCTGTAACAGCCAGTGTCACGCATTTGTCTCCAACCACTCTTGGATTTGGGCATTAAGAGATTCCCGCAGGACTCCATCAGCCAGACTGTCAAACGCCTCTGCGACAAAGGCTTCGGTCAGAAGCGCCCTCGCCTGTTTGAGCGGAATACCGCGTTGGCGCATATAAAACAGCGCGCTGTCATCCAAGGCGCCGATTGTATTGCCGTGTTCACAAGCGACATCATCGGCGTAGATTTCCAGCTCCGGCTTGGCGCGCACTTCACATGTGTCAGACAGCATGAGCGCATCATGGCGCATGGCCGCGTCTGTGTGCTGCGCCGGGCGTTCGACAAGGAATTTGCCTTGGAATACACCGCGTGTTTTATCTGTGACCACGCCTTTAATGGCTTGGCGAATATGGCTGTCAGACTGTTTCAATCGGATAAAGGTCGTCATATCGGTATGGCGATTATCGCGCAGCAGGTAAGCGCCGTTGAGCACAGCGGTTACGCCCTCTCCTTCACAGGTCAGGTGCGTCTCCAAACGGCTCAGCGCCCCTCCGAAGGACAAACAATGTTGCGTAACCTTTGTATTAGCCTCCGCCGCAATATGCGCGTGTGAAACGCGGATATGGCTTTCGGGATCACGGTGAATGACGCGGCGATGAAGCGTTGCGCCTTCGGCCAAATGAATCTGCAAATCCAGATTTGAAAATCCGTTTTCCGCGCCTTCGTAATTTTCCGTAATCGTCAGGCTCGCAGCTTTATCGACCATGATGGCGATACGGGCATGGCCCTGCGCCAGTCGGTCAATGACCAGATCGCTCGCAGGATGAGTGCCTGCCGGGACATAGACATTCCAGCTCTGACCACCAAATTGCGCGGCCAGCTCTGCCATAGCGCCCGTCCCTTTATGGCCTTCTCCTTCGGAGAGTTTCACGCCATCTGGAACATCAAATTCCGGAAGGGCGGTACGGGTCAGGCCGTTTTGGTCTTCACTGACCTTGGCCTGAACATCCGTCCATTTCCACGCTTCCTGGCGGCGATGGGGGAGAGTTTTGAGATCAAGCGGCATAGGCGTCATACCCTTCCACTTCGAGTTTCTTGGCAAATTCCGCATCGCCTGTATCAGCAATTTTACCGCCCGCGAGGACATGAACTTTGTCCGGCACGATATAGTCAAGCAAACGCTGGTAATGTGTAATGACGAGCATACCGCGATCTTTGGAGCGAAGCTTGTTCACGCCGTCGGCGACGATACGCATAGCGTCAACATCCAGACCGGAATCGGTTTCGTCCATCACGATAAAGCGCGGCTCCAGCATCATCATCTGGAAAATTTCCATACGCTTCTTCTCGCCGCCGGAAAACCCGACATTGAGCGGACGTTTTAGCATCTCCGGCTTCATTTTCAGCTCTGCGGCCAAGGCCTTAGCCTTTTTCAGAAATTCCGGAGCTTTCATTTCTTCTTCGCCGCGCGCTTTGCGCTGGGCATTGAGCGCGGTCTTTAGGAACGTCATGGTCGGCACGCCGGGAATTTCCAGCGGATATTGGAACGACAGGAACAGACCTTTCGCGGCGCGCTCTTCCGGGTCCATATCAAGCAGGTCTTCACCTTCAAATTCGACAGTGCCTTTTGTGGCCTCATAGCCGTCACGGCCTGTCAGGACATAGGATAAGGTCGATTTGCCGGCGCCGTTCGGCCCCATAATAGCATGAACCTCCCCCGCCGGAATTTCCAGCGACAGATCCTTTAAAATTGTTTTCTGACCGTCATCAACGGTCGCAGATAAATTATTGATTTTTAACATTATATTCTCTCGTTCAAATTCTTAATTCACCGTCAGTCATGACAGGGAGGCAAAACCTCCTCCTATGACAGGATGGGATTTTTCAAGCTCCGCGATAACACGTCACTTCGATTTCAATTTTCATTCTCTCATCCACCATTTGCGCGATCACCATTGTGGCCGCCGGTAAAATAGCGCCGAAATGCTTGCGCAAAACAGGGAGCACTTCTTCGACATATTTTCTGTCCGACACTGTGTACTGCACCCGGATTGTATGGCCGAGTTCGAATTCAGCGGCTTTGAGCGCGGCCATGATATTGGCGAACGTATTCTGCGCCTGCTGCGCCGCGCTTTCAGGCAGTTCACCTGAATTATAGTCATATCCGACAGTGCCGGACACAAAGCACCAATCGCCCTGCACCACGGCGCGGGACATGGCATAGGTTTTCTCCCCTTCGGAGAGCTGGATAAATTTTCGTGTTGCTTGAGGCTTTTTAGCCATTGTTCAGTCCTTAATTAAGGGCAAGCTTCCGTTTGCCACTCTGTTGTGTTTTCGCCGCGCCAGCATTTAATGCGAGAGCCATAAGCCGTCAGTTTTTGATTGCCTTTCGGCCCTGATAAAATCAGATAAATTTCTTCGCCTTTAATGGCGTCATCGGCAAACCCCTCTGCGGAATAAATCAGAACGGATCCATCTTCACGCTCAAAACGGTTTGAGGAGGTTTGCAAGATTGTGTCAGCATTTTCCGGCGCAAAATAAAGGCGAACCTGATCAATCGCCTCAATGCGTGACTGACCTTCTTTCAAGCCAGTATATTTCGCCAGATCCTGACTGTAAGCCGTGAAGTCAATCTCCTCCAAAGCCCGCTTCTCTGGCACAATCGGAGTTTCAGGCGGCGCGACATCAGCTGGTTCTATTACTGCCGCCGTTTGCGCCTCAACGATAGCTTCGGGCGCGCTGGGCGTATCAGGAGAACAAGCGATCAGCGTTACCATGGCCGTTATACCGAGAAGCAACCGCATTATGGACAGGCCTGCTTTTGCCAATTTCCGGCATTTGATCCTCGGCGGCATTGAACACGGACATCATACTCGGAAAGAACGAAATTGTCGCGATCTCCCGGACGGAACATCGCCGTGATTTCTTGCGCTTTCACAGAATCATCCATCAAATTATCTGCCATGGCGATCAAGCTATATCCATTCGCTGTTTGCGGTGTCAGTCGCATATCAAAGCTCTGATTTCCTTCGGATGTTTCCGGTGTGAACCGCTCTTCCAAAAGACTTTCAACTTCGGCGGACGACATTCCCAATACCATTCCGGGCACAGTCATTCTCTGAGCTGAAATGATTTCATCCGGTTCTGTTGGCTCGGCTGTTTTATCGGGCGGAGCTAGATCGCCCGGCTGCGGGTCAACTGCGCTGTCCACAGGAACTTCAACATCCGGATTAGTGGCAGAGCCTATGCTCTTGCCGATATAAATAGCCGCAGCTAGAAAAACGACGGCTGCCACGAATATTAAGAGCCACATTAAGCCTTGCTTGTTTTTGTCATCATCCGTCATTATCCGACGCTCCCCTCAAGACTGATGGCGACCAGTTTCTGCGCTTCAACGGCAAATTCCATAGGCAGTTCTTGAAGCACATCGCGGCAGAAGCCATTGACCAAAAGGGCAACAGCCTCCTCTTCGGACAGGCCGCGCTGGCGGCAATAAAATAGCTGATCATCTGATAGCTTGGACGTTGTTGCCTCATGCTCAAATTGGGCGCTCGGTGTATTGCTCTCAACATAAGGCACGGTATGGGCCCCGCATTCATCGCCAATCAGCAGTGAGTCGCATTGCGTAAAGTTCCGCGCATTCGTCGCTTTCTTATGAGCGCTGACCAGACCCCGGTAAGTCGAGTTGGACTTCCCGGCGCTGATGCCTTTGGAAATAACGCGGGATTTCGTGTTTTTTCCCAGATGAATCATCTTGGTGCCGGTATCGGCCTGTTGATAGCCATTGGTAATCGCGATGGAATAAAACTCACCTTGGGAATTATCGCCGCGCAAGATACAGCTTGGGTATTTCCAAGTCACAGCAGAACCGGTTTCCACCTGTGTCCAAGAGACTTTGGAATTATCGCCCCGGCAATCAGCGCGTTTGGTCACAAAGTTATAGACCCCGCCTTTGCCTTCGCTGTCACCCGGCCACCAATTTTGTACGGTGGAATATTTCACTTCCGCGTCTTCATGCACAACAATTTCAACAATCGCGGCGTGGAGCTGGTTTTCGTCCCGCATCGGCGCCGTACAGCCCTCGAGATAAGAGACGTAAGAACCTTTATCCGCAATAATGAGCGTTCGCTCAAATTGCCCCGTACCTTGCGCGTTCATCCGGAAATAGGTGGAAAGCTCCATCGGGCATCTAACGCCCGGAGGAATGTAAACAAAACTCCCATCGGAGAAGACAGCATTATTAAGAGTCGCAAAGTAATTATCCGTAATTGGAACGACGGATCCCATATATTTACGCACTAACTCTGGATGGTTTTTTACCGCTTCGGAGAAAGAACAAAAGATAACACCTTCTTTTGCAAGTTCTTCTTTGAAAGTCGTGACAACGGATACGGAATCAAACACAGCGTCGACGGCTACTTTAGGCGCGCCTTCAACTCCGGCCAAAACTTCCTGCTCGCGTAGAGAAATGCCGAGTTTGTCATAGACCGCCAGAATTTCAGGATCGACTTCGTCGAGTGATTTGGGCCCGTCTTTTTTCTTTGGCGACGCATAGTAATAAGCGTCTTGATAATCGATTTTCGGATATTTGATCATTGCCCAATCGGGTTCGTCTAACGTCAACCACCGACGATAGGCTTCCAAACGCCACTCCAGTAACCACTCAGGCTCTTCTTTTTTGGCAGAGATAAACCGAACGATGTCTTCATCCAGCCCTTTCGGCGCAAAGTCCTGTTCAATATCGGAATCAAATCCGTATTTATACTTATCGGCTTCCAGAGACCGCACACCTTCGACAGTGGATTGTTCAATGGAGTCTTTGACTTTTACTTGTTCACTCATGTTGCACCTATCTGGGTCGCAGCTGTCTTTTGTCTGCTTTCTTCGGGCCGATCCTCCACGACGTCGCGCGGGAGAGTAGAAAAAGAAAGCGGCTTTCGGCGTATCTTGCTCCACGCCAGGAGGAAGTCTTCGACTTCGTTCAATATCGCATTATCCCCAAAACTGACGCGGATGGCGCCTTTTGGAGCTTCGTCTAAACGACCCATTGCTTTAATGGATCGGCTCTCTCCGACTTTGCCGGAAGAACACGCCGTTCCGGTCGAAACAGAAATACCTTCCAAATCGAGACCCATCATCAAGGTCATGGAACTGGCGTCGGGGACGGCAAAAAAGCTCGTATTCGGAAGGCGGTCTGCGCCCTCCCCGAATATCACCAAATCCGGCTCCATTCGTTTCATTTCTGCTTCTAAAAGATCGCGTAGCTCTCGCGTATGTTCCAAATTGATTAGCGTCTCACAAGCCGCGCCAAATCCGGCAATTCCGGCAACATTATGCGTACCGGAGCGGCGGCGGCGTTCCTGCCCTCCACCTGAAAGGAGCGGGGTAAAAGGCGCGTCCGGCGACACATAAAGCGCCCCAACACCTTTTGGCCCACCAATTTTATGAGCGGAAACAGCCAGATAATCCGGCAGAAAGGTCATTTGGATTTTACCAAAAGCCTGAACCGCATCAACAAGTATCACTCCCCCTGCGTTTCGAACGAGATCAGTTGCCGTTTCAACGTCCTGTATCACACCCGTTTCGGAATTTGCCGCAACAAGGGAAACAAAAGGTCGGCCAAGACTCTCATCCCAAGACTTTAGCTTTTCGGCTAACCAATCCATATCCGTACGGCCCTGCCGGTCCGCCGGGATAAGGTCAAAGGAAACACCAAAATTCTCGGCGGCCAATATAGTAGCCGGATGATCCATCGAAGAAATCAGCAGGTGTTTGCAACCTGCCTGAATAGCTGACCAAACTGCTGTGTTATCGGCTTCCGTCCCGCCGCTGGTGAACACAACATCCTGAGCACAAACACCCATGGCAAGGCCGACGGCCTCTCGGGCTTTGGAAATAATTGCCTTCGCCGCGCGGCCATCAACATGTTGCGCTGTAGGATTGCCTTCGACAGCCATCGCCTCGGCGACCGCTTCAATGACGTTTGGCCCTGTAAAAGTCGTGGCGTTGTGGTCGAGATATGTTCTGTTTTTCAAGAGGCTGTTCATTCTGCTGCCTCCAATTCCTGTGTCTTGACCGCCAAGACAGGCAAACGCCCGTCAATCACATCCTGCAACGTCACAGAGGCCAAAAAATCCTCAATATGGCTTTCCAAAGCGCCCCAGAGGTTATGTGTGAGGCAACGGCTCGTGCGTCCCGTACAGCCCAGACGGTCATCCGGTGTGCAGCCATGGGCTTTGATATCTTCATTCACAGCGTAAATAATACGATCAAGAGCAAGATTCTCGGCCGGCACATTAAGAATATAGCCGCCTTTCGCCCCGCGAACTGATTTCACCAGCTCCGCCCGGCGAAGTTTATTGAATAATTGCTCCAGAAACGTCGTTGAAATGCCCTGACGCTCACTTATATCCGCCAAAGACGCGCGCATACCTTTGCCTTGCGCAGCAAGGTCGGCCATCGCCATAACAGCGTATCGTCCTTTGGCAGTTAGTTTCAAACCGGGCTCATCCTTTCCTGGGGCTCCTTATGAAGGTTTTTCTCGCAATTCGCTGCAGGTCTTGTTACAGGACGCGCGAACCGACAATTTACAGGCTGGATGTATGTATCCTGACCTATTTAGTCAAGATTAGAACAGGGTTCTTTCGCGCGATATATCTACCTTTTTACAGGACGTTACGCCAAAAAGACCCATATTTATGTGAGGGTTAATGCCTGAAGTCATTTTTGCCGGACCGGATGGTCGTCTCGAAGGTCGTTATCATCCCTCGGATGACCCGCAAGCGCCTTGCGCGTTGATTCTTTCCCCTCACCCCAAAGCGGGTGGTCATATGGACCACCGCATCCCGGTCGCCATGTATGAAAGCTATAAGCGCCGCGGGTTTTCTGTCCTCCGTTTCAACTTTCGCGGTATTGGGCGCTCTATGGGCGTTTATGATAATGGTCAGGGTGAGCTACAGGACGCGGCCTATGCGCTGGACTGGCTCCAGAGCTTCAACCAGAACGCCCCGTTCTCCTGGGTCTCGGGATATTCCTTTGGCGCGTGGATCGGGATGCAGCTTTTGATGCGCCGCCCCGAAGTGGCCGGCTTTATTTCTATGTCATTGCCGACAAATACATATGACTTCGCTTTCCTTGCCCCCTGCCCGGCGTCCGGACTGGTCACATACGGGTCTGAAGATTCGATTGTTCCGGCCGATGACGTGGACCGCATTGTCGATAAAATCCGGGTGCAAAAGGGTCACAAGATTTCAACGCATGAGATCGAAGGCGCGGATCACTTTTATACAAATCATCTGGAAATTGCTCTGGATGTTATTGAAGACTATCTCGACGAAAATCTCGATCCGAGATATTCGCCGCCAAGAGCGCCTAAGCTAATCGAGTAAAGTTTTGAAAATAAAGAAAAACCCGGTCTTTTGAACCGGGTTTTTTTATTATCCCCTTTTGAAAGACTAACCTTCATTAAGGATGTCATCAATGCGGCGCTGCGCAATCGGATGATATCCGGGGCGGGCCTCGGCATAAACGCGCTGCGCCCACTCACCTTTCCCGTTTTCTTTCAGAGCCTCGTAGAGACGGTAAATGAATTTACCGCGCCCCACAGTTAAAAGGAACCCTTCCAAGTCAGGATAGGCGGCTTCATAATCCATTTTAATTGCAAGCATATACCACGCGAATGCCGTTTCAGCATTCTGCGCGCCTGTCAGAGAAAACGCCTTATCCAAGTCCTCATATTGCTCGACCGCCAAATCGTCCGGCAAGCCATTTATAAAATGTAGCCATTCATGTGTTGACCAATCAGCGGCCAATTCTTCTAGCTCGAAAGTTGATATATCTCCTGCCACCCAGGCATCAGACTGTGTTTGTACCATTTCAAAGGCATCGGATTGCGGGACCTTGGCTGTATCAGGCAGACCCGGCTCATAGACCCAAGCCTCGATTTCGGCGTCTGTTACGGCGTCCGGATAGTCAGTCCGCAAATTCTCGTCCATGTAATCCAAGAATGTTTCTGTGGTCACACTCTCAAATGCGTGATCGTTAAACCAGCTTTTTAAGAACGGATCGAAGGCCTCACGGCCAAAACGCTCTTCCAAGAATATCAAGAAATATTGCCCCTTCACATAAGCCACTTGCGAGAACGCTTCATCCGGGTGGGCAATATCGGCAGGTAATTTCAGCTGAGTCAGCTCCGGGCGTTCCGCTTCGGCAATGTCTCGTTTTAGATCTTCCAGTGCCAGAGACTGTTCCATGACGGCGCGGCGTTCGCCGTAGAGTTTTTCCATCACGCGATTTTCAACATAAGAGGTAAATCCCTCATTCAGCCACGCATCGCGCCAAGTGGCATTCGTGACCAAATTACCAGACCAGCTATGCGCCAATTCATGCGCGACTACATTGGTCAGGCTTTTGTCACCAGCAATCAAAGTCGGCGTCATGAAAGACAGGCGCGGATTTTCCATTCCGCCAAAAGGGAAACTCGGCGGTAGAACGATCAAATCATAACGCCCCCAACGATATGGGCCGTAAAGCTCTTCATTTGCCTCTTCCATCATAGGCGTTTCGGCAAATTCTTCCGCAGACGCGTCGAGGATATAATCCTCTGCGTAAACGCCGATATGGTCGTTAATCGCTTTAAACTCGATATCGCCGACGGCAATCGCGATGAGGTATGACGGAATAGGCTGTGGCATATCGAATTGATATTCGCCGTTTTCGTTTTCCTCGCCTTGAGATGCACTCATAAGGGGGCGCAGACCATCCGGGACACGTAAAGTGGCGGAATAAGTCAGGCGAACGGCGGGCGTATCCTGTAGCGGGGCCATTGTCCGGGCATTGATCGCTTGCGCCTGAGAGAAGAGATAAGGATCTTCTTTTCCGGCAGTTTGCTCAGGTGACAACCACTGCAAACCTTCGGCTGTGGGGGATGTCGTATAATCAATCAGGACTTGTTCTGTCTCTTTACTCAGCGGAATACGAAGCTCCTGTCCCAATACCGGGTCGGCTTCTCCCAAAGTGTAGTCCTCCACTGGCGTCGTCATTTCGCCATTTACGAGGCTGATTGAGTTGATGGTCAAATCTTTGGTGTCCAGCACCAGAGTATCAACTTCAGGGTTTATCCGCTCAAAATCCAAAGTCGCCACACCGTCCAGCATTTTTTCTTCGAAGTTCACATCCAGATTTAAGTCGATATGAGTGAGACGAACGTCTTCGTAATTGGCGTAAGTGAATTTATCGATTGTCTCGACTTCTGACGTTTCGTCAACCGTCTGTGTATCAGTTTCAACCGGTTTTGGGGCTTCTGTTTCAGGTTGAGAGGTTTGGTTATCACCGCAGGAAGCAAGAAATAGGGCTGAAGCTAAAACAGGGAATGTAACATATTTGAAAGTAGACAAAGTATTCTCCGATAATTTTATATTTGTGTAGTCTAATTAAGGGCGGGCGACAATGCCTCCTGTTATGGGGGCAGGAACGCCTGTTGTCCCCGGAAAGGAAATCGGCAACCCTTTTAGCGCGCGGACCGCCAGATAGGCAAAAGCCTGGGCTTCCAATGCATCCCCGTCCCATCCGACATCTTCTGCACTCATAACTTTGCCTTCCGTATGTATTTCAATCATCCCCATTATAGTCGGGTTATGACGCCCTCCGCCGCAGACGATAATGGAATCAGGATTAAAGGCTTTCATATCCCTTGCGATGGATTGTGCACAAAAACTTGCCAAAGTCGCCGCCCCGTCTTCCAGACTCATATCTCGCATATCGGACAAGACATCGAAATCATAACGATCCGCCGAGCGGGGAATCGGGCGATTAAAAAAGTCGCTTTCCAACCACTTCGCAATACGTTTAAAGTCAGCCTGTCCTTTAAATGACATTTCTCCCCCAGCATCCAGTGACTTGCCGGATTTTAGCGACATCCAGCTATCCAGGGGCCCATTTCCCGGCCCGCAATCTGTGGCAATCAGCGGATTATCGCTCTCCAGCAAAGTGACGTTTGACACGCCGCCAATATTGACCACGGCGATGCGCCCCTTTAATTTGGAATATCGGCAAAGAGCTTGATGATAGATCGGAGCGAGGGGCGCGCCCTGCCCGCCCGCTTTCACATCCGCCGTCCGAAAATCATAGACGCAAGGCACACCGAATTTCGCGGCGAGAGTTTGGCCATTGCCTAGTTGAAGAGTCTGGCCCTTCACGCCGTCTTGTGCGGGTTGGTGAAAAACCGTTTGCCCATGATAGCCGATTATATCGACATCCCCTATGCCGAGGGACTCGATTGCCTTTAAGTGAACCGCATCAATATAATCAGACCCGACTTGTAGATTATTGGGGGGTGGACCGTTAAATCGCCATTTCAAAGCTGCTTTCACAGCATTCTTCACAGGCGCCCCATCATCTGGAAAATCAAGGCAGAGCGAACGCCCAAACCCGAATATATCTTCCCCATCCGTCTCAATAATCGCCGCGTCCACACCGTCAAGAGACGTGCCGCTCATCAATCCCAAAGCCTTGTAACGTCTGTTTTCCATCATCTTTGCCTTTGACATGATTTATCCGCTTGATAGAAGCCGCAAAGTTCAAAACTAAGATGCTTTTATGACCAATTACAAATCCGATTTGATGAAAACGCTGACAGAGCGTGGATTCCTCTATCAATGTACTGATGAAGACGGGCTGGATAAAGCCGCCTCATCCTCTGTCGTGACAGGATATATTGGCTTTGATTGCACAGCGCCGAGCCTTCATGTCGGATCTCTTGTTCAAATAATGATGCTGCGTCACCTGCAAAAATCCGGCGGACGCCCCATTGTTCTGCTTGGTGGAGGTACCACCAAGATTGGCGACCCGTCTATGAAAGACAAAACACGCCCAATTTTAACGGACGATATGATCGAAGAAAACAAAGCCGGCATAAAACAGGTCTTTTCTAACTTCATTGATTTTGATGGTGATAATCCCGCCATCCTCGTTGATAATGCGGAATGGCTGGACACTCTCGGCTATATTGAATTTCTGCGTTTGGTGGGCACCCAATTTACTATCAACCGCATGGTAACAATGGAGACAGCTAAGCGCCGCCTTGAAAATGAATTGCCGATGACCTTTTTGGAATTCAACTACCCGCTCCTACAAAGCTATGATTTCGTGGAACTCAACAAAAGATATGGTTGCACTCTCCAACTTGGGGGCTCGGATCAGTGGGGCAATATTGTTACGGGGGTTGACCTGACTCGCCGTATGGAAGGCAAAGAAGTTTTTGGATTTACTACCCCCCTGATCACGACTGCTTCAGGCGGAAAGATGGGCAAAACCGTTGACGGCGCTATATGGCTAAATGGCGATCCCGGCCTAAGCGAGCACCACTTCCGCACTCCTTACGAATACTGGCAGTTCTGGCGCAATACAGATGACGCGGATGTCGGCCGTTTCTTGCGCCTTTTCACAGACGTCTCTTTAGACGAAATTGCAAAACTCGAATCTTTGGAAGGTGCCGACATCAATATCGCCAAAGCGCGATTAGCCGATGAAGCAACAACCCTTTTGCACGGCGCTAGCGCGGCCAAGGAGGCGTCTGACACGGCAAAAAAGACCTTTGAGCAGGGCATGGCTGCCGAAGGGCTCCCAACATTTGAAATTCAGGCAAGCGAGCTTGGCTCACTAGGAATTTTAGCAGCCACTGTTACAGCAGGTCTAGCCGGGTCTAACGGCGAAGCCCGCCGCCACATCAAAGCTGGCGCGCTTAAAGTAAATGACGAAAAAGTCACGACTCATGAGAGGCTGATAGAGTCGTCAGATGTGACCGAAGGCATTATCAAACTGTCCGTGGGCAAAAAGAAACACGCCTTATTGAAAGTTCTCTGAACCTTCATTTGGCCCTTTTAAAACAGGCGCAACTTCTTCCGCTTTTTCTAAAAGCTCGTTGACCTCTGGCATATCGTCCCGTTTCTTGCGGAAAATCCCCCGCAAGAAACCAGGCGTCAAAGCGGATAACGGATTCACCCCAATCTGAGTCGCTTCGAATGGGCCGACAACTTGATAACTCAAGGCAAAAATGCCCTCGCCTTCTTTTCCGACCAGTATATCCCCTATAAGCGGCAAATCCCCCAAGAGCGAATTCGCGGTATATGCCGGAACCAAAGCGCCGTCAAAATCCACTGTTTCATTTCTCAAATCAATGTTCCCCTCTCCCGTCATACCAAGGGCAGGACCGAAGACGCGTGCATCGCGTAGAACCAAAACTCCATCGGATAGTTGGAAGGGTATAACGAGGGATTCGAAGGCGAGGCCTTCTCCTGAGAGCGTATTAAATAAGCCCGTTAATGAGCCGAGCGAAAGAAGCTGCGCCAAAATTGGGGCTTCTCTCACCTTGAAGTCAGTAATTTCCGCCCGGCCAATAAAGCTTCCCTCATTTCCGGGTAATGGCAAATTACCGGTCATCGAGAATTTACCGCCTTGAATACTCTCTATGCCTAGAAAAGCGCTTGCCGCCAAAGACGCTTTCGGAAACGCCGCATCAACCTTTCGAACTTCACTTTCCTCATCTGTCACAAGATTAACCCGTATGGGCCCATCTTCTGTTTGAGCGGACAGGTTCAATTGCGTCATATCCAGTCCATTGTGACTATATAAAAGGGAGGCGTTTTGAGCTTTAAACTTAGGGTCGAGAATTAGCTCTTCTAAATTTGCCTGTAACGAAAGTGGAGCTTCCAAAGTAGACGATTGAGAGGAAAGAGAACGGTCCAATAAGGAGGATATATCCAGCATGGCTCCGTTCAATGTCGCAGATAACGACTCTCTCTCCATATCGGGCTGAATTTGCAAATGCGCATCTACCATATCTGAAATTTTCAAAGTCTCAAAAGTCAGATTTTTCAAAGCAAAATCAGAACGCAAAGCGATCTGTCCCTCAATATCTAGGCCTGGCGCTGAAACGTCTAGATTTGAAATATCAATATCCTCACCATTCCGAATCAATGACGCTGATATTCGGCCCATTACCCCTTTTGGTTTATTCCAATAATCGCCCACACTAATTTCGGTCGCGCTTAAGTCTGCCTCTAGGATGGCAGACCGGATATCCCCCCCGGTTGCTGTCGCCAAAATGTCAATTTTCGCCGCTCCGTCAAAATACTCTCGAAATCCCACACCAAATTCCTCAAGAATTTCACCATCCATGTCTCCAAAAATGTGATATTGTGTTGGTGTCAGGCCTTGATCAAAAATTTCTTTCCACTCAAGATTTGTTTGCCAAGGGCCAATTTTGACCGGGCCAGAAACCTTTAATCCAGACTTATCGACCCTCAGCGATATTTCTCCATCCGTTAGGTCGTATGACCCAATTTTTGACGGTCCAGCAATATTGGTAAAATCCCCCTCTACCTCATATGAAATGCGGCTTTGGTCAAAATATTCAAGCAAAGGCCGGGTGATTGTTAATTCGACGTCGCCCTCTCCCTCTATCTCGCTCGGATTCAACTCATATCTATCCGTCAGTTCAAAAGGAGGTTGCCCCAGGAGACTTAGCATGTCGGAGGCACCGCCTCGGGCATTCACCGTAATTATTATATCGCCCCCTTTAGGTTGGAGCCTCGGTATTTTAATTTGACTCGGCAAAACGGTTAAATTTCCAATTCGGCCGCCATTGAGAGTAAAATTCAGACGGTTATTGGTAATTTTGGCTGTACCGGAGGCCTGAGTTAAGGGCGTCATGGTCGAAATGTATTTTACTGTACCGTCGCGAACCGTAAAATCCATATCCATAACATTTTTGACAAGCCCTCCGCCTTTGCGTTCAATATCTGCTTTAAAACTGAGTGTATCAACCACGCCGCCTTCGACAGATCGGTCTAACCAACGTCTTGCGCCATCTGCAAATTTGACCGGCCAAACATCTAGTAGTTCAGATGGGCGCAAGTCCCCCTGAAGAACGCCTTCTGCTCTTATAGCTTCAAAATCGCCATCCTCATTCCTGTCTAGAAAGACTGAGGCGACCCATTGGTGCGTCCCTCTATCAAGTGAGAGTGTTTCCATGTGAAGGGTTTGAGCATCGACATCCAGTCTTCCCGCGATATCCAATTCTTTAAAGGCAAGCCTCTTTTCAAAAACCGGGCGAGCATCGAGCTTCAAATTTTTGAAATTAAGGTCAAATAAAGGGGAAGAATTTATATCGCCGTCACTAATCGCCTCAATATCTGATAGAGTACCCTTAGAGGTAAAACTCAGTAGAGGCGCCTCAACGTCCAGCCGCTCCACCGTCATTTCGTCCTCTCCAGGATTCAAAAAAGCCGTCGCAATGATGGACTTAAAATCAAAAGATTGCCCCAAATCATCTCGGTTTATCCGCCCCGCGTCAAATTTCATGTCCAGGTCAGCAGATTGCAGCCCTTTTTCGGGCCCATAGATAAAATTCGTAATGACTGTAACGGGCGCATCTATATCTCTAAGCTCTGAAAACCGTCCTTTCGTGGGGCCAGAAACAGCAGGGTTAATTCCGACCGCATGGAGAAAGACATCAAAATTATCAAAGTCTGTATTCGTCAGAGCCGAAAGGTATAGAGGGATTTGATCACTGGTTTCAGGTTGGATCAAATCAGCTTTCAAATCCAAATTTAGCTTCTCTTTCTGGCGCTTAAAGTCCAACGCAACGTCCTCAAGTGACAGCGCCAGCCCATTTATAGAATTGATATAATAAGCCCGCGCGTCTGTCACTTTGACCGCTTCTACGCCATCCAAATCAATAGCGGCCCGTTGACCGGAGGTTGCGCGGCGACCCTGCCACAAAGGGCCTAGCCTCCCAAGCGTGTCCGGTGTCCCCAGCCCTGCCCGGATATGACCGCTTTCATCCTCGATCCAACTCACGACACCGCCCGTTAAAACAACCTTGCGGGGGATGAGGCTTCCTTGTCGAAATTCCTCCAAAGGGAAATAGGTCTGCAAGGTCGCAAGGTTTTGAAACTCAGTCCCGTCGAGAGTATTGATGCTGATATTTTGTCCGGTAAAGACAATATCATCCGTTGCCGGATACCAATCCAGCCGCATAGTCGGAATTTCTACCCCGGCACCGGCCACCGCCTCGGCAAAGAGCTGACCTAACACGCCTCTCGCTTCGGAGATGTCCACGCTCTGTTGAGATAAAAGCCAAGACACTCCATAAAGCCAAGCGATAGCCACCCCCATAACGACAACGCCGAGTTCTGCGGTCAGGCGCCAAAGGCGATAGGCAATACGTTTAGACCAATAGAGAAATTTCGGTGCTCCCCTGCTCTGCTCAGAGGGTGAAGCATCAGGCTTTATATATGGTGCTTCTTCTGTCATGCTAAAATCGCTCTAGCCTACCGCCTTGTGTCTGGCTATGGGCGCTTCTGTAATTGAACTGCCATAGACTGCGAGCCTATTATGAGTGACTTAAAAATTGGTGAGAAAGCCCCGGATTTTAGCCTTGAGGGAGACGGCGGCGATGCGGTGACACTGAAAGACTTAAAAGGCCAATCTGTTATTCTCTATTTTTACCCCAGAGATGATACGCCGGGATGCACCAAAGAAGCCATTCAGTTTTCCGAAAAGAAAGATGAATTTGACGCGCTCAACTGCGCTATTATCGGTATCTCTAAAGACACAGCTCAGAAGCACGATAAATTCATCGCCAAGCATGATCTAAAAGTCAGGCTCGGTGCCGACGTGGAAGGAAAAGTTGTTGAAGACTATGGCGTATGGGTCGAAAAAAATATGTATGGCAAAAAGTATATGGGCATCGAACGCGCCACATTTCTGATCGGGCCGGACCAAAAAATCCAACACATCTGGCGCAAAGTCCGGGTTAAAGGACATGTTGACGCTGTTCTCGAAGAGGTAAAGGGCACATAGCCCTCTCTATTGAGACATGACTTTTAACCCCATTGAACAGGCTTGTTCACTTCTGCTCTGCCCAAGGCCAGATGAAAAATCGGCCAGCGCCCTGGCTCTTCGTGAACACTGGCACGCGAGCAAACGTAATAAATATGAGACAAATGTTCTGCCTGAAAACACGCCGGGGAGACCAGAAAAACCTGATCTGGTCCTTCCGAGCGAAGTCCCCCGGCGGCGTCTCGGCTCCCCTCAAGGGCGAGGCGCCCTTTTACATGCTATTGCGCATATAGAACTAAACGCCATTGATTTAGCAGCGGATATGATTGCCCGTTTTGCCGGCCACCCCTTAATCTTTCCCGATTTTCAGACCGATTTTATAGAGGATTGGAGCCGGGTTTGCGCAGAAGAAGCCAAACATTTTAACCTGCTGACAGACAGGATGGAATCGCTCGGCGTTACCTATGGCGACTATCCCGCTCATAATGGTCTTTGGGATGCCGCTTTCAAAACACGTCACGATATAGCCGCCCGGCTCGCTATTGCGCCAATGGTTCTGGAAGCCCGCGGATTGGACGTCACACCGGGAATGATAAAAAAACTGGATAAAATCGGAGATCAAAAGAGCGTTGAGGTTCTCAGGGTAATTTACGAAGATGAAATTGGCCATGTCAGAATCGGTGCGAAATGGTTTCAAGCTATTGCCGAGATGGAAGGGGAATCACCGCGCCCATATTTTCATCAATTGGTAAAAACCTATTTCGCAGGGCAACTCAAACCTCCATTTAACGTTCAAGCCCGTACTTTAGCGGGCCTCACCGAGGATTATTACGCCCCATTAGCAAATTGTTAATACAGTTTAACGACGGTTCACAAGAGTATAACAGTTCTTAATGTGCAAAAGCTCTTGAACTGATTATGACCTTTTGGTCTAAGAGGTAAATTATTCATATGCGGATGGGGAATTATGATAAATGACGTCATGGCGGATATACGCCAACGCATTCTGCAAAAATTTCCGGAACGTCAAATTTATCTCCGTTCTGGAGGTGAAGTAAAATACTATGTCTTCACAACCCGTTTCCAACTCATAGCAGTTACTATTCTGTCTATGATGATGCTTTGGTGTCTGGTCACGATGATCAATCTGTTTTGGGGTCATAACCCCCTTCGCGCTCCGGCAAAGGAAGTTAAACGGGTAGAAGCAAAATATGAAAGAATGCTTGCGGATGAACGGGCCAAGCAACTTAATGCAGAACTTCTACTGGCAGAGCAAAAACAGAGCTTTGAAACCATGGCCAAGAGCTTTGAAGAAAAGCATATGGCCATTTCCCAACTGGTTCATTCCTCTGCCCCAGTCTCGCAGGCAAATTTGCCGACCATTAAATATGCCTCAAACAGAGTGTTGATGTCACCGACTCTCCGAGATGCAAGTCCCCGCGTCCCACGTAAAGCCATCGTCCCGAATGCAATGGCTGAAACAGGTCTGAATATAGATAAATCTCTGAACACGATTGACCAAACGCAAAACAAGATTTTGATTTCCGCAGAAGCTGATACCCTAGATCGGATAGAACGAAATCGCGCCCTGATTCGCGCGACCGATATGCAGGTCGATACCGTCTTGAAAGAAGGCCCATTTGGTAAAGGCGGCCTTTATGTTCCATTGAACGAAGAAGATATCCCTATCGAAGATGGCAAGTTTGGCTCCCGTTTGGCAAGCATTCAAGCCAGGCTTTCGGAAGCGGAGGCTCTAGACAAAGCAATTCTTTCTCTACCACTTGGCCTTCCAGTTGATGATGATACCTATCAAACAAGTACCTATGGCGTTCGGCACGACCCGTTTACACGTCGCCCAACCTTTCATGAGGGCACTGATTTTAGCGGACGGACAAATGCTCCAATCGTCGCAACGGCTGATGGCGTGGTCTCATTTGCGGGCCGAAATGGAGGCTATGGCCGCGTTGTCGAAATCGACCATGGGCACGGGTTTATTACCCGTTACGCCCATCTACAAAAATCATTTGTAAAAAAGGGGCAAAAAGTTTCTCGGGGGGAGAAAATAGCGGGGATGGGATCCACAGGTCGCAGTACAGGCTCCCATCTTCATTATGAAGTCCATTTCCAGGGACGCGTTTATGACCCGGAAAACTTTTTGAGAGCTGGCCTCTATGTTCAATAAGACAAATTCAAATAGCCCCACCCTAGAAGAGAGCAAGAAGTCCATTTCCGCCCCTGCGCCGCGCGCCTCGTCCGGTCCCTCTATTCTTGGACGCGATCTCATTATAACTGGCGACGTAAAGACTGATGGCGATGTTCAGATTGACGGACGTATTGATGGCAATATCGATGCCGGAAATATCACGATTGGCGAACAAGGCATTATAAACGGAAAAATTATTGCCAAAAGTGTGCATGTACGGGGAAAAGTAACCGGTAAAGTGGATGCCGGCACAATTGAGTTGGCCGAAACAGCCAATGTTCAAGCTGACCTCGTTCAAGACCAGTTGATGATCGCGAACGGCGCCTTTTTTGATGGAAAATGCGCCCGAAAATCAACCCCGACGAGCGCGACGAAAGCGCCTGAAAAAAAGGCAGGTTCGGAGAAAAAGCCAGCTAAAGCTTAGCCTTAAACATATTGAGATCAGCCGCCATTTGGGGGCTTTTTTTATAGCTAGCTTTCCTCACCGGCATGAACCCGCGCTGATAGAGCCGCCGCCATAAACGGGTCTAGTTTGCCGTCTAGAACTCCGGATGTATCAGACGTTTCTACGCCTGTACGAAGATCTTTCACCATCTGGTAGGGTTGCAATACATAGGATCGAATCTGGTGTCCCCATCCAATCTCTGACTTATTGTCAGCTTCGGCCTGAGCCGCTGCCTCACGTTCCTGAAGTTCTTTTTCGTAGAGCCTTGCCCGAAGCATATCCCACGCTTGCGAGCGGTTTTTATGCTGACTCCGATCATTTTGGCACTGCACGACAATTCCCGTTGGCTCATGAGTTATCCGCACAGCAGAATCGGTTTTATTAACGTGTTGGCCGCCAGCCCCTGACGCGCGGTAGGTATCGACACGGCAATCACTTTCATTAATTTCGATTTCAATCGAATCATCAATCTGCGGGTACACCCAAACTGACGCAAAACTCGTGTGACGCCTTGCTGAGCTATCATAGGGAGAGATGCGCACAAGACGGTGGACGCCGGATTCGGTTTTCAGCCAGCCAAAGGCATTATGGCCTCTCACTTTAATCGTGGCCGATTTTATGCCTGCGCCGTCGCCGTCTTCATGTTCAATGACATCGACTTTCATGTCTCGGGAGTTTGCCCACCGGGAATACATGCGCAGGACCATTTCGGCCCAATCCTGTGCTTCGGTCCCGCCTGCCCCCGGATGAATTTCGACAAAGCAATCATTCGCGTCGGCTTCGCCGGAGAGGAGAGCTTCAAGCTCAGCCTCTGCAGCTTTTTCCTGCACTCGAACAAGTGCCTGCGCTGCGGCCTCCAGCATGTCTGTGTCTTCATCCATTTCCGCCAATTCAGCCAGCTCGACATTGTCCGACAGGTCGGCTTGGAGCTTTCCAATCGCTTCAAACGCACTTTCCAGACGTGAGCGTTCTTGCATTAGACTTTGGGCTTTTTGAGGGTTATCCCAGAAAGACGGATCTTCCGCGAGGGCATTTAATTCAGCGAGTCGGTGTTCAGACGGCTCCCAGTCAAAGACGCCTCCTCAGCAGTTCTATCGACTGCTCAATTTCAGTTTTCATCTGGGAAATATCGGCACGCATGGCGGTCAAATACCTTAATACAATCCGTCGTCAATAGTTTCCGGCTCCCGGGGCTCATCTTCGGGAGGCTGACGCGGTGGGCTTTCTGTCTTCATATTTTGAAGTGACCCTGTCGGGTCAAATACGCCGTCATCAGTTTCTCCCAACTCGCCAAAACCCTGAGCTTGAAACTCGGGGCTATTGCTCTCACTCAATCCAGTCTCATCGCGGCGGTTTAAACCGTAATCAGAGCGGGTATCAGACCCGCTTCCCACACGAATATTAGAGGACAGCGCCCCAACTCCGGGTTCGGTGCCCGGACGATAGGCTTCGAGTATGAAATTAGGCGCTCCAATATAAGAACTCGCGCCCGTATTGCGATTGACGGGCGCCAGAGTCACACCCTCGGGAATCCGGAAAGGAACCGGCGATGTCCCCTCCAACGCGCTTTCCATGAAGTCTTTGAAAATGGGAACCGCGGCAGAGCTGCCGGTTTCTCTTCCCATCGACTCGGGTGTATCCATCCCGACATATACACCCACAACTAAATCCGGTGAAAAGCCCATGAACCAAGCATCAACTGAATCATTCGTAGTGCCGGTTTTTCCGCCTAAAGGCCGTCCCAAGCTCCGAACGGATCCACCGGTTCCGTTCTCGACAACCCCCTGCATCATATACGTCATCTGATACGCGGTGACAGGATCGATAATTTGAGTTCTAAGATCAGGAAGTTCCGGCGGAGGGTTGCCTTCATACTCATCTTGTTGGCAGTCTGTACAACTGACATTTCCATGTACGAAAATTGTCTTTCCAGTACCATCTTGCACCCGGTCCAGAATGGTCGGTGTGACCGCTTTTCCGCCATTTATCATATCCGAATATGCTGTCGCCATTTTAAGCAAGGTAGTCTCACCTGCCCCTAAGGCCCAAGCGAGCTCGCGGCGAGGATTATCATAGATGCCGAAGCGTTTGCTAATATCCATAATAGGCTCCATGCCTATGTCATTTGCCAAACGCACCGTCATAGCATTACGTGATTTTTCAAGGCCAAGGCGCAAGGTACTCAAACCGTAAAATTTTCCAGAAGTATAATTGGACGGCTTGTAATAACGCTCGCATTCCGCATCGGGGGAGGCCCCCTCCTGGCATCTGACGTCATTGCGTTCGATAACAAATGGGGCGTCCAAAACCTGACTTGACGGCGTATATCCGTTTTCCAGTGCTGCCGCATAAACGAATGGTTTGAAGGCTGAACCCGGTTGACGTTGGGCCTGAGTGACGCGGTTAAACTGACTTTGTTCGAAACTATAACCTCCGATCAACGCTAGGACCCGGCCCGTATGTGGGTCCATGGCAATTAGTCCGCCATTCACCTTGGGCACTTGGCGCAAATTATACTCATCCGTCTCTTCCTTTCGCTGAACAAGGATGAGGTCGCCAACAGATACCACTTCCTTTACCGATCCCGGTTGGTTGCTGTAACGGCCATCAGGAAGCGCCTCTCCTGCCCAGCGAATATCTTTAAGCCACATCGTGCCGGACGTGTCTTGGTCCACAGCTGACGCACTTTCAATAGGAGCTTTATCCTCGGCGGCGGCTTCATCAAAGTCGGTTTCTAAATCCGGATTCGCCTCTTCAATATCTACTGCATCCAGTTTCGGCGGCGCAAATCCCAGCTCTGCCTTTTCAGCTTCAACATTAAGTACAATCGAAACGCGCCAGTCCTCGACATCCTTAGGCCCCTTATACTCTCTTAAACGGCTCTCCCAATCGTCTAAACTGTCCCAATGCGTCAGCGGACCACGATAGCCGTGGCGGCGATCAAACATCTCCAGACCCCGACGCAAAGCTCGTCGGCCATTAAGCTGCATGGATGTATCCAGTGTCGTGCGGATAGATAAACCGCCCGTGTAAAGTTCATCATAGCCATACATCTGCGAAATTTGTTTCCGAGCCTCCTCGACGAAATATTCCGCCGCGAGATATTCTTCGCCCTCAAGCCGATCTGTTAAAGCAATATCTGTCGCTTTTGCAGCCTCGCCCTCGGCTTTGTCCGCGTAACCATCCTCCACCATTCGGCTAATAACATACGCCCGGCGGTTCAGGGCACGTTCTTTTTTGACCGGATCGTAAATTTGGTAGTTTGACGGAGCTTTGGGAAGCACAGCCAGATAAGCCATTTCTTCCAAAGTCAGATCTTTCATGGGCTTGCCGAAATAATTCAGCGATGCCGCGGCAACGCCGTAAGCCCCCCGGCCAAAGTATATATCGTTCAAATAGAGCTCAAGGATTTGGTCCTTAGTCATGGCCTTTTCGATACGGCGGGCGATGACAACTTCGCGGATTTTCCGATCAATATTTCTCTGATTACCAACAAGGAAGTTCTTGGCGACTTGCTGGGTCAAGGTTGACCCGCCCTCCAGCCGGCGGTCGTTTAAAACATGTCCAACATTGGCAATCATTGCGCGGGCAAAGCCGCGTTCATCAAAACCATCATGTTTATAAAAACGCTGATCCTCAGCGGCAACAAAAGCATGCTGGAGCTGAAGAGGAACGCTCTCTATCGGTACGAATACGCGCGCTTCAGTTCGAAACTCACTAATAAGTTTTCCGTCCCCGGCATGGACACGGGACATCACCGGAGGCTGATATTCCTTCAACACCTCCAAAGTTGGCAAATCTTTTGTCGCTTTGATTACATAGACGAATGCAAAAATCGCGAGAACAACCGCAAAGCCGAATCCTATTGCGATTACCCATTTCAATATACGGAGAAATTTTGTCATAGACAGCCAGATACCCTTCGAATCGGCCTTGTGTTTGGCGGCCAATTCTGTCGAATGTAAGACTTTAATGTGAGAGATTGAAGGCGCAATTATATTCTTCAGTCAGGCGCGGTGCCTTACACCTTAAAAGCGCGCCTTATGCCTTAAAAGCGCTCTGTTTAGGTGAATTATCGCTCTGCGGCAAAATACGCGTCTATGGAGCTGACAACAGACCTCATCATCTTATCCCGATGGGACGATTGAAGAAGCAGTGACTCGTCTTGCGGGTTTGACAGAAAGCCGAGCTCCAAGAGAACGGCCGGTACATCCGGCGCGAGAAGCACGAAATATCCGGCGCGGCGATGAGAGTTTCCAACCAGATCCGTTGCCCCGGAGAGGTTAGATAACAAAATATCTGCAAATTGCTCAGATTGGCTTTCGGTTTTTCTCTGGGCGAGATCCACCAAAATATCTCCCACGGGGTCGGATTGCTTTGATAAATCAACATCCATAATCCAGTTTTGCGAGCTGCTCACCAGCTTTTTGGACCGGCCTTTGGCCCTGTCTGCTAATGTGTAAACTGACGCCCCGCGAGCGGACTTCGTTCCGGCACTATCGGCGTGAAGAGAAATAAAGAGGTCTGCCCCTCCTTCTCTTGCCACTCTCAATCGCAAATCATGATCAACATAAACATCCCGATCGCGAGTCATTCTCACATCATAGCGTCCTGTTCTTTCAAGCAAAGATTTTAGAGAGTTTGAGGCCTTCGTGGTAATCTCTTTTTCATAGGTACCATTTGATCCAATCGCCCCTGGGTCTCGGCCTCCATGACCGGGGTCAATAAATATAACCGGCTTACGGGTCAGCCCGGATGACATGGTTTTTCCGCTTAAATGCGGCGCGAGACGAGGGTGCGGAACGCTGTTTTTAAAATAACGCGGCGCAGTAACACTTGGCACGCGGCGCGGCGTGGGGGCGGCCACAGTCTGTGTAAGTGTTGGTTTCACCCGCGGCGTCACATTTGGCCCGGCACAAGCCGACATCGGCAGGAAGAGCGCCGTCGCTGTAAGGACACTGAGTAAAGTTAATAATTCGCGAATATTTGCCATACTCACCTTATTTGCGGAGGAGAGTGAATAAACTCTTACAGTGACAGCTGTTTATCACAGCTAAAATCACCTTTCACAGTTATCAATATGAAATATGCTTTGCAAACCAGTTTAATATGGGGCAAACATAAAGTCAGATAAGAACGGCACCGACACATTCGTCGCAAGGTGCGGACCCCTTTTTTCGGCCCTCCCCCTGTCCCTATCTTGTCCACGCGGTTGGCATATTTTGTGTCAGATACCCGCGATATTGAGAGTTTTGATGCACGCAGGTAAGTTCAATATGACGCACTCCCGGCCAGATGACCCAAAAGGTCAGGCAGGATTGTCTTTGCGCGCTTTTTCACCCTATTCCTTTAATCATATGCAGCCCCTCTTATGGCCTAAAAGGCCTATCAGAGCGAGGCGCAACGGAGTTTTCCATGTCAAAGAAAATGTTAATCGACGCCTCCCACCCGGAAGAAACGCGCGTCGTCATTGTCGATCACAACCGTGTTGAGGAGCTCGATTTTGAGAGCCGCAATAAACGTCAGCTACGCGGCAATGTCTATCTCGCCCGAGTTACGCGGGTAGAGCCCTCCCTTCAGGCCGCCTTTATCGAATATGGCGGGAATCGCCACGGCTTTCTCGCCTTTTCCGAAATCCATCCGGATTATTATCAAATTCCTTATGAAGACCGCATGGCGATTCTCGAAGAGGAAGAAGAGCACAGTTCCAATGAGGATGACTCCGAGGCGGATAATGGCGAGTCAGGCGATGTCGATCGCGATGAGAATGTCGATCCGGACGCACATGACGCGGCCGATGAGAATGACGCTGAAGTCGCCGATGAACAAGCTAAAGTAGCCAGCACCCGCCGCAAACGAATCTCCCGCCGCCGTTACAAAATTCAGGAAGTTATAAAGCGCGGTCAGATCATTTTGGTTCAAGCCGTGAAAGAAGAGCGCGGCAATAAAGGCGCGGCAATGACGACGTATTTGTCCCTCGCCGGCCGTTATTGCGTGTTGATGCCTAACACCCCTCGGGGCGGCGGTATCTCCCGCAAAATCTCCAACGGCTCTGACCGTAAACGCCTTAAGTCGGTTATGGACGATTTGGATGTCCCGCAAGGGATGGGCGTTATTGTCCGAACAGCCGGAGCCAAACGCACCAAAGCCGAGATCAAACGTGATTATGAATATTTATCCCGTCTCTGGGGCGATATACGCGAGACAACATTGAAATCCATTGCCCCGGCTCTCATTCATGAGGAAGGAAATCTGGTCAAACGCTCTATTCGAGATCTTTACAATAAAGACATTGACGAAGTTCTGGTCGAAGGGGAAGAGGCCTATAAAACCGCCAAAGCTTTCATCAAAATGCTGATGCCGAGCCACGCCAAATTTGTGAAACAATATAAAGACGAGATCCCTCTCTTCCTTCGTTATAACGCAGAAAGTCAGATCGAAAACAGCTTGTCGCCTTTGGTACAGCTCAAATCCGGCGGCTATCTTGTCATTCATCCGACTGAAGCACTCGTTTCGGTTGACGTTAACTCCGGCCGGTCTACGAAAGAACGTAATGTAGAACGCACAGCGCTCAAAACCAATTTAGAGGCCGCAGAGGAAGTTGCCCGCCAAATGCGTCTGCGAGATCTGGCGGGTCTTATCGTTATCGACTTCATTGATATGGACGAGAACAAAAACAACCGCTCCGTCGAAAGAAGAATGAAGGATTCTCTATCTCAGGATCGCGCGCGCATCCAGACGAGCCGTATTTCACAATTCGGCCTAATGGAAATTTCACGTCAACGCCGCCGGCGCAGCCTTTTAGAGGGGTCCACAACCCCTTGCCCGCATTGCGCAGGCGTTGGCCGTAAACGGACCGTTGAGAGCAGTGCATTGGCCGCCATTCGCGCTGTGGAAGAAACAGCCGCTCACGGAGAAGCCGAGCGTATCCGGCTCAAAGTCTCTCCGGATGTTGCCTTCTACTTGGTAAATGAAAAACGCGATCTGCTGACACAGGTGGATCAAGATATGGGCGTCTTTACAGAAGTTCTCGCCGAGGATGAGCTTATCCGCCCGCATTATGAGATTGAAATTACTGAAAAGAAGGATCGTAAAGGACCCGATCCTCTGGACGAGATTGAAAAGGAGTTTCGTCGTCAGCGTCAAAAAGCGCAAAACGCGCCGAAAAAGCAAACGCCTAAATCAAAAGAGGATGATGACTCAGACGAAGACGAGTCTGATGACACGTCCAATGAGGCGCAGGAGTCTTCCGATAATTCTGATGATAAGAAATCCGGCCGTCGCCGGAGCCGCCGCGGACGCCGTGGGGGACGGGGTCGGTCTCGGTCTCGTAATGAAAATCAAAATGAGGAAAGCGGCAACGATAACGCCACTGACACTTCGGACGATAACAAATCCGACGATAAGAAATCTGAAGACGACACATCAAAATCGTCGCCTGATGGCTTGGAAGTAATCGAGCCAAAGGTAGATACAGATAACAAACCTAAATCACGCCGACGCCGCGCCACCCGTAAAGCCCCGACCCGCAAATCTGACACTGAAAAGTCTGATGCGGATACGTCTTTAAAAGAGAACTCATCAAAAGAGACCTCATCGGAGAAAGACGCGGACAAGGGCGAAGCTGAAGCGGATAAAAAGAACGAGCCCAACGCCAAATCACGCTCAAGTCGCCGCCGGAAAGCCCCGTCGAAGAAACCTTCTTCGGAAGCTGCGTCAACTGATCTTCAAAAATCAGAGCCAGGCAAAGACTCTTCCCCTGAACCGGAGAGCAAAACAACAGCAAAGCCTAAAGCTTCCTCAAATGGACGGCGCCGCGCTGCGCCGACCCGCAAGCCAAAAGCAAGCAGCGAGACCGAAGCTGAGACGGAAGCAAAGCCAAAGCGCAGCCGGAAAGCTCCGGTAAAAAAAGCGGCAACGAAAAAAGCACCCGCGAAAAAGGTCTCTGCCCAAAAAGCAGACGGAACGGATGAGTCCCCTAAACCGGCTCGGAAACGCAGAGCCCCCGCTAAGTCAACAAAGGCCTCAGACGAAGCTAAAACGGAATCTAAAGAGGCGACCAGTAAAACGGATGCCCCTGAAAAAGCCGAGGCTCCTAAATCCAGTTCCCGCAGACGCGCCGCGCCTAAGAAGAAAGCTGCGGCGTCAAATGTAGGGGCGACATCTGAACCTCCAAAAGCAAAAAAAGCGCCTGCAAAACGCCGCGCTCCCGCGAAAAAGGCCTTAGAAGTCAAGTCCGATGACACCTCTGCAACGGAAACCAAACCGGCTAGGCGACGCGCGGCCCCGTCAAAAACATCGGAACCGGCCACAAAGTCTACCAGAACGCGAAAGGCTCCGACCAAAAAAACGTCGACTGAGACGTCGGAGCCTAAGCCGGACCCTGACCCTGCCCCGGCTCCTTTAGCAGAAACGCCAGCCTCCAAGCCGTCTGGTGAGAACGCTCAGACTCAAAAACCAGAGGCTAAATCTGACGCGCCGACTAAGAAGAAGAAGCGCGGTTGGTTTGGACTAAAGCGTTAAAGTTTCAGTGCCTGCAAGAGGTTGCAGGTACTGCTTTGTTACGCCTGCGTAACTTGACGGTGTCACTCGGTTTTGAAAAACTGGCGTTAGGACTCAAAGGATAAGGTGTGGCTGTTAAACACTTCATACGTGGACTTAAAATCAGTGCACTTGCATTGACTTGCGCGGTTATTCCGGTGGCGCAGGCCCATGCACAATCGTTACTACGCGACACTGAAATCGAAGAAACGCTTAACGATTTTACAGACCCAATTTTGCGAGCTGGTGGATTATATCCGGCATCTGTCGATATTTATCTTGTAAACGATCCGTCTCTCAACGCATTTGTGACGCGGGGGCAAAATATTTTCCTGCATAGCGGACTTATCCTGGAAGCTGAAAACCCCAACCAGCTCAAAGGCGTTATCGCCCATGAAACGGGTCACATTGTCGGCGGTCATATTGTCCGGTCCGATTACGGCAATCGTAGCGCATATGGCTCCATGCTGGTTGCCGCCGGATTGGGCCTTGCGGCTATTCTCGCGGGCGAAACCTCCGCCGGAGCGCTTATTTTAGGCGGATCGTCACAATTTGGAACTTTAGAAGTCCTATCTTACTCCCGCGTCAACGAATCTTCTGCCGATCAATACGCCGCAAGGTTCATGGAAGCGACCGGACAATCCGGCATTGGACTTATCGAGTTTTTTGAAAAATTCCGGGCTCAGGAAGTTTTATCACAGGCCCGTCGTTATCCGTATTTTCGTGGACACCCCCTTTCCTCTGACAGGATTGACGCCCTTCGTGAGCGGGTTGACGAAAGCGAATACCGAACCGTCACTGACTCGGCTGAGGATCAGCATGAAATGGATATGATGAAAGCCAAGCTAAGAGGCTTTCTTGAAGGCCCTCAGCTCGTCTTTTCGCGTTACCCGCTTTCTGATAAAAGCCAATATGCGCGATATGCCCGCGCCGTTGCCTTTTTTCGCTCCGCCAGCTTGAACAATGCAATAAAGGAAGTTGATTCGCTTATCGACGAAGAACCAAACAATCCATATTTTTACGAATTGAAAGCTCAAATTCTGTATGAAAGCGGACAAAGAGAAGAGGCCCTTCCCCCGGCCCGGCGCGCTTTGGAATTAAAGCCCGATGCCCCTTTGCTAAAAATTGCGCTCGCACAGTCCCTCATTGAAACTCGTCAGGATGTGGAGGTCGAAGAAGCCATCGCACTTATCAAATCCGCCCTGCAAGATGAACGGGATAATAGCCATGGCTGGTATTTGCTGTCCTTGGCTTATGGACAACAGGGTAATGATGCTCTGGCGAAATATGCCAGTGCGGAACGGTTCTACGCCATTGGCGATATTCAGCGGGCGCGGTCTTTTGCACAACGTGCGCAGCAAGACCTTCCACGCAATGAGCCACAATGGCGGCGAGCCTCGGATATTGTTGTTGTTTCGGAAGCGCAGCTTGCACGCGACGGCGCTAGACGTAGCGGGCCAAAGCCCTTCTCTTTCAATATTTCACAATCTGGTGAGGCTTCTCTCCCCCGTTAATTTTCTCAAGATTTCTGACTCACGCCCTGATATAGCGGCGAAAATTAGAATAGGTATAACTCCATGAAACGTTTTCTTATCGCCGTTTCGGCAACAGCTATGGCATTTTCATTCAGCGCTTGCGCTCAAGCCGGTCAAGGCCCTGACATGAATGAGGCCGACGTTGAACGCATTATTAAAGACTATCTGATGGAAAACCCGGAGATCATCCGAGACGCCCTTATAGAACTGGATGAACGCCAAGACCGCGAAGCGATCGCAGCCGTTTCCGATCAAATATTCAATGATTCGCGTGATGTAAGTGTTGGGCCGGAAGACGCCAAAGTTACCGTCGTTGAGTTCTTCGACTATAATTGTGGTTTCTGTAAAAACTCAACTCAGTGGGTCGAAGACCTGCTGGAAGATTACCCGAATGATGTTCGAGTTGTATTTAAAGAACTTCCTATCTTGGATAGCCGCTCTAAAACCTCCCGCTATGCTGCCAAAGCGGCTCTCGCGGCCGGACGCCAAGACAAATATACCGAAGTCCATTTCGCGCTTATGGATGAACGGAGCCTTACCCAAGACCGCATACGCCAAGTGGTAGAAGATAAAGGCGTAAATATGAAAAAATTTGATGCCGATATGAAAGATGTCGCTCTGGACCGACAGATCGAAGATACACTTCTCTTGTCTAGCCGTATTCCGGCTCTGACAGGCACACCTTTCTTCCTCGTCAATAATGACTTTGTTTCAGGGGCAAACACAAACCGGTTAGATGAATTACTCGAAAAAGCCCTGGAGGGCTAATCCCCCACGTCTCTAAGCGGCTTCTTGAAAAGCTAGGGTTTATATTCAGAAGCCCTCAAGAGGAACAAAACATAAACATTTATTGACATTTATCTTATAGTCTGGCTCTATCTCTCAGAATCGGAGCAAGACGCTATGCCTAAACCCACTACTCAATTTGTGTGCCAGTCCTGCGGAACCGTTCATGGAAAATGGGCAGGACGGTGCGACGCCTGCGGGGAATGGAATACTTTAGTCGAAGAAATTACCGCGCAGAATGAGCGCCCGGCCCATAAGCGGCGTAAAGGGCGCTCTGTTGATTTTGTAGATCTTGGCGGGGAGAGCCGCGACGTCCCCCGTTTAAGCACAGGCATTGCCGAGCTGGACCGCGTGACCGGCGGCGGACTCGTCCCTGGATCTGCTCTTTTGGTGGGCGGCGATCCCGGCATAGGCAAATCAACTCTCCTTCTTCAGGCAACGGGTAAGCTCGCAAAAAGTGGAATAAAGACGGCTTATATTTCAGGCGAAGAATCCGTCGGGCAAGTGCGGCGCCGGGCGAAACGACTGGGGCTTGCCGACAGTCCTGTCTCCCTCGCGGCGGAAACCTCACTTGGCCCGATTATCGACGGCCTTATGGCTGAAAAACCGGATGTCGTGATCATTGATTCGATTCAAACCCTCTGGACAGATCAGCTTGGCGCGGCCCCCGGTACAGTGGCGCAAGTCCGGGCCTGCGCACAGGAGCTGACGCGGTTTGCGAAAAAACGCGGAACCTGCGTCATCCTTGTCGGACATGTTACCAAAGACGGCCAAATCGCTGGCCCGCGCGTAGTCGAACATATGGTTGATGCGGTACTATATTTTGAAGGAGACCGCGCCCATCAGTTCAGGATTTTACGCGGCCATAAAAATCGATTTGGCCCCACGGACGAAATCGGCGTATTTGAAATGCTCGAAAGCGGACTTGGCGAAGTGCCTAATCCCTCCGCACTCTTTCTCAATGGCCGCAGAGATTTATCCAGCGGAGCTGCGGTTTTTGCCGGGCTTGAAGGCACCCGGCCCGTCTTGACAGAAATTCAGGCTCTGGTCGCCCCCGCTGCCTTCGGTACGCCAAGGCGCGCTGTCGTAGGCTGGGATAATGGCAGACTTGCTATGGTGTTGGCCGTTTTGGAAGCCCGTTGCGGGGTAAGCTTTGCCGGAAAAGATGTTTATCTTAACGTGGCGGGTGGATTACGCATAAATGAACCCGCAGCCGATCTTGCTGTAGCCGCCGCGCTTGTCTCCTCAGCCTTTGATATGCCCCTGCCCGCCGATACAGTCGTATTCGGCGAAATCAGCCTCTCCGGTGATGTGAGAGCTGTTGGACGATCAGATGCAAGGCTCAAGGAAGCTGCCAAGTTAGGATTTAAAAAAGCCATCGCGCCCCGCCCGCTCAAAACAGATCAGGCCAAACGCGATCAAGCCAATGAAAATGCGGCACTGCCGATAATTGCAATCAAGGCTTTGCCCGACCTCGTTCGCCGTGTAGAAGCCAGCGCAGAAGCCGGGAAGGATTGGGAAACCAATTGGGCGGCGTAGACTTATAAAGCGAGCCTTGTATGAGTATTGGACCGTTTGCGTTTAACGGATTTGATGTCGTCGTTCTCGTCATACTGCTCATCTCCCTGATTATCGCCTTACAGCGAGGCTTTCTTCGCGAAGTATTGTCGCTTGTTGCTCTTTTACTGGCGGGCATCCTGACACTCTTTGTCTGGGGCCAGTTTCGCTATCAGGTTCAAGATTTCATTTCGCCGTCATGGTTGGCAGACGCCACATTGGGCATAGGGACATTTGCTGTAGTTTACCTTTTGGCCGTTTTCATTCTGTCAAAAATATTTGGCAAGTTGGAAGCCCCTCCCGCTCAGTTTCTTAACCGCGCACTTGGGGCTGTTTTTGGAATATTCCGCGGACTGATTCTAGCTGCCCTTGGAGTGATGGTTCTGACGGCAAGTCACCGCGCCAGTATAGAAGCACAGGACTTTAAAAGAGACATCTTACAAAACCCGTCATCCTATCCCCCTGACATCATGGCCCGAATGCCGGAATCTATGCGAGATCAAATGGAGGCTCCGCCCGAACAGCTTCCGGACTATCTCGAAACCTCGACTTTTTATCCGCTTCTAGACCGTATAGGCAATGTCATCCGAAACTTGCCATTCGCGGAGTGGAAGTCTTACGCAGACCGTATTAAAGACGGCGATATTGACGCTATCAGCCGGGAGATTACCGAATGACCGATATGTCTAAAACAGGGCCTTTGAATCCATCCTGCGAATTTGATCCAAATGAAGACAAAATCCGCGAAGAATGCGGGGTCTTTGGAATTTTTGGAATGGAAAATGCCGCCTCTCTCACGGCGCTTGGCCTGCATGCCTTGCAACATCGCGGCCAAGAAGCCTGCGGTATTGCCAGCTATGACGGGAAAAAATTCCACACTGAACGGCATCTAGGTTTGGTAGGAGATAACTTCACGGGCGAAGATCCTTCCGAACGCTTGCCGGGCCACATTTCAATCGGGCACAATCGATACTCCACGGCCGGACAAACTGTCTTGAGGAATGTCCAGCCGCTTTTTTCTGAACTTCATTCCGGCGGCTTTGCCCTCGCCCATAATGGCCACATCACAAACGCCTATACAATTAGAGAGCATCTGGTCGAAAAGGGGGCGCTGTTTCAATCTACCTCTGACACCGAAGTTGTTATTCACCTTATCGCGCGTAAAAAATCGGGCGAATTTATTGATCGTTTCGTCAATGCTATCCGCCAAGTAGATGGGGGCTACGCTTTTGTCGGAATGACCCAGGATATGCTCATTGGCGCGCGGGATCGTTTCGGCATTCGTCCGCTTCTGATTGGCCGTGTCGGAGACAGCTATATTCTGGCCTCCGAAACCTGTGCGTTCGATATGATTGGCGCAACATTCATTCGGGAAGTCGAGGCCGGAGAAGTTGTTGTCATCAATGCCGACGGCATCCGCTCGTTTACCGCTTTTCCAAACGCTCAATGCAGACCTTGTATTTTTGAATTTGTCTATTTCGCCCGCCCTGACAGCATTGTCAGCGGCAAAAGCGTTTATCAAGTCCGTAAACGAATGGGCCGGCGCCTCGCTCAGGAAACGCCTGCGGATGTAGATGTGATTATACCTGTCCCGGATAGTGGAGTCCCTGCGGCGCTTGGCTATAGTCAAGAAACCGGCATACCGTTTGAGCTTGGCATTATCCGAAACCATTATGTTGGCCGGACATTTATTCAGCCCACACAGCAAATCCGTGATATGGGCGTCCGACTGAAACACTCCGCTAACCGCTCCATGATCGAAGGCAAGCGCGTGCTCCTTGTTGACGACTCAATTGTGCGCGGGACGACTTCGACAAAAATTGTCCGTATGATTAAAGCGGCCGGAGCCAAAGAAGTTCATTTCAGGTCCGCCTCCCCGCCCATAAAACACCCGGATCACTACGGGATTGATATGCCTTCCAAAGATAAACTTTTGGCAGCAAATTATGATCTGAAAGCCATGACCGAAATGCTGGAGGTTGACAGTCTTGGCTTCCTGTCTGTTGAAGGACTTTACTGGGCGATGGGAGCAGAAGAACGCATTGCCGATGCGCCGCAATTCACAGATCACTGCTTCACCGGAGATTACCCAACGCCTCTGATTGATCGTGACCGCGAAGCCAGTGGAGAGTCCAAGCAACTCTCTTTCCTTGTTGAAGTGGCGTAGGACTGATTATGTCAAAACCATTGAAAGGACGCGTCACCCTTGTCACCGGCGCCTCTCGCGGGATTGGTTATGCCGCAGCGGAAGCGCTTGCGGACGCCGGGTCCGACATCATTGCTCTTGCCAGAACACAAGGCGGGCTCGAAGCTCTAGACGACGCCGTGAAAGCCAAAGGCCAGAGCTGTACGCTCGTCCCTATGGACTTAAATCAAACGGATGGAATTGATCGGTTAGGTGCAATCATCCATGAAAGATGGGGAAAATTGGACGGCTTATTGGCTAATGCTGGAATGTTGGGAGAGATTACGCCGGTCCCTCACCTTGACCCTAAGACTTGGGACAAACTCGTCAGTGTCAACCTAACAGCAAATTATAGGCTTATACGCTCCTTGGACCCGCTTTTGCGGGCGTCTGAATCGGGGCGCGCCTTGTTCCTGACATCAGGTGTCGCAACGACCCGCCGGGCCTATTGGGGCGCTTATGCCGCGACCAAAGCGGGGCTGGAAGCATTGGTACAATGTTACGCAAAAGAAGCTGAGGTCACGTCGCTTAAAGTTAATTTGCTCAACCCCGGCGCGACACGCACCGCCATGAGAGCGAAGGCCATGCCGGGCGAAGATCCGAGCAAATTGCCTAACCCCTCAGATATTGCACTGCAAATCGTGAAAATGCTGTCTCCGGAATATTCACAGACAGACCAAATTATAAATTATCGCGAGACGGTTTAGCCTCGCGATAAAAGCCAATTCAGCTTGATTTCATCGGGTTTCAATTCGTTAGAACGATCCGGTAACGCGCTTTCCCGCTCTCAAGGCGCTCCAAGGCATCATTGACCTTTTCCATTGGGAAATATTCAACCATGGGCTTAATATCATGACGCGTACAAAACTCGAGCATTTTAGCGACGCGATCGGGAGAGCCCGTATCCGACCCGCCTACGGATTTGCCGCCGGAAATGAGGGAGAAAGCCGGAATACCCATTGGTTTATCCACGGCGCCAACGGTGATCAAGCGACCATTGGAGCGTAATGTGGTTAGGTAACTCGGCCAATCAAGACTAACATTTACAGTTGAAAGGATGAAGTCAAACTTGCCTTTCAACTTTTTCATGGCGTCGGCATCGCGGCTATTGGCCACGTGATGCGCACCCAGCTTTTTTAATTCGTCTTCTTTTTCCATGGAGGTGGTAAAGGCCGTGACCTCGCAGCCCCAAGCGCGCGCGAATTGCAAAGCTAAGTGGCCTAACCCCCCAATCCCGATGACCGCCACCCGGTCAGTCGGTTTCAAATTATAATCGACAAAGGGCGAAAACACTGTGATGCCGCCGCAAAAAAGCGGTCCAGCCGATTTTGCATCCATCCCGTCCGGGATAGGCACAGCCCAAATATCCTGTACACGCACACGATCAGCGAAGCCGCCTTTGGAAATGATAGTCGGAACACCTGTCTCACACCTTTGTTGCGTTCCAGAAAGGCAAGGCGGGCAATGCATACAACTTTCGGCGTTCCAGCCGACACCGACTGTTTGGCCAAGTTTCAAATTCTTTACGGCACTGCCGATTTCTATAATCTCGCCAATAGCCTCATGCCCTGGGACCATCGGATATTGCCCAAAACCCCAATCATTATTGATCATGGAAATGTCTGAGTGACAAACGCCGCAAGCGGTGACTTTAACCTCGACCTCATGTTCACCTATTGCGCCTGGATCAAAGCTGTAAGGTTCCAGTTTGGCGCCGGCTTCTTTTGCGGCATAGGCATGAATATCGGTCATAATAATCCTTTGAGAATTTTAATCGAGAGCTGACGGATCAAATATGAAAAGTCCGTCAATAGGTTCTTTTAAAACGTGGGCAATTCGGAAGGCTAATTCAAGGGATGGGGCGTAACGTTCGGCTTCCACCGCAATAATCGTCTGACGGGTCGCCCCGACTCTTTCAGCCAACTCGACCTGAGAGTACCCGTTTAAAACCCGCACACGTTTAATCTTATTCGTAATTTTAGATTTCTTACCTCCCATGATTAGCCTCTGTAAGCCCACAAAATGGTTCCATGGCGATACAAATCTGAAAGAAATGAAATTAGGCAGAGCGCAAAAATCATCTCTACAGGCTTTATAACGGAGATCGGCCCTTGATATGCTTCGCCAATCACAAATTGCGCCAAGAGAGTGATAACAACAAAACCAACCCCTAGCTGAAGTAGACCATATCCTGCTTGGCTGCCTTTACGCGCGATCTCCATGTCCCGTTCATCTTTTAAAAACCGCTCTTTTTTCTTACGAATTTCAAAGGCTATAGAGATACCGGCGTGCAAGACGATAGTTATGACGACCAGTTTTATGAAAATAAGGCTCGTCTCTGCGGGACCAAAATTATGCGGCGTCAGACCAAACCCTCCGGTCATAGCCCTCCAAAACCAAATTAATATCGTTCCATCCGCTAATATTTTTATCCAGCTCTGGCGCTGGGGCTCAGTCATTTCGTCTATCCGCGTCATATTGCAACCCTCCTGAATGTAATATATATTTTACATAATGAGAGTCATAACGAATGTAAAGTATTTTTTACATTCTCAAATCATTCAGTCCTGCTATCATTAAGGATGTTCACATTGGGAGACGAAAATGAAATATGTTTTATTGACGACCGCTGCGGTATTGGCACTGGGCGCTTGCCAAGAACAATCAAACGCCTCCACATCTTCCGACCCGGTCATCGCACAAAAGGCAGAGAAAGAAATTCCTGTATTTTCGGCTGAGGCTTTCTTCCAAACCACAAGCTACGGCCTGCCCTCCGGCGCAGGACTGGCGTTTGGGGCCTCAAGCGGTGATTTGCTGGTGACATCTGACGAGAGCGGAATTTTCAACGCTTACAGGCTAAACACTGAGACCGCTGAAAAAACGCAACTTACCAGCTCCACGGAAAATCCAATTTCCGCCGTGAGCTGGTTTCCACAAGACGAACGTTTCCTCTACACATCTGACGGCGGCGGCGATGAACTTAATCATGTTTATGTTCAAGAGCTTGATGGAAGCACGAAAGATTTGACTCCGGGCGATCCGGTCAAGGCGAGTTTTATAGGCTGGTCCCCGTCCGGCGATAGCTTCTTTTTAATGACCAATGAACGCGATGCGAAAACCTTTGATATATATCGCTACCAGACCGACGATTATTCGCGGGAAATGATCTTTGAAAATGACGGCAAGCAGGTCGATGCCATCAGCAGAAATGGCCGCTATGTCGCTTTAACTCAAAACCGCACCTCTGCCGATTCTGATATTTACCTCGTCGATTTGGAAAGCGCGACCAAAACTCCTAAGCTGATAACAGGCCATGAAGGCAATATTTCTCACGCTTCATACGAGTTTTCTCCAGACGGAGAGTCTCTAATTTACGCCACAGATGAATTCGGGGAATTCACTCAGGCTTGGCGTTACGATATAAAAACCAAAGAGAAATCAGACCTGCTGAAAGCGGATTGGGACGTGTCTTACGTGACTTATTCCCCGACGGGCCGTTACCGCGTCAGCGGCATTAACGAAGACGGATCCACAAAGGTCACAATACGCGACGTGATAGATAAGAAGACCGTTAAACTGAAAAACTTGCCAGAGGGAAATGCGAATTTTGTACGTTTTTCCGCAGATGAAGACCAAATTGCCTTCATCATGAACGGCGACAGAGCCCCATCCGATATTCACATCGCGTCACTAAACAGCGGCGAGGTCAAAGGGCTCACAAAGGCTCTCAATCCGGAAATATCGCCCGATATGCTGGTCGAGGGCGAAGTCGTTCGGTATGAAAGCTTTGACCGACTGGAGATTCCGGGCATTCTTTACAAACCCCACGGCGCGAGCGCGGACGCTCCGGTCCCGGCTCTTATTATGGTACATGGCGGACCCGGCGGGCAAAATCGCAAAGGTTACAGCGCGACTATTCAGCATTTGGTGAATAATGGCTACGCGGTTTATGCGATGAACAATCGCGGCAGCTCCGGTTACGGCAAAACTTTCTTCCATATGGACGACAAAAAACATGGCGATGTCGATCTCAAAGACGTGGTCGCATCCAAAGATTTCATGGCCGAGTATGATTGGGTCGATGGAGAACGCATCGGGATTATCGGCGGCAGTTATGGTGGCTATATGGTCGCCGCCGCCCTCGCCTTTGAGCCTGAGGAGTTTGATGTGGGAATCAATATTTTTGGTGTCACCAATTGGGTAAGAACCCTGAAATCCATTCCGCCCTGGTGGGAGAGTTTCCGGGAGTCTCTTTATGATGAGATGGGGGATCCGGCGACAGATGAAAAGCGCCACCGCGCAATCTCTCCGCTTTTCCATGCAGAGAATATCAACAAACCGCTATTAGTCGTTCAAGGCGCTAATGACCCGCGGGTATTGCAAGTCGAAAGCGATGAATTAGTAGAAGCGGTACGTAAAAATGATGTCCCCGTCGAATATATAATTTTTGACGATGAAGGGCATGGCTTCCGGAATAAATCCAACCGAATCGAAGCGTCTAATGCCTATGTCGAGTTTCTCGATACTTATCTGAAATCGGCGCCGGAATTAGACGCGGTGAAGTAGAAAAATGATAGCCGTCCATCCTAACGGTTGCGGCGGCTATTCTCTCTCAGTGGCTCCATTCCCTGTTTGCGCACTGTATTATCATAGGGGTTCTCATCCGCTTTGACATAAAGCCGGATCGGAATCCCCACGAGTTCAAAGTCTTCTCGCAACCCATTGATAAGGTAGCGTTTATAGCTTTCAGGTAGCTTTGTGGCGCGGGAGCACTTTAAGACAAATGTCGGCGGGCGGGTTTTTGTCTGGCTAATATATTTCGGCTTGATCCGCTTACCGTTGACAGCAGGTGGAGGGTGACGTTGCACTTTTTCAACAAGCCAGTCATTAAGCTCTGAGGTTTTGACTTTGGCGGACCAATCAATCTGCACCCGCTCAATGGCTGGCAGGAGGCGATCAACACTTTTGCCTGTCAGTCCGGAGAACATGACAACGGGAACGCCCTTCAGTTGTGGCAAGAGACGCGCGGCCTCCTCCCGTAAATATTTGGCCATTTCTGATTTGTTCTCAACCAGATCCCATTTGGTCACGCCAATCACAAGAGCGCGGCCTTCGCGCTCACACAAATCGGCGATTTGAAGGTCTTGCTTATCAAAGGGTTTTTCGGCGTCCATGAGCAGGACCACAACCTGAGCAAATTTGATCGCCCGTAAACTGTCCTGCACAGAGAGACGTTCTAAGGTCTCTTGCACTTTCGCTTTCTTACGCATTCCGGCCGTATCATGGAATTGCACCCGGCGTCCCTGCCAGACGAAATCAATGGTAATCGAATCGCGGGTGACACCTGCCTCAGGCCCGGTCAGCAAACGGTCTTCACCGATAAGCGTATTGATAAGCGTGGATTTCCCCGCATTTGGACGACCGACAATAGCAATCCGGACGGGAGCCTCAGACTCGTCAATAACTTCGTCAGGCATATCAAGTTTTACGTCGCGAAGGGCCAGTTCAATCGCATCATCAAGATCAACAAATCCAATGTTATGCTCGGCGGCCACCTCAATAGGATCGCCCATCCCCAAGGAATACCCTTCAGTGGCCCCAACATCTCCGGCTCGGCTTTCGCATTTATTCGCAACGAGTACGACTGGCTTTCCCGTCTTGCGTACGAATTGAGCGAAGGTGCGGTCCAAAAGCGTCACGCCTTCGCGCGCGTCATAGACGAACAGGCAGATGTCGGCGTCCATAACCGCAGCCTCTGTCCGTCCTCGCATTCTCGCTTCGAGAACATCGCCTTTCGCCGTTTCAAATCCGGCGGTGTCCATTAGCGTCAGATCATGTCCGCGCATTTTTGACTTTGTTTCACGAACGTCCCGCGTCACCCCCGGAGTGTCATTTACGATAGCGAGAGATTTCCCGGCTAACCGGTTGAATAAGGTAGATTTTCCGACATTAGGACGGCCAATAACAGCGATCTTAGCAGGTCGTTTCTGACCTGTATCTTCGTCTTTCCAATCATCATCTTTGGCGCGGCGCACCATAACAGGTCCTGACTACCGTAGAGCGATGAGCTTAGCGTCATCGGTCACAACATAAATCGTTTCATTAGCAATAATAGGCGTAACGAAAACATCCCCATCCACTTTACCCGTACTCATAATATTCCCGTTCTGAGGGTTGAGCGTAACGGTTTCTCCGCGCGACGACACCATGAAAAGCCGCCCTCCCGCCATAATCGGGCCGGCCCAGACAATTCGCGTTTTCCGCTTTTCAGGGTTCTTGAAGGCGTCCAACTGTTGAAGCCAGACAACTGACCCATCAAGCTTTGAAAGACCAACGGCTTGCCCTTCGGTCGTTACGGCATAAACAAAATCACCAACAATAAGAGGTATGCCAATTGTTCCGGCGGGCTGACGCCAAATACGTTGCCCCGTACGGAAATCAAACGCGCTCATCACGCCGCTCTGCGCAGAGGCGATGACATAGCCATCAGCGATAGCCGGGCCACTCGAAATATCATTCAGCGAGGCCAAGGGCGTTAAACGCGCATTGGAACTCAGGGAATCCTGCCACAAGACGCCGCCATTCTGAACGCGCAAGGCAACAATTTCACCGGAAGAAAACGGCGCAAGAACAACGTCATCTACCACAGCCGGCGCCGGAGATGTCAGCATACGGGCGCTTTCAATAATGCCCTGATAGGTCCAAAGAATTTCGCCTGTATTCGCGTTAAGGGCGTAAAGTTCATTGTCATCAGAAATTACAAAGACCCGTCCATTATTCGCGACGGGGGCCGAATGCATTGGCACTCGGGCTTCATATTTCCACTTCTCAGCGCCGGTAGAGGGATCAAGCGCCGCAATTGCGCCCAATCCTGAGCTTACAAATAGAGTGCCCCCATCGAAGGTGACGCCGCCACCAACGCTTTCCTTATCAGTGCCAGAATTATCTCGGAACAAAGCAAACGGATTCTTGATACGCTCAATCACGCCTGCGCGGCCTTCACGCGTACGCTCGCGCTCCGTAACCTTTACCTCATAGTCCCACAGCTTATCGCCTGTGGTTTCACTTCTAGCCGAGACTTCATTATCTCCGTCCATCGTATATATTACGCCGTTGACGATAACAGGAGAAGCGACAACCCGAGTTTTTCGCCCCGAGCCTTTGCCAATATCCTTAGACCAGACCTTGTTCAAATATCCGGAAGCGGCCGTATGTTGTACAACATGGGCGGCGTTCCCGCCAACTTGTGGCCAATCAGTATTTACGTAAGCCGGAGGTAAACTTACCTGATCCGGCGTGACTGTGTCCGATACGTTTAGTGAATCTGAAAGCTCCAGAATAGAAATACGCTCATTTTCTCCTGCCACGTCTCCCTGCTCGGCCCGTTTTTCCGCATCGGTTTTATCAAACGGGTTAATCGCATCTGTCACACTGCCAATCGTTGAACAGCCGCTCAACAAAAGGGCAGTCAAAGCAAGAGCAGACAGTTTTGTCCGGGCAGTCAAATAGCTCACGGGGCGTCTCCGGATTCAGTTTGGGTCGGGATATCTGATATTGGCTCTGAGAGAGCCGCGTCAGGCTCTGATGCATCAGATTGAGTGTCATCTGAGGGCGGGGGTAGAGCGGCGTCGCTCTCACTTTCACCCTGTTCAGAAGCAGGTACAAGCGTAAGGAATTGCCCTGCCCGCTCAGCGATAGACGGCGGGACACCCGGAATGCTTTCCAGATAGGTAAATTCTTGTCGTGCTGTGTCCATATCGCCAGTTTGGTAAGCCACAAATCCGGCTAATTCGCGCGCTAGAAACTCATAAGGTGCGTCTTTTTTAGTCAAAGAATCAAGACGGGCCTGAACATCCGCATACGCCCCCTCATCCGAGAGAATATAAGCCGCTTTGAGACTTGCCAGGTCTTTATGGCGGGCCAGTTTGAACTTCTTAGCCGCCTGATCATAGAGGTCAATCGCTTTAGCTGAGTCGCCTCCTTCTAATTCAACGGCGGCGGCCCGCATCAAAGAAAGTCCAGCATATCCACTCGGGGCTTTTTCAGAAAGTGCGACAAAAGAAGAAACAGCTCTGTCTGCTTGCCCATCTGATGCCAAATCAGAGGCGCTCACATAGCTTGAAGAAGCCGCTCTTGCCATGCGATCATCACTGGATTTGCGCCACTCTAGAAAAGCCGTACCGGCGATGATAATTGCAATTACCGCCGCAATAGCCGGGCCATATTTCTTGAGGAGTTTATTATAGTCATCCTTACGGAGTTCTTCCTCGACTTCATTGATAAAATCGACCACGGCGACCTGCTTCTTTTGCTAATGCCGCGAGTCAACGCCGGCTTACTCTTAAAATCCGGCGGAACCTATCGCTTCGCCCCGTCCGCCGCAACACCAAAGGGCATTAACAGGGCGTAAGCTATTCAGCTCCGCAACCTTGATATTAAAAGGTTATTTTTTAAAGTGATAAACGTTTTCAGCCCGGGGGAAACGACGGTTTTTCACCTCATCCGCATAGTCAGACGCGGCTTTTTCTACCAAGGATTTCTGATCCGCAAATTTGTGGACAAATTTCGGCACACGGTCAAACAAGCCAAGCATGTCAGGCGTCACCAGAATTTGCCCATCGCATTTCGCTGACGCTCCGATTCCGATGGACGGGATAGAAACGGCATCAGTAACTTTATCGGCGATATCCTCTGAGACGCCTTCGATAACAACCGCGAAAGAGCCCGCTTCGGCGGCGGCTTTCGCGTTCTCAACAATTTCATTGGCAACAGATTCGCGTCGGCCCCTCGCGCGAAAGCCTCCTAGCACATGATGGCTCTGCGGACGAAGCCCGACATGACTCATAACGGGAATGCCCCGCTCAACAAGATATCGAATGGTTTCCGCAGCGTAAGAGCCACTTTCAATCTTAATGGCCTGACAGCCAGTTTCCATCATCATACGCGACGCATTTTGAAACGCCCGTTCCTTACCGTCTTCATAGGACCCGAATGGCATATCGACGACCACTAATGCTGACTGAGACCCCCGCATGACCGCTTGACCATGCATAATCATCATTTCCATTGTCACGCCGACCGTGGAATTTAACCCATGAACGACCATCCCAACGCTGTCTCCGACGAGGAGTAGATCACAATGCTCATCCAAAATAGACGCCGTCGGGGCGTCGTAAGCGGTTAAACAAACAATCGGTTCTTTGCCTTTGCGCGCCGTAATTTCCGGCGCGGTTATCCGTTTAACGTAGTTTTGTGCTGACATATAAAAGCCCTATCCATTCGGACACGCTATACGCGCCAAGCCTATAGGTCTGCAAGCTGACTTTCTGGAAAATCAAATAGGGCGGAGGCGCCGGCACGAATTTGGGAGAGTGAGGCTTGTGCCTCGGGCAGGATTGCAACTGCATGATACCGGGCGAGACTGGCCATAGAAGCGGTTAACTCATCTCCCGCCTCAGCGCCCTTCACAACAGACTTAATAAGCAGGGCACCGGAAATGACGGATGCGCAAAGATTCAGATACGGCATCGCGGCGCTTAGAGCATCTTTATCAGACGCGCCAAGAACTATATCTGTCGCCGTCGAAAGCGTCTCTATGCCTTTCGAGAGTGAGTCTGCACAGGAACTTAAACCCAAACCTTCTGGAGATGAACTTTTCTTTGCAATAGATTGAATTTGCTTAAGTTCTTCAATTAAGTCTTTCATCGCCTCACCGCCGTCACGGCGGAGTTTACGTCCTATAAGATCAATAGCCTGGATACCGTTTGTGCCTTCATATATCGGCGCAATACGTGCATCGCGATAATGTTGCGCCGCACCTGTTTCCTCAACAAACCCCATTCCTCCATGTACCTGAACGCCAATAGAGGCAACCCGAACACCCGTATCAGAGCCATAGGATTTGATAATAGGCGTCAATAAAGCCTCGCGGGCGTGAGCGGCTGCCGCAACGTCCTTATCCTGACTGGCTGAGGCTAAATCTGAGGCCGACGCCGTGGCCATTGCGATGGCACGCGCGCCCATAAGCCGGGTTTTCATTTCGAGTAGCATACGGCGCACATCAGGATGGCCGATAATCGGCTCCCCAGCTTTGCCGTCAATCGGAACGCCTTGTACACGTTCATTCGCATAATCAAGAGCGGCTTGGTAGGCCCTTTCACCAATAGAGACGCCTTGTACTCCGACAAAAAGACGGGCCTCATTCATCATTGTAAACATACAAGAGAGACCCCGGTTTACCTCGCCGATAAGCCAACCCGTTGCGCCGTCAAATTCCATAGTGCAGGTCGGAGAGCCATGAATACCTAGTTTATGTTCCAGCCCTATCGGTTTGAATTTATTGCGTTCTCCTAACGATCCATCTTCATTGACGAAATATTTCGGGCAGAGGAAAAGAGAAATTCCTCGTGATCCTTCAGGCGCGTCAGGTAAGCGCGCCAGTACGAGATGGATGATATTGTCGGCGCAGTCATGATCGCCCCAAGTAATGTAAATCTTTTGACCTTTTAAGCTGTAAGTTCCATCGCCATTATCAGACGCCTTTGTACGGACCGGGCCCAAATCTGATCCAGCTTGCGGCTCGGTCAGACACATTGCCCCGCTCCACTCGCCTGTCACCATCTTGGCTAAATAGGTCTCTTGAAGCTCCGCAGAGGCATGCGCGTGGATTGCTTTCGCTGCACTGGAGGTCAGCATTGGACAAAGACCGAATGACATGTTGGACGCGTATATCATCTCATTTGTCGCGACACTTACCACGCTCGGAAGGCCCATACCGCCAATGTCTTCGGGCGTCGCCAAAGTTTGCCAGCCGCCCTCTACAAAAGACTTATACGCCTCCTTGAAACCAGGAGAGGCTGTAACATCATCCCCGACAAGCTTTGCCGGGTTTTGGTCCCCGTCCCAATTTGTCGGCGCGATTACGTCGCTGGCGAAGGCCGCAGCTCCTGTCAGAATATCATTCACTAAATCTTCGCTGGCATCTTCGAATTGTGGTAAAGCACGCAATCCAGCCATGTCTACGCTATGATTGAGTAAAAACTGCATCGCTTTTTTTGGCGGATGAAATGTCATAGACACTCTCTATTCTCTATTTTTCTGCATATCGATTTTTTGTGCAACCCAAGTGTTATAAGTCATGCCACATTGCGGCAAAGGCGATAAGGGGCTGTTTGTCACATTCACTTATATAACATATACGTTTTTGTTCGGCTGGACGAAATATGTAGGAACAGACAGGGCCATTCAATGACCGCTCAATCAAAATTATTAGTGCTAAGTACTTTATTCATCATGACCTCTATGTTGCTCACCGGCTGCGGAGGAGATTCAAATGATCAATCTGCCCCTAACTCTACTTTAAGTGTCCCTCAAGCCAATCTGACACAGATGGAAAGAGGGCAAATTATTTTTAGACGCTGTCATTCCTGTCACACCTTAGGGTCAAAAGAAAAACATAAAGTTGGCCCGAACCTGCATGGCCTTTTCGGGAGTGTTGCGGGTACAAAAACAGATTTTAACTATTCAAAAGCGATGGGAGCGTCTGACGTCATTTGGACCGAAGAAACGCTCAACAAATTTTTAATCCGGCCAAGTGATTTCATGCCAGGAAACCGAATGAGCTTTATTGGCTTGAATAAGGCAGAAGACAGAGCCGCAGTAATTACCTATTTAAAATCTGAAACCAACAAATGAAAAACTAAAACTTCCGCCAAATCCCCGTAAACAGCCCGGTTTCTCTAACTACATTTCGTCCGGCAAGAGTCCGCATCGCGCCGAGCTGGATGTATTGGCCGGGCTTGATCTGATAGGCGAAAGAAAGCTCTAGCTTAGCCTGTTTTGTACTCGGAATTATAAAATTACCGTTTTTTTGCTCCTTGATATTCACTCCATAAAGCTGGGCCAAGCCCATCCACTTACTCTTTAGCTTCATCCCCGCCGTCAGGTCGACCTGCCATCGACCGATGTCATTGCTATTGAGATCATACCGGCTTCCCAGCTGAACATCATAAAACCAGACCCATGCGGGATCTTCTTCTGGCCTGAGCGATCTGCTCTGACCCAATAGGGCCCTTACCTCAACTTCATCATTGCTGCCGCCGAGATTTAGGCGGGGATCATCAAGCCCGCCATCGACAATGTAAAATACCAGAAAAGACGCAGCCATGCCCTCTTTCCGTTTGACCTGATATTGAAGCCCCAATTTCGTTTCTTCAAAATCAGTAAAGTCGACGTCACTTCCCGCGCCTTGGAAATCTATGAATTGATATCCCGTCTGTCCTACAAACATTAAATTTTTGAACAGTCCAAATTCCAGATAGAGACGCGTGTCGCTCTTCGTAAAATTTTGGAGGTCAATGGTTTCACCATCGCTGTCGATGAGCGTGTCAGCCGAGCTATAGGCCCCTGTTAATATAAGCTGGGCTTTACCGGGCTCCAGAGCCCATGCACTTGCTGACGCCTCACCTTCTGCGAAGGCTGGCACCAAGATAGATAAAGCCAGAATGACAGTTCTCTTAACAAATCTAGACATTATCTTACACATCTGCTCCCCTATGAAAGTTTTTAATCTTTGCAACAACATCAGGTCAAATGATAAGAAGCCATCAAATGAACTGGAAAGGGCCTGAACCCAAACGCAATGGCCGAAAAAAAATTTAAAAAACTGGCTTTCGTCGCCAGCCAAAAACCGGATGCCCAAGAGTCTCTCAAGATTTTGACGGGGCTCTATGGCAGTGTCGATCCCGCTGAAGCCGAGGCGATTATTGCCTTGGGGGGTGATGGCTTCATGCTGGAAACCTTAAGGCGGCATACAACTTTGGTGCAGCGCGGGCTGCCTGTTTACGGAATGAACCGGGGCACTGTCGGGTTTCTGATGAATGCTTATTCTGAAACCGACCTAATCGAGCGTCTTTCAATAGCCGAAAAAACAACAGTTAGGCCTTTAAAAATGCTCACTGAAGCCAAGGGGGGACGGTTCGAGGATCTTGCATTTAACGAAATTTCTCTATTCCGACAGACGCAACAGGCAGCGCATATATCTGTAACTGTAGACGGGCATGAACGCCTCGAAAAGCTTATTGCCGACGGCATTTTAGTCGCCACACCTGCAGGGTCGACCGCCTATAACCTTTCCGCACACGGCCCTGTTGTGCCATTAGGTTCGCGAATTTTAGCGCTAACTCCCATAAGCGCCTTTCGTCCGCGACGTTGGCGCGGGGCTTTACTTAACGCCAATGCAACTGTGGAATTTAAAGTCTTGGATCCGCTTCGCCGCCCTGTGTCCGTGTCTGCCGACAATCAAGAAATTCGCGATGTAACTTTTGTGAAGGTGCATGAGGACCGCGGAAAAAAGCTGAATCTTTTATTCGATGCGGATCACGGTCTGGACGAAAAAATCCTGCGCGAACAATTTTCGACTTAAAATTTTCAGCGATTCGTCTCAAGCCCATCCAGAATACCGATAAAGTAATCACTATCCTCATCTGAAAGTTCAATCGGTAATGTTAAAACCCGCTCGACCATTTTTACCTGAAACTCATGCGCCGTAAGTTTGCCGCCTGAAATTTCAATATCACTATAGAGTTTCAGTGCTTCACGCATGAACTGAGTTTGGGTTTCTTTGAACCCCGCCTTTGCGCAAAGACCGCGTAAAGCAAATGGCCCTGTATCATGAAGCATCAGAACAACCTTTCTCACGCTTAATTCTGCGAGGGCGGCAAGGCAGTAATGGACAAGGCTTACCTTACCGAGCCCCATCGCCCGAAGTGTCAATTCAGGACTAAGACGGCCACTCGTTTTCAGCGCCGATACGAGCTCGCGGAGTGTCTTTTCGGAAAAATGCTCATTGGTAAGTCGAACCAGTGTTCTTTGATGAGTTTCCCGGCCGATTCGGTTCGAATTTTCTTTGGAAATAGTATTTCGACGAAATAGCCTGTTCGCAATGTCCTCCGCAGAGGCAGCCACTAGCTTTTCGACGACAGGCATGGGCATAGAGGCGCGATTTAACATGGCTTGCCGGATAATATCATCTTCGCGATAGGTCTCTATCATCGCTTGCGCAGCTTCATCAGATAAGTGAAGGGTGTCATTCGCGGCCAGAGCGCGCCCGGAAACCGTATCTCCTGTCTGAATCAAACTCAATATAATGCGATTAGATAGATCTTTCCGCGCCGCGACCGCCCTCACCTTGCCCACCATCCCGGATTTCAACACAAGCGCAAGGTCAGCCTCTGTCAATAAAGGGGAATGAGTAATCAACGGGACAGCAATCGAGTCGATATCTTTGATCAAGCGCGACAAAACTGATTTAGGGAGAAAGGGGGAATTTCTCAGGGTAATTGCCAAAGACCGGCGCACCAATTCGGACACGTCCTCGCTGATAACTTCAATCAAGCGATTGGCGTAATCCCTCTCACCTTCTGACAAATTAGGGTTCTGGATAACTTTAGAAAGACGCATAGTCGCGTGACTACGTTTTTCAGGATCACTATCCTGCACAGCCTGTCGAGCGTCTTCAGTTTTAATGCGATCTGTATCTTGAAGCATGTCCTGATTTATCCTGAACAGGGTTAATCAGTCGTTAGGACATTCAAAATTAACCTCAGCTACAGACCTATTTTGACGATAGGTTTAACCAAAATGGTTTTTCGGAAAATTTGAAAAATGGTACCGCCTCTTGGTCTCGAACCAAGGACCTCCGGTTCCACAAACCGGCGCTCTAACCAACTGAGCTAAGGCGGCTCAACAGTGTGGCGGGACACCTAGCTTAAGGACCCCCGCCATTCAAGTCGTTTTTATAGTGCTTTGCGCTGAAAAGCAGAAAATTTATGTGTTAATGTTGCGAAACCCCTGAGACCCCATTCTTTCCTGTCTCTGAATATAATCACTCAAGACCTGCGCCCGATCGGCCGGGTCTGGATGTGTAGAAAGAAATGCCGGTTGCCGACTAGGGGTGTCTGCCGCCATTTTCTCCCAGAGGCGAACGGCTTGCGTCGGATCATATCCGGATTTATGCATATAGTTAACGCCCAAGAGATCCGATTCTGTTTCATGTTTACGGGAATATGGCAGGACAATCCCGATTTGTGAGCCAATTCCTAAAGCACTCACAAGCATTTGAGTGTTACGATTGGCCCCATCCAAACAGGAGCTTCGCTGAGCCGCGGCCATATTATTGCATTTTCCAGAGAAAACAGAACTCCCGATTAACGATCCCCCAAGAACAGCCCCTTGCGAAGCCATTTGCATGGACATTCTTTCGCGCGCATGAGAGGCGGCCACATGACCCACTTCGTGGCCCATAATACCGGCGATCTGATCATCATTATCTGCAAAGTCCATCATGCCTTTATAAAAGCCAACCCGGTTTCCGGGCAAAACAAAAGCATTTTTCGTGTCTTCATCAAAAACGGCATAATCCCAGGATTGATTTGCTCGACCGGCTCCTCTTGAAATACGACCCCCAATATTTTTAAGGCGCTGTGTGTATCTAGGGTCATTGGTGATAGGCGTCTCTTTTTTCAAATCTGCCCAGGACGCCGCGGCCATATTATCCAGTTCAGCCCCGCTCGGCGCCAACCCGACAAATTGTGAACGGCCGGTTACTGGGTTTGTTGTGCAACTCGCTAGGGCCGCTACAGCTCCGCCGCCTACAATGGCTTTGACGAAACCTCGACGACCTTTTCCTTTTGCGCCTTGGGGAGAGCTCAGTGTGTCTGTTTTTAACAGTACAGAGTTCTCGGTGTGTGCATGGGTGTGATTAAAACACATTAGTCTATCCTCCTGTGACTATGTTCTAACGGGTAATCATAGTCTTTCATAACGCTGCCTGAATTTACAGCTAAGCACCAATATAGCATTGGCAGTTAAAATAGGAACGCATTGTCTTTGCTATCAGTTCCTTGATAAAGGGTATTTGCGGGCAAGTCATCATAGGCCCGTCACATAGGAGATTTTATGCGCAAGGTCTTAATCGGAGTTGGGATTTTAGTCATTCTACTCATCGGGGCGTTTATTCTCGTTCCCGGCCTCATTCCCTCCGACGTCTATAAACAAAAAATCGAGTCTCAACTCTCACAGGAATTAGGGCGAGACGTCACGATTTCAGGCGACGTACGCGTGCAATCATTTCCACTTATACGGGCTAAGACCAATGGCGTGCGCATAGACAATTATGAAGGCTTTTCTGACGCCCCTTTTCTGACAGTGGAGGAGCTGGAAGCACGTATCCGGCTATTCCCTCTCTTAGCCAAACGTGTCGAAATTGCCGGCTTTAACTTGATAAAGCCAGAAATTTCACTTGAACGGCTCTCTGACGGACGGACAAATTGGGAAAGCTTGGCAGAAAATGAGGAAACGCCTACAGCGCCTGAAACCGCAGAACCTTTTTCGCGGGATGGTCGTTTTGCCAAGCTGGATCCACAAATTGAGGCGTTTAACCTCATAGATGGACAAATCATATATCAGGACAACCTTAGGGGAGAGCGATACGAAGCCGCCGACATTGACGGGTTTCTTTCCCTGCCTGGCTTATCTGAGCCCCTCAAAATGGATTTAAGCCTGACATATCAGGGTGAACGTGCGGAAATAGACATGACACTGGACAGTGTCCGCGCGTTTCTTGACGGAAATGAAGCGCCTTTCGACGTGGACATCACTACCGGGTTCGCCAATATTTCAGCAAAAGGTAAATTCTTGGCCTCTTCCGAAATGGATTTTGAAGTGGCCTTAAACTCAGAGATCAATAATCCCCAAGCTATTCAAAATCTTAGTCCGCAAGAAATTCCTTATCTCGGACTTCTTAATTCTCTCAAAGCTAACGGCGATTTCAGTCAGGTTGCAGGGCTCATCAAAGCAAGCAACACCGACATTGAAGCCGTCGGTGAAGCTTTATCCGGACGGTTTAACGGGTCGGCAACGCTCGGCGACACGCCGGTTCTAAACGGAGAAACAGAATTTGAAATTACGAATTTTCTGGCGCTTAAGCCCTATTTGCCAGAAGACACTCCCCCACTCGATTTCGTTCGGTCACTAGACGGCAAAGCCAGTTTGAATGGGACGCCGGAGGGGTTTGAAGCAAAATCTCTTCAAATCAATGCCACCGGCGCTGACTTCTCCGCTCAATTCAGCGGCGCCGCAGAGTATTCGGACGCCGGTATCTCTGCCGATGGCGGCTTTGATGCCGAAATTGAAAATGCGGGGAATCTCGCTCAGTCAGCCCAAATTGATACGCCCTATGCAACGCTCATTTCGGCTTTAAATGCGACCGGACGTTTAAGCTATTCCCCTAATGGAATCTCAGTCTCAGATATGGACGCCACGGCCTCAGGCGGCGCCGTAAATGGGAGTTATAAGGGCGATCTGAATCTGGCAGAAAGCCCCACAGCCAATGGTCAATTCACACTGGACATTCCGAATTTTGCTACAGTTGCTCAAGCCTTGCCAAATGAGGTGCCCTATTCCCAGTCTATCAACACCATCAAAGCCTCCGGGAATGTTACCACTCAGGGCGAAACTTTTGATTTAAGCGGCCTTCAGGCAAGTTTGAGTGAGGGATTATTGAATGCGACTTTTGCCGGGAGCGGGCAATATGCGCTTAATGATAAAAATGCTTTATCCTTGGACGGCGCCCTAACCGGAAAAGTTACGGATGTCAGAGCTTTAGCCGCTTTAGGAGGCACGGAGCTTCCCCCCGATACGGATACTGGGGCGATATTCGAGACCTTTTCAATCAAAGGTGATATTGCGGGGACAGCTCAGAATCTCACCTTATCCGGGGCAGAAATTATGTTTGATGACATTCAGGGCAGCGGCTCTTTGTCAGCCACGCTCCGCGATCCGCGCCCTCTTATCGAAGGTAAGTTAGTACTCCAAGGCCTTGATTTACGTCCATATATGGCCAGTTACAGCACACAAAATCCGACGGGCGAAATTCAGCCTTGGAGCGAGGCTCCGTTAAATCTCGCACCTTTCAAATCCGTTGACGCAAATCTTGATGTGTCGACAGCGAATGTGATTACCGACAGGTTGAAATTAGGCCAAACGCAAATGGATGTAACCCTCAGTGATGGTCTCTTAAACGCTAACCTTCCCAGAATGTCGCTTTACGGTGGTAACGGGAATATGAATTTGAAGTTCGATGCTTCGAAATCTATGCCGTCTCTAACATTGACAGCTGGGTTGAATGAGCTGAACGGTAATAATTTTCTCAGCGCAATTGCCGGTTTTACCAAAGCCTCCGGAGAAGCCAAAACCGATCTCTCCATCACCTCCTCTGGGCGTTCCCAAGCCGAAATCATGCGAGGCTTAAATGGCAAAGGCGGGTTTGGACTGTTTAATGGCCAGATTCAAGGCATAGACGCCAGCAAGTTCTTAACAGGTCTGGATGATGCCTTGAAATCAAGAAGCCTTCCTTCCGGTATTGGCAGCTCCCAAATCACAAAATTTAAAGATCTGGCGGGACTTTTTGAAATCGAAAACGGCGTGGTTAGCATCAATGAGTTTAACCTGGCGGCCATCGGGGTCAGCGCAAACGGGCTCGGTACAATTGATATGGGAAATCAGAAGATGGATTTTCGATTTAGACCAAAACTCACAGGTGAAAACGCGAATAAACTCGGCAGCTTCGGCATTCCGATTCGTTTCGCCGGAGATTTCGGAGAAGCGTCGCCAAGTCTAGATACGGAATTTTTAGGAAAAATTGTGGCGGATCGCGCCAAAAGCGAAGTGACATCCAGACTACAAGACCAAGTCAAAGGTCCATTGGGCGGCATTCTTGGAGGTGTTTTAGGCGGACAAGATACATCCGCAGACTCGTCCCCCGAGACAGACTCAGAGACAGACTCACAAGACGAAGCGACCCAGACGCCAAATCCTTCAGAAGCAGCTGAAGAGCAAGCGCCCGAAGCGGAGCAAGAACAAGAAGAGGAAAATAAAAAAAGTGATTTGGAAAAAGCCTTGGGATCAATTTTCGGGGACAGGTAATTTTGCCTCATTTGCAAAATTAAGGACAAGCATAGCGCAAATTCCCCCTGCCATAAGTCTGAATTGCGGGATGATTTATCCCCATTTCCTTTTTAGCCTTTGAAGAAACTCAACAAGTGAGACCTTATGGTTGACGATCCGATTATTGCTTCTCAAACTCCGGCCAAAGATTTCACTATTCGGCAGGTCTGGGAAGCTTATACTAAGGAGGAGCATGGCGTCTGGGACACACTCTATGAGCGCCAAAGCGAGCTTTTAAAAGGCCGAACGACGCAAGAATTTCTAGAGGGTCTAAAAAAACTGTCCTTGAGTGAGGGCGGAATACCCAACTTAGAGAATCTAAATCCAAAATTGGAAGCTCTGACCGGATGGAAGGTTGTTATGGTGCCACACCTTGTGCCTGACGACGTGTTCTTTGACCATCTTGCCAATCGGCGCTTTCCTGCCGGACGGTTTATACGCAAGGCAGATCAGTTGGATTATTTGCAGGAACCAGATATTTTTCATGATATTTTCGGACATGTCCCTTTGCTAACCCAACCTGTTTTTGCCGATTATATGGAAGCCTACGGCAAAGGCGGTTTGCGCGCTTTGGAATATGGCGGCCTGAAAAATCTGGCACGTCTTTATTGGTACACAGTAGAATTCGGCCTTATTAAAACATCTGAAGGCTTACGCCATTACGGCGCCGGAATTGTCTCCTCTTATGGCGAAGCGCAATATAGTCTTGAGAGCCCGTCTCCCCACCGTATTGATTTTGATTTAATACGCGTCATGCAGACGGATTATAAGATTGATGACTACCAAGACGTTTATTTTGTCATAGACTCTTTCGAGCAATTATTTGAAGCGACGCAGCAAGACTTCGCTCCGCTATATGAGAAGCTCTCTAAAACCACAGACGGCTATACGCCTCAAACTTTATTAGAATCAGATAGTATTCTTCAAAAAGGCACATTGGAATATAGTCAGAGTAAATTACCATCAGACAAGTAACATTCCGCTTCCCAGTTTACCTTACCAGTTTATCTTAAAGTTTAAACGTCTCTAAAACCCGATCTGCTTTACAGGAACTCCAGATCTGTTGGTCTTGGCTTGTCCATAGTTGGCCTCTGCAAACCTAATTTTTCCATAAAAAAGCCCGGCGCGAAGCCGGGCTTTCGATAGGATATGAGGTCTGAGACCTTAGTTTACACCAGCAATCGTGCCAAGTGTCACAAGGACTTCAGTCCGGCGGTTAAGCTGCTCTTTAACACCGT
>CAJXPX010000017.1 GCA_913058335.1 uncultured Hyphomonadaceae bacterium
ACACAGGCAAGGGATATGCCTCCCGCGCCCCGCCCCGCATCCGAGGCTCCCCAAATCTCCTCCTCCGCCAAGGGCCTTTGGCGGAGCGCTTTTGCGTGCGCCCCTTAAATCCCAACGGATTATTTATTTGGCTTTTGCCTCTCGCGCCCCTATCTCTGCTCTGAACCGAAAGGACCCTGACATGGCGAATATAAATCTAGCCTCAGAAACCCAAGCTGACCAATGTGTCTGGAGTTTGATGAAACAAGAGGCGGCGGCTTATGCCGTAAAGGAAACAGCGCTCTCTTCTTTTCTTCATGCCACCATACTAGACCAAAACAGCCTGGACGGGGCCATGGTCAATCATTTGTCGGAGAAACTTGCGACGGCAGATTTTTCGGCTTTGAAACTGAGACAAGTCTTGTCCGAGGCTATTTCAACGGATTCAACCCTTATTGATTATGCGGCTAAAGATTTGTTGGCCGTCAAAGAACGTGATCCGGCTTGCCACTCTTACCTTCAATGTTTTCTATATTTCAAAGGCTATATGGCGATTCAAACGCACCGTTTTGCCCATGCGCTCTATATTTCCGGACGAGACCTTCTAGCCTTTCATTTGCAAAACCGTTGTTCTGAATTGTTTAGCGTGGATATTAATCCGGCGGCTGTGATTGGTCATGGGATTATGCTTGATCATGCCACGGGCTTTGTTATGGGCGAGACCGCTCGAATTGGAAATGACTGTTCCATCCTTCAAGGCGTGACATTAGGCGGTACCGGCAAATCTGACGAAGACCGCCACCCAAAAGTTGGGGATCGCGTTCTGGTCGGCGCCAGTGCGAGTATATTGGGTAATATTCGAATTGGACACGGTGCCAAGATTGCTGCCGGGTCTGTCGTTTTGAAACCCGTTGAAGATAATTGTACAGTGGCAGGCGTACCTGCCAAACCAGTGGGCGGCCCTTGCTGCGGCAACCCTGCTCAAACTATGGATCAAACTCTTGGAGAAGAAAAATGACTCCCGAACAAATTACCTCCGTCCGTAACTATCTCTGTAAACGGCTCGGCACTGAGAATATTACCATTAAACCCCGCAAAGTTTCTGACAGTGTGGAAGTTTATCTGGATCAGGAAATACTTGGGCTGCTTTATATCGATGATGAAGATAAAGACGACATTTCTTACGATTTGAACATTTCAATTCTGCAACAGGATTTATAAGCCTGTGAGTGTATTCGCCCTGGACGATCTGACCCCTCAACTTGCGAAGGATGTCTGGGTGGCTGAATCGGCCGCCGTTATCGGCAATGTTATTATGGAGGCGGGCAGTTCAGCCTGGTTTGGGACAGTCATTCGAGGCGATAACGATCCCATACAGATCGGAGCCCGCACCAATATTCAGGACAATTCTGTTCTCCATTCAGACGCGGGGTCGCCCTTGGTCATTGGCGCAGATGTCACAGTCGGGCATCAAGCTATGCTGCATGGCTGCATGATAGGCGATAATTCGCTCGTGGGGATTGGGGCAACAATATTGAACGGAGCGAAGATTGGCAAAAACTGCCTTATTGGTGCACATGCTCTGGTGACGGAAAATAAAGTCATTCCCGATAATTCGGTTGTAATGGGGTCTCCCGGTAAAGTGGTCAAAGACGTGCCGAAGGCACAAGAAGCCATGTTGAAAGCCAGCGCAGAGTATTATGTTAAAAATGCCCAGCGATTTAAAAACGGCCTTAAAAAAATATAGGCCGAGTTTGGCGGGAGAGACCTAAAGTTCGCTTTCGGCGGACTTAATATTCTTGCGGCTTTGAGACGTTTCTTTCCACATTGATTTGAGTGTTTCGTCTACGCCATCGCCCAAATTGAACCAACCGGCGCTATTGGAAAAGCTATCATGGATAAACAAGCGATCGGCTTCTTTCAAATTCCGGCTCAAGCACTCCCGCACAAACCGAATATCCGTCGTTGTCGACAAAACCCAAGCACTTTGAGCAATTTGCTGGCATCTGCCCATTTGTTTCAAGATGACCAAAAACTCAGGCAAGGCGGTGGGCTGAATGTCGCCCATAATCAAATAAACAGTTGGCAAAGGCCGTCCGGCAAAACGCTTTGCTTTTATCGCCTGAGTCCAGATACCGAACTCCGGTATTTTGGACGCGGGGAAATAGGGGCCATCCCATTGATCCGCAACCAAAGTTTGCGGGCCGACCCGGTTTTCCTCGACATATTGCTCCATCAATTCGCGCGTAAAAGGGCCATAAACCGTGTTATCCACTTTGACGAAATGCTTTTTTGCTTTTTCCGTTGCCCGCGCGAAAGACTCGGCAAGGCCCTGAAACTCCTCCATTGGGGAGTGAACAATATTTGGCGGATAAGTCATAAGGCTTTTATGAATCCGATTCTATCATTTCGCCAAATGAAACTTATATCTTTGATGCAAACAGATGAAATGATTTTGAATTTAAGCGAGTTATGTCCCGGTTATTTTGTCGGGCAGAAGAAAGTGTGAGGGTGTGACAGAAAATTCGAACCAAAACCGAAAGGCAAGAGAGCCGTTTTTCAATTTTTCGGAACCGCTGCCCGCTTACACAGCGGGCCTCTTGATAGCGCTCTTTTTGGCGTTGCAATTTATACCCGTATTATGGCGCGCCGTTGGTCCTCTTGTAATTTTACGGCCGCTCGGATTTCTTGGAACAACTCTGCCCGAACAACTTTTCACACTTTTGGGACACGGAGCCGCTCACGGGTCTTTCACACATGTCTTGATGAATGCTGGGATGATCGCAGTTTTGGGCGTCGCAACGGTGAAAGGCGCGAGGTTAAAAGCCGTTTCTGCAGGGCGAAGACGCTCCGCTAAATTATCTTTCCTGACGATTTTCTTTTTTGGAATTATTACCGGGGGATTGGCGCAATGGCTCTATTGGTTCGTCATAAGCGCCCCCATCGGAAGTAACGCACCGGCGGCGGTAGGCGCTTCGGGGGGCGCCTCGGCGCTGCTAGCTGTCGCGGGCTGGGCCATCGGCGGCAAAGATCAGATGATGAAGTTTGGATTTGGGTGGGCCGCAATCAACCTCATTATGGTTTTAATCGGTCCGTATATAGGTCTGTCTTTGGCATGGCCGGCTCATCTTGGCGGATTTATCGGTGGTATGATTCTGGCAGCGCCTCTCGTCAAGCCTAACAGTACGGGATTAGGACTTTGAGAGAGAAGTTAGCCTGGCCAATCCTACAAGAATTAGGAAGACGGCGCCAAGAATAGCGACGCTTTCAATCGTGAAAGAAGAGCTTTGCAGGAGAAGAACAGTCTGAGCGCCCAGTCCCGAAAAGCCTAAATATAGCCAAAGGTTTCGGCGCTGCCGCAACCCTTTGAGACACAGGGAAAGGGCCGCAAAGAGGCCAAAAGCACTCAAAATGAGCCCCGTCGCCTGAAAGCCGGAGAGATTACTTTGAGTTACAATTTTTTGTAAGCTGTCTGGAAAGAAAACTAAATACGAAACGGTGGCTAAAGCGAGCGTTGTGAGAAAAAGAGAAAGGAAGTTTCGGTGATTTTGTTTGTAACACGTAAAGCCGCTAGCCAAAAAACAAGCCAAGGCGCAGCAGATCCCGATGACATAGGCGGAAGAGATAAAGGCAGAGTCTTCAACACCGTTTAGGCTATCCGCCTCAGCGCTAAAGAAACTGTTTTGGAGGAATAGGAAAGCCATGAACCCAACGGCCCAGCCACAGACAATATAGGCTGTTGCGCCAAAAGCGTTCTCGTTCAAAGCGGCCTTGCCGAACTGGTAAAGTGCGGCGGACGAAATGAAAACGAAACTAGAGATAGCGAGTAGCGAGAGATCTGAGCCATAGAGCCAAATTCCGCCCCATATGGCTATCAAGAGGAGGGCTAAAGTTAAGATTCCCCGAGATGAGAGCCGCCCGGCGAGTGCCAGATAGCCAAATAAATAGGCGGTCATTACAGCCCCTTCTAATGAGGTCATGGAGTCAGAAGTCATAACAAAAGGAGAATGCAGCCAACTCAAGGCAAGTAAGGATAAACTTCCCATAAGAGCGGGTAAGCGCGTTTTGGTAAAATATGATAGAGTCAGTCCTACCCCGCCCGCTAATAAAGCAACGTGATTTAAGCTATTCAACCCAAGAGATCCGACAATACTAATAATAAGCCAAGGTGCGAGTGCCGTCATTTCCAAAGCACGCCAAGATAACTCAACTTTTAGAATTGAAAGCGCACTAAAAACTAAAACGGCAAAGGCTGATCCTAGAATAAAATCAGGGAGAGCAAAAAGGGAAACGCCAAAGGCAAATAAACAAATGATAAGTCCCGAAAGAGTGATCATTTCGAAGCCAGCCATAAAGGTCGTGGATTTATGTCCCGTTTCCTGACTTGCCGACTTCGGATGAGCAAACTCCCTCTTTACAAACTTCGAAGGCGAAGAGGTGAAATAAGGTGTATTTGACGGGCCTTCGGGACAGGAAGGCCGAGTAACCGGTCGCGAGGTAAGACCTTTGTTGAGACCAAAGCCAAAGGCGGCCTGAGGTTCAGGAGCGTTATCATTTGCGATTTCGATTCTTTTGTCGAACTTCATGTAAAGGTCGTATCTAATAAACCTCTATTGTCACAAACACTCTCTCTTCAGGTGAAATTATGACGTCTTATTCAACCAAATCGAAACTAGGTTTTATTGTCTTGCGGAGCCGCCGCTGAAGGTATTTGTCCCAGCACATCCATAACCGAGGTGATAAGAGGTATCTCATGTTGCATGGCTCGATATCCACGTTCGATAAGTTCGTCCGCGCGAGTAAACTCCATCATACCGATATGGCCAATTCTGGGTGCCACAAAGACATCCGGCGGATCTCCTGAGAGACGGGAGCGGGAAATGCGATCCATGACAATATTCAATGTGCCCATCATAACTGATCCCATCTTGGGGCTGTTCCCTGGCTTTACATCTCCAAGCATGGATTTAAGTAAAAGCCGGTCGGGACGCAGCTTGTTCAAAGATTGAGTGGCGAGTTCCAGTGGATCAGCATCCTCCCCATCTTCTTCGTCTTCAAACTGTATTTCATGACTGGTTCCGATTGGTCCAAAGGCATCGCCATTGAGACTCACGGCAATAACCATATGGGCTCCAAGTGCGCGACACGTTGAAACTGGTACTGGATTAACCAAGGCGCCGTCGATCATGAAACGTTCATCAACTTTGACAGGTTCAAAGGCGCCGGGCAGGGCGTAAGAGGCGCGAACAGCCGGAACAATAAGTCCTTTCTGTAGCCATACTTCATATCCTGTCCTGAGGTCGCAAGAGACGGTGGCAAACTTTCTGTCAAGATCCTCTATCCTCATGTCACCGAAATAGTGGTTTAGTACACGCGCTAATCTTTCCCCACGCATCAAACCTGATCCCCCCAGCCGAATATCCATATACCCCATCATTTTGCGGCGATTAAGAGACCTAGCCCAGTCTTCCAATATGTCGAGATTGCCCGCCAGGTAAGCTGCTCCAACGACAGCTCCAACAGATGTGCCGGCAATGATGTCAGGCTTTATTCCGGCTTCTATTAAGGCGCGTATAGCTCCTATGTGAGCCCACCCACGGGCTACACCGCCGCCGAGAGCTAAACCGAGTGGCGGACGTTTCGTTATTCCGTCAGATGAGGTATCAAGGCGCATAAACCACCCCTAAATCTATGAGTGACTTTGAGCAAGCCCTAGCCAGTTGATAAGGGCGTGATTGATAGCTTCTGGATTATCCCACATTGCCCAGTGTCCGCAATTTGGGATAATCTGACGAGTTAGATGCGGCACAATCTCCGGCATATGATCTGTTGAACTTGGAGGCAGTATTAAATCGTCTTCCGGGCTTAGCATAAGCGCGGGTTGCAATACTTTCTCACTGAGACCGTTTGCCAGTTCCCAATTATGTGTCGTGTTTCTATAAAGCGCTATACCTCCGTGGAATCCTTTTTGAGTGTAAGCGCGAGCGTAAACAGATCGATCTTTATTTGACATGACGGAACCAGGAAGAGAAGGGGCCCCTTGGTCAAGGTATTTAGCAAAGTTCTTGGGAATATATGTAAACTTGCTATCCATTTTTATATCGTGAGGGGTCGTGCGAAACATAAAATGGAAAAAGGCATTGGGATCACGGTTGAAGAGGTCTTCCACTTCCTTGGGGCATTTGTTAAATTCCAAGAAATAATGGTCTTCCCCAAAGCGTTTTCGGAATATCTTCAGCGGGTCAACAGGGGCATGCTTGATGTGGGGGGTGCAAATAGAAACTACGCGTTCAATTCTTTCAGCAATCATTCGCGCGGCATTCCAGAGTATAATTCCGCCCCAATCATGACCGATGAGCGTCACTTTTTCCGATGTATAAGAGTTTATAACCGCTTCAAGGTCGCCCACCATTTGTTCGATGGCGTAATGCTCCACTCCATGCGGGGCATTGGAAGCGCCGAAACCGCGCAAATCATAAGTTACTACACGATACCCGGCCTCGACCAGAGGCGGAACCGTTGTCTTCCAACTATAGGCTAGTTCGGGCCAACCATGAATGAGAATCACAACGGGTCCGTCTTTCGGACCGTCAAAATAGGTTGCAATTTGATACCCGTCAGAAATGATGAAATGAGGCTTTTGAAAGTTCATAGGGTCCAGTTTACGTAGATTTTGAGTAATAACGACCTTTTTTATGGCTTATATGGCAATTAACAGTGTGAAATTTGCTTGAACTCATCTCTCATGGCCGTTAAGTGATAACCAGATTTATACGAGCCTCGCACTCGCGGCGGGGCTTTTCACTTTTAAACTAGAAATGAGTTGACCTGATATGGTTGAAATCTACGTCCGTCAAAACAATGTGGACCAAGCCCTCCGCGCGTTGAAGAAAAAACTTCAGAATGAAGGTATTCTTCGTGAAATGAAAGCGCGCAAGCATTACGAAAAGCCGTCCGAAAAGCGCGTTCGCGAGCAGGCAGAAGCCGTTCGTCGCGCCCGAAAACTCGCTCGCAAGCGCGCCCAAATCGAAGGCTTGCTTCCTTCTAAAAAACCTCGTCGTCGTTAAGCGCGAGTGCCGCAAGGCAAAGGGTTACTGACAAGATTTCGAAAGCCGTCCATTAGGACGGCTTTTTTGTGTGTTAGAACGCAAAATTTGACTAAGGGTATGAAATGAAAATTGCCTATGTCATTAACTCCTTAGAAGCGGGCGGCGCTCAATTTCCAATTCCGGCGGTTTTTAGAACGCTTCGTGAAAATGGGGTGGATGTGACCCTTTATGCATTGTCCCGACGTAATGGTATGGCCATAGCTGTACTGGAAAAAGCGGGGATTAAATGGAAATGTTATAGCGGCTCTAAAAAACAACATGTCAAAGCGGCGCTCTGGGTTCAGAAAAAGTTAAAGGCCGACCGCCCTGATATAATCTGGACTTCATTAACTCAAGCAACATTGATAGGGCAGATTTTAGGCAAGGTGCTCAATATCCCCGTTGTCAGCTGGCAACATAATGCATTTTTAAAACCCATTAATTATTTTCTTTTGTCCCTTACGAAATCTCTTTCTTCTCTTTGGGTTACAGACTCGGAGCGCGTGAAGTCTCTGACAGTTGAGCGCTTTGATCTCGACCCTAAAAGGGTTCTTGTTTGGCCCCTTTTTTCGGTTAATTTAGAAGCTCCTCAAGCCACCCCTTGGAAAACAGGGGAAGTTTTTAAAGTCGCCAGTCTCGGGCGACTTCATTCTAATAAAGGGTATGATATCCTTATTGAGGCATTGTCCTTGCTCAAAAAAAGTGATGAATTTCCCAAGCATAAATTCGAAATAAATATCGCCGGAGCGGGCCAGGAAGAGCTTTCGCTTAAATACAAAGCGAACGCCGCTGGGATTACCGAGCTTAATTTTGTTGGCCATGTTACTAATCCGCAGTCCTTTTTAGCGGAGCACCATGCCTATATACAACCCAGTCGTTGTGAGGGCCTTGGTATTGCGGCGCATGAAGCTATGCAGGCAAGTCTTCCCGTCTTATGTTCACGGACCGGGCAGATGAGTTTAACAGTACGTGATAACCATTCCGGTTGGCACTGCGAGCCGAATGATCCGGCCTGTTTAGCGAGAGCATTAAAGTTAATGCTCGAAACACCTGAAAATGCCGAGCACATGCAAAGCACCGCGTTCAATGATGTGAACCTCGCCTTTGGCGTAGACGCGTTTGAAGCAGCAGGCCAAGAGTTTGTTGCGCGTGTGAGAGCGCTTTTGTGAAATGGCTCAATAAAAATGTCATTTTCCTTTCGGTTGGTAAGGTTGTGAGGGGCATTTACACTGAACCGCAAACAGATTTGTCATGCCAATTTTTGCCTCATGCGAATGAGAACAGACATAGTATAGGGCTAAAATAGAGAGAAAGGATCAATCTCTTGAGTTTAGGTGGATCCGCTTGAAATAGAAAAAATATTTAAAAGGGTAAACGCGGACGGAGTTTTAAAAACTATCATCCAGTTTTATTTCGCGCTCAATGAATTTATATGACACGCGGATTGGTTTCGTTTTAATGGAATTTGTTTGAATCGTTTCAACATCTTTACCTCTTCATCAGAGCTATCAATTACTTTTCAACCCCGCGGTAACAGGTCATCACGGATCCTGACAAAGATAAGAATTTTCTGGCAGAATATGTTGAAGGCGTGATGGAAGGCTTCGAGACGGAATGCAATCTTAATTAGATTAAACGCAAAATAAGGGCAGAGGAAATCTCTGCCCTTGAAATGTCTTAAATAATTTAGGCTCTATTCATTCCGCGGCAACTGTCTATTCGCAAGTAACTCAGCGATTTGCACAGTGTTCAGAGCTGCGCCTTTGCGGAGATTGTCGGAAACGACCCACATATTCAGAGTGTTGTCCTGAGTGCTGTCTTCACGAATACGGGAAACAAAGGTGGCGTATTCTCCGACGCATTCAACGGGAGTAATATACCCACCGTCTTCTTGCTTGTCGAACACCATCATGCCAGGGCTGGTGCGTAGGAGTTCGCGAGCTTCGTCCGCTGTTATCTCGTCCTCAAATTCTATATTAAGTGATTCTGCATGGCCAACAAATGTTGGGACGCGCACACATGTTGCTGTGACTTTGACTTTTGGGTCGAGAATTTTCTTCGTCTCAGCCTTCATCTTCCATTCTTCTTTGGTGTCGCCGCCGTCCATAAAGACATCGATATGCGGGATAACGTTAAAGGCTATTTGCTTAGTAAAATTGACCGGTTCAAACTGGTCATTGGAGTAGATGCCTTTCGTCTGGAGCCAAAGTTCATCCATATTCTTTTTTCCGCCTCCGGAAACGGATTGGTAAGTCGAAACTACGACGCGTTTGATTTTTGCGCGGTCATGTAAGGGCTTGAGCGCAACGACCATCTGAATTGTTGAGCAATTCGGATTGGCGATAATCATTTTCTTTTTATATCCGTCCACGGCGTCGGCATTCACTTCTGGCACGACTAACGGTACATCAGGGTCCATGCGCCATGCACTGGAATTATCTATAACAACGGCTCCGGCAGCGGCAATTTTTGGCGACCATTTTTTGGAAATATCTCCACCTGCGCTCATGAGGGCCATATCGACTTTCTTGAAATCAAAAGTTTCGAGGTCAACGCATTTAATATAGCCGTCACCATAAGTCACTTCGCGGCCCACAGAGCGCCGGGACGCCACGGCATAGACCATTTCAATATCAAGATCGCTCTCGGACAGAATGGCGAGCATTTCGGTACCTACATTTCCTGTGGCTCCGACGACGGCGATGCGATAACCCATGGCTATTCTCCTGTTAAAAGCTTTCAATTTTGAAAGCGGTCTTGAAACAAACGGGTGGTCTGTAGGGGAAGCGCCCCTTTGGGGCAAGCCCTATCCGCGTTTGCGCATTCGTAAATAAACGGCGAGCGCAATGAGAGCGACAAACCCAAGACCTACCAATTCCATTTTAGAAAAGGGTCCTAACCACGGCTCGACCCAATCAGTCATGCCTGCGCCGCCAATTGGGGCCCCGTTGATGGCAATCGCGCCTAATAATATGGCGAGTAGGGCTGTAAAGCCTGCTATAGCAAATATGCCAGCATAAAAGCGTTGGTCGCCTCTGGCCTGCGCCTGTCGTCGCATCTGGGATTTTTGATAACGCGAGAGACGGCGTTGACGCGGCTCTCGCGGGGGGTGGGCGGGCTGGTCGGATGATTTCGGAGAAGAGTCATTTGGGGGAGGAGGCGTCTCGGTCATGACTGTACCTTAACATGGATTTGACCGAATCCTATGGTAAGCCTGAGTTCATGCGCAGATGGTTTTTGACAATTTTGTTCAGTCTGATTTCTATAGGCGCGGAGGCGGAGGATAATTACCTTCCCGATCCAGAATCCGAGAGTCCGATGAATGAAACCGAAGTTCGGGAGACTTTCTCCGGTAAAACTCATCGTGGGAGTTATAATTTCAAGATGGATGGCTTGGACGGATTTCACTTTGAAGAGTGGACATCAGAGACGGGCCAGCTTTTGCATCGAATAGGCAGTCGCGTTGATAAGGGACAATGGAGGCAAAAGGGACACCGGATTTGTTATGAGTACGACTCAGAAGATTTCAGATCGGCTTGTTTTTCCTTTTATAAACGCGGTAATTGTATTTATCACTTTCAGGAAACAATAGAGGGCACCGACGTGACAGGTTTCACAGCTGTAAGCGTTGTCAAAGGAGAGGTACCGAGTTGTGAACCCCCCATGTCTTAAATTCGTTGGACCATTGAAACTCGTCACTACTGTTATAGTTTTAGCCGGGATTATGCTGCCCAGTCTGTCTTGGTCACAAAGTCAGACGACTGATATCCGTCCGCACGCATTGCGACTGGCCGGCGACGAAATAAAAGCCGAGTTTTCTGGGCAAACCCATGAAGGGGCCTATAATTTTAATGCGGGAGGACAGGCCAGAAACAATTATGTCGAAACCCACCAGAAAGACGGGCGCACGATTTATAAGGAGCAAGGCTTTGCAAATCGAGGCGTCTGGTTCGTTAGTAATGAAACCCTGTGTTTTGTTTATGATAACGACATGATGGGGGGCGGGTGTTTCCGTGTTTACAAGGTTGAAAATTGCTATTATTTTTATAGTGATCAGTTTGAAGAACGGACCGACGAGCTTGACCGCAATTATTGGACCGCGCGGTCAGTTCGACAAGGAGAGGTCCCGAAATGTGAGGCCGCGATAAGTTAGTTTTAAGCGTTTAAATATCTGCCTCCGTGAGGGCGTTCAGCCGTTCAAAGACACGGATGTCGATTTTCATTTCTTCCAAATCCTTCTCAATCCGACTTTCCTTTTTACGTAAGCGGCGGATTTCGCCTTCTGAGATGTTGTCTTTTTTCATATTATTACGTGTGCCGATAAGGGCTTCTTGTCGCCTGCGATAACGATCAACCATCTGATCGCGCTCAGAATAAAGGTCGTAAGAAACGCGGCCTTCTTCATAACCTGCAAAATAGTCGTCATCTTGCACAGTGCGGCAAAGCCCGGCTTTGGGTTGGGCAGAAATTCCGTGATTATAACCGGTGTCAAAATTACAATATCCTGTTAGGCCTTGTTCATAGCCGACAAAGTAATCGCTTTCGGGGAAATCTTGGCATATTGCCTGTACACTATTGCCGTTGGATCCGCGGGTGAATCCGCGGTCATAACCGCAATAAAGCTGAAGTCCTTGGTCATAACCGCGAAGATAAGCCGACCTGTCCAGACTAACAGAAAATTTTGAACAGCTCGCGTTATACTCAGCAAGGCGAGCTTGGGATTTGCCATTTTCGCCGTCGCGAAAACCTATATCTTGCCAGCCGCCCGCAAGACATTCTTCTTCTGAAATTGTGGCGCAGGAAGTTATGGCCAGAGAGCCCACTATCAAGCAGGCTGTCATGATTGAAAATTTCATTGCGTCCCCCTTTATTAATCGGTTCTAACGAAAAGAGGCTGAACGGGCAATGTGTAGTCCGTTCAAATCGAGTTCATATTAAACTCTATGGGGTAATCTTGGGTTCTTTGGAAAAGATAACACCCGTTACACTAAGGACGAAATAACTATTTCTCCCACCAATAGGGTAAACGCTTTTTGTCGCCAGTTACGACTTCATTCATCGTATCGGCTTCGTATAAACGACCGCCAATCATCACGTGCTCAATCCCGTCCGTATTGCGGATATCTTCAAGTGGGTCATTTTCTAAAATGACCAGATCTGCGAGCTTGCCTGTTTCCAGTGAGCCAATGTCATCAGAAAATCCGAGATGTTCGGCCGGCTGGATTGTTGCGGCCGAGAGCGCCTCTAACGGGCTCATTCCGCCTCTGACAAAGCTCCACATTTCCCAATGGGCGGCAAGGCCTTCACGCTGTCCGTGAGCGCCGATACCGACGAGCACACCTGCGTCTGAGAGTTGCTTCGCCGTTGCCGCTGATGGGGCATCAGAGTAATCTTCAGCAGGCGCTGTAACGATCCGCTTGGCTCGCGCCTGAAGAGCGGCTGGCGGAACATGTTTTGACAGGATAGGGTGTTCGGAAACATCGCTTTCCTGATAGTAGAACCGTTCACCGCTTGGCCCGCCATACGTCACAACGAGAGTTGGGATATAGGCGACATTCGTCTGGCTAAACATCTGGATAACATCGTCATATAGAAATTCTTGCGGGAGATTATGTTCAAGAGATGTATTGCCATCTTGAACGATTGCCATGTCCATATGGAAGAGCGAACCGCCTTCGGCGACAACGATCATATTGTTTTCCCGCGCGGCATCGACAACCTGTTGACGCTGTTCGCGTCGCGGCTGGTTATAGTTCTTCACACCGTGCGCGCCCTGTTTCTTTAAACGAGTAACATGTTCGAGAGCGTCTTCCTCAGACCCAATATTAGCAAAGAAACCCGGAGCCTTCGCGCCGTAAATGACTTCTCCGGTAGAGTAGATGCGCGGGGCAAGTAATTTACCTGCCCGCTGTAATTCTGACGCCGGAAAAATGGTGTCAGCACTGCTGGAAGGATCGAAGAGAGTTGTGACGCCTAATGCCAAGGTCGCCACCGTCTCCCAATTTTGCTGCGGGACAAGGTCGCCGACGCCTTGCGGGCCATGCGCATGAGCATCAATAAAGCCCGGCACAATAGTTTTACCGTTTAATTCAACCGATGTCACGCCGTCTGGAATGACAATATCTTTGCCGATTTCTTTAATCCGATCACCTTCAATTAGGATGGTACCGTTTTCAATAATGCCGCCATCTTTATCTGACATTGTAACGATTTTGGCTCCGGTCAAAGCCACACTGCCCTGGGGTATATCTTTACGGATTTTGCGCGCGAGAGAGGTAACAGTTTTTGGCCGCTCCGGTTGTTTATCCGCTTGTGGGTCGGCGCTGTAAAGTGTCGGCCCGACTGTCCAATAAATTTTGCCCGCCTCTGTCCAGCTCGGATATGTCGCGCCGCTATAGCTGAGTTTAGAGACGGGAAGGGCCGTTGCGCTTATGCCGCCCTCTACATTTTGAGGGCCGGTTAAGAGAGGCATCGTGTAAAGGTTATAGTTTTCGCGGAAGGCCACAGTCTGCCCGTCAAAAGAAACGTGATAGCTTTGTGCCATCGTAGAGCTTGTATGCGTACGGGCGTCATGACCGAGCAAGTTAACGCTAACGAGGGCGTTTTTGTCGCCCTCACTTCTCGTCATAAAGAGACGCAGGTCATCTGAGCCAAAATGTGGCATAGAACCGGATTTGGAAACTCTCACCGCTTCGCCGCCTTCTAAATCCTGAACATAAATGCCTTGGTCTATCGACCATTCAGGCGCGGTCAGGTTTCCGCCGCCTTGTTTTTCATAGGTCAGATAATCGCCTTGAGGCGAGAGAGCCGGATTCGTATAATGCCCCGGCTTTGTCGTGTGAGTAGTGACAGTTCCAGTAGCCAGATCAACAGTATGAACCGCGCCGAGGTCACTGTCATCCCAAGTCGCAAAGACAACCGTCTTCCTATCGCGAGAAAAACGCGGATGTAATTCTTTGACATCCTCGGGAAGATTAGTCAGCCGCTGTTCTTTCCCGCCGGAAGCCGGTTTTTTGTAAAGCTTACCAAGGCTTTCAAAAATAACTGTTCTGCCGTTTGGAGAAATCTGAACAAAACGCGGCATATGCGTTGTAAATGTATCTGGAGCGACTTCGACTTTGGGACGGGGGGCGGTACGAATTTCGCGGGTATCTTTAATACTAAAATCAATATGTTCAATATCGCCGGTCTCGACTGTCAATTTATGAATTTGACCCCGTGCCCAGAAAAAGAGATCTTTGGAATTCGGGCTCCAATCCATATTTGGATAAACCCCGTGCACCGCCCAGGTTTCCTGCATATCACGATCCAGATGGTCAAAGATTTCACGTTCCTCGCCGCTTTCCAAATCTTTGACAAAAAGACGTGTTTCGGCGTTTACACGTTTAACAAAAGCCAGATATTTCCCATCAGGTGAAGGAGTCGGGCGAACCGCGCCACCATATCCGCCCGCCGCGACAGAAATCTCGCCGGTTTCCATGTTATATTCTTTAATCTGGAAAAGCTCGGTGTGAGAATCTTGGGCGTATTCAAAAATAGGTCCCGGCGTGACATTTTGGCTGTAATATAGGCCGCTCCCGTCTGGAGTAAACATGGGCTCTCCCAGTTCTTTTTGATGCGCTTCGGATGGGCGTTCAATTAATTGAACGCCTGAACCACCCTTCGTGCTGTAGAGCCAGATTTCCCCAACACCTAGAGAGCGTGAGGTTGTAAAGTGTTTGCGTCCGGCGATAAAATTCCCGCTTGGATGCCAAGTTGGGTTATTAAGCAAGCGGAAGCTTTCATCGGTCACTTGTGCCTTATCTGAGCCGTCAATATCCATTGTCCAGATGTTATCTCCGCCTTCGCGGTCAGAAATGAAAGCGAGGCGCTGTCCGTCTGGAGAGAAGCGAGGTTGCATTTCCCACGCCATACCAGAGGCAATGTTGGTCGCTTTTCCGCCTGTGATGGGCATGGTGTAAATATCGCCAAGGAGGTCAAACGCAATCATTTCGCCGTCGGGCGAGACATCAAGACTCATCCAAGTGCCCTCGGTAACATTTATGTCGATCGTTTTCTTTGGCCCTGGAGGGTTCATTACATCCCATTTGGGCTCCTCATGTTTTTTCTCTGTGTCATCAGATTGCGCATAGGCATAAGAAGACAGCGATAAGGAGGCAATGGAGACGAAAAGGGACGTTTTGAACGACATAAAGGGCCTTTATTTTTATTGAATTGCAGCTAACGATATTTAAGACGAAAAATCAGACCTTTTCGCCTATTGGGTGAATGAGACTTTAACCTGTCTTTTTGGAGCCAAAACAGTGAACTCCTGAACACCATTGTGTTGAGGGTCGCTATAAATCGCCCTCAAGGCATTGGCTGTTGGTCTCCTCTTTTACTCTGTGTGAAATGACAGGTATTAAGTTTAGAATCGTCCGGCGGCTCCTGGAAAGACAACGGGAGTCTCGCTGCCGTCTTTAGCAACGGCACTAACTCCGAAGAAATAATTATCAATGACGAGGTTTTCAAACTCCCATTCATTGACCTGTCCAACAAAACGGGAATGTGTCCATTCCGGTTCTGTCGTTAAGCGCCAATGCACGCGGTAACCCGCTAGGTTTGAAGAATTGGAGGGGGTATTCCATTTAAGCTTTGCGGAAGGCTCTACGGCTCCAGAGGCTTCTACATTGGCGGGGAAGGGCGGAGCGCCGGCCATTCCGGCCATAGTGATGGCGTTAAGTGCAGTGAGTTTGGCGGCATAGGTTTCATCAACGCCTTCCATCGTATCGCCATAGGTAATCCCGTCTTCGGTGCGTAGGTCTTGGTGTTGACGGTCATAATGTTCATGTGTTTCCATTATACGAACACCCGGAATGCCGACCATATTGAACGGGCGGTGATGGCCTCCACGTCCGAAACGGTCCAAACGATATATCATCATAACGTTTAAGTTCGTCATATATCGATCGGCTTGAGATTTGATGTAGCGCGCAAGATTTCTTGAGGGACTATCGACTTCGCCGCCCGTGAAGCGGCGTGTGCGCGCTTCTTCTTCAGTTTCGTTCGCGCGTGTGCCTTCCGAAAAAACTCGGGCGGTCGAATTGTCTGTCACGCCGTCCACGCCTGTAACATTTGAAATCATGTCATTGTTGAGAACGCCTTTAATTTCCCAGCCATTATCTAGCGCGTGCTGCGCGACGATTTTTCCGCCGAATAACCCCTGTTCTTCCCCGGAAAGCCCGGCATAGATGATTGAGCCTGCAAATTTCTGTTTGGACAGAATACGGGCTGCTTCAAGGGTTCCAGCCATGCCGGACGCGTTATCATTGGCGCCAGGACTGTCAGAGGTGCCGTTGAGAGGATCTGAAACGCGGCTATCTATATCGCCACTCATCATAACGTAGCGGTTTGGATCGATACTACCTTTTTGTATAGCAAGGACACTGACGACTTCAGTCGGTTCGGGAATCCGACTTTCCCCTTCGATAATGTCCGAGACATACATTACATCTAGGCAGCCGCCGCAATCCGCCGAAATTTTTTCAAACTCGGCAAAAATCCAGCGCCGCGCAGCGCCTATACCCCTTGTGTTGCTTTCTGTTTCAGACAAGGTGTGACGGGTGCCGAAATCGACTAAAGTCTGTATGTCGGCGCGGATTCTCTCCGGAGAAGGTGCGGTTGCAATTTCATAAATCCCGTTTACAGCAGACGGCGGCGCCGTGGTCGCGTCGTCCTGGGCCTGAGCCCCAAAAGCTAGCATTAGCGCAGATGCCCCGAAAAATAGGGATTTAAAAGCTGTCATTAATTATCCAGTAGAGGCGAGTTTAAGAACGTTTGTATAAGACGTTTCATATTCCATTTTGGGCAGATATCCTGCTTCTTTCATAGCGTTATGAAGCGTTGGTAGGCGGTAACACGGTACATACATATAAGCGTGATGTTCTAGATGGTAATTGACCCAATAAGGGGCGAGGAATATCCGCGCCGGAAGCGAGGCGTTGGTCGTCCGTGCATAGCGAAATGGATTGCCATCCGTGGCGGTCATAGCATGTTCGGCGATATTCCGAATGCGTAGGACGGCCATGAACCATGTCATAAGGGGAAAGAGCCAAAGTGCGAAATAAGCCCACCACACCCCGAGACCCGCCAGGCCTGAGAATAGGATAAGGTTGGTAATGAGAATGGGGGTGCGTGAACTCTTGGCGAACGCATTGGACCCTTCCAGCTCAATGCCTTTGAAACTGGCTAAGCGTAGGCGCCAAAAGGTTTGACCCGTTAGATCCCGAATAAGTTTTCGCTTTAAGCTAGCTTTACTTGTTGGAAATTTAGCTGAAAGCGGAAGATCCGGATCAAGCTCCGTTTGTGTATGTTTATGATGTTTCAGGTGGTAGTGACGGTAGGCTTGCATATTTCCGCCATAAGGGGCGGCTAAAAACCAAGTGCCAACAAATTCATTCAGAGCCTTTGTCTTGAACAACACACCGTGGGCCGCGTCGTGCATAAGGATAGCCATTCCGTGTTGCCTTGAGCCGATAATAAGAAAGGCTAGAATGAAGGTAAGGGGATTTGGTATCAGGACAAAAAGAGCACCAGCAGCGAGGCAGACCGCCCATACGTGAAAGGTAAGCCAAGCCCCCCAGAGGTCAGACCGTTTTGCAATCGGTCGTATTATATCTTTTGATAAAATCGGCGCAGTAGCTCCCATATCTTATTTTTGCGCGGCTTCTGGGTTAAGTCAATTGCCAGGTCACCCTGCAAACTGTGCTATTCAGGCGTATTTTTTTATGAAAACGCAGCGTGACGCAAAATACTTCCCTGCTCAGGATCGACTGGAAACGCGAGCTACGGCCTGGATCTGTTATAAATTGCCTAAAACCCAATAAGGCTATGCTGCAGCAATGAGGCCATAGGGGTCAATGTTCTTTGATCTCAATGCCTCATGGACTTCAAAATAACGTGTCGGCGTTCCAACGCTTAGGCGCTTTCGAGCGCTTTCCAAATCTTCTTCCATCAACGCCATAATGTCTTGTGAGTAAATTTTCGCCGCAGCACGGCCCAAGGCTTCCCCTTGTCTGATGGCTGCAAGAACCGGAGCGCCTTTAGGAACAGATTTCTTAATTTCCAGTCCGGCCATATAGGCGATGAAGCGAGCCCCAATATTTTTATCCTGAGAATAGGTGAAGCCGAGAACGCAAGCCTCTCCTAATGCGTCACGGCTATATCCGGTGAAAACGTGTAGTAAATCATGCGTGTCGCGGAGCCGGTTTGCAAACCACATAAAGTCTTCAGACGCTTCAAATTTGTTTGTGGTTTCAAATTTGGCGTATTCATCTACCAGCCCTTGGGCCGTGAGGCCTTGGCTCTGCATAAAGTGCAAATAGGCACTTCCGACTGTGTTCGCCGGTAATTTTGCCAATTCAGCGTGATTATCAAGCAGAGGCGGGAGGTAGCGGCGTTCCTGAAAGCGGGCCTGGCCCTCGGGGGTCTCCAGAAATGCCTTAAAAACTTTAAACGGACGCGCACCGTTCAATGCTTTGATGATATGAAAGACCTGAGTCGTATCTTCTTTATTCGCCATAAGGTTTCGAAAATGACGAAACGCTTTTAAGGGCTTCATACGATATTTTAATCGATTTTTGAGAGATATATCCTTCATATTGATAAATTTATCAACAAGGAGCGTAAAAGGCAAGTTCTCATATTGCATAGGCGTCATGCTTTTGCAGATTTTCAGCGCTTGACTGTTTATGCCTGAGCTGACGGGCGTTTCGAAACTTTATTATGCCAGCTATGTAAGGCTTTAAATTCTTCGTCAGGTGAGGCTTTCACCCAGCGCGCAAAGTCGACACACACCAAGGCCGTGATATCCGCAAGTGTGAAATCATTCCCAGTCACGAAAGGCATCGTCTGCAAGCGATTGTCCAAATCTTCCCAAAATGTTTTAATTCGGACACGCCCACGGTCAGCCAATTCCTGAATTTGAGGAATATTCTTTCGCCCTGTCATGGCTCGATCTTTCATATGCGGAGATGTATTTCGTAATATATCAGCAATCGCATGCAGACCTTCAAATTCTATGCGAGCGTTCCACTCCAGAACAGTTGCACGCGAAAATGCATCAGTTCCCATTAAAGGCGGTTCTGGATGGAGTTGATCGATGTAATAAGCAATGGCAAGGTTTTCCGTCAAAGACTTCCCGTCGTCTGTTACCAAGACGGGGACCGTTCGGCGGGGATTAATCGCGGCAAACTCATCCTTCATTTGTTCACCTTTGCCGAGGTCGACTTGCAGGCATTCATATTTGACGCCTTTCTCTGCGAGAAAAATGCGCGTTCGCCGTGGACTTGGAGCGCTTGAGCAATCATACAATGTCAGCATATCTATTCCTTTGTCTTTAGGCTTTTATGGCAGGCGAGCCTTCAATTCTCAAATCAATTTCTCCCCATATAAAAGATTTGGGTGGATTCTCGGTCAGGCGATCTATTCCGCAAGTTGGAATGAAGTCTATTGGCCCTTGGGTATTTTTCGATCACTTCGGGCCCGCAAATTTTCCGTCTGGCGAAGGTATAAACGTCCGTCCTCACCCGCATATAGGCCTTGCGACGGTGTCTTATCTTTTTGAGGGCGAGATTTACCATCGGGATAGTCTGGGGAGTGATATTCTGATTCATCCCGGGGCGATAAATCTAATGGTGGCGGGACGCGGGATTACGCACTCTGAACGCACTCGTAAGGAATTGAGAGCTAAAGGATATAAACTTCATGGCCTTCAGCTCTGGCATGCCCTTCCTGAAAAAGACGAGGAGATTGCTCCGGCTTTTTATCACACACCTGCGAATGATATTCCTGAAACACGGATCGACAATGTCAAAGTTCGGGTGATGATGGGAAGCGCTTACGGGCTCACATCTCCTGTCAAAACATTTTCTTCAATTCTGTATGTCGAGGCCGATATGGAGGCAGGGTCAGAGCTTGAGATACCAAAGGCGGACGAAGTCGGTGTTTACGTGGTCAAAGGACAGGCTCTGATTGACGGACAGGACAGCCCTATTTTTACAATGAGCGTTCTTTCATCTGAGGCAAGAATAATTACGGCGAAAACGAAAGTGCGTCTCGCAATCATTGGCGGAGCGACGCTGGGAAAACGTTACATTGACTGGAATTTTGTGTCTTCCCGGAAAGAGCGGATTGAAAAAGCAAAAGAAGATTGGAAACGAGGACGGTTTCAGACTATTCCCGGCGATAGCGAAGAATTTATTCCGCTTCCTAATGAAACAAACCCCCGTAAACCAAGTGGTAGAAATTTATGACGACTTATAAGCAAATGCTTTCAACGATTTCGGAAGATGCATCACTGACGTTGGAGCTTGTTGAGAAAGATATGCCTAAACCTGCCGCAGACGAAATTGTTGTTCGTGTCGAAGCAACGCCGGTTAACCCGTCAGACCACGGAGTTATGTTTGGCGCGGCCGATCTTAGCGGCTGTAAGACGTTAGACGGTAAATTAGTGGCGCCCGTACCCAAAGAGGCTATGGGCCGTATGAAAGGCCGCTTAGGGCAAGCTCTCCCGGTTGGGAATGAAGGTGCTGGGCAGGTTGTAGCCGCCGGAGACAGCGACTACGCTCAATCTCTACTCGGAAAGACGGTCGCGGTTATGGGCGGCGGCATGTATGCAGAATATCGATGTCTAAAAGCCGCGATGGCGCTCCCCCTAAATGAGGGAGATACAGCAAAACAAGGGGCTTCCAGCTTTGTGAACCCTCTCACGGCCCTTAGCATGGTCGAAACCATGCGCATGGAAGGGCATTCTGCCTTGGTCCATACAGCTGCAGCGTCAAATTTAGGTCAAATGCTAAACCGTATTTGTCAGGCAGACGGTGTAGATGTGGTCAATATTGTTCGCCGAGACGAGCAAGCGAAGCTATTAAATGACATGGGCGCGAAATACGTGATCAATAGTAGCTCCGATAGCTTTATGAGTGACCTCACCAACGCTGTGGACGAAACGGGCGCAACTTTGGCCTTTGATGCGACCGGGGGAGGGACTTTGGCCTCAGACATCCTGACCGCGATGGAAATGGCTGCCGCACGCACGCCCGGAGCCTACAGTATTTACGGCTCGGTTCATCATAAACAGGTTTATCTTTATGGCAGTCTGGATATGAACGTCACAACCCTGACGCGGGGTTATGGCATGGCTTGGGGTGTTGGGGGATGGCTCTTGCCAAATTTCCTCGCTAAAGCTGGTAAGGACATAGGCGCGAAATTGCGCAAACGCGTTGCAGACGAGCTTACGACAACTTTTGCAAGTCATTATAGTCATGAAATTTCGTTGGAAGAGGCCTTGAGGTCAGACGTCGTGAAATCTTACAATGCCAAAAAAACCGGAGAGAAGTACTTAATTTTACCTCAAAAATGAAAGGCTAATTTTCAAATAGGGTAGGTAAGGAAGGTTTTGGGAGCTTTCGCAACGGGCTGCTACTATACGTTTTTGACGGTATTAAAACTCTATAACTTATTGATATAACTCCTATTTAATCCCGCTGTAATTCATTGGAAATGTTAACGTTAAACTTTTGCAATGCTTGGCGGGAACTAAATAGCCCTTCAAGCGTCTATCTCTTAGTTGGAATATTCAACGGGAGCTGGGAATGAAAAAATTAGTGAAAAATGTAACGACTCATACTGCACAGGTAAATGAGTTAGCCATAGCGGCAAATGATATTGAGCCGGTTTATAATAAAACCGCCAAAGTGAATGAATTCTCGGAGAGCGCTAGAAAGCGGGTCGCCGATTTGGAATGGCAAATCCAGTTTACGCAAATTCAGCTCAATCGGTGGCACGCTCTGGAAAATGGAAGTTGGAAGTCTCTCAAGGCGTTGCAAAAAGCCGCCAAATCGGAACTTAACTCCCTCATCTTGCAGTAATAATTCTACGAAGCAAAGACTTGTGAAGAATTTTTAAAGCTCTTAAATTCAAGAGCATTACCGCTGGGATCAAGAAAGAACATTGTTGCTTGTTCCCCTGCCTGTCCGGCAAAACGGATATAGGGTTTTATGATGAAGTCTGTGCCGGACTTTATCAAGCGATCACGTAAATCATGCCATATTTGCCATTCTAATACCGCTCCGAAATGCCGAACAGGAACGTCTTTTCCGTCAACTTTATTCGTGAGTTCTTTGCCGTGAAAGGCGTCTTCTCTAACGTGGAAAGAGACTTGGTGACCGAAAAAATCGAAATCAATCCACGTGTCGGCTTCGCGACCTTGCTCACATTTTAAAATGTCGCGGTAAAACTCGCGCGTTATTTCTTTATTTTTAACCGGATAGGCAAGATGGAAAATAGTGGTGGACATCAGGTGCCTTTCGGCCCGTAAGCGTAGTCTCCGCCCTTTTCCAGAGCTCGCAAATAAGCCGGACGCTTATGAATTTTCTCTACATAATCATTACAAGCTTCATACTCAATCAGACGGCCGCGCGCCTTGGCAGCTTCGAGCGGGAAGATCATTTGGATATCTGCGCCCGTTAAATGGTCCCCGGCAAAATATTCATTTCGGGTGAGCGCGTATTCACAATAATCAAGGATGCCTTTTATTTCGCCGACAATAAGCGGTTGAAGCGGCGCGGCAGCATCACCGAGATAGCTCGTATAAAGGGCGAGGAGAAATGGTAGCATGGCCGAGCCCTCGGCAAAATGCAGGAAATGAACATAATCCACATACTCTGCCGATTCCTTGTCAGGACGCAGAGAGCCATCACTATATTTATCAAGTAGATAAACTATAATTGCGCCCGTTTCGGCAATCACTTTATTGCCGTCTTCTATAACCGGGCTTTTACCTAATTGATGGACGGCTTTAAGTTCGTCGGGGGCGCGATTTGTTTCCGGATTACGCGCATAATGTTTAATTTTGTATTCGACCTCTAACTCTTCCAGCAGCCATAAAATACGCTGCGAACGAGAATGGTTAAGATGGTGAACAATGATCATGCCTCTATATGCTCATTGAAACAGGCGCTAGGCAAGTACCTTTTTAATCCCGTCTGAGCCTCTAAACTGTAATGAGACGATTTTGCTATCAATTACGACATCCACATTATTGATCTGATTGCGAACAAATTTGCGCATCATTTCTGCTTTTACGGAAAGCGTTCCGAGCGGCAGATTTATTGTACCTTGTTGATAAGCCAAGACATTCCCGCGATCCAGTTCTGCGCCGACGATCTCTAATGGTACGAGCTCGCCATCTTGATAGAGCGAAAAAGTCTCTTGCGTATAAAGCGCAAGTTGGGCTCTTTCTTTTAAAGCCGAAAGGTTAGGGGAATCGATGAGGCCTTCAGTGGCCAGCGCTGTTTCTGTATCGTGGACGTGAAAACTATGAATGACCTCGACACGGCCCGTTTCCGAGTTGATATCAATGTGTGTTGTTGTGGTTGTCAGGCGGTGCCCATATACAGGAGAGGCCGCGCTCATTAAATACAAGCCGGCCGCGCCCGCTAGGGCGCGTCTTCGATTAAGATGTATATCCATTAACCGGACTTACTTTCCGCCTAACATTCTTTCGAGTGTTTTGCGCAAAGTAGATTTCTGCTCTTCAGACCGGTCTTTTTCCTGAACCTCTTCATCAGCGAGCTCAAGGTTTTTGGCGGACGTTTTGTCCTCAGCTTCATCTGTAGGCTCAACAGTTTCCATAGGCAGGTCTTTGCTTTCGCCGTCCTCGGATTTTGCTTCATCCGGATTACCTTTCAGCTCGACAAGCATATCGGCCATCATCGACGAAGCTTTATAGTCCGATTTGTACATCTCAATACGGCTCTGGGTGACGGATTGCGGAAAGCTATTATTTCCGTAATCGGCATCTGCAGTCTGATGCTGCGCATCCAGTTCAATCGAAGTAATTTTCCGGTCCCGAACAATCAGTTTCGTTACACTTTTCGCATCACGTCTCCAAATTTCAGCGGGAACCATGATTTCTTCCGTATCGCCGTCTTCATAAGTAATAGTCAGGGGCAAGGGAGAAATTAAGCCGCCAATATTTTTGAAATCTACAAAGTAATAATAATCATTATCCTCAAGGGCGCGGTCATAAACTTCTCTTTCCCAATCTTTCAGGCCTTCCATAAAGGATTTGAAAGAGTTGCGGTCTTTGTTTGTGACTTCGAACCGGTCATTTTCATTGTAGAAATCCTCCAGCTCTTGGTAACGGCTGACGCGCGTTTCAATGCCTTCGTCCCGATTGCGTCGCTGCGTAATCGTTTCAGGGGTATTGGCGTTATATTCGTCCCGTTCCATATCTTTTTCAATTTCAGGATCTTGAGAGGAAATTTGGTATTGGCGTACATCTGTTAGCGCAATGTCAACGTGGTCTGTCCCAAAGAACCATCCGCGCCAGAACCAGTCCAGATCAACGGCAGACGCGTCTTCCATTGTGCGGAAGAAGTCCGCCGGGGTAGGGCGCTTAAACTTCCAACGGGTCGCATATTCGCGGAAAGCGAAGTCGAATAGTTCGCGTCCCATCACGGTTTCACGTAGTACCATAAGCGCTGTCGCCGGTTTTGAATAGGCGTTGGGGCCAAACTGCAATACTGAATCAGACTGAGTCATGATCGGCACTTGATTAGAACTTGTCATATACCGGGAGATATCGTCCATTGGGTTATTTGATCCATAGCGGCTAATCGGAAAGTTTTCTTCCCACTCATATTCTGCCTGATATTCCAAAAAGGTGTTAAGTCCTTCATCCATCCAAGTCCAACGACGCTCATCTGAATTGACAGTCATGGGGAAATAAATGTGTCCGATTTCGTGAATGATAACGCCGATAAGGCCGTATTTTATATTTCGGGAGTAGGTGACTTCGCCGGTTTCCTCATCCTCTGACGGACGGTATCCGTTAAAGGTTATCATAGGATACTCCATGCCGCCGCGTTCCCAAGAGTTTACAGATTGGGCAATAGGATAAGGGTAATTAAAAGCAAACTTGTTGTAGACATCCATGGTGTGAACGACGGCCTGTGTCGAATATTTCGACCAAACTGGATCGGCTTCCTTGGGAAAGAAACTCATGGCGGTCACGGTGGGGTTGGCCTCATCGTCTTGTTCAAACAACATCGCGTCCCAGATATATTTGCGGGAACTGGACCAGGCAAAATCTCGGACATTTTCCGCTCTGAATTTCCAGGTTTTTGTCCCTTCGGCTTTGGTTTTTTCGTTCTCCTCAGCCTCTTCCGGTGTCACAATGTAAATCGGTTCTTCCGTGCTTGCATCTGCAAGGCGGCGACGTTGTTCTGCGCTCAAAACGTCGCGAGGATTTTGCAAAACGCCGGTAGAGGCAACAATATGATCTGAAGGCACAGTTAGATTAACATCGTAGTTACCGAATTCGAGCGTAAATTCTCCTCTGCCCAAAAACTGTTTATTTTGCCACCCTGTGTAATCAGTATAGGCCGCAAGACGGGGAAACCACTGCGCCATACCGAAAATATAATTTTCGTCTTCCTCAAAATATTCATATCCGCCGCGACCGCCGACAGCGACTTCGTCAATAATGTTGTGATCCCAATCGATATTGATGATTCTGCGTTCTTCGGGCTGAAGTGGTTTTTCAAGATCAATCCGCATCATGGAGTCGTTGATGGTGTAGTCTAGGTCATTGCCGTTTTCATCGGTAACGGCCTTAAATTCAAATCCGTATTCCCGGTCTTCATTGGCTTGGCTGTAGCGCAAACTAGAAAAGCTGACACGATCTTGTTTGGATGCTCCATCGCCGCGGCTTGATCCTGCGGCCGCCGCGGTAGAGCTTTCACGGGCCAGACTTCCATCTTTGAATCGGTTCTGATCCAGAGCGACCCAAATATAATTCAGAGGGTCTGGGGAATTGTTGATGTAGTCAATTGTCGACTCAGCGCTGATCCGGCGCTCACCTTCGTCCAAAACAACATCAATTTTATAATTGGCTTGCTGTTGCCAATAGGCGGGGCCAGGCGCACCAGCGGCGTTTCGGAAAATGTTTGGAGTCGGCAATTCTGTCCCGAGTTGCCGAAATTTAGCCACTTGGTCCGTTGCACTTCCGGCGGGGCCGTCTGCAAACGCCTCAGTTCCAAGTACCAAGGCTCCCATCGCGCCGGCCACAGAGAGAAGACTGAAGCGAAGCGAGGTGCTGAGTTTAGGCATAATAGAGTCCGTCGTTAAATTATTTGTGGGAAGCTAAGCCCATTAGAAAGGGAAGTCCTACCAATTTCCCGTAGATAGGGAAAAATTGTTTCCGAATTAAAGTGAAAAAAGCATCAATTCTCGTGACTTGTAATAGCATACCTCACTTTAAAGCCGTGTATAGCATCTGATAATGCGAGGAGAGGATGTTTTCTTCGAAAGATGTGACGCCCCAGAATTTCGGCGTTTTGTTCCATAGATCCGGATGTTTGACTCTCAAGCCTCTCCACTGTTTTAACAATGACGGCGATTAGGTTATATTTTTCTAGAACAAGCCGTCTCGCCTCCATGATAGCAGGAAGACGTTTTTCATACTCTCCGTTTGTTATGGCGTTTCTTATAATCCTCTCAGCTTCGTCCATTTTGAAAATGTCGATAGCTATGGCTGCTTCCGCAGGGAAAATTGACGCATATTCGGGGTCGCCATAGTAAAAGGGAAGGCAATTGGCGAGCCAGGCATCTGACAGCTTTTCCGTCCAATGTCCGGCCGCGTGATGGTTCTCGATCGCAAGTGTGTAACGATATTCATCCATCGCCTCGTCTTTGCGGTCTATGGGGTTTATTCCGCGTCCATACACGTCAAATATATCGCCCAGCCGTTCTTTCATTTCCATTGTGAAATTATAGCGCTGGGAATGTACCGTATGAGACATTTGTTTATTACTACAAACGGTAGAAAGTATTTTTGTTTTCGGCAAAGGGCCGCGGGCGGCGAATTCATCATAGCTAATATAGTCTCCAGGCTGTCCACCTAATGGACGACCGTAAAACCAACGTAGAGGCGGCGTTTCAAAAATCTGATGAGAATGTTTCATCACGTCAGCAGGTTTTACGCTAAGAACATGTCCGTATTGCTTGAGGTAATTCGGGCCTTCCACTCGAATGGAGGCTGGTTCCGTCGTAATAAAAAGGGTTTTATCTTTGGGGCAGGCTAAGGGCTCGATCCGATTTACCTGCCTATCATCAGGCAGCATTGGCAAGCCTTCATAGACAACCAACCAATCATAGTCTCTGGCGTCCATATCAAAGGTAAAAATGCAATCTCCCCAGCGTTGTCCCGTGCCGGGGAGGAGCGATGTCCAAAGCTGCGGATCTTGCTCCGCATGCGTTTTGGCCATAAATTTTATATTTATCGTCATAAGCTTAGAGACGAAACTTTATAGGTTTAGGGTGCCATGATTTAGTTTTCTCTCATCTCATCCCGTAAGGCCCGAAACTCTGTACCTTCATACCAATTTGGCCAGTCTTCTGAATTGGCTATATCTAAGCCGAGATCATAGAAAATTTCTGTGGCCTGAGTTATTCCGGAGAGATCCCAGCTATTATCATATTCATCGCCGGGTTTGTGATAGCGGATGTCATTATACTCTGAGGCAAAGTCTTCCCCATAAGTCAGTCCTTTTGTGACATGGTCATTTCCCGGATCCGCGTAGAGCATTGGCACGCCTTTTTTAGCGAGGCTAATGTGATCTGAGCGATAATAAGACCCGGCTTCAGGTTTGTCGTCCGGCACGATATACATGTCGCGCGTGTCCAGTTCAGCTTTGAGTAAGTCTTCCAATTCAGAGGCGCCATACCCTTTGACCATAATATCTTTGGTTTGGCCCATTGGAAGCATGGCGTCGATATTTATACCTGCGACTGTTTGTTTTAAAGGGATAACCGGGCTCTCTGCATAATATGCGGACCCCAATAAGCCTGATTCTTCAGCTGTAACAGCTACAAAAAGAACGGACCGTTCTGGCGCAGGACCTTGAGCGATGGCTTCTCCGATTTCTATAATCGCGGCAGTCCCAGTCGCATTATCGACGGCGCCGTTGTAGATTTTATCGTCTCCGTCAAGCTCATCATTTTTGCCGAGATGATCCCAATGAGCCATATAGAGAACATATTCATCGGGGCGCACAGCTCCTTTGACGACGCCTGCCACATTACGGGAGGTTGTGGTTTTGACATCTTGGCTGATAGTGGCGTCAAGACTAATGCCCTCTAGGGGAACAGGCTTGAAGCCTATGACGGAAGCCTGATTTTTCAAGGATTGATAGTCAAGCCCAGCGGAAGCAAACAAGTCCTCTGCGGAATCCAAATGGAGCCATCCCTCAAGAGCGGTGCGGGATGCGCCTCTGTCCGGACGGACAAGATCATATTGCGCCCCGGTCCAAGATCCAGATACAACGTCCCAACCATAGCTGGCCGGAGCCGTTTCATGCACGATTAGGGCGGCTGCCGCGCCCTGACGCGCCGCTTCTTCAAACTTATATGTCCAGCGGCCATAATAGGTCATGGCATTACCATTAAAGAGGGCGTCGTCCTGAGTAGCAAATCCCGGGTCATTGACTAAAATCACAACCGTTTTGCCTTCAACATCAAGATCTGCGTAATCATCCCATCCATATTCCGGCGCGGTAACGCCGTATCCAACAAAGACGAGCTCTGAATCTTCGATGCTCACCGTGTCGTCCAGACGTTTGGTCCAATAAACGGAATTGGTTTTTAGGTCTGAAGTGAGAAGGGGGGACTCTTCCCCGTCTTGGTGGATGGACATAAAAGAGTCCTCTTTAAGAACGGTCGCCTCACTCAAATCCACATTTTGAAAATAAGTTCCGTTATCTCCCATGGGCAATATGCCAGCGCGCTTCATTTCATCAGCAATATACTGAGACGCTTTCTGTCCACCCTCTGTCCCTGGAGCGCGGCCTTCAAAGTCGTCAGAGGACAATGTTTCGATCCGGCGGCCCAGATCGGCTGCGGAGATAGAGGTGTCCACTTTTTCTACGGGTGGTTCTTCGGCGCCACAAGCTGAAAGGAAAGCGGCGGCGACCGCAGTGGCCGCTAGAGTTTTTGTGGGTATCATTCTACACTCCTGAGGCAGTGACATTCAAAAATAATTGAGTCCTCCGCTTGAAAAAGACTTAAAACTGTTCAACCACATCCTGCGCATCAGTTAAAGATGATATTTATGCCCTTAGAAAAGAAGTTCGATATGTCCTTTATACAACTGCCGTTTAAAAAAACCGTCTCCACGGTAACACTCGCTTTCATGATCTCGGCTAGTCCTTTCAGCGTCATGAGTTATGCGCAGACTGTTGACGCGCCCTTAACTGAAGTCGAAACGGTTTCTGACACGGTTCAAAGTATAATTGATTCAGCGATGGCGGGCACGCAGGGATATGACATCACGCGGGATTTGACGACAGAAATAGGGGCCCGCATGGCGGGAACCGAGGCGGAAGCCCGGGCAAGGAAATGGACTGTCGAGAAATTCAAAGAAATCGGTTTGCAAAATGTGCGGATTGAGCCGTTCTCAGTTCCGGGTTGGGAACGCGGCGTTGAGACGGCAGAGGTAATATCTCCTTTCCCTCAAAACTTGTTCATCACGGCTTTGGGCGGATCTGTTGCAACTCCGGACGGGGGCATTACAGCGGAGGTGGTCTATTTTCCAACTTTTGAAGATCTGGAGAGTGCTCCAGAAGGCGGGTTAGATGGTAAGATCGTCTTTATTTCAGGACGTATGGAAAAGGCGCCTGACGGCGCAGGGTATGGTCCGGCCAATCGTAAGCGTCGTTCCGGCGCGACAGAAGCCGGTAAGCGCGGCGCCGCTGCTGTTGTAATTCGGTCTGTCGGGACAGATAGCCACCGCTTCCCCCATACGGGTCAAATGCGCTATGCGTCTGATGTTGCGCCAATTCCTATAGGGGCCCTGTCGGGACCAGATGCGGATCAATTAGAGCGGATGCTTCAAAACCAAGAAGAGGTTGAGTTAAAACTCGTCCTTACACCTAAATCTGTCGGTGATCTTCCGTCTGGAAACGTAGTCGGCGAAATTATCGGGTCCGAACGGCCGGAGGAAATTGTACTCATCAGCGGTCATTTGGATAGTTGGGATTTGGGAACAGGCGCAATTGACGATGGGGCTGGCATTGGTATCTCTGCCGGCGCCGCGAAAGTTATTCTTGATGCCGGATTGAAACCTAAGCGCACAATCCGTGTAGTCGCTTTTGGGGCTGAGGAAATTGGACTAAAAGGGGGCTTTGCTTATGTCGAAGCGCACAAGGACAACCTTGATAATCATGTTCTGGCGACGGAATCAGATTTCGGAGCGGGCCTGATTTACGAAGTTCAGTCCGGCGTATCAGAAGGCGAAGATATTTTAAAAGCAATGGCCGACGCTATGGATATTCCTTTCGCGGAAAGCAAGACAACGAATGGGGGGCCTGATATTGGCCCAATGTCGGATAAGGGGGTGCCAACCATGCGTTTCCAGCAAGACGGAACAGATTATTTCGATTTGCATCACACCCCAGATGATACATTCGACAAAATAGATCCAAAAGAAATGGCTCAGAACGTAGCCGCCTTTGCAACAATGGCATGGATGGCCTCTGAAGCGGAAACCGATTTCCGCGCTAATAAATAGTTTCTTGAAAGACTGACACACATGACCTTACCTGCAATTTTGAAAAACTTGGATTTTCCTGTCATTGCCGCCCCCATGTTTATCGTGAGCGGACCAGAATTGGTCATTGCGCAATGCAAAGCCGGAATCGTCGGATCTTTTCCGGCGTTAAACGCCCGTCCAGCAGAGGTGCTGGAAAAATGGATTGTTCAAATAAAATTAGAATTGGAAAAATACCAGAAAGACAATCCTGATAAAAAAGTTGCGCCCTTTGCGGTCAATCAAATTTGCCATAAATCTAATAATCGTCTTGAACAAGACATGGAAATTTGCCGCAAGCACGAAGTTCCGATCATTATTACGAGTCTTCAGGCGTCTAAAATGGTATATGACGCGACCCATAGTTATGGCGGAATTATTCTCCATGATGTGGTCAATATTCGTCATTCCAAAAAAGCATTGGAAATGGGAGCTGATGGTTTAATTGCGGTTTGTGCGGGAGCTGGTGGTCATGCTGGGCTTTTATCGCCTTTTGCTCTTATTCCTGAGATAAGGCAATTCCATGATGGTCCGCTGTTATTATCCGGATCCATTGCGACGGGAGGTTCGGTTGCGGCGGCGCAAGCCATTGGCGCGGATTTCGCTTACATTGGAACGCGGTTTATTGCATCTGAAGAGGCTAATGCGGAACAGGCCTATAAACAAGAGATCATAGAGTCCGAGGGCGAGGATATAATTTACTCGTCACTCTTTACGGGGGTTCATGGTAACTATCTTAAAGGTTCAATCGAAAAAGCCGGACTGGATCCAGATAACTTACCAACGGCGGATAAGAAATCCATGAATTTTGGATCGGGTGGAAATACGGACGCCAAAGCCTGGAAAGATATTTGGGGCGCTGGTCAGGGCGTAGGGAGCGTCTCCTCTGCTCCGCCTGTCGCTGAGATTGTGGCTCAGATGAAAAAAGAATATGCCGCTGCGAAAACCCGCATCTCGTTTTGAGGGAGACCACATTTAATTTATTTTGCTAATTTTTTCTTTTCGGCTGCTAAGTGTGATTGATTTAAATCTTTGCCTTTTCTTCATGCTTATTGCCACAGCTTCTGCCTTGCTCTAAAGAATATTTAATTGAGTCTGGATTTCATGTTCGGAGTCAAACTTTTGGAGGAGTTTATGGGGAAGTGGTTATTTGGAATTATACTTATTATCATAGGGGCAGGGGCTTATGCGCTGATAATGGGGCCGAAAATTTCTGAAGATATGGGGAATGACATTCGTTCCGCCATTCAAAGTCAGGGCTATAGCTGGGCAGAGGTCGATATGAATGGCCATATTGCGACGGTGACAGGCAACGCCCCTTCGAATGATGCCGCACGCGAAACCATTGAGATCGCTCAAAACACTGTGTGCTCGGACTGTGGGGCGGATAGCCCTTGGCACCGCGTTTTAAGCGGGATGAATATTTCAACGGCCGAACAGCCTCAAGCGGTTGAAACCCCTACCGCTTCGGCTTCAATACAATCCCCTTACACTTTTAGTATTTCTAAATCAGACGATGGAGGCGTCATTCTTGATGGTTATGTCATGACGGCACAGGATCAAGAAGCGGTTTTATCTAAGGCTAACTCTACTTTCTCTGGTGCAGTACAGAATGAGAGAATTAAGATTGCCAATGGAGCCCCCGATGGGGATTGGGTGAGCGTTATTGAGCGAGGAATCGAAGAACTCGCGACAATGGAGAGCGGGCGCTTTCAGATAGAAGGTTATAATTTTCTAATTAATGGCCAAGCCGATTCTGCTGATATTCGAGAGCGGATAAATGATCTTCCATCTGCCGTACCGGCTGCCTATAACGGCGCGTCAAATATAAACGTGCCTAATCTCGCTTCTGACGTCGTTGGGCAAGTGGAGTCACAGGCGATCTGTCAATCCCTTTTCGATGATTTGAACGAAGGCACAAAAATTGAATTTCCTTCCGGACAATCGGAAATTACAGGAAACTCCAGTTTTGACCTGCTAGCAGAAATTGCGGCCGCGGCCAATCAGTGCCAAAGCTTCCGTATTCAGATTGATGGCTATACGGATAATACTGGCGATGCTGTTGAGAATCAGCAATTATCTGAAAAACGTGCTAATCGTGTTCTGGCTTATTTAACTCAACAGGGTATTGACCGGAATCGTATGGCAGCAACAGGACATGGGGCGTCAGACCCGATCGGCGATAATGCCACAGCAGAAGGTCAGGAAATGAACCGCCGGACCACCTTCACGATAACACAGGCTCAATAGACCCGCCTGATCCACTCTTACAGGAGACACTTAAATGAACCTAACTTATATAATTGGATACCTAATCGTTCCCATGGTGATTGCCGCTCTCATAGGGCTAGTCTTGGGGTGGCTATTATTCAGAGGTAAAAAACAAGAAGGGGATTTATCTGTAGAAGGTGAAAAAGCACTCCGGGCAGAGGCTGATAAATTGCGAACAGAGAATCAGGCTCTTAAAGGTAGACTGTCAGCTCACGAAACAGAAGTAAGCGACCTAAAAGGCAAACTTGCTTCTGCTGGAACTGGCGCGAGCGTAGCGGCGGCCGCGCCCGCTGCCGAGAGCGGTGACGACGATGAAACTTATGCCCTGGAATGGCGTAACCGGTATTTGGCGGCGCGGGTAAAATATCTTGAAGGCCGTTTGTCAGAAGCGCCTAAGGGTAAAGCTAAAAAGGTACCGGCCAAAAAGACGACGACCAAAACAGCCGCCGCCAAGAAGCCCGTTTCTAAATCTGCGGCCTCTAAAGCGCCTAAAACTAAAACAACTAAAAAACCTTCTGCTAAGAAAGCTGCGACTAAAACAGCGTCAGCCAAAAAGACGGCAAAACCTAAAGCTGCTGCTAAAACAGCTGCTACGGCAAAAACGAAACGTAAACCTGGACCGAAGCCTGGAACTAAGCGCGGTGAGCTGACAGCTGCCGGAAAGCCTCGCAAGAAACCTGGGCCGAAGCCGGGGTCAACACGTTCCGCGGCACCTAAAATCAGTAAAGAAGAGGCGGCATTTGAAAAATACTACACCAATGTGAAAAAGTATGATTCAAAAGCGAAACGCAAAACAGTTGAGAACATCGTAAAATATTGCGGTGTAGCTCTGCGCTCTCGTGATAGTTCCCTCGTGGCCTGTTCAGACGAAGCAGAGTTGAAGCGCGTTGCTGACGGCTTCGTCACGAAGAAACTGGAAAAAGACTCCGGTCAGATGGAGCTTGTAAAAGAAGTCTGTCAGGAAATGAAAAGCGATCGTTTCAAATCTCGCGTGACTTTTTATTACCTCGCGGCGAAAAAGGCTCGGAAGATGAGCCTTTTTAACTAAGACTGAAAAAGGTTCGGATATAAATCCGCATTTATTTTACGGTAAAGGCCCGCTTTTATAGCGGGTTTTTTATTGCGTCCTCGCTTTGCGTAAATGAGCTATATTCAGTTCATGATAAAACAAAGAAACAAACGTAAACGACAAGATTCTACGCCCTTCATTGGGAAAGGGCTCGGGCCTAAGAATTCTCTCTTAGGTGAATGGGACTCTGAACGGTGGCCAAATTTCTCCTCTTCCGAATTGGCGTGTCGTCATTGTGGAGAAGGCTATTCCTGGCCGGATTTTCTGGACAGACTTCAGAGTCTTCGAAACGAAATGCGGGCCCCGTTGCACATTCTGTCAGGCCATCGTTGTCCGCTACACAATGCACGTGTCGGCGGAGCGCCGTTATCCCAGCACCTTAGACTTGCGGCAGATATCAGCCTAGGGGACTTAAACCGGTTTCGCTTACGAGATGCCGCTAAACGAAACGGGTTCACCGGTTTTGGATTCTACACAACTTTTTTACATATTGATCTGGGCCGCCCTCGTCATTGGGTTGGGTCCGAGAAAGCGAGGAAATTATGGCAACTGCACTAACGCTTGGTCTAGACGCTGCAGCGGGTGGATTATTCGGTATTGTTGGAACGGTACTAGGCCGCTTTGCAGGGTATTTCGAACGAAAGCAGGAACACGTCCAAGAACGCGCCCGGTGGGGACATGAATATAAATTACATGAACTCAATATGGCGGCGCGGCATCAGGAAACTGAGTTGGAACTGGCCTTGTCCGCGCAACAAGGTTCTTGGGCGGGGCTTGAAGCCTCTATTAAGGCCGAAGCGGCACTCGGTAAAGCCAGCCAATGGGTCATAAATATTCTTCGGCTCGTCCGCCCGGCTATCACCTTTGTTCTATGGTGCATTACGGCCGCTATATTTCTAATAACCCAAGAGAGCGCAATTACCGAAGCCGCCGTTTTTGCGGCGACGGCGGCAACACTCTGGTGGTTTGGAGATAGAGCGCCAAAATTCTCTTCCGGCAATTCGTAAGAGGCATCACATCTATCTTGCAATCAAATAATTCTGCATTCCCATCACTGATAGACAGATCAAAATCGAAAACATGACTGTTAAATAAATTCCGGCGATGCAGTAAGAGGCCCAAGCCGTTTTAATGGGGCCTCTTCTAAACATATGTTTCAAACTTAAGGGGAGATAAAAAAACAGGTAGGTGACGAAAACAATAAAAAACAGTCCCCCGGGCAAGAACGAAAACCGGGCCAAAATGAGGCCCATCAATAAAAGGAAGAAGATAATGGCGTGAATATAGGCGGCATGAACCAAATGGTCATACAAAAACGCGTTTCCTCTTCCTCTGATAAATAGGGCGCCTAGGAACATCGTGAAAGGCATCATGACAAACATGATTCTTGGGATGTATTTTGAAAAGGTTTCACTGAAATCTGACGGGTCGCGCATATACCGAATAACCCCGTCTCGAAAAGAAGTCCCTGTTAGATTAATTTCCTGATTATTGAGCATAACGCGGTTAGGTATATTTCCTTCGCTAACGGCCGAACGAATGGTGTCTTCAGTAACTTGTTCAGAAACAGGTGCGGTATTAGAATCTTTCACCACTGTACCCAGATCATCAGTTGGAGAATTGACTGGTTTGGGGACTGTTTTCTCGAACACTAAGCCGCCCTCGGAAATTTTCATATCATATCCAGAGCTGTCAAAGACCATTCCGATATATTCGAAGTTTCGTTCAGAATTTCGTCTGTCAATTTGAGCCTTTGTTTCAAACATTGTCATGGCAAGAGTCATTTTAAGGTCTTCAAGGGTCACTTCATCTGACGGTTTCTCAATAGTCGCTTTGGGTTGGACATTCATGTCCAAGCTTACGATTTGGGTTTGTGTGATTGCCAAATAACCAAATAGGAGCAGGCTCATAGCGAGATAGATTCGTATCGGGCTGCTCCATTGGCTGCGTTTACCATTGGCATATTCACGAGCGACACGACCGGGTTTCAAAAGTAAAGCAAACCAAGTTTGCCACATGCGGGAATCGAGGGAAAAGACAGAAGCGACACTTTCTCCTGCTAAAGAGAGAATAGAACGGCGGTAATCATCATTTTTTTGTCCACAGTCCTTGCAGTAAAGACCGTCGATTTGGGAGCCGCAGGAAAAGCAAGTTTCGCTCTGATTTTTGTTTGGGACCATATCACGATCCAAAACATTTGTAGCGAGCAGGGCTTCGACTTCTATCGATTCTGATGAGGTGCTATTCACAGTTATTTCCCCGCTCTCCGTCCGCGCAGTATAAGGTCTTTTAACGAGGCGTGAACCCATTAAGAGGAAGCAAACATTAGTGGGAAATAACTTGCCCGTCTTCGTCTGTTTCGTAAGGTAAAGATTATGTTCAAAGATCAAATTGTTGCCGTCACCGGAGCTAAAGGCGGGATCGGCCGCGCGATAGCCGAAATGTATATTGCCAATGGCGCACAAGTCGCAATTAGCGATTATGTCGATTGTAGCGAAACGGCGAACGAAATTGGCGCCAAAGCCTATATTTGTAATGTTAGTGATGAGGGCTCTGTTAGAAAGTTTATTACGTGTGTCGAGGACGAACTTGGTCCAATAGATACTTATATCTCTAATGCGGGGGTCGGCACCGGCAATGGGCGTTATGTGGCCGGGGCCAGCAATGAGAGTTGGGAACAGGCGTGGCAAATCAACGTTATGGGCTCAATTTATGCGGCGCGGCTGCTCATGCCGTCTTGGGTTGAACGCGGCTCCGGACGTTTTGTTGTAACAGCTTCTGCGGCTGGACTTTTAAATCAGATTGGCAGCACCTCTTATACGGCAACAAAACATGCGGCGGTTGCGTTTGCAGAATCTGTGGCGATCGAACATGGCGTAGATGGAATAAAAGCTAATTGTATTTGTCCACAATATGTTCGCTCTGACATGACCAAAGGTATGCTCATGGCCGAGAAAAGCCGAGATGGTTATCTAGAGCCTTCAGATGTCGCCAATGCTTTGAAAGTCGCTATTGAGAAGGACCAGTTTTACGTTTTCCCTCATAAGGTTGTTCAGGAATATTTTGTAAATCGCGCAAAACATCCGGAAACCTATCTGGAAGGCATGGGTAAACTGAAGCAAAAAGTGGGCGACGCCTTCGCCGCCGCAAAAAAATAAAAGGCACAATTAAAATTCATAGGGAAAATTATGACGAAGAGATTTGATTTATCCGGCAAAGTAGCCTTGGTGGCGGGTGCGTCCCGCGGGATAGGAGAAGCTATTGCACATGGATTGGCCGAGCATGGCGCGACCGTTATTTGTTCCAGTCGGAAACAAGCTGATTGTGAAAAAGTTTCTGAGGCTATTCGGGGAAAGGGCGGGAAAGCTGTTTCCGCCGAGCTTCATCTCGGCGAGTTGGACCATCACGATAAAGTTCTGGCCATGATTGAAAAAGAATTTGGCCGCTTGGATATTCTGATTAATAATGGCGCAACCAGCCCGCATTTCGGGCCTGCGCAAGATGCGAGCGCAAGTGCATTTGATAAAACTATCGAAGTGAATACGCGCGGGCCTTATTTCCTGACGACCAAAGCCTTTAAAATGCTGAAGGCGAACGGTGGGGGCGCTGTGGTAAATGTCGCCTCTATCGACGGCATTCAACCGGCTGAATTCCGCGTTATTTACGGTATGAGCAAAGCCGCGCTGATTGCGATGACAAAAGGATTGGCGAAGGAGTATTCCAAACAGGGCGTCCGCGTTAACGCGCTCCTCCCCGGTTTCACGGATACAAAGTTGGCAAGTGCTCTGAAAGAAAACCCGACCGCGCAGCAACACATTGATATGAATTTGGCGATTAAACGCATGGCCCAACCCGAAGAAATGGTTGGGGCTGTCCTTTATATGGTTTCTGATGAGGCAAGTTACTTTACAGGGCAGGGTATGGTTGTGGACGGGGGTGCTGTCATTTAATGGCTACGACTAATCCAACTGTAGAGGTTCGCAAAGGTGAAGAACTGGATGTCGACGCCATAGATGCGGTGTTGAAAGAGTCATTGCCTGATTTGAAGGGCAAACCCAAAGTTGCCCAATACCCGTCAGGGGCGTCAAATTTGACTTATGCTCTGGATTATCCTGCGCGCCGAATGGTTTTACGCCGTCCGCCTTTCGGGGATAAGCCGAAATCCGGTCATGACATGAGCCGCGAATATAAGGTGATGAGCAGTTTAAAGGACGAAATTCCGGTTCCGAAGACACTTTATTATACGAACGACCCCTCCATAATAGGGGTAGAGTTTTATGTCATGGACCGATCTGAAGGTCCGTTGATACACAATACCATTCCTAAAGAGTGGAATTGGTCAGAAAAAGAAACGCGTCAGCTTTGTGAGAATTTCTTCCAGACTTTAGTTGAGCTACATAATGTTAATTATAAGGCCATCGGGCTTGGGGATTTTGGTAAGCCCCAAGGTTATGTAAACCGTCAAATTACGGGTTGGAACCGCCGATTTGAAGCCGCTTGGACCAATGATATTGAAAAATTTGAAGATGTTCAGAGCTGGCTTGTCGAAAATATGCCCGCCAAGGAACGCGGCGCAGCAGTGATTCATGGGGACTACCGCATAGATAACTGTATTTTAAAAGCCAATGATCCGACCCAGATTGAAGCTATTCTAGATTGGGAAATTTCCGCGCTCGGCGACCCAATGATGGACTTAGGAAACACATTAGCATACTGGATTCACGCCGACGACCCCCCCTTTATGCAGATGATGGTTCGCCAACCTTCCGGCGCGCCTGGCATGATGACCCGTCAGGAAATTTTGGATTTTTACGCGAATAAAACGGGGGCGGATGTATCCGGGTTTCAGTTTTATTACGTTTATGGAATTTGGCGTTTGGCCGTTATTATCCAGCAAATTTACGCAAGATTTTATCGCGGACAAAACGATAACCCACGGTTCAAAGATTATGGGCAAATGACAAGTGCCCTTGGGCAACTTGCCAGGCTAAAAATTAAAACAGGCGAATTATAGGAAAAGATTATGGCAGTTATGGATTTAGGTGTTAGCGAGCGGGTTAAGCCGCTCGTCGATAAAGTTCGAGATATGGTTCAGAATGAAATTCTGGAAGCGGATGCTGAGTATCATGCGGAAGTTGGAAAAGCCGGGGATCGTTTCAAATTTACTGATCGTCAAAATGAAATTCGGGAGGGGCTGAAAGCCAAAGCAAAGGAACAGGGGCTTTGGAATTTTTGGCTGACAGATTCAAAACGCGGGTTTGGGCTTACCACAGTTGAATACGCTTATCTGGCTGAGCAGATGGGGTGGTGTACACTTGCCCCCGAAATTTTTAATTGTTCTGCACCGGACACAGGCAATATGGAAGTTTTGGAACGCTACGGCACGGAGGAACATAAGGAAAAATGGCTTAAGCCCCTTTTAGAAGGAAACATCCGCTCAGCTTTTTTGATGACAGAACCGGATGTTGCGTCTTCCGATGCAACTAATTTAGATTTTAAGGCCGAAAAAGACGGGGATGAATGGGTGTTTAATGGTGAAAAATACTGGTCTTCAGGTGCTGGGGATCCACGGTGTGAAGTTTATATCCTGATGGCACGTACTGCGGCGCGCGACAGCGGCGTGCCTCGGCATGGACAGCATTCCATGTTTGCAATTGAGGCTGGATTGCCGGGTGTCGAAATATTACGTCCGATGACTGTTTTTGGTCATGACGATGCCCCGCATGGACATATGCATATGAAATTTACAAATGTTCGCGTTCCTGCGGATGCGCTCTTAATTGGTGAAGGACGAGGATTTGAAGTTAGCCAAGGTCGTCTCGGCCCAGGGCGAATCCATCACTGTATGCGTGCAGTGGGACAAGCAGAGCGGGCGCTCAAACTCATGTGTGAACGCTCTCTCAGCCGAACTGCCTTTGGGCGTCCACTCGCAAAACTCGGTGCAAATTACGATATTATTGCCGAATGCCGGATCGCAATTGAGCAGGCACGTTTGCTTTGCTTGAAAGCCGCCTGGATGATGGATCAGGGTGACGCCCGCGCCGCAGCGCCTTATATTTCCCAAATTAAAGTGGCGGCGCCGAATATGGCGCTCAAGGTAATTGACGAAGCGATGCAAATGTTTGGCGGATCAGGAGTGTCTCAGGACACCCCATTAGCAGATATGTATGCAGGCATGCGGACGCTTCGATTTGCTGACGGGCCAGATGCGGTTCATCGTATGCAGGTTGCCCGAAAAGAGCTAAAGCCGTATACGAACAAAAAGGTCTAATATATGCCAAGCTTTGATATCGTTTCAGAGGCCGATATGGCCGAGGTCGATAATGCCATTCAAAATGTAACGCGTGAAATTACCGTGCGTTATGATTTCAAAGGGTCAAAATCCACGGTGGAAAGCTCAGACGGAGCCATAAAGGTTTTTGCGGATGACGATCTGAAACTCAAACAGATGCATGAAATCCTGCGCGGCAATTTACAAAAGCGGGGAATTGAACCCGGTCAACTCGACTATCAAAAGGTTGAACCTGCCGCTGGGCAATCTGTACGCCAGAACATTCTTGTAAAAGACGGAATAGACAAGGAAATGGCCAAGAAAATCGTCAAAGAAATAAAGGGCTCAAAAACAAAAGTTCAGGTGTCTATTCAAGGCGACACCCTGCGTGTTACAGGAAAAAAACGCGACGACCTCCAAGCAGCCATACAGTTCGTAAAGGATATGGGGTTAGAACAACCTGTGCAATTTAAAAACTTCCGGGACTAAATTTTCTCAGGGAGGCGCAAGATGGGAGTCACTTCTCCCGTCCGTCAAAAGCCATTTTGCCATTGACCATTGTAAAGAGCGGTTCGCTCGTCAAAATTTCCGGGCCGGGCGCTGTCATTAAATCCGTTTTAAACGCACTAAAGTCCGCGCGCTTCCCGACTTCTATTGTTCCTAATATATCCTCTTCGAAGGATGCGTAAGCGGGCCAGATTGTAAACATTTTCAAGGCTTCCTGACGACTTACCTTTTCTTCTGGATACCAATTTTCATCGCTATAACCGTCCATATCCTTACGCTGCGTCGCGGCATAAAACTCGATGCGAGGGTCTCCAATTTCAACCGGAGCGTCAGACCCACCGACAATGATTGAGCCAGAATCAATAAGACTACGCCATGCGTACCCCCCTTCGAGGCGCTTCTTGCCCAGCCTATCGACCGCAAAGTGGAGATCGCCAATCGCGTGGCTGGGCTGCATAGACGGAATTATTCCATATTCGGCAAAGAGTGGGATATCTTCTACATCGACGATCTGAGCATGTTCTATTCGCCAGCGAGGGTCTTCCTCTAACCAGCTTGATTTCGGCACTGTGTCGAACGCGTCTTTATACCATTGCAGAACGTAGCGGTTTGCCCGATCGCCAATGGCATGTGTATTTACTTGAATTCCATTGCGAAGCGCCGTTTCTAGAAAGGCTTTGACCTGTACCTCTTTCAAAGTCATCAGTCCTTCATTGTCTGGATCATCCGAATAAGGCGCGAGGAGCGCCGCGCCGCGAGAGCCGAGAGCGCCATCTGCGTAAAGTTTGATGGCTCTAGTTGTGATAAGGTCGTTCTCAGCCGTATCTGTCTCCATTGTTGCCATGGCTCTATTATTTTGGAGGTCAATAGAATTATAGACTCGGATTTTGATGTCCCCGGAGTTGGCCAGTCCTTGCATGAGCGCCACGTCATTGGGCTCAACGGACATAGAATGAAGGTTTGCCCAGCCTCTTCTGGCATAAAGATTTGCGCCTTTAATATAAGCTTCTCGCCGTCGTTCAGGGGTAAGGGGCGGTCTTAGACCGGATACCAAACCTTGCGCTTTGTCGATAAGCATCCCTGTGGCTTCACCTTCTGAGTTGCGATTAATCGCGCCGCCAAATGGCGCTTCCGTTCCCTTATCAATGCTGGATTTTTCTAAAGCTAAAGTATTCACGACCGAGGCGTGACCATCCGCCCGGGTTAAAATAACGGGATTGTCGGGCGCAACTTCATCTAAATCTTGCCGGTTAGGAAACCGCTTTTCAGGCCAGTGAGTTTCGATCCAACCCCGACCATAAATTGTCTCGCCGCTATCCGCTTTTTCAACCTCTTCCGCGACGCGGGATTTTAAATCTTCTATAGAGGCAACCCCTTCTAGATTAAGGGTTATTTCACGCAGGCCAATTCCGATAAGGTGGGCATGACCATCGGTCAGACCTGGATAAAGGGCCGCTCCGTTCAAATTTATGCGTTCCGCTGTTTCACTCTGACACCATTGGTCAGTTTCGGGGCCAGCATAGGTGATCTCCCCGGATTTAACCGCTACAGCTTCTATTATTGGTTGGAAATCGTTGGCTGTATAAATTGGTCCACCCGAAATGCACCAGCTCTTTTCTGTCTTTATATCAGTTTGGCCGTTTAATTCAGGCGTTTTCTTGGGTCCACATGCGGCAAAAGAAAGTACGAATCCAGAAAGCAGAAGGGTTTTGTAAAGTGTCATGTCTTACTTCGGTTTTAATTAAGTCCCAACCAAGATAAGGATTATGAGCGAATAAACTAGCCCGCCTGTTGGATAACATTTTGTGCGCCGGAATTTGCCGTTAATTTAGGGCTTATCGTTTCAAAAGCACACAATAGTTCCGTGAGTTTAACTGGCTTAGCCAAAGCTTCATCCATTCCGATATTCCGGCAAAGGCGCTTTTGTTGATATTGTGGATCTGCGGTCAGGGCGATAATTGGAATATTGGCATAGGGCTTACTACTGCCTCGTATCGACAAAGTCGCTTCAATTCCGTCCATAACCGGCATGTGAATATCCATAAGGACAACATCAAAAGCCTGACTATCCAACTGATCAATGGCTTCCTGACCATCACTAGCGGTCACAATAGAGCCTACCACATTTCCTAAGAGGGAAGATACAACCATATGGTTGGTCGCATTATCGTCGACGACCAGCAGTCGTAAATTGGAGTAGGGCGTATTATCTTCCGTGTTACCTTGTTTCTGTGGCGATGCTGCGAGCATATCGCTTACAAGACTTGCGGATGTTGCTGGAGCGCTTTGTTCTTGCATAATATCAGGTACAGGAGAGGCGCTTTGTTCTTGGGGCGCGACAACTTGGACTGTTTCTTTTGCTTGGGATATTTGAGATGCGGCAGCCGGAGCCTCAGGGCGAGGTTCTCTAGTTTCTGATTGTACAGTTTCAGTCTCTGGTATCTGCTTTGTTTCTATCCGTTTGTTATCAGAGGCGGAGCACTCTTCGAAAGGAATGGCGATAACGAAAACGGTTCCTTCGCCTTCGGCTGATTTTACTTTGATTGAGCCGCCCATAAGCTCCGCAATTTGTTTGGTGATTGTCATACCGAGACCCGTGCCGCCAAAACGGCTTGAAATCGATTCATCCGCTTGCGTGTAGGGTTCGAAAATTTGCGATTGCTGTTTCGGTGTCATCCCAATGCCATTGTCCTTAACGGCTAAGACTAGACGTTCTGGCCCTCCAGATTTTTTAAGAGTGGTCAGGACAACATGAACTTGTCCGCCTTGAGTGAATTTGACGGCATTGGAAAGGAGGTTGTTTAAACATTGCTCATAACGGAAGCCGTCCATCATTATTTTAGAGGGCAGGGAGGGATCAAAGCTATAGGTGAGTTTTGTATTATTTTTTTTGGCTTGATCTTCCCAAAGCTTACAGACCATTTCGACGCAGGCTTTCGGGTCCGTTGGCTCTGGAGCGAGAGAGACTTTCTCCTCCTCCATCTTGCTATGATCTAAGGTTCCATCGACAATTTTAATAATCTTCTCAGCAGAGCTTTGAATGAGCTCTAGTTTAGGCCTCGTTATAGGATCGGGGTGGTGGTACAGTAACGCATCAGAGATTCCGATAACGGCATTCATCGGTGTTCTAACATCATGGCTTAACCGAGCAAGAATTTCATTTTTAGCCTTCAAGGCTTTTTGCGCCTTTTCTAATGTTTGCTCTTGTTTTCGTTGGGCTTCAATCTCTTTTGTAATGTTTACGAAGTAACAAAACATGCTGGTTATCCGGCCCGTATCCGAAATCTGAGGCACTCCATTAAATTTCAGGTGAAACGCATTTCCGTTTGCATCAATGATCCGGGTTTGAAGATGCCAACTTTCTTTCGATCTAACAGCGTTGTTCCAAGTGTTTTCGCAATGCTGCCTATCGTCAGGATGCATCAAGGAACTGAAGTTCCCAGTCTCTGCCTGACGAATTCTTTCGATCCCCATAAGCTGCTCAAAATTTTTGAATGAGGTTTTCCAGCTATTGGTTTCAAAATTATAGACCCAGTAACCGGCAGATCCAACATTCATAGCAATATCGAGCGCTCGCTCTGTGACCACTCTGTCTGTAATGTCCCGAATAGTCACTAACATTCGTCCGTCGCGACCATAGCCCTGTGAAAAGGATAGATGCTTTCCTGCGGGTGTCGCGATTTTCCAATCAGCTGTTTGAGCAGGTCTTTGTAAACGGGCATTGGTTATCAAGTCTTCGGAGAGGGCCTTCAAAGTCGTTTCAGAGCCTTCACCAAAATCTCCTCTGGCCACGCAATATTCAATCAGGTCGTCATAACAGGTTAAGCGTTCAAAATCTGTCTCATTGAGATCAAAGAGATCACTCGTCAAATCATTGCAATATTCAAGGTTTAGGAACTTGTCGAAAACCATCAGGGCTTGACCGGAAAGTTCGCCTAGGCGTTCTAACCAGAAATAGTCTTCGGTTCGCCGATTGGTTTCACGGCGATCTAAAATAGGCTTAGTGTCTGCACTGTCAGGGGCATTATCCCCAAAGGTTTGCTCGCCTTCAGCTTTAGGCAAATTTTCACCGCTTATGCGTGTGCGAATCATCCAAAACGCCCCATTCTCTCTAAAAATTAGTGAATAATAGGAATCGAAAAGACAAAATGTCGTTAACAAAGCTTCGCCAAAGGCTGAAGCTGGCCCATTAAGCCTGAAAAAGGGAAACAACACTAATAGAGAGTAAAAAATAAAGGCCTGGTGCCGCGAGGGAGAATTGAACTCCCGACCTCATCATTACCAATGATGCGCTCTACCACTGAGCTACCGCGGCGTTGCGGCGGAAGCGCGGCCTATAACGTAGAGAGGCTCAATTGAAAAGACCCTTTGCAGTCTTGAACTCAGAAAATTTAGGCCGAATCCAATTTTCATACTTTCTCTAAGTCTCTTCCTTGGAATTGCGTGACGTATTGTCTCAAATTTTGCCTTATTATAGGGTTTTAGGCTGACTCTTCGTAAATATAGCTCTTTTAAGGCTTATATCTCGAATTTGTGCTTTCTGGTTGCAAGTTAACTGTTTCGTTTTTCGAAATAGTTTACTATAAGGCCTCATCAATTTTAAAATAATGCCGGACGCGAGCCTCTCAGCTTTGCCAGTCGCATTATTCAAAAGTCATCAGGGCTGAATTTCCTAACCAGATGATTCAACTATTCCGAACAATTAAGGAGTTCGTTACGTGAAAAGAAATGTTTTAAGTAGTGCCGCAATCGGGGCATTGATTGCCGCCGGGTCTTCACAAATTGCCGTCGCCCAATTAAAGGATGAGGTAATTGTTACGGCGACAAAACGATCTGAAAGTGCCCAAGATATTCCCGTTACAGTTTCTGCACTTGATAGTTCCACATTGGAAGAATTAGGTGTGGATGTTTTCACAGATTATTTGATTCAACTTCCTGGCGTTACTTCCGGTGGGAATGGGCCAGGGCAAAACACTATTTATATTCGTGGGCTAGCGTCAACGACACCTGCAAATACAATTGCTGGTGTGGCAGGATTAGCGCCTAATGTGGCGCTTTATCTGGACGAGCAACCCGTCTCACAACCAGGCCGCAACCTAGATGTATATGCAGCCGATTTGGAGCGTGTTGAGGTTCTTTCTGGTCCGCAGGGTACTTTATTTGGAGCCAGTTCGCAGGCTGGTACGGTTCGCCTGATTACGAACAAACCTAAGCTTGGCCTTTATGAGGCGAGTGCCAATTTCGGCGTCTCTTTCACCGAAGGCGGAGAAATGAGTGAGAAGGTTGAGGCCGTCATTAACGTGCCTGTGAGCGATAAATTTGCTATTCGCGGTGTCTTTTATAATGATAATCAGGGAGGATATATTGATAACGTCCTCGGCACGCGTACGGCTCTCGGCGGCGGCACAACAGGCACTCCCATCACGGGCCGTTTTAGACCTGAAGGTACTGTCCGCGCCAATGGCGTACCGGTTTCGGCTTCTCGCGCAGGTTTTCAAGCTGGCGATGATTTAAGTGACGTCACATTCTTGACGGATACGAATGATGAGTTTGTCGAAGAGGACTTTAATGACACTAATTATACGGGATTCCGTGCCAGTGCACTTTACGAATTCAATCCAGATTGGAAAGCTTCCGTTCAGGTGGGACGTCAAGAACTGGAAACCGAAGGGACATTCTTCACAGACCCAACGTTGGACGACTATGAAATTGAACGGTTTACGCCGGATGACCTTCAAGATGATTATACAAATATTAGCTACACCGTAGAAGGTCGGCTTGGGGCGTTAGAAGCGTTATATACAGGGGCCTTTACGGATCGAAGCACTAACCAAATCGCGGATTACACAGATTATTCCTTTGTGGCTCAATATCTGCCCTATTATGTTTGTGATGGATCTGTCAGCTATCCCGGAAGCGCAGCTCCTAGCGGAACCTGCCAACCGCCAACATCGCAGACGGTTTCCGTTTCCAATACCGAAGTTTTCACTCAAGAGTTACGTTTCAACACGCCCGCTGAAAAACGACTGCGGGCAACTGCCGGTGGTTTTTATAGCGATCTCGTTTTGGAAGAACGCAATGATTTCCAATATTTAGGGTCTACGGCTCCTGGCGTGGCATTTGGTGCGACGGCTGTCGACAATTTCGCTCAGCCTGCGCCGTCCTTTGCGACCGATCGCGGAGCTTTTCCGGATGCAACCGTGTTCAGAAACGATATTCGCCGTACGGATGAGCAATATGGGATCTTCGGTGAGGGGACATTTGATGTCACTGAGAAACTGTCCCTGACTGTTGGCGCGCGTTATTACGATATAGACGTTGACCTCGAAGGGAGCGCCAATGCTACATTCTGTAATAGTAGCGGCGTCGACGAAAATGCCTTTGGGACAAATATTAGTGACCAATATGACGGAGACGGGTCCTATACCTTTATTGGTAGTTGCGATGATTCCTTGCGCCAGACATTTACGGCCGGGCAATCTGTTCAAGACATTATGGACGCCGGTTTATCCTCAGCCCAAGCTCAGCAGGTATTTAATGCTTTGACTGCGCCGGATACAGCCTCGACAAGTGGGGTTATTTTTAAAGGGACGGCAAGTTACGAACCAAACTCTGACCTGCTATTTTACGGGACTTACTCAGAAGGTTTCCGTCCTGGCTTATTAAATAGACCCGGCGGAGCCGTTCAGACTGGGCCAAATGGAAATGTGAATTTCACCGTTCCATTTGAAGTCGATACGGATGAGGTCAAAAACTACGAACTTGGTTGGAAAACGACACTCGCCGGAAATCAACTCCGCTTTAACGGAAGTGCTTTCTATGTCGATATTAGCGATCTTCAAACAACGATTTTTGACCCAAATATTACGAACCTTTTCTTCTCTGATAATGCGGCCGATGCCCGGATTTATGGTGTGGAAGCAGATTTCCAATATGCTCCGGATGCTATCCAAGGATTAACGATCAATGGGGCTATTTCAATTCTGGACACAGAAATAACGGACGTAATTACGCCAACAAATGATGTTATCGAAGGGGCTGATCTTGCCTTTGCGCCTGATTTTCAGGGGAATTTGACCGCGCGTTATACGTGGGATTTGTCAACGGAATATCAGGCTCATGTTCAGGCAAACGGTGTTTACTCGGCTGAACAGACAACAGATATCATTGAGATAAATCGTGATACGCTCGATAGTTATTTCCTTCTGGGGACATCAATGGGCGTGGCAAAAGATGGTTGGTCCGCCGAGGTTTTTGTTAATAATCTGACGAATGATGTGGCGGCGACCTCTGGTTTCTATAACTTTGATGTCCAGCGCCATGTTGTGGCCCGTCCTAGAACTTACGGAGCCCGTTTCTCGGTACGATTTGAATAGACCCGGCAAACGTCGTAAGGAAAATAATAGTAAGATTTGAAAGAGTGCTCTGCTTGGCGGGGCACTCTTCTTTTAATAACAGGAAGAAATGTGCCTGACGAGGAGCCCTTCAGAGACCAGTTGGAAACGGCCAAGGCGCAGATGCAGCAGGGCGATTTCGGATCTGCCCAAACCTTATTGAGCTTGGTTTTAAACGAGACTCCAGACAATCATGACGCTTTGTATATGCTGGCCGTTTGCGAAAGACATTTGGGGCATTTAGGCGGGGCGAGTACAACGTTAGACCGCCTGCTTAGTCTTTCACCGGAATATGGCCGCGGCTATCAGGAAAAAGCTCACCTCCATCGGGAAAGCAATGAGCTGATGCAGGCGCTTGGAGCTTATCAATATGCGACCCAGTTAAATCCGGCTTTGCTTGCGAGCTGGGATTTTCAATCGAAAATACTTGAAGGGCTTGGTCGTTTAGAGGAGGCCGAAGCAGCCCGACAACAAAAGCATCACTTTCAGTCGCTCCCCAAGCATTTACTTGCGGTCGTAAATTATATGTCTGAAGGTAAAATCTTGAAGGCTGAAAAAATCTGTCGTCAATTTATGCAACACAATCCTCGTCATGTCGAAGGGATGCGACTTTTGGCCGAGATTGGTAAAAGGTTCGGCGTCATGACGGATGCCGAATTTTTACTTCAAAGTGCTGTGGAGTTCTCACCGGAAAACATTCAGGCGCGGTTGGATTATATTGACGTATTGCGCAAACAGCAAAAATTCGAGACGGCGCATGAGAATGTTCAGTATTTATATGATAGCCAACCCAGCAATCCACTTTTTCAATCCCATTACGCCTTAGACCGGATGCAGGCAGGGGAATATGAACAAGCTTTCGAGTTGTTTGATAAGGTATTGAAAAAAATACCCAATGATCCGGCAACGCTCACCTCCAAAGGACATGCATTAAAAACCTATGGACGACAGGATGAAGCAATTGCTAGCTATCAAGCGGCCTATCGAGCCAAATCCGATCATGGGGATGCGTATTATGCCCTTGCGAACCTTAAAACCTATCAGTTTTCCAACAATGAAATAAACTCGATGCGCGACATCGAATGCCAAACAGGGCTTTCTCACCAAAATCGTATATTTTTATGTTTTGCGCTGGCTAAGGCGCTGGAAGATAAAAAAAATTTTGAAGAGGCGTTTGAGTTTTATAAGCGGGGCAATAATCTTAAAACTCTGCAAACCCGTTATAAACCCGAAATTATGACGAAAGAACTTCAGGCTCAGGCCGAGAGTTGCTCCCCAGATTTATTCGGCGCACATAAAATGCATGGTCATCAAGCCTTCGACCCCATTTTTATTGTTGGATTGCCGCGCGCAGGTTCAACGCTTCTAGAACAAATTCTAGCATCTCACAGTCAAGTTGATGGGACGCAGGAACTTCCCAATATTTTGTCTCTAGCCCATCGATTACGGGGCAAGGGAACGTCAACGGAAAGCTCGCTTTACCCCGCCAATCTTCATGATCTAAGCGCGGAGCAACTCGAAGAGTTTGGGCGGGCCTATATTGAGGACACTCAATACCACCGTAAAGGCGCGCCGTTCTTCATTGATAAAATGCCGAATAACTTTCGCCATATTGGTCTTATTTCTCTTATACTACCCCAGGCAAAAATTATTGATGCGCGGCGTCACCCTATGGCGTGCTGCTTTAGTGGATTTAAGCAGCTCTTTGCAGAAGGGCAGGAGTTTACTTACGGGCTTGAGGAAATCGGAACATATTATCGGGATTATGTTGAGCTTATGCAGCATTGGGATGATGTGCTGCCCGGAAAAGTTCTTAAAATTCAATATGAAGATGTGGTGACGGATACAGAAACACAGGTGAGACGCTTGCTTGAGTTTTGCGGCTTACCCTATGAAGAGGCATGTCTGAGCTTTTACGAAACGGACAGATCGGTCAGAACAGCAAGTTCTGAACAAGTTCGCCAACCAATTTACACATCCGGGCTGGAGCAATGGAGGCATTTTGAGCCTTGGTTGTCGCCCTTGAAAAATGCATTGGGCCAAGCCCTGACGGAGTATCGCTAAAGATGGACATAGAAGAGAATAGACCACCAGAACTGAATACGGAACCTGCCGGCCTTATCTCTTATGATACGGAGTACGAGACCGGACAGGACAACGTCCAGCTATTAGGTATGGATTTGCATAATCCAGTGTTTTTTATCTCTGCGGCGACTATTCTGCTCTTCATCTCTTTTGCGTTGATTTTCCCTGTAAGAGCTGGGGACTTGTTGATTGGATCAAAGAACTGGACACTGGAAAATTTCGACTGGTTTTTCATGCTGACGACGAATGTGGCTATTTTATTCTGCCTTTTTATAGCCTTTTCTAAATTTGGGAAAATCCGCTTTGGCGGCGAGACGGCTAAGCCAGAATATGGTTTTTTATCCTGGCTCTCAATGTTGTTCGCGGCAGGCGTCGGTATCGGCTTGCTATTTTACGGCGCGGCTGAACCTATGGCCTATTATACGGACTGGTTTGGAACGCCTCTCAATGTGGACGCTATGACGCCGGAGGCAAAAAGGCTCGCATTTAGCAGCACGATTTTTCACTGGGCTCTTTCGCCTTGGGCGGTTTATGCCGTAGTCGGAATGTCTTTGGCGTTTTTTGCATATAACAAAGATCTACCCCTAACTATTCGGTCGGCATTCTATCCAATATTTGGCGATCGGATCTGGGGGTGGCCGGGGCACATCATTGATTTGCTGGCCGTGTTGGCCACTTTATTTGGATTGGCAACGTCGTTAGGTCTCGGAGCGAAACAGGCGGCGACCGGCTTGCATTTTCTCTTTGGTATAGAAAATTCTCTGAACACCCAAATTGTTCTGATCGTTTGCATTACAGGGCTCGCCATAGGGTCAGTTGTCCGGGGTTTGGACGGCGGCATAAAACTGCTCAGCAATATCAATATCGTGATTGCCGTCCTACTTTTCCTATTTGTAGTTTCTGTCGGACCAACCTTGGAGATATTCAAAGGCTTTGGGCTCAACGCTGTGAATTATATTCAGGATACACCTCGCTTAAGCAATGTTTTCGGCCGAGAAGACGAAACATTTTATCACGGATGGACTATTTTTTACTGGGCCTGGTGGGTTTCTTGGTCGCCTTTTGTGGGCATGTTTATCGCCAGAGTTTCTAAAGGCCGGACAATAAGAGAATTTCTTGTCGCTGTCCTTGGTTTACCCATGCTGGTCGCTATTGGGTGGTTTACTGCCTTTGGAACAACAGCGATAAAGCAGATAGACGAAAATATTGGGGAATTACCGGGCGGCATTACGGATATTTCTCTAACTCTTTTTCAGATGCTTGATAGTTTGCCCTTTTCAGAGATATCTTCTTTCGTGGCTATTCTCCTTTTGATCGTGTTCTTTGTAACATCGTCCGATTCCGGATCGCTAGTTATAGACAATATAACTGCGGGAGGAAAACTTGCTGTACCCGTTCCACAACGTGTTTTCTGGGCATCGGTTGAAGGGTTGGTCGCAATTGTACTTTTGATAGGGGGAGGGACAAAAGCGCTGACATCCATTCAGGCGGGAGCCATTACGGCGGGTCTTCCTTTTGCATTTGTGATTTTGGTTTGTTGTTATAGTCTGTACCGAGGTTTATCAGAAGACAGTGCTATGGCGCTTGAAAGTTTTGAGTCCAACAAAGTTGAAAGCTAAACAGTGAAGTCTAAGTTTCAATACTATGTCGTTACGCTCTGAAGAGGCGCTGATTGCTCTGAGGCAGATATTTCTGGCTGTCGAAATTGATTCACGCGCGCTTGCAAAGCAAAGCAATTTAAACCCATCGCAATTTATTTTACTTCAGCTCTTGAACTCTAAAAAGTTTATGACACCCGGGGAGATTGCCAAGAACATGTCTTTGGCTCATGCGACGGTTAGCACTCTAACCGAAAAGCTCAGAAAAACCGGGCTCGTGAGACGCGAAACCTGCACTGCGGATAAACGCAGCCAAACGATTTCATTAACCGAACTGGGACGGGAGACACTATTCAATGCGCCCGACATTCTTCAGAGGCGTTTTGAAAAACAATTTGAGAATGTTAGGGAAGAAGAACAAGAACAAATTGTGTTCGTTCTCAAGCAATTGTCCTCTATACTCGGGGCTGATGATATTGACGCGGCTCCGCTTCTTGATGTTGGATCTGCTACCTCTATCGCTCAGTAAATAATCTTCTCTTTAATGTGCCTATGTTTGAGGCAGGCTTGCAGGCTGTTTTGTGACCCTGTAAAGCCTATTTATGAGCGACTCCTCGAAAAAGAATGCCCCCGATAAATCCCTGAGCCGGGATGAACGTTTGGCAAAAAACTTGCGGGATAATCTTAGAAGGCGGAAACAGGCCGCGCGGAAAAAAGCAGGACCGAATGATAAGGCCTAATTCAGGTCATAGAGCTGACCAATTCGGGTCGCAATTCTCAGGAATAAGAGATTGATCGCTATAATTTTCTTGCGCTGCAAAACCTCACTCAATAGGCACGTACCCTATGGATAAAATTGTCATAAATGGCGGATTCCCGCTCAATGGTGAAATCGAAATCAGCGGAGCTAAAAATTCGGCTATAAAATTGATGGCTGTTTCTCTTTTAACGGATCAACCTGTTGAGCTAACTAATATGCCTCGGCTAAGAGATACACGATTCATGGGTCAGCTCTTGGCTCATCTTGGCGTCGAGGTTGAAGAAGGTCCGGGGCCTAAAATGACCTTACATGCGAAAGAGCTTTCGGGTACAGAAGCTCCTTATGACCTCGTCCGGAAAATGCGGGCTTCCTTTAACGTATTGGGCCCGCTTCTTGCTCGCGAACATAAAGCGCGAGTCTCGCTACCAGGAGGATGCGCCATTGGCGCTCGCCCTGTCGATCTTCATCTAAAAGCCCTTGAGAAGCTCGGCGCGAAAATTGAACTTGAAAAAGGTTATGTGGTTGCAAGCGCGAAAGGCGGATTGAAAGGGGCGGATATTACCTTTCCATTCATTAGTGTCGGGGCAACGGAACACACGATATTAGCCGCCGTTCTCGCTGATGGGAAAACTACCCTGAATAATTGTGCGCGCGAGCCTGAAATTATCGATTTGGCTGAGTGCTTGAACGCTATGGGCGCAAAGATTTTCGGGGCGGGACGGTCCGAAATTAAAATCGAAGGCGTCTCTAACCTTTCGGGCGTGTCTCACAGCGTGGTTCCGGATCGAATTGAAGCCGGAACTTACGCGCTCGCGGCGGCTACGGCGGGCGGTTCAGTTAGACTAAAAAATATTCGCTCGGATCATCTCGGCTCACTTTGGCCATTGATTGCTCAGGCAGGATGCAAAGTAAGCCTAGACGAGACGACTGTGTTAATTGAGAGAGGCGGCGGTCGTCCCAAAGCTGTGGATGTAGAAACGCAAGCCTATCCCGGGTTTCCGACTGACCTTCAGGCGCAGTTTATGGGCCTTATGTGCTTGGCAGACGGTGTATCTATTATTCGTGAAAACATATTTGAAAATCGTTTTATGCATTGTCCAGAGCTGGTACGTATGGGCGCGGATATTACCGTCAAAGGACGGGAGGCGATTGTGCGCGGTGTGAAAGAGCTTTTTGGAGCGCCAGTCATGGCAACAGACTTGCGGGCGTCAGCATCTTTGATTAACTGCGCTTTGGCCGCTAAGGGTGAAACACATATTGGCCGGGTCTACCACCTAGACCGGGGCTTTGAGCATATCGAAATTAAGCTTGGCCAATGTGGAGCTAGAATAGAACGGATGCCGGATGATGAGTAAAGAGGTCAAACATTTAAATCTGAAAGCCGAAACCGAAGAAGACTTAGGGGTGATAGCGGGAGCGGTGCAGGACTCTATTCTAAGAGTTCAGGGGATTATGTATGATAAAAAAGCCAAAAGCCTGACGCTGGGATTGCAAAGGTATCGGCGTGAAACCGATAAACCGAGCAGAATATTGTCAGGGTTCCGGTTTGACGGGGTATTGGGTGTCCAAAGTACAGGCATAGACAAAACAAACAGTGAGGCTTTTCTGGTGCTACTGTCATGTTCCTTTGAGGAAGAGGCAGAAGGGGCTGGGCAGGTAGTTTTTGAATTTGCCGGGAATGGGAAGCTCAAAGCCAAGGTAGAGTGCTTAGAAGCCATGCTTTTGGATCGAGGCGACCCATGGGATGCAAAATCTGTCCCTGACCATTCCACGGATAGTTAGGCGGCCTATTTTTGAGTGACGAGTTAGATATCGATCCTGCGGAAGAGCATTATATCTCCGAGCTGCATATTGACGACGAAAGTTTGCCTGTCAGTTCTGTTGAAATGCAACATGAGCGACGCGTTGCGATTTTTGACCTTTTGGAAGAGAATGTGTTTCGACCTTTGGAAAGTACGCGGGGCCCCTATCTTGTCCGGTTGTCGCTGGCAGATGGTAAGCGTTTGATTATAGATGTATCTAGAACCAATGGGGGGGATAGAGGGAATTATAAATTGTCTCTCGTACCTTTTCGCAGAGTTATCAAAGACTATTTTATGATTTGTGAAAGCTATCATAACGCCATCCGAACCTCGACGTCGGCTCAAATTGAAGCGATTGATATGGGGCGCAGGGGACTACATAATGAGGGGTCGCGGATGCTGTCCGACGGGCTGCGAAATTCTATTGAGGTGGATTTCAATACGTCGCGCCGCTTATTCACGCTAATATGCGCCCTTCACAGACGGACTTAATTATGGCGCTTCCTAATTCGATACTCTTTGTATGCCAGATGAACATGGTAAGATCTCCTATAGCGGAAGGACTCATGCGTAAGCTTTACCCAAGTGTTGAACGGGTTGAGTCCTGTGGTTTGGCGCAAGGGGATAAAGAGCAAATGGTGGAAACCATTATGGCCGAAATAGGCATAGATGTCAGCGATCATGAACCCACAATTTTGCAAAATTACAAACCTGAAAATATTGAGGTTGTCATCGCTTTTACGCCGCAAGCCTATCATGCGGCGCAAAGTTATTTTGAAGGCACCGATGCGGAAGTCCTCAACTGGCCACTGCCCGACCCCGGTGCAGGCTCTTTGGATGTTAGAGCTATGATGGATAGTTACCGCGCTATGAGAGATCTCATCAAAAACCGAATCTTGCGGCATTTTGGACCTTCAGACGCCAAATAACCGCAATAATGCCTATGATGTTTGTAAAAAATCCCTATATACGCAAGGTAATAACGCTCTAAATGAGCTGGGAAACTAAGAAAAAGGACTTGATTTGGCTAAAGAAGAACTACTTGAGTTTGAGGGGGAGGTTGTCGAACTTCTTCCCAACGCGACATTTCGCGTAAAGCTCGTCAATGATCATGAGATCATTGCCCACACCGCAGGGCGGATGCGTAAAAACCGTATTCGTGTTTTGGCGGGTGATCGTGTCACTGTCGAAATGACACCTTATGACCTGTCTAAAGGTCGTATTACTTATCGCTTTAAATAAACCATCATGCGCTTCATTCTTGCAAGCGCGTCGCCCAGGCGACTCTCTTTACTCAAGCAAATTTACTTAACGCCGGATCAAGTGATTCCGGCGGATATTAACGAGGATCCGATACCGGGCGAATTACCGGGACCTCATGCAGGACGGCTTGCAAGTGAGAAGTGCCGGGTTATAGCTGACCGAGAAACAGATGCTATTATACTTGCGGCCGATACGGTTGTTGGTGTGGGGCGGCGAATATTACCAAAAACCGAAAATGAGACAGAAGCAAAAGAGTGCCTCGATCTTCTATCGGGTCGTGCGCATCGTGTCTTTACGGGTATTGCCATTTATTCTCCCGAAAAGGGATTGCAAAGCCGCGTTGTCGAAACGCGATTGAAAGTTAAGCGCCTTTCGCCGCGTGAAAAGACTTTTTATATTGAGTCCGGGGAATGGCGCGGCAAAGCTGGAGGATACGGCATTCAAGGCTATGCCGAGAGTTTTATTCAATCATTGTCCGGGTCGTATTCGAATGTTGTTGGATTACCTCTTTCGGAGACACGCAATCTTCTTCAGTTTTACGGAATAGGATTATGAAGCATCGCGCCGTACTGGAAGAGGCAATTGGGGAAACCCGCGCTGCCATTTATGAAGGGCGGCGTTTAGTTGAACTTCATTTGGAACGAGAAAGCCAAAAATCCGTCCCGCAGTCCGGGGATGTTTACCTCGCCCGGATTACAAGTTTAGAACCATCTTTAAACGGGGCTTTTGTAGATCTGGGAGGCGCAAATAGCGGCTTCTTGAGCTTTACCAATAATCAAGCCATGCCAAAAGTGACGGAAGGCCAGTTATTGGAGGTGACTGTCTTGCGCCCGCCCTTGGGCGGAAAAGAAGCGACCCTTCGTTACTCTAAGTCTGCAGATAGCGGCAAACCGGGACCGGTCACAAAAATAGATTTAAAGACACGTCTCTCTAATCGCTTCAGAGGGATTAAATTTGATGAGGCGACCGTCTCCATCATGGATGAGGTATCAGAACGTCAGATCGCGCTGAAAGGCGGCGGAGCAGTGACATTTGATCAGACCCAAGCTTTACTTGCCATCGATGTGGATAAAGGGCAGGGGAAAACAGCTTTGGATGTTAGCCTTGTCGCGGCTGAGCTAATTTCCAAACAGTTGCGACTGAGAAATTTAGGTGGGTTGGTTGTGATCGATTTTCCAAACTTGCGCCAGACGCGTCAACGAAATCAGTTATTCAAAGCAGTGGAGCGTGCCTTTGAAGGCGATCCGGCCATCGTCAAAGTTGCGCCTCTCTCCCGGTTTGGCTGTGTGGAATTAACCCGTTCTCTAGATTACCCCGCTTTGGATTCGATACTTAACGATCGGTTTGGAGAGCCTACAGCTGAAACCAAATCTCTTCGGGCGTTGAGGCAGTTAGTGAAAGAGGCATTAGATAATAAAGGCGCGCAGTTTACTCTGTCCGTCTCTGAGGAAATCAAAGACTGGCTGGAAGCGAAGCCTATTGATTGGGAAAGCGATTTGAAAGACCGGATTGGACCGCGTTACACGATTGCGAGTCATAGCCGTAACGGGTTTTCAGTTCAGGCGGATAGGTAACTATGGCGGAAGAAATATGTCTCATCTGCAAAAAGAAAAAGACAACCAAGGAATATCACCCTTTTTGCTCTAAGCGATGTGCCGATATTGACTTGGGGCGTTGGCTTAAGGGCGGTTACGCGATACCGACGGAAGAAGGTGCTCCCGATCCTGTAAATGATGCTTAATTAGGGTCGAATGTCTCAAAAAGTTTTTTATTATCTATAAAGTAAGCATCTAGTTTCAAGCGCTTACTTTCTGCCTCAAGCATCCTTTTTCGCGTGTAGGAAAATGCGCTGACCTGTATATTCTCCGCTTGATATTGCGTTACGAGGTCAGGCCACACCTGATTGGCCGGGACGCAAACATGGGTCAATATTCTTCTTAGGTCGCCTCGCACAGCGCCATCTACAAACCAGCCAGACCTCTCCCCAACGACCAATTTACGCTCAGGGCGATGTATATGACCTTTATCGGCAGAATAGACATGATGTATGGCTCTGGTCCATCGACCGGGTCTTCGGCACCAGTGACTAAAGCAAAGGGCTTGGCCTGCTTCAATATCGTTCATCGAATAGAGGACTTCGGGCAACCAAGAAACCCATATGATTCGGTCCGATAGTCCAAATGATTTGGCCAGCGCATAGAGGCCCATCTCAACGCCTGCATCTTTAATATCGACTAGCAAAAGACAGTCTTTATGATCATGTTGGGAGATCGCAAAGAAAAGCTGTTCTGCCGTCGGCATGTGAGAAAAAGCTCCGCCAAGATCCGTGTAATTTCGGGCCATATATTCACATAAATGCAGAGAATTGCCCGCGCCATCGCGAGCTGTTTCATCGTGGTAAATCATCGGAGTGCCGCAGCGAGCCAAGCGAATGTCGAACTCTATTTGGCGAACGCCGAAATCCAACGCGTTATTCAGTCCTTCTAGAGAGTTTTCAAACTCAGAGAACCCTCTGAACCTATGGGATATGAGCTTTGAAAAATCCATTGCAATATACCGATAGCACGGCTTGGATTAGAGGCAATAGAAATACGGCTCAGCTATGACGCCCCTCAGGTTTCTTAAAGGTCGAAACCGCCCCAGAGTTTTGAATAAGCTTCGCAGTGAATGACAATACTCTTGTAATTTTTGAGCGAAATATCTTCAGGGATTACATAACTTTGCGCGCCTTTTCTGGATTTGAGCACCCCGAGTTTTAAGCTGTTTGGGCCAACAGATGCATCTTTCAGGTCGGAAATGGATAATTTTGAAAGATAGACTTTTAAATCAGGACCACTCCGGGTCTCAAAGTCTTCGCTAAAGACGATCTCTGTTTCGTCTGACGTTTTAATAATCTTAGCGTTGCCGGTAATTGAGTAATGTTTTTTGATAAAGTTGTAAGAAATTTCTACGGTTTCATCTGTTTGCGCTATTTTGTCTTGAGCGAAAGAGTCGTTTGGCAATGAGATGGTTGCGAAAGTGACTAGCCCGAATCCCAACAGTCTCAATATTTGATTTTTAAAACCCATATTGGCTTTTTCCATATCCTGTCCCTTAGAACCAGTCACGAGGCCGTTATTGCGCAGATAGAAAGTTAAGCTGGTTACAAGATAAGGGGAATTTAGGTAAAAAATGGTGCCCGAACCTGAACTGTGACTCTGGTTTCCTTTTGTATCTATCGGTTTAAAAAGTATAAATAAAACAATATCTTGAGAAAATTCTTGTGTCTTTTCGAATTTTGTTGTTCTCTTCTGCTTCCCTCAGGTGGTGGGAACAGTGGTGGGAACAAAATTGATGTGAGACAGGGCAAAGAGTTATGAGTAGGGCAATCCGAAAGCTAAATAGAGCCAGTGTCAAGGCTATTAATATACCTGGTCGTTACGGTGATGGTGACGGTTTGTATCTCATTGTAAAGAAAAGTGGTCGAAAGTCTTGGCTCTATAGGTTCAGATTGAACGGTAGGCGAAGGGACATGGGCTTAGGTTCTGTTTCACTTTCCAATAATATCGATGTGGTCCGTAAAAAGGCTGATGAGGCCCGCGCACTTGTTCAGGCGGGTATAGACCCGCTAGAAAAGCGAGAGACTGAGGTTGAAGCTCGGGTTGAGGAGATAGAAAGAAGGTACACATTTGCGGAGATTATTGATCTCTTTTTTAAGTCAAAGGATAGCACAGGTTACTTTCGGACTGAACAAACTCGCCGTAGATGGTACTTTTGTTTAACCACACATGCCAAGGGCCTACACAGCACCCACCTAAGTAAAATTACGACAAAACAAGTCTATCGCGTACTTGAGCCTCTTTGGATGATTAAAACTGAAACCGCGAGTCGCACACGTTTATATATAGAAGCCGTATTAGCATGGGCGATTGCCATGGAATACCGAGATGGTCCCAACCCAGCTGTTTGGCGGGGTAATCTTGATCAACTTTTAACACCTAAAGAGCGCGTGAAGCCGTCGAAGAACCATGCTGCCCTTGCATGGCAAGACATCCCAAAGCTTATGAAGCAATTGAGGAGCCTGAAGACGCCGGCTTCGTATCTCACTGAATTTATTATCCTTACAGCTGCACGATCAGGTGAGGCCAGGGGAGCGGTGTGGGATGAAATAGATTTGGAGGCGGGCGTTTGGGAGATACCTGCGGAGAGGATGAAGATGAAACGACCACATTTGGTGCCATTGGTCGGGGCATCGAGAAGACTTGTAGAGCGGGCGCAAGAATTTCCTCATGAAACGATCGTTTTTTCTAACCCCAGAAATCGCAGGGTATTTAGCTACAATGCCCCGATGGTAACGTTGCGAAAACTTGGCTATCATGACATTACAACACATGGATTCCGGTCTTCGTTCAAAACATGGGCGTTAGAGGCGACTAACTTTCCTACACAAGCAATTGAGTTTGCACTTGCTCATGAGACCAAAAACACTGTTGAGCGAGCCTACATTCGAGGGAACCGAATGTTTGATAAACGTTGTGAAGTCATGATATCATGGGACAAATTTTGCGCATCTTAATCTAGAGGTAAGTAATCCCGACAGTTAGAGAGCTTGTTGACAGGGTTTGAATCCGCAAGCAGGATTCACGTCTATCCTAATCAGTTAAATAATTCAGTGACTTAATATTCGCGAAAAGCCAAAAAGAACCTCACAAAGCATCCAAAATGAATCTCAAAAATCTCTAAAGTAGAAAGTTCGCGTGAGATCATCTTCATCTAATATAATAGTCGAAATCTGTTAAAGTCGCTCGACACTAGCCCGATATCAAATAACGAAAAAACCGCCGACTTTTTAACGTTTGAGCTTGTCGAATAAATCTATGAGTTCGGAGACTTTTTCGCGCTGTTTTTTTCATCTCCCGATTTTATAGCGATTTCGACGCAGGTGGTTGCGTGATCCTTAAGTATTTCAGACTCGGCGCGAGCAATAGCCGCTTTAACGGCTTGCATTTGATTAAGAATGTCGATGCAATAGCGTTTGTCTTCGAGCATTTTTATAATCCCGCGAATCTGGCCCTCGGAGCGCTTGAGTCTATTTATAGTTTTAGCTGACATATGCTTTTAAAACCTTGAGATTGACAGATACGCTTAGGGGGTATAGGTAAGTCTTAAGTAAGGACCCGTCAAGTTATGGTGCTTGGACATTTGAAAACAGCAATAGTCGCCGCAATCGCCGTTGTATTCGGTATTGTGCAGCTCTTTTGTGCCTGTTTGGATATAGCTAGTGCAGAAACGGTTTTGCCGCCTTCAACTTCCATTCAGCAGTTAAAACTGAGCAATCATAATCATCAGGCAATGATTGATGTAGGCGCACAGAGTAAATCTCCTCACGTCCACGGTGAACGCGATCATGAAGCCGATTGTTCCCACTGTGACGATTCGGTTGTGTTAGCTGTTTCCCCTGACGTAGCTCCAAGGGTCTTCACAACCCCTACCGACTTCAAGACAGTCTTTATTGAATTGGAACCTCATACGCGCGCTGACATGGCAGCGGCAAGCCTCGCTGGGCTTCATTGGTTGGACCCGCCAAGGCAATTTTCAAGTTCCAATCCTGTTACATTACATACACGTTCCTTAATCTAGCGTCACTGCTCTAGATCGCGTCAGGCAATTAACCTCGCGCGATCCCAGCTGAGTGCTTACTGCTGTTTCCAATACAGGTTCGCACCGGTTTGGCAGTGCCAAGGACGTCAAGACGCGCGTTTTACCGCTCTCCAATCATCTTTTCCTCGGCATTTTCCCTCATTCATTAGTGAGTAGGTAGCTCGCTAATTATTCCACGATACACACCTAACCAAGGATTTGAACATGACTTTTACGACTCGACTTATCACTAGCTCTTCGATTGCTTTGTTTTTTTCGATCTCCACTTTGGCTCAAACGACTGACCATTCGGGACACGACATGGGGCAAATGGATGAGACAAATATGAACCAAGTAAAAAGAAATCATGGCGCGATGATGAATACACGCGCCCGCCATATGATTGAGGCCACTGGCGTTGTGGAGAAAATTTCTATCGACAACAGCATAGTAAGGCTTTCCCATGACGCCATCCCCGCCATTAACTGGCCGTCCATGACGATGGATTTTGCTGTAGCCGAGACAGTGGACATAAATAGTTTGAAAAAAGGGCAGATCATTCAGTTTACATTGCACCGTGCTGAAGACGGTAATCTGCCGCTAGTCGAGCTTTGCCCGACCCAAAGCAGGACAGTAATTGAGGGTCTTTGTGCTCCTGATAAGGAACACGGCCATGGCGCAGACGGAACAGATCATGGCCGTATGATAAATGGCGACATGAGTCATGAAGGCATGAAGGACTAGGTCTCGCTCTCCCAAGATTCCTCCTATTGATAAGGAAAAAACTATGTTTGACCGCCGTAAATTTTTGACAACAACCCTCGGGGCTGGTGCGGCTCTATCCGCTTCCAGCTTGATGCCTGCCTGGGCGCGGCCTGCAAGTGCCGGAAATCTTGGTATTCCCGGATTGCAAGGGTCTGTATTTGACCTAAACATCGGAAAATTCTCCCACACGGTGGGAGGTAAAACGGGAATGGCGACGGGGATAAATGGCACTGTGCCCGGCCCCCTCATCCGGTTTCGTGAAGGCGACGACATTACACTGAATGTTCATAATACGCTCGACGAAGACACCTCCATCCATTGGCACGGTTTGCTTGTTCCGTTTCAGATGGACGGCGTCCCCGGCGTGACATTCCCAGGGATTAAACCTGGAAAGACCTTTACCTATAAATATTCGGTACCGCAGAGCGGAACCTATTGGTACCATTCCCATTCAGGGTTGCAGGAGCAGGCCGGGCATTACGGGCCAATCATCATCGACCCCAAAGATGCGGACCCTGTTCAATATGATCGGGAATACGTGCTCGTTCTCTCTGATTGGAGTTTTAAATCCCCCCACGAGATTTTCATTGAATTAATGAAAAATCCGGAAGCCCAGAAGTTCCAAAACAGGACCCTGCAGGATTTCGCAGAAGACGCCAAAAAAATGGGGTTTGCGGAGACCTTTAAGCAACGCGCCATGTGGGGCGCCATGCGCATGTCATCTCGCGACATTTCAGATGTGACAGGCGCAACCTATACGTTCTTAATTAACGGACATTCGACGGCCGACAATTGGAATGCGGTCTTTAATCCAAATGAGCGTGTGAGACTGAGGGTTATTAACGCCTCTGCTATGACAATCTTCAATTTCCGCATTCCCGGCCTGCCAATGACAGTCGTCGCGTCTGACGGCCTCAATGTGAAGCCTATCGAGACCGATGAATTTCAAATTGGTGTTGCCGAAACCTATGACGTGGTTGTGACTCCAACCGAAGAGCGTGCCTACGCTTTGACAGCAGAATCCATTGACCGGTCCGGGCAAGCGATTGCAACGCTTGGTCCAAAACCCGGCATGCGCGCCAAAGCCCCGGTCATGCGTGAAATTCCTGAGCTCACCATGAAAGATATGGGCATGGCGTCCATGATGATGGATGGAATGATGAACGAACCGGACATGAAAGACATGGAACATAGCAAGATGGATCATGGCAACATGAACCATGCCGCTGTGGAGCAAGGCAAGATGAACCATAGTAAAATGGGTCATGGAAGCATGCAGTCGGGCGAGATGGAAAAGGGCGGCATGGCCATGAGCGGGATGGACCATGGAGACATGGATATGATGGCCAAGAACCACGACCATGCCAATGGGCCGGGTGTCACTTTTAACGCCCAAAATCCCATTTCGCGCTTGGATGAACCAGGTACGGGTCTGGATAATGTTCCGCACCGCGTCTTGCGATATACAGACCTCAAAAGCCTGAAGCCAAATAAAGATTTACGCCGGCCAGAGCGTGAGATGGAGATTCATCTGACGTCGAATATGGAACGCTATATGTTCTCCTTCGACGGGGTCCAGTTTTCATATATCGAAGACGCGATCAAATTCTATGAAGGCGAACGCCTGCGGATGACCCTGGTCAACGATACCATGATGAATCATCCGATACACTTACATGGAATGTTTTTTGAAGTCGTGGACCCTGACGTGGATGTCTATGATGGCGGCCCCAATCATCAGGTGCAAAAACACACGATTATTGTGATGCCGGGCAGTAAAGTCTCGCTTGATATTTCTGCAGAACATGTTGGTGATTGGGCATTTCATTGTCACCTACTTTACCACATGCACGCTGGCATGATGCAGGTTGTCTCGCTCCTTCCCAAAGAAGTCGGACGACCGGAGTCATTATCTGAAGCCGCAAAAGATGCCGCCCCAAAGATGGAACACTCCAATATGGGGCATTCAAAGATGGACCCCTCCAAAATGGACCCCTCAAATATGGATCACTCCAAAATGAATACTTTTGAGATGGACCATTCGAAAATGGATCACTCAAAGATGGGGGATACAAAATGAGACATTTATTTGTAGCTAGTCTTTTGACATCATTTCTTACGGTTCCAGCTCTTGCGGTCGCCCAAGACGCGTCGCCACCAGAGAAGCCTTGGTATCAAGCTGATAAATACTTTGGTGCCGAAGACATGGATGAGGCGCGCAAAGAATTACTCCATGAAGGAGGCGCACAGTCGACCTTCATGTATATCGGTGATCGGCTCGAAACCCAATTTGACGGGGATAATAACGAGGTGTTGGTCTGGGACAGTAATGCTTGGTTCGGTAAATCGCTCCACAAACTCTATTTCAAATCTGAGGGTGAATATTCGTGGGACGATGAAGAAATTGAAGAGGGAGAAGTGCAAGCTCTTTACTCCCGCGGTATCTCTACATTTTTCGATGTCCAAGCTGGGGTGCGCTATGATTTTGAGCCTAAGGGACGAACGCATGCTGTCCTCGGGCTACAAGGGTTTGCCCCATATATGTTTGAAGTAGATGCTGCTCTGTTTTTATCAACAGACGGTGATTTGACAGCCCGAATAGAAGCCGAGCATGAGCAAATGATAACCCAGCGCTTGATCATTCAGCCGCGTGTCGAAGGCGTCTTTGCCGCGCAAGACAATGCGGCCTTCGGGGAAGGTGAAGGTTTTAGCAGTCTCGATCTAGGTCTGCGGCTTCGTTACGAAATTCTCGATAGAAAATTCGCACCCTATATCGGTGTCGAATGGCAATCAGCATTTGGGAATACAGAAAACTTTATCAAAGCCGATGGCGGTGATTCCAGTAAAGTTGTGGGTCTCATCGGTATTCGGACTTGGTTTTAAGAGGAGGTTATTATGAGTGGTTTTTTGGAGCCTAACATTCATCCGGTCTTGGTGCATTTTGCGTATGCGCTGAGTTTAAGTGCATTCGGAATTTATATTGTGGGCCGCCTGTTACCGGCGGGGCCTCGTAAAGAGAGTACGCAGCCTGCGGGCGATTGGATGCTCGCCCTCGGTGCACTCGCAATTATAGGCACTATAGCGGCGGGATTTTACGCCTATTATACGGTTGCCCATGACGGACCGTCGCACGCGGCCATGACAACCCATAGAAACTGGGCCGTCCCGTCCGGGACCGCCATTCTTATTCTGGCTGTTTGGAGATATTTGAGCCGCGCAAAGCCGCCCGGCGGCTTATTCCTAGGGTTGCTGGCGGCGGCGGTTTTGTCGCTCTCTGTCACTGCATGGTGGGGCGGGAACATCGTCTACAAATATGGGCTCGGCGTTCAAAGCCTGCCGACTGTAACCGGAGATGGACATGACCATGATCACGGAAATGCCGGCGAAACAGGCAACACGGAGCAATCCCATGATGCCGATATAGCAGAAGGGGGGACGCATGATAATTCAGATGGCCATCACGACGCTGTTCAAGCCACCTCAGATGCAATGGCGGCCCCCAATGGGCACGACAACTCGGACGGGCATCACGACGGAGAAACGGTCTCTTCGGAGGAAACTGATATTCCGGCTAATGACGCTACCTCCGTCGCGGACCAATTCGGACAGGCTTTGAGGTCGGGGAATGTATCCGCTTTGAAAGCCTTACTATCGCCTAACGTGGTCATAGCCGAAGGCGGTAATGCCGAGCGGTCCTATGCGGAATATGCCAGCCACCATATGAAGTCTGACATGGCTTATACCTCTAATATTACCAACAACACTCTGAAACGTGACGTGATACAAGGGAAGGATATGGCGACCGTCATCACGCAATCCGAAATGGTTGGGAATTATAAAGGCGAGAGCGTTCATAACCGCATGATGGAAACTATGGTTTTGCGCCGCAAAGATGGGGTTTGGAAAATCGCGCATATTCACTGGTCCAGTTCGCCCTTATCGGGAAGTGAGAGATCGATGACCGATGCAGATAAAGTTCCTGATGATCACGATAATTCCGACGGCCATCACGACACACCATCCGGAGACTAAAGTGGTTGCTACAACACCCTATAATGTTCCTGCGGATCCGTTAATGGGAGCAAACCACCTTACCGCTGTTAGGTGGGTATTGGCAGGGCTCGTGGCGCTGGGTCATATTTTTCTACTGACTGAAGCTTATGAGCCAGTGCGTATCCACCAATGGACAGGTGGCTATATGGCGGTAAATGGCTTTTTTGTTTTGAGCGGCCTTTTAATCGCGAAGAGCTTGGATTTACGTCGAGATCTCAAGGTTTATTTCGCATCGCGTATCTTGCGAATATACCCTGCGCTTATTGTCTTGTTACTGGCCTTTTTATTCATATTCGGGACAATGTTTTCAAAGCCCGGTGGAGTTGAGGCTATTGGATCTGCGGATAACTGGCAGTATGTATTGCGGGTTTTACTCTTGGGTGACCCTGCATGGGCTCCCGGAGGGGTCTTCGCCGATAATCTCGAAGCAGATTTTAATGGACCTCTTTGGACAATTCGCTTTGAGATAGTAGCTTACATATTGGCAGCAATCGGATTTTCTATAGGCCTCCTAAAAAGCCGATCTCTAACTTTGATTGCCTTTTTGATTGTTCAGAGCGCGTATCTGGGATTGCCGTTTGTGATAAATTTCGAAGCACTAGCGAGCGGTATGTTGCCTCTTTTACGTTTATCCAGCGCCTTTTTAATGGGAATGTGCTTATGGCAATTTGCAGAAGCAAGGCGTCCGCACTGGATACTGGTTATTGTTCTGATAGGCGCTTTCTTACTCTTCGGCGATAAGTTTGGCGGAGAGCTTCTGGCTAATTTAGCTTTGACAGGCCTGATTTTGCGCCTGGGTTTATCAGACAGAAAATATAAATCGTTGCTCAAACTCCCGGATTATTCCTACGGAATATATATCTGGCATTACCCGGCGATGCAGGCCGTATTATTTCTTCACCCTGACTTTGGGCCGGCCCCGCTCGCTCTATTTTCAATCCCACTGTTTCTCGCACTTTCAGCCGCGTCTTGGCATTTGATAGAGAAGCCGGCCCTCAAACTTAAACCGTCAAAACGTGCGGATAGTATTTCTGTATGACCAGCAGCTAATTTGGAACCAACCCCCAAAGAGCCTATTTAAAAAGGAGAGAAGCGAATGGAAAATTCAAAAACAATGTCAGCAAGCTATAGAAGGTTTGCGGCGATGATCGGGACGTCAACCGTCGTCATGTTTGGTTTGATGTATTTGAATAGTTATGAATTCAGCCACGTCAGATATTCAGAAACCCGCACTTATATGGCACTCTATATGGGGGCAACCATGGCGATTATCATGCTGGGCTTTATGTTGGGGATGTACAAAAATAAGAAAACCAATCTCGCAATTTTCCTAGGCAGCCTCGTTATTTTTGGCGGTTCACTGCTACTGCTTCGGAGTCAAACGACGGTTCAAGACAGCTCTTGGATGAGCGCAATGATACCTCACCACTCTATTGCCATTTTAACCAGCGAACGAGCAGAAATCGATGATGTGCGCGTTCGCGAGCTTGCTGACAGCATTATCAAAGCGCAGCGTAGAGAGATTAAAGAAATGGAATGGCTCATTGAGGATATCAAAAAGAATGGCAAGGCAGCAACGAAGGCGGAAGCCGAAACACGTCCTGTGCCAGACTATGATGGTACACTTAACCCGGTAGAATAGGAGGCAAATATGAGTATTGCAGAAGAATTCGCCGTGAAAGACACGGCTCATGGTAAGAAAGCCGTGGTTTACCGGATGGTAATGGAGAAACATATTTGCCCCTTCGGTCTTAAGACAATCGATTTGCTCAAACGCAAAGGCTATGAGGTTGAAGATCATTGGCTGGAAACGCGCGAAGAAACGGATGCCTTTAAAGAAAAGCATAACGTGAAAACAACCCCGCAGACCTTTATCGGGGGAGAGCGTATTGGCGGTTTTGATGACCTCCGCGATTATTTTGGTTTCGAGAAAAAAGATCCGGACGAAAAGACTTACACCCCCGTCTTAGTCGTGTTCGCCGTCTCAGCGCTCCTTGCCATGGCGGCCAGCTGGGCGACCTTGGGGAACTTCCTGACATTACGCTCTTTAGAGTGGTTCATTGCGTTTAGCATGGGCATGCTCGCCATGTTGAAACTGCGAGATCTGGAGTCCTTTGCCAATATGTTTTTGGGTTATGATATTCTGGCCCGGCGAAGGGTCCGATATGCCTATGTCTATCCATTCGGCGAAGCCTTCGCGGCCGTTTTAATGGTCGCAGGGGGTGTCTTTGGCTTGATTGCGGCACCAGTCGCCCTGTTTATCGGCACGATAGGCGCGGTCTCGGTCATAAAAGCCGTCTATATTGACAAGCGCGACCTGAAATGTGCCTGTGTTGGCGGCGGGGCCAATGTGCCGCTTGGGTTTATCTCCCTCTCCGAAAACCTCGCCATGATGGGTATGGGTGTTTGGATGATTGTGAAGGCTCTAATCTAAAGCTCGTATGACAGACTTCTTAGAGACTTGGAACGAAGCCACCCTGACAAGCTTGGGCTTGTTCTGGATGGCCTTCTGGGCTTTTGGTCTGGGCTATGTCATCTCGGCGATGATCCAGACTTTTGTTACCAAAGAACGCATGAAGCAGAGCATGGGCGAGCCGGGCCCTAAAAGTGTCGGGCTCGGCACATTCTTCGGTTTTATTTCCAGTTCCTGCTCGTTCTCTGCTTTATCAACTACTCGATCTCTTTTTACAAAAGGGGCCGGCCTTATTCCATCTCTCGCCTTTCTGCTCGCTTCGACAAATCTGGTCGTTGAGCTTGGTATCGTTATTGCTGTCTTCCTGGGATGGCAGTTCGTGGTGGGAGAATATCTCGGCGGGATTATTTTAATCTTGCTCATGTGGTTTCTTGTGCGCCTCACCAAATCAACGAAATTAATTGAAAAGGCCCGCAAAACAGCGCAGGAGCAGGAAGAGGGAGACTCAGACGCCGACATTCCCGATTGGAAAAAACTAATTTCAAGCAAAGCCGGATGGCAAAGGGTGGCCAATCGCTACGTCATGGAATGGAAAATGGTCTGGAAAGACGTGACCATCGGATTCACAGTGGCGGGTATCATCGCCGTCTTTGTACCGCAGTCCTTCTTTCAAACTTTATTCATCGGGTCGGGTAGCGAAGACCTCACATTTTGGCATATTCTGGCGCAGACTATAGTCGGTCCAATTGCCGCCTTTTTTACGTTTATTGGGTCTATGGGCAATATTCCGCTTGCAGCGGTGTTATTTGGAAATGGTGTAAGCTTTGCAGGCGTGATGGCCTTCATTTTTTCTGATCTCGTAGTTTTTCCGGTTCTTCGAATTCAAGCGAAGTATTATGGTTGGAAAATGGCGTTCTATATTTTGGGCGTATTTTTTGTTATCCTCGTCGCGACCGCTTTGCTTATGCATTACGGTTTTGCAGCGACAGGGTTCTTGCCAGACAGTAGCGCCGCAAAACAGGTGACGGAACGTGAGTTTTTCAAGATTGATTACACGCTATTCTTCAACGTTGCCTTCGTCTTCCTCAGCGCTATCTTCCTCATTTGGAAATGGAAAACAGCGGGGTTTTCTTTCGGGGAAAATAATCGAATGAGCGAGAAAGTATTATTTATTTTGGCTCTTTTAGCTTTTTTCTGGCTAACTGTAGGGTTGCTAATTCCTGTGTTCCTGTGATGTTTACCGTGCGACTTACGAATAGTTTATTTGACTTCATCTTTAACGTGCCTATGCAAGCGCTGTGAAACTAATCATTTCCATATGTTTAACGGTCTTCTTTCTCACGTCTCAAGCGTGGGCTGGATCAGTTTGCAATGAAGAAATGACTCCTGCTGTGCAGGCTGATCATTCAGTGATGACTATGAATTCTGATAAATCGTCGCCAGGTTGCAATGATTTATCTAATGGCGAAATGAGTGATCTTTGTGCCTCTGCTTGCATGGTAGGATGTCTAAACGTTACACTCAATGCGCTTCCCTCAGTGTCGGGTGATGGTTTCGCATATAATCTTGATTTGGAATCCCCGACGGATGATTCTGTTTTCATAGGTTATCCCGCTTCGGATCCGCCCCCTCCACGTCTCTAAACACTCGAGCCCTTTAGGCTCTTAAGGAACTCGCCGCTATTCAGTGTGCGCAGAAATTACCTATGTTTAGAACTAAGAGACTTCCATGTTTAAATTTTTTGTTGCGGGAACGCTGGCCGTTCTTGCTGGGTTCAACGCCCTAACGGCGTCAGCCCAAACTTCCACGCTGTCCTTAGAGGAAGCGGTTAGACTAGCTATAACTGCAGATGACCCGGCCTATAGCCGATTTGAAACGCGGGCCCAAGCTAAAGAAGACCTTTCTGTTGCGGACGCTCAACTTGATGATCCGAAAGTCAATTTGCGAGCACAGAATTTTCCGGTTGATAGCCTTGCTTTCAATCAAGAGCCCATGACGCAGTTCCGTCTTGGCATCAGTCAAGAGCTTCCCCGCGGAGATACGTTAAAGCTGAAAGGAAATAAACGCTTGGCAGAAGCCAGCGTTTTCAGGGCTGAGCGCGCGGCACTATTGGATGACGTCGCGTTGCAGGTTCGGTTGTCATGGCTTGATTTGTATTTAACAGACCAAGAGCTCGGACAAACGCGAAAGGCTAAAAACGAAATTGATGATTTGATAGACGCGCTAGCAGCGTCATTTTCCCAAGGACAACTAACGGGTCAGGACGTTTTACGCGCGGAGTTGGAACTGACTTTGCTGGACGACAAAATAGCGGAGCTTGAACAAGCTGGAGATATCGCAAGGGCGAATCTCTCTCGGTTTATTGGGGGAAACGCCCAAAGACCTCTTCCGAATGCGCTACCTCCAACGAAAGCTTTACCGACCATGGGCGTGCTTGAAACAGCGCTCACAAATCACCCTCGTGTAGAACAACTAAGCGCACAGATTGACGTTCAACGGAGTGAAGTGGCGATTGCCGGGGAAGCTTATAAACCGTCCTGGTCCGTTGAAGGCGGATATGGTTTGCGTGGGGCGGGACGGCCTGACTTCGCCACGATTGGCGTGTCTTTCTCTGTGCCGTTATTTACAGAAAAACGTCAAGATCGTCGCGCGTCAGCCGCGTTAAAAGAGCGGGCTGCAGCAGAATTAGACAGGTCTGCTTTGCTCTTGGATTTGCGCCGTGACCTTGCCAGAAACTTTGCTGACTGGACACGACTAAAAACCCGCGTTGATCTGTACGATAAAGCGGTTTTGACCCGTGCCAATGATACCGTTGACGCCTCAATAAATGCTTATGGCGGCGGCTTGACGGACTTTCCAGAACTTATTCGAAGCCAGTTGGCTGTCCTCGACGCCGAAACCAAACGGCTTCGATTACAGGTCGCCGGTGCGAAAGCGCGCGCCCGTATTTCTTACCTGATAGGAGATTTGTCATGAGAGCCAAAACGATAGGTTTAGTCCTTGCAACGGCCATCATTGCCGGGGCAGGCGGGTATTTCACTAATCAATATATGATGATGAGTATGTCTCAGGGCGGAGCGCAAAGTTCAGGGGATAGCGAGGGCAAAGAAATTGACTATTGGGTTGCGCCGATGGATTCAAGTTTTCGACGTGACGCGCCCGGAAAATCTCCGATGGGAATGGCTCTTGTGCCGGTTTATAAAGGCGGCGGTTCCAGTGATGGCGATCAAAATGCCGTGCGGATAAACCCTGCTGTCGTGAATAATATCGGCGTTAAAACCCAAATCGTCGGCATTTCAGCGGCTGAAGGGGGACTTAAAGCCGTTGGAACGATCCAGATCGATGAGGAAGCCCTCAGCGATATTCATCCGCGTATGGAAGGCTGGGTCGAACGACTGGCTGTTCGGTCAGAAGGCACGCCCGTGAAACGAGGCGCGCTCTTATTTGAAATTTATACACCAGCTTTGGTCGCGGCTCAGTCCGAATATCTACAAGCCATGAAAATTGGACGGGCAAGTTTTACCAAAGCGGCTGAAGACCGACTGTCCTCAATGGGCATGACCTCCGGACAAATTTCTCGACTACGCGAAAGCGGTGAGACGCAAAGGCGACTTGGAGTCTATGCGCCGCAAGGCGGAGTCATCGAGTCTTTGGATGTGCGCGAAGGCATGTTCATCAAACCTTCTGACAGAGCCATGCAAATTGCCGATTTGTCAGAAGTATGGCTTATCGCAGATATTTTTGAAAATGAGGCCAACGCTTTGGAGGTCGGGCAGCCAGCGCAAATGACGCTACCTGCTTTTCCGGGTGAGGTATTTTCCGGGGAAGTCGATTTTATCTATCCCTCAGCTGATATGTCCGCCCGGACGGTTCAGGCACGTATGCGGTTCAAGAATAAAGAGGGCCGCCTAAAACCCAACATGTTCGCTAGCGTGAGCATTCAAACGGGAAGCCGACTTGATATGCTAGCGGTACCGCAATCCGCTGTGATTAGATCGTCAACAGGCGACCGGGTTATCCTCGCTTTAGGAGACGGTCAGTTCCGACCTGCCAGGGTCGAGACAGGTGCAGAGATAGGCAACATGGTGCAAATTATCAGCGGAATAAATTCCGGGGAACGGATTGTAACATCCGGTCAGTTTTTATTGGATTCCGAGGCCTCACTTGAAGGGGGATTATTACGCCTAACTGCGCCGTCCGAGACTATGAACGACATGTCTTCCGACATGGATATGGAAATGTCTATGGACATGAAAGCCGATGAAGCGGGTGGGATGACCAACTCAGAGATGTCTATGCCTGACACCTCAATGAAAAAGATGCAGGCGAAAACCTATCCTGCGACAGGCAAGATCTTGTCTCTTGATTTGGAAGATAAGTCTCTCAAATTGGATCACGGTCCTGTTCCTGAGCTGGGTTGGCCGAACATGAAAATGTCCTTTGTATTGGGAGACAAAATCGATGCCGCGGATCTGAAACCGGGAGATATTGTCCAGTTTGAATTCCGAGAAGACGGAAAGGGCTATGTCGTCACCACTCTTGAGCCAATGCCAGAGGGGGGCGACAAATGATCGGTAAACTCATACATTGGTCGGTCGCGAACAGATTCATTGTCGCCTTCTTTGCTCTGCTCATTGCTGGCATCGGGGTGTTATCTCTTCGAGCCACGCCCCTAGACGCCATTCCGGATCTCTCGGACGTACAGGTCATCATCAAAACCACCTATCCGGGGCAAGCGCCGCAAGTCGTTGAGGATCAGGTCACTTATCCTTTATCGACGGCTATGCTCGCCGTCCCGAAAGCCAAGAGTGTGCGAGGCTATTCCTTTTTCAATGACTCATATGTTTATATTATCTTTGATGAAGGGACGGACCTTTATTGGGCGCGCTCGCGTGTGTTGGAATATCTGAGTCAAGTTGCGCCGGATTTACCCGAGTCTGCGAGGCCTGCCTTAGGGCCAGATGCAACCGGAGTCGGTTGGGTGTATCAATACGCCTTGACCGACCGAACAGGTCAGAACGATCTGGCTGATTTACGAGCCTTGCAGGACTGGTTTTTAAAATATGAGCTGCAAACAGTACCGGGCGTTTCGGAGGTCGCGTCTATCGGAGGCATGGTGCAGCAATATCAGGTCGTGGTCGATCCCGATCGGATGCGGGCTTTTGATTTAACTTTGCCCATGGTGCGTCGTGCGATTGAGCGCGGGAATATGGAAACGGGCGGACGTGTTATCGAGATGGCTGAAGCTGAATATATGATTCGCGCAAGCGGCTATATTGAGCATATGGACGATCTCAAATCTATTCCTGTTATGACCGCTGAGGGCGGCACGCCTGTGTTTTTAAGGGACATTGCGGATATTCGCATGGGCCCTGATTTGCGACGGGGCATCGGAGAGTTAAACGGGGAAGGGGAAGCCGTAGGCGGCGTCGTCATCATGCGCTGGGGCGAAAACGCACTTAGCACAATTGAAGCCGTCAAAGAAAAAATAGACTCGCTCAAGCCCGGCCTGCCTGACGGGGTAGAAATTGTGACCACCTATGATCGGTCCAATTTGATAGAACGGGCGGTTGAAACATTGCAGTCAAAACTTATCGAAGAATTTTTGATTGTCGTCTTAGTTTGCGCCGTCTTTCTCTTTCATATTCGCTCCGCTCTTGTTGTTGCGATCTCATTGCCGCTCGGCGTTCTCGCCGCTTTCATCGTGATGAATGCCCAAGGAATAAATGCAAACATTATGTCGCTTGGAGGTATCGCCATTGCGGTAGGGGCTATGGTTGACGCGGCCATCGTCATGATTGAAAATGTGCATGCCCGCCTTGAAGGTAAAAAGGCGGCGGGGTCCGAACGATGGCGCATTGTGGCGGAAGCCTGCGCCGAGGTAGGCCCGCCGGTCTTCTTTTCACTCCTGATAATCACGATCAGTTTCACGCCAATATTTGCTCTTGAGGCTCAGGAAGGGCGGATGTTCAAACCGCTGGCTTATACCAAAACTTACGCCATGGCCGCGGCGACAGCCTTATCCGTTACGCTCGTGCCAGTGCTCATCGGGTTTCTTGTCCGCGGGAAAATCAGACCGGAAGCAAAAAACCCAGTCAACCGTGCCCTCAGTGCAGTATATGCCCCTGTCTTAAACGCCACGTTAAAATTTCCTGGGGTGGCTCTGTTGGTTGCAGGCGTTCTCATGGTGAGTGCGATTGTCCCGGCGACCAATCTTGGGAGTGAATTCATGCCGGAATTGAATGAGGGGGATTTACTTTATATGCCAAGCGCTCTGCCGGCGATATCTGCGGGCAAGATGTCTCAAACTTTGCAGCAGACGAACAAACTTATAAAAACAATTCCGGAAGTGGAAACCGTTTACGGAAAAGCTGGACGGGCAGACACCGCAACAGATCCCGCGCCCTTGACCATGATTGAAACAACCATACAGTTAAAACCAAAATCGGAATGGCGTGAAGGGGTGACTCTTGATAGTTTGAAAGCTGAACTTAACGAGCTTGTCGATATTCCCAGCTTCACAAATGTCTGGATTATGCCGATCAAGAACAGGCTGGATATGCTCGCAACTGGAATTAAGACCCCGGTCGGGGTGAAGGTCGCAGGGCCGGATCTTGATGTCATTGCTGGCATTGGAACCCAGATTGAAACGGCTCTAAAAAATGTGGAAGGCACCTCTTCCGTTTATGCGGAACGGGTTACGGGAGGGCGTTTCGTCGATATTGATGTCAATCGCGAGGCGGCGGCCCGGTTTGGATTGAATGTCGCCGATGTCCACGACGTGATTAAGACAGCGATTGGGGGCATGAATGTGGGGGAAAGTGTTGAAGGCCTCAGGCGGTTTCCGATCAATCTGCGTTATCCGCGTGAAATTCGAAATTCCCCCCAGCGCTTGCGCGATCTGCCATTGCAAACCGCAGACGGCGCGGAAATCCCTCTCGGACGTGTTGCGAGCGTAACACTCGCCGAGGGGCCTGGAGTCATTCGAAGTGAGAATGCTCGTCTAAACGGGTGGGTCTATGTCGATATTGCAGGTCGGGACATTGGGTCCTATGTGGCCGAGGCGAAACAAGTTGTGGCTGACACTATTGATCTGCCGGCAGGCTATTCAATTGGCTGGTCAGGTCAGTATGAATATTTGGAACGCGCCAAAACCCGTTTCGCCCTGCTTGGACCGGCCATGCTGGCTATTATTTTCGTGCTTCTCTTTATGAACTTCAAACGATTTAGCGACGTTCTTATTATTGTGGGCACCTTGCCGCTCGCCCTCGTTGGGGGGCTTTGGCTGATGTATTTGGGTGGATATAATATTTCAGTGGCTGCTGCTGTCGGATTTATCGCGCTCGCGGGCGTCTCGGTCGAAATTGGGGTGTTAATGATTATGTACCTCAATCAGGAAATGGGTGAAATCCGGACGAAAGCCACGCAGTCTGGTGAACCCCTCCTCAGAGACGAAATTGCCGACGCTATTCGGCATGGGGCGCTGCGCCGGCTTCGGCCGATTGTGATGACTGCTTCCGTTATTCTGGCTGGACTTGCGCCGATTATGTATGGCCACGGAAGCGGATCAGAGGTCATGCGCCGTATCGCGGCGCCTATGGTCGGCGGCATGATCACAACAACGGTTCTGACACTCATCGTGATCCCAGCTCTGTATTTTATATGGGCTGCGCGGTCACCTTCAAGGAAGCAAAGGGGGAAAGTTGCAATTAAAAAAACCTAACCTAAAATTACTTTAACAAGGAGACTAAAATGAAAAACTTTAAACGGAAAACGACAGGAGTGGCATTGGCTTTGGGCACGCTCGGCGCGGCCTCTCAATCCTTCGCGCAGACAATGCAAGATGACAACTCAATGATGATGGAAGGGGGCATGATGATGGGCCCTATGGGAATGTTTATGATGCTTTTGATTTTATTGTTTTTAGCTCTTGGAATTGCAGCTTTCATTAAAATATTGTTTTTCAACAAAAGAACATGAGCTAAATACGGCGTCGAATCAAAGGTTATGCCTCTGTGGACAATTGATAACTTAGAAACCAAAAAGCCTGAGCATATACTAGTTGTGCGATTAACTCTGCAATCTAGTATTGACGCCCCGGGCGCTTTAGGTGCTATATAAATCCGATGGCTATTCTAAATGTCATATATTCTTCTAAATTATGGCTGACACTTAGCTTGGCCGTAATTATGGGCA
>CAJXPX010000018.1 GCA_913058335.1 uncultured Hyphomonadaceae bacterium
TCAATCACTCCGCGCGTTATTTCCGGTCTATGATTGAGATGGTTCTCGACTACGCAACCGTCAAAGGCTGGCGGGAAGGGGACAACCCGGCAAGGGGGAAGGGCAATCTTGAACACATGCTGGCGCGATAGAAGCCTCCGACGAAGCACAACGCCGCCATAGCCATTGCGGACGCGCCAAAGCTTTATCAGGCCTTGATGGCCGAAAATCATTCAGGCGCGCGCTGCGCGGCCTCCATAAGTTTAGACTGATCTTTTATGAGAGATAATCACGATTTATCGACTTAAATGGTGGGGGTAGATTAAGAAATTAACTCTGGCGTTTTAGATAAAATCCTATCAACCTTGTTAAAAACAGGGCGATGCAATGAATCGACTTAAAGGCTTTGCCGTAACTTTGACTATTTGTTGTTCGAATACATCACCGTATGCATTTGCTCAGACATCCTATGGCCTTGATGAGATTATCACTACCGCACAACGGCGGGGCGAAAACCAACAAATTGTTCCAATCGCGCTAACAGTTCTGAGTAAGGAATTCATAGATTCAAATGACATCCAAACTTTAGAAGACTTGAACGGCAGCATTCCGAACTTTGTCACGACCCGTTCGGTGTCGTACGGAGCCGCTCCGCTAAGCATTCGAGGGATTGGAGGGGCTAACGGCGGCGGTAATTTTTATAATGATGAGCCAGTCGGCGTTTATATCGACGGCATTTATGTGGCGCGCTTAAGTGTCTCAACGGCAGATTTAATGGACATTGAATCAATTCAGGTTCTACGCGGCCCGCAAGGTACGCTGTACGGGCGAAACAGTACAGCCGGTGCCATCTTAATTACAACCAAAGATAGTACGACCAATAGCAAAGGCGAGCTACGGCTTAGCGCGACAGATTTAGGTGATTATAGTTTGCGCAGCGTAATCTCCGGCCCTCTGTCAGATAATTTCGCAGGCCGCGTAGCCGTGGGGTATTCTGATCGAAACGGATTTGGTGAAAACCTTGTTGGCGGGTCGACACCGGGCGGCGCGCAAACTTTCACAGGCCGCGGTCACTTATCGTTTAGCCCTCGAGACAGCTTGCGATTTAATTTAATTGCCGAATACCAAGACCGCGAAGCCAACCCGGCGTTGATTGCCATCACCGATGTCGGGTTAACGGGAAGCGCTTCTCCTTTCGTGGTGAGGCGTAATCTGAATGACGTTTTAAAAAATAACGAATATTCACTCAATGATGATAACTTTGAAAATTCGACAAGCTACACGCTCACATTAAACAGCGAAATTGATCTGGGCCCAATCAAGGTGACGTCCATTTCCGGATATAGAGACTGGTCTTTGGACGGTGCTCAGGATTCTGACAGCACCGCTTTGCAACTTTTTACAAATAGCGGGCGGATTGCATCAGAACAATTTTCTCAAGAATTAAGACTTTCGTCAAATATTGGCACGCCGCTAAAATGGGTTGTCGGGGCGTATTTCCTTAACGAGTCTACGGCTGTAGATTTTGATATTCAAAATTTTCAAGGCCTGTTCGGTTTAGGCACGGATGCCGCCTTTAGCGGTTTTCAAGACACTCATGCTTACGCCGTGTTTGCAGATGGCACATACGCGATTAATGAGTATTTGTCGCTGACTTTGGGCGGGCGTTACAGTCACGAAGACAAAGATTTCACTAATGACATGTCAGTATCCGTTCTGAACGGCGGGACCTTGCCGTCATTTTTTCTGAATGGAGCGACTCTCCCGGCAGGGTCTACATTTAGTGATCCTCCGCAGTTCAAAGACAGCGAGAACTTTGGCGATTTTTCACCCCGGGCCGTCGTGGATTTTCAACTCAGACCGGATGTCCTCATATATAGCAGCTACAGCCAAGGTTTCAAAAGTGGCGGATTTAATTCGTTTGGTCTGACGCCGGCCTTTAAATCTGAAAATATTGAGTCTTACGAGGCCGGGTTTAAAACTGAATTTGCCGATAAAACTCTGCGAATAAATGGGTCAGCTTTTATTTATGATTATTCAAGCTTACAAATAAGATTGCCTGTACCAACAGGAGGCGTCGACATTCAAAATGTCGGGGCAGCAAAAATTCGGGGATTTGAAATTGAAACACACGCCAAGCTCTCCCGTGGGCTCATACTTTCAGCAAATATGTCTTTGTTGGACGCTCAGATTCAGGAGGGGATGATTTCTGCTGTGTCTTCGACAGTTGGTTCCTTCCCAATCGGGGCGCCTCTGCCGATCATTACGGAAAATACGGAGGGCAACCGCTTAACACGCGCGCCTGAGTTTTCCGGGTTTTTCAACGTCCGATACGAGAAACCTATTGGCCAATTGAAGGGCGCCGTCAGCGCAACGCTCAAACATCAGTCCGGCGTCCACTTTCTTGAAACCAATCAAGACAGTCAAACATTCAGTAATGAGGCATGGGAAGAAATTGATATTCGCGCGACAATCTCTGAACCTAAAGATAATTGGGAGCTGGCTTTGTTTGGAAAAAATATATTGAACAATCGGCATATAACAGCCGTTACGGCGCTGGGTGGATTTCCAAATGCTGCAGTGAATGAGCCCGCGAAATGGGGTGTAGAATTTTTGGTAAGTTACTAAAGTTTACAAACCTGCAAGCTGAGTAAGAACAATTCCGCAATCGACTTTATTGGGGGAATTTGCAGACCATTTTTTCATTTCGCTCACAAATTTTGTGGTGATATCCGGACTGCCGTATTTTTTAGCCTGTACAATACAGCTCCGCGCACGGTCAATCTTACCCACCCCCACATAAGCCCAAGCCAAGGATAAATGGGGTTGATAGTAATTGGGCGTTCGGATGATTGCATCCTGACAGGCAGGGATAGCCGACTTATAATCTAGCATAAATAAATGGGCGGTCCCACGATATGTTGCCCATAATCCAAAACGTGGATGGTGAGGGGCTTGCGCTTCCGCACTTTTAATTTGCTCAATGCCGCCGATGTCCGCATGCTTCAAACATCGCTGCCAGCCCAATACAGCCCGCGCATGTGCGGCATTCGGATTAATTTTAACAGCTCTTTCGAGATAGGCGATGGCGGCATCGGGATTGTGAAACATGGTGCTAACGATGCCCATAGCGGTAATCACGTCGAGGTCGTTGGGAGCAGCTGATAACGCCTCAGCAATCAGACGGTTGGCGCGGGCCTTCGTCGAGGCTTCGTCCTCTGCCCATTGGCTAACGACATCTTGGCTAAGCTGCACGGCAAGCTCCGCCTTAACAACTGGGTTGTCCGCTTCGATAAGTAAGGCGTCCTCTAAATGTCGTTTTATCTGCAGCGCCGTATCCGGACCATAATTCGCGCGCAAGTTTTTCCCGAGTTGCACTCTTTCATACGTGGCAATTTTAAAATGTCTGGTGCTTTGTCTCGGCGCAAAGCTTGAGTAGCTGACTTTGGTGGAAATGGCGGTTGAAATACTTAGAACGATATCGTCCTCAATTTCGTAGAATTGCCCCATTACGGCTTCGAATTTTTCTGTCCAGACGAGGCGGGCGTCAGTGATATCTAAGAGTTCAACACTGATACGTAGGCGCTCATCGCGCTTTGTCAGAAAAGCCGAGACGAGATATTTGACGTTCAGGGCGGCGGCGATATCCGAAGGGTTGTGTCGGTTCCGGGTCACAAATGCCACCGTACTGCTCGGCGCGACATGTAACCTGGGAGAGCGTGAGAGAAGCGCAGTGAGATCTCTTGTCATTCCGGCTTGAAGCAACTCAGTTTCATCGCATTCCCCCTGAACGGGCAGGACGGCGACTGAGAACGGCGGGATACGGGTCGTTGGGGTCATTCCCGTTATTGAATTCGTTAGCGGGGAATCTTGGATGGCCGAGCTTATCGTATTTTCGTTACTGGCCACGGACACACCTCGCTGGATGTTAGCCTCTAATCGGTAGCCGAGCTTGGGGACCGTTTTGATAATGTTTTTTACATTATGATTTTCAGAAAATGTCTTGCGTAGCAGGTAGACCAAGCGGGTAAGGCTTTCATCGCCGCCGTCTTCATTTGGCCAAATTCGGCTAATGAGTTCATCCCGTAGCCATGTCGAATGGGGACGTTCTGATAGGATTTGCAGTAGAACCATAACTTTGGGTTCAGTGGTGGAAATACAGGCCACGCTCCGAATTGACAGGGAAGCCGGTTCAATAAAACAATCTCGGACGTTAAAGCGCTCAAAAGACAGCACTGATGAAAAACCGCTCTGGGTCACTGGCAATTGTATTCTCTGTTAATTACGCGCATTTGTTTTAATAGCGTTTCATAAAAAATAAACAATAATTCTTTCCGCCATCATATTTCCATCAGGACTCAATTTTGGATTTGTGTTTCTTTACCGCCAAGAATGAATCGGGGTGATGTCCGCGCCGATTTTCAGCGTAGGGGAAACACCATGAAACCACATTCACCAAACAACACTTGTACGAACGTAGCAGGGAAGACGAACAAGTTTGCTCTTGGATTTAAATCTCTTTTGACCGCTGGTGTTTTCTTTGCGTTCGCTCAGGTGGCTATGGCAGAGACTCAATATACCATCACCACTGTAACAGGGAAAAAAGGCACAAATGCCGATATTGTGGTTAAGCTGCACGGCACTGAAGGTTCACTACAAACCTGGAGCCCTCCGCTCGACAACCCTGGTGTGGACGACATGGAACCAGGTCATACAAATAGGTTTGTCATCAGCGATCAGTTCGATATCGGTTTTATCACTGATGTAGAAATCAAGGGACTAGGTCTGGGCTTGAATGTTGACCCTTGGGACATGGAGTCCATGACAATCAGCACGAATGGGCCAAAATCAAAGGGTAAGACGACCCGATTTACTTACTCTCGCCGTATCGATCAGGATGATATCAACAGGGATTATCCGGTGCATAAGGCACTATTACTCAGGGCGAACAACCTGGACTCTCCTCAGTTTCAGTTCAGTGAACGTGAAGTGACGGTGGGCGAAACGTGGAAGGCTTATGGCGGTCTTTCTGGACTAGGAGACAACAGAGAAATTACATTCTCACGCAACGATATTATTCAGTCAGAAGCGCAAACAAAGGATAGTCTGGGGACTAAAAACACGCTTGAACTTGAAGTGAGCGGAGATATTCCGTTGACGAGTGCAAGTGCAAGATCTTTGTATCGGCTTGAAGTCGAAACTCAGCATGAAAAACTTCGCAAATTTACGAGTTCGACGAGCCGAGGAAAAACCGAAAAAGTAACAATCGCTGTTCCGCCAAAGACCATGGAATTTATTAAGGTCGTTTACAAAGAGCGTCTCAAATTAGGGACGTTCGAAAACCCGATAGAAACTCACTCTCGATATGTTGTTTTAGAAGAGATCATAACCACGCCCGTTCGAGTGGTCTTTAACTATGTGGACGAAGTAAAAGACGGATATAGTTTCGTAGACCTGTATAAAAAGGCTTTTCCAAATCAGCCTGTTCCAACTGGCCCGCTTAAGAACCCAACAAGTCAAGCGGTGGCAACTGCAGTCGCTGCGGCTCCCACACCTTCGGCGCCTAGCCCCGTACCAACAGGAGAGCCTGTTTCAGGTCTGAATGCCGTTTCGGTTATGTTCAATGGCGGCAGCTTCAAACAGATTGGCGACAAGCAGTGGGCGGAATTGGATTCGTCTGGCACCGCGCGTTTCAACTTTACGGAAGCGGGGCGCGATGATTGGACTATCTACCTCAACGAGATTGGGAGCAGTAAGAAAATCCAACTTAATTTATGGCGGAAGAAGGTTCGGTACGGGACTGATACCGTCGAGATGCAGGACTTATATCCCATCACGGTATCCCAGTAGGGACGGGAATACGACTATATACAAAACTGAACCCGAGGACAGCTTTTCCCCGGGCGTTTTGTAAAAGTTACACGACCATGCTGTCCAGATAAGGCATGTTCAAAATTCGCAGGCCGTGTGAAAGCACGGTCTGCATTACTGATTTCATGCCCAATATTCATCGGTCAGGAAATCAGGAAATTCTCTTTCGCGTTGTCGTTGCACACCCGATTTTCACAAAAAAAACTGCCGCCATCATATTTCCATCAGGACTCTTTCTAAAATTTCGTCCAACCAGCTTTTGAAGATCAAAATGGAAATTCAAACGGGGGAAGCATGTTCGCAAGCTTTCATAACGTCCTTCATCCCTGAAAAACGGGGACACACACTCCGATCTGCATCGCGCACCGGCTCTGTTTGGATTCCAATTGATCTTCAATCATTGCTGACCACACAGCTTGGCTGCGTGTACAGATGGGGCGCGAGGCTCCGGCGGCGAAACCCTTCGGGTAAATCGCTCGCCGGAGCCAGCTCAAGCGGCCTCTACTTTAATAATTTTGGGAGGGCGCTATGACGAACGCAACATACACATCAAAACTGACATCTTTATTGGGTATTAGCGCGACGGCGCTCACGCTCAGCCTCGCTGCAACGGTCTTTAGCGGAGAGCAGGCCTATGCACAGGATAACTCCTGCATACTGGATACAGGTACTCTTCCGGGCTTTGCCGACGGTTTTGACGCGGATGGCGGCGCGGATGCCACAGACAGTGCAGAAAATCTTGCGTGCGGTCCTAATGCTGACGCGACCGGAACTGGAGCCTTCGGGGCTGCTAATACGGCCTTAGGAGATAGCGCAAATGCCAGCGGCAATGACAGTTTCAATACCGCAGTGGGAAGCTTTTCCAACGCGTCGGGCGAGGGTTCCGTAAATAGTGCTTTCGGCCGGAATGCGCGAGCATTCGGGGACGACAGTTTTAATGTCGCGATAGGAAGAGCCGCCATTGCCTCTGGTAATAATAGCAGCAATGCCGCTTACGGTACTTTCGCCGTTGCTGACGGCGATCTCAGTAACAACCTTGCCAGCGGAACGGGTGCCCGGGCCTCAGGCAACAATGGTCGTAATACTGCCATAGGATTTGATGCTCGCACCGAGGGTGAAAATAGCCAAAACACGGCTATCGGCGCGCAATCTGTGGCGTTTGGCGCAAATAGCAGGAATACCGCAACAGGCGCGAATGCGGATGCAACCGGCGCGATGAGTTTCAACGTTGCCAGCGGCCATTTTTCTATAGCCAGAGGTGACAACAGCCGTAATATCTCCAGCGGCTATTTATCTAGGGCTGACGGTGATAACTCAAGAAACATAGCAATTGGTGATGGCGCAGACGCTAGAGGTGATGAAAGCGCCAATTTGGCCAATGGATGGTCGAGTAACGCCAGCGGCGCGGTAAGTTTCAATATAGCAACGGGCGTCGCAGCTGATGCTAGCGGTAATCAGGGCGAGAATATTGCCTTAGGACGATTTGCAAATGCGAGCGGTGACAATAGCGGCAATATGGCGAATGGGTCATTTTCCAATGCGAGTGGTGCCACAAGTGCCAATCTTGCGACAGGCAATGGTAGCGATGCCAGAGGTGATTTGAGTCGCAATATCGCCTCAGGCGAAGCGTCCAATGCCAGCGGTAATGATAGCCACAACATAGCCACCGGGCGCTTAAGTAATGCAAGCGGCGCCATGAGTAATAATATTGCGACAGGCCTTAGGGCCTTTGCCGGTGGTGATATAAGTCACAATATTGCCTCAGGCGAAGCGTCCAATGCCAGCGGCGATGATAGTGAGAATGTCGCCATAGGGCTAGCGTCCAATGCCAGCGGTGACGACAGCAGCAATATAGCGAATGGGCGATTTTCTAATGCGAGCGGCGCCATGAGCAGCAATATTGCGACAGGCAATGGGGCCGATGCTAGCGGTGATTTAGGTCGCAATATCGCCTTGGGCGAAGCGGCTAATGCCAGCGGCGAGGAAAGTTACAATATAGCAAATGGATCGTTTTCCAATGCGAGTGGCGCCATGAGCCAAAATATTGCGACAGGCCTTAGGGCCGATGCCAGCGGTAATTTAAGTCGCAATATAGCCTCAGGTGAAGCGGCTAATGCCAGCGGTGATGGAAGCATAAACAATGCGAGCGGGTTTTTCTCCGATGCTAGCGGCGCAAACAGCTTCAACACTGCGGGAGGGCTCGATTCGAATGCTTCGGGTGACAACAGCGATAACTATGCACATGGGCGAGCTGCAACAGCCTTCGGTGATAATAGTGCCAATAGTGCCATTGGCCGATTTTCCAATGCTTCAGGCTCTGTCAGTTCCAATATATCATATGGTGCCGGGGCGGTATCCCAAGGCGATAACAGTTTCAATAGCGCCTTTGGTGATGGTGCAAATGCCTCTGGTGACTTTAGTGGTAATATTGCCAGCGGACGACGCAACAATGCCTCCGGAAACGAAAGCCGCAATATTGCTTTGGGTTCATTTGCAATATCAGCCGGTAACAATAGTGATAACTACGCAACTGGTCTTGGCGCCAATGCAAGTGGGAATAATAGCCAAAATATGGCCAGCGGACGCGCGGCCAATGCTAGCGGTGATGGCAGCGCCAATATCGCCTTTGGGGCGGACTTAGATTTTGATAGCACAGGCGCGGATGCCCGCGGCCCCGGTACAATGCAAATCGCCATTGGCGCGGACAGTGCCGCAACGGGCGAGAATGCCGTGGTGATTGGCGGGCGGGCACAAGCCACATTTGCGAATTCTGTTGCTTTGGGCATGGGGTCTATCACATACCGCGCGAATACTGTCTCTGTCGGCGCTATCGGTGCGGAACGTCAAATCACTAATGTCGCGGCGGGCACACAGGGCACCGACGCGGTAAATTTGAACCAGTTAAATGATGTGCAATCGACTGTGACCACGAATAGTACAGCCATCGGTGCAAATACCACGGCGATTGCAGGGAATACAGCTGCAATTGGCACGAACAGCACGGCCATTGCAGGCAATACAACGGCGATAAATAGCGTCAGAGCCGACCTCACTGCGACGCAGGTTGATGTTGCCACAAACACAGTCGCTATCGGTAACAACACTACGGCCATATCCACGAACAGCACTCGGGTCGAGAGTAATACGACCAATATTGCGGCCATAGAAACAGACATTAGCGGCGTGACAACCCGCGTGACGGCAGCAGAAACTGGGGTTGCCACTAATCGCACCGCCATCGCCTCAAACTCTCAATCTATTTCTGGAAATTCTGCGCTCATTACGACGAATGCCGCGGGCATTATGGCAAATTCTGGTTTAATTGCAGCCAATAAGTCGGCCATAGATCTGAATGCAGCCGCCATCGGGAATAATGCCGAAGGCTTAGCAAGGTCAGGCACGGATCGGCCGCTTTGGCTTCTATCCCTGACCTCTATCTAGGGTCCGATGAAACCTGGAGCATAGCCGGTGGATTAGCTCTGTATGATGATGGTTTTGGCGGCTCAGAGACAGGCTTTGGCGGCGGCGTTCAAATTCGCAGCAGCACGTCTGACAAATGGTCTGTAGGACTTTCCGGCGCCCTTTCCGGCGACGCCGGCGTGGTTCGGCTTCAAGGTCGTATTGGGGGATAAGCTATTGGAGTGGTGGAAAAGGAACACAATAAAGTCACCTTTTTCCGCCGCATACTTAGTTAAATTCAAAAAACATCTCCACAGTGATTTCGGCGAAGACCTAACGTCCGCTATTGGGATGTTTGTGACTTCGCCTTAGAGGGCTTAGCGGAGGTCAGTAAGTTGGAGCCCAATTTTGAATATTACTAGTTTCGTTTGCCGAATATTTTCGAAATGTCATTTAAGCCTTTCAAAATGAATTTCTGCGAGGCACATACGGGTAAGATTGAGCGTTTGTTTAACAAGGCAAAGGATTTATAGGATTCATGGTGAAGAAGGCTCCAAAAAGTAGTGGAGATTACGATGCCGCTTATGACGCTATAATTGACGCTATTGTTACGCAGAAATTGGCGCCAAGTCAGAAGGTCTCTGAGAACGTTTTTACGGACATGTTCGGTATTAGCCGCACGACAGCGCGGAACATAATGGAGCGCCTGACGGCGCAGCAATTTCTTGTTTCAGTCTCGCCAAGGATCACGCGTGTTGCATCTCTTACATTGCTGGATGTGAAACAAAATTTTGCTCTGCGGAAGATGTTACAGCCCAATATTATGGCGATGGCCGCTCCCTTTATCAAAGCAGACCAACTGGCGAAATTAAACGAAGCTATCCACTTTAAAGGGTCGCTGACGGGAGAGAGACAGGCGCTCACGCTTTTAAAAGCGAATAAACGCTTTAATTTATATGTCTCTGAAAAACTGAGTTACCCACTGCTTCTGAATTGGATTGAACAACTCGAAGATACAACAATGCGTATTTACTGGTTGTATATGAAGATGATGGACAGCCTCCCCTTTACCTGGGAGCATCAACGCGAGCTCGTTCAAGCCATAGAAAATGATCAGTCAGAAGAGATTATTCGAATAACCAATATGATCCTGACGCTGAGTGAAGAACGGGTCTTGAAGGCGGTTTTTTCTCATAATCACTTGATAACCCAAGATCTCACCGCCCCTCAAGAGGGGGGGTCAATCCCACAAACCACGGGTTTTGCCCAATAAGGTAGCAGTTCTGCACCTAATTTGGCGCGTAGTTCACGATATTTCAAAATAAGCCATCTTGATATAGGCGTCGGGAATTTTCTATTTCCTTTTGTAATAATTCTGTTAAACAAAATAATAAGACAGCCTTAATAAAAATTACGGCTGATATTTTGGGAGGAATATTATGCGCTACATTTCAAAAACTCTGCTCTTGTCAGGGGCAACAATCTTCGCTTCAGTCGTGCCCGCTATGGCACAAGACGCTGATCCGGCCCCCGAGACGAGCGCCAGAGCTTTGGACGAAATTATCGTCACGTCACGATTCCGCGAAGAGACTATTCAAGATATTGGTATTGCTGTTTCAGGCGTTACCGCAGACTCACTAGAAGACTTAGGTATCGAAAATTTCGATGACCTTACTCAAAACGTTGTCGGTATATCCAATGTCAGAACCCGCCAAAACAGTAACAATGTACAAATCCGCGGTGTTGCAAATGATTTGAGCGCTTTTTATGCGTCCAGTAATGTCATCAGTCTTTATGTCGATGATATCGCGGTAACGGGAACGACCGGACAACGCGATTTTGGGGTTGTAGATTTGGACCGAGTTGAGGTTCTCCGGGGGGCTCAGCCAACATTGTTCGGAGAAGGCGCCGTTGGGGGCGTAATCCGGTATTTTACCGCAGACCCGGATTTAGACGGCAAGCGGGTTAGCGGCACAATTCGCGGATCAGTCGAGTCTATAGACGGAGGCGGCGAAGCGAAACGGATTGACAACGCAACGAACTTTGTCATTGCGCCAGGAAAACTGGGGCTGCGGCTCTCTGGATTTTACTCAGAAGATGACGGATTTATCTTTAACCGCCTTGCGAATGAGAGGAATGCCAACGGGTTTGATAGCTATGGAGGGCGCGCCGTTTTACTTGCACGGCCTATGGATGAGCTGGAGGTGCGGTTATCTGCTTTCGTGGCGAGAGATGACTATGGGTTGGATACCCAAATTCAGGTCGGCACTGATCCCGAGGATCGAATCTATGGTCTAGCAGGATTTCCGGATGGACTATTCCCCGATTTCATCGGCTCGGGCGAGGACGATTTTGATCTCTATTCAGGCCGCGTCACATATGACGCGGGACCGTTCGAGCTGACGTCTATCACCGGATATTACACACGAGACGTTGTCAATGATGCGCTAAGCGTTGGAAATAGCTTGGGGCTGGCGCCGTTCTTCCCGACAATTGACACGACAACTTTCGGGGCAGTGACAATTAACTCCGATATGTTCTCTCAAGAGTTTAGATTGGTTTCTAACTTCGAGGGCCCTCTGAACTTTACATCAGGTTTATATTATCGTGACCGTGATGTCCTTTTGGATGAATCCTTAGTGACGCCAGGTTTGCCGGCAGTTTCTACGCCCTCGACCGAAAATATTTTCACATCGACAAGTGCGAATGAGTCAAAACAATACTCAATATTCGGCGAGGCGACTTACGAAGTGACGGATGCTTTCAGACTTATAGGGGGGGCGCGCTATGTACACGACACCTATACTTCCGAGATAATATTTAATGAAACGGTAAATCTCATTCCGTCAAATGGGCCTTGGACACCGTCAAACCCGATTGACTTTGTCTATCCTGCAGAAGTTCTAGACGCAGCCGGCGTTCCCGGTCCTTATGAGTTCAAACTTGAAAAAGTTCTTCCGCATTTGGCTGTGGAGTTTGATTTACAAGACAATGTCCTACTGTACGGAAATCTGGCAAAAGGCGTTCGAAATGGCGGAGTCGGGCAAGCTATCGCCGCACTTGCCACAGCAGGCGCAGAAACCGATCCGAATTTCGGACAAAATTTTGCAGACGCACTCTTCTTTGATGACGACAGTGTTGTCACGCTGGACGCGGGCATAAAGTCTACTTGGCTAGATGGGAACTTACTGTTCAATCTGAGCGCGTTCCACACCAGGTTCAAGGACACACAACTGACAATCGCAGCGCCCGCCAACAATGTCACAAACGGTCCAGATCAACGGCTCATGGGGCTTGAACTCGAAACGAAGTATAGCTGGACGGAAAACCTAAGCACCTTCTTCAACGCAACACTAATGGAGACAGAGTTCCTGGATGAATTTACAATCGTAATCGGACAGGGCGTTGATATTGAAGAGGGCGATCGTGCGGTAAACGCTCCAAAATTATCTTTTGCCACCGGATATAGCTATAACCGTCCGATCGGAAATAATGGTTGGCACATTAAATCAAATGCGTCCTTCCAATACATTGGAAAGAGATTTGCGAGCAACCAGAATTTCCCATCAACAGAACTTAACTCCATAGAAAATTTGAACTTTCAATTGGGATTTGAAAATGAAGGATACTCAATCGTTGCCTTTGTCTCGAATGCCTTGAACGATGTGGAGGCCATTTCAAAAGGGGCTGCATCCCTTTCGGCTACCCGTGACGGAAGTGGTCTCGCTTTAGACGCGCCGTTAAACTCACTGGCTATTAATCGTCCCCGCTCAATCGGCGTCAACCTTACAGTTGACTACTAGGATTGGCATGCCTCATATTTTTCGAAAAATGAGGCATGGTTTGTCCAAGGGAAAACTTGGTTAGCTTATGATCAGCTTGATCCAAAAATATCTCATTCCGGGGATTGTCTTTCAATCCGTTGTGATAGGAGGTGGTTATGGTACAGGCCGTGAATTGGCAGAGTTTTTCCTAGGACATGGGGCGCTCGGAAGCGTTCTAGCAATGATCGTTTCCGCACTAGCGTGGAGCCTTGTCCTCGCCGTCGCTTTTGAATTTTCACGTATCACTAAAAGCTACAACTACCGGGCATTTTTTCAAGCTTTGCTTGGTAAGTTGTGGTGGTCATTTGAGGTTATTTATCTTTTAATTGCTTTGTTGGTGCTAGCTGTTCTGGGGTCAGCCGCAGGCGAAATGGTCGCGGACATGACAGGAGCTCCAACTTATCTCGGCTCAGTTATGCTCTTACTGGCGATTAGCGCACTGGCCTATTTTGGGAGCAAAGTAATTGAACGCGCTATGACATTTTGGTCCTTGGTTTTATTTCTTGCCTATGGCGGCTTGGCTCTCTGGACCATTCTGGCATTCGGTTCTGATATTTCGCGCGTTATGAGTAGTAGTGAGGTTGTTGGAACTTGGCCGCTTAGCGGAATTCGTTATGCAGCCTATAATCTTGTGGCGTTGGCCGCAGTATTTTTCGTTTTACCCAGACTTGAAACCCGGAAAGAAGCTGTAATGTCCGGCATATTCGCGGGATTTATCGGGATTGTTCCCGGTCTTCTGGTTCTTTTTGCCATGCTTTCCCAATACCCTGAAATTCAAAGCGCGCCCGTACCAATTACGAGCCTTCTAAAGGCCTTGAATGTTGTCTGGTTTGGAGTCGTATTTCAAATTATTCTGTTTGGGACGTTTATCGAAACAGGCGCAGGAATAATTCATTCAATTAATGAACGGGTGAAAGACAGTTTTTTAGAGAAGGGCTGGACTTTTAATCACTACTCCCGCCTGACCATTGCTGTGGTAATTTTATTCTTGGCTTTATTTTTGGCGACGACATTTGGGATTATCGCTCTGATCGCCAAAGGATATGGTCTTCTGTCTTATGCCTTTATTGCAGTTGTTATTCTGCCGCTTCTCTCGGTCGGATTATTTAAAATTTGCACAGTCCAACAATCAACTAAGGTGTGAAAAGGGGAACCTCATGTATCGATTACAAAGCGCAGAACGACATAGGTCTTTATCGCAATGGATAAAATCATTTGCGGTCATGATGGCCGTAATATTTGCGGGGTTTTCTAGTCTGGCGTTTGCTCAAACGCAGGAAGAGGTGGACGGCACCTTAACAGAAGAAGCTCCGGTCCTCCCCTCGTTATCTACAAATTACCCGGACGATTCTTTTGAAGCATATATTGATGGTGTGGTGGATGAAGCTATGACCCAAGGACACGCTGCCGGGTTGACGTTATCAGTCGTTCGCGGTGACGCCATTCGGGTTTTAAAAGGCTACGGATATGTTGACGTAGAAAATCAAGTTTCTGTTGATCCGAGCGTTCACACTTTCCGAATTGGGTCGGTTGGAAAAACCTTTACCTATATTCTGGCGATGCAGTTGGTTGAAGAGGGCAAGCTCGATCTGGAAGCAGACGTGAATACCTACCTCACTGAATTTAAAATTCCTGAAACTTATGAAACTCCTGTGAAAATTAAAGATCTGATGAGTCATCGTTCAGGATTCGATGTTGTTTTAAATAACCTTTTTGTTGAGACCCCTGAAGATTTCATGAGTTTGGAGGCCTGGCTTAGAGATAATATCCCGGCCCGTGTAAGGCCTCCCGGCAAGGTCACGAACTATGATAATTATGGCGTGGCTCTTTTGGGATATATTACCCAGGAAGTTTCAGGGAAATTATACGAAGACTTATTGAATGAAAAAATTCTGCAGCCTTTAAAAATGACTAAGTCAACGGCGAAGCAGAAACTCAATGAGGGTGATGAGCGAAATATGAGCGCTGAAATCGCCGCTGACACGGCGACCCCATATTTTTGGCGGAACGGAAATTTTGTCTCAACACCGTTTGAGCTCGTTCCGGCCTCGCCAGCGGGAGCCATGTCTTCCACCGCTGCTGATATGGCGCGCTATATGCTCGCCAACTTAAACGATCTGTCTCTCGAAGGCGTTCGACTCCTGTCGCCGGAAGGCGCCGTGAATATTCGCGAACGGTTATATCCCGGACGTCCAGGCGCTGATTTTGCCCACGGGTTCCGAAATGGAAAATTTGAGGGCTTCCAAACATACGAACATAGTGGCGCTACGCAGGCCTCATTCACAATGATGATACTTATTCCGGAGCTCGATATTGGTGTGTATGCCTCGACAAACGGCACCGATGGTAGCCAAGTTCAGGCGCAAGTTGTCAATCGCATACTTAAGAAAATGATTGGAAGCGACGCTGCTCCGCGACCAGAACGGTTAGACCTAGAAGATGCATCTCCTTATGTCGGAGATTATATCGGTACGCGCCGTTCGTTTAAGAATGCCATGAAGATCGCCTCACTCGGCGGAGGAACGGCCACAGTATCGGAAACCGATCGAGGCACGCTCCGCCTTTCAGCCGGCGGGCAGGCTTCTGAATATGAGCGCATTGGAGAGCATGTTTTCCAGAAGATCGAAAGTGACGACGTGATCGCGTTCGAAGTTGACGACAGCGGAACGGCAACGCGGTTCCATGTTCCCTATGGTCATATGGCAATGGAACGGGTTCCAGCGGACGTAAATGCCAATGGATTTTTCTTAATCGCAGGTCTCGCCTTTTTACTATCAATGACGCAAATCATTTCGGCATGGAAGCGTCGTAGCGATCCTAAGGCCCCTAAGAACAAATGGTCATTGAGCCTTTCAATCTTGTTGTTGGTTGCGGCTTGTCTGGTCATTCTAACACTTGCTTTTGTTGGTTTAACGCTGACGCAAATGGACGATCTCGGAAATAGGTTTATTTTTGAGTGGCCTATTAGCAATCTGATAATTCTCAATTGGATTGTTTTCTTCCTCGTTGGCGCTACCGTTTTGGTTGTCCTGGGACTCTACCCTACAATGGCCAAATCGAAGTTCTCGATATGGCGGAAAATACACTATGTTTTATTTGCAGTGATACTTGTTCTTTTGGTTCTCAAACTGAACGACTGGAACCTGCTCGGCTTTAAATACTGAGTTTCTTGAACATGTTTGAACAGCAAAATATCCTAGATCTCAAGGCGCCGTACCTCGTCTATTTCGGCGACGTGCAAGGCCGGGGTTATGCCAAAACTGGACTTGGCCTTATCAAGTGGCGACCCAATCTATGTGCAGGACAACTCCGATTGCCTGATTGCACAATTGATGGTGGGATCCGGGATATGCCTATAGCGGAGGCCGTTGCCACAGGCGTCAAATCCCTCGTGATCGGTGTCGCCCCAAGCGGCGGCGAAATTCCCTCTACGTGGGGCGACGACTTAGTGCACGCGGCGCAGGCTGGCCTTGATGTGGTTTCAGGCATGCATGTGAAATTGAAAGATATTCCAAACCTCGAAAACGCAGCCAAGGAGAGCGGGGCCAAGTTGATTGACGTACGCTGTCCTCCTGCAATATTACCGATTGGCACAGGCGCGCCCCGGTCCGGCATGCGCCTATTAGCGGTCGGAACAGATTGTGCGGTCGGGAAAAAATATACAGCTTTATCCATAGAACGGGAAATGCGCCGCCGCGGATGGGAAGTCGATTTTAGGGCCACAGGTCAAACAGGCATTATGATTGCCGGGAGAGGCATTCCGATAGATAGTGTAGTGGCTGATTTCCTCTCCGGCGCGGCGGAAGCGATTTCTCCCTCTGCGGCAGCCGATCATTGGGACATCATTGAGGGACAGGGAGCGTTGGCTCATCCGAGCTACGCCGGTGTAAGTTTGGGGCTTTTGCATGGCTCGCAACCGGATGCACTCGTTTTGTGTCACGAAGCCAATCGTGACATTATGCTTGGAACTGAGAACAAAGAACCGTTCAAAATTCAGTCTCTCCTAGAAACTATGGAGCTAAACCTAAAGCATGCACGCCGTGTGAACCCGCAATCTAGATTTGTTGGGTTCTCTGTAAACACTTCCGCAATTCCGGAGGGAGAAAGAAAGGCTGTGCTCGCTCACTATGCGCGAGAGACCGGATTGCCGACAGTGGATCCTATCATAGATGGAGCCAGCGCGATTGTGGATCAAATTGCCAAGGAGTTCGGTCCATGCCGCGCCGCATAAGTGTTCATAAAACCATATGGCCGTTAAAAAGTCCGTTCCGAATAACCGGGCATATTTTCGAAAACATAGATCCGGTTTGCGTCGAGATTGCCGAAGGTGAATTAATTGGTCGAGGAGAAGGCGTCTCTGTTTATTATCTTGGGGAGACGTCTGACAGTTTGATGACTCAGATTGAGGCTATGCGCCCTGCCATTGAAGCAGGCATGACCCGGGAGGAGTTACAATCGGCAATGCCTGCGGGCGGTGCCCGAAACGCCGTCGATTGCGCTCTATGGGACTTAGAGTGTAAAATAACAGGACGAAGCATTTGGGAATTAGCAAACATCGCTCAAAAACCTATTGAGACTGTCTATACGATCAGCATCGAAAATGACGCCGCGCATATGGCCGCAAAGGCAGCAGACGCAATTTATTACCCAACGCTGAAAGTGAAACTCGACGGTGATCAGCCATTAGAACGCATGCAGGCCATTCGATCGGCCCGTCCAGATACGAAACTGGTTGTGGACGCTAATCAGGGCTTTTCATTTGAACAGTTAGAAAAGATCCTGCCGGCCTTTGCTGATTTAGATGTGGCGATGGTTGAGCAACCTCTCCCAAGAGAAGGGGATGATTGTCTTAAAGAATTTGAATCGCCTGTACCTCTCTGCGCTGATGAAAGTTGTCTGCATCGGGGTGATCTCGCGGATGTGCTACCGCGATATGATATGATCAATATCAAACTCGATAAGACAGGCGGGTTGACAGAAGCTCTCGCGCTTGCGTCCGAGGCTCGTAAGAACGGCAAGCGCCTCATGGTCGGAAATATGTTGGGTTCATCCTTGTCGATGGCACCGGCTTTTGTCATCGCGCAACTTTGTGACTTCGTCGATCTGGACGGTCCACTAAGTCTTAAATCCGATTATTTGAACGGAATGAACTATGCGGGGGCAAAAGTTTCACTTCCGCAGAGAAGCCTTTGGGGAAGTCCAAAAACCAAATAGCTAGGTTAGGAATGAATATGAAAAACGCGAAGAGTTATATAAAGCAGTTTGTTTCAAGTTTGGGCCTGCTCGGTCTTATTTCGGGAGCGGCTGTTTCTCCAGTGTTAGCCCAGACCCCTGAGAATCTTTATGATATGGTGATTTTAAACGGTCGGGTTGTGGATCCGGAAACCGGGCTTGATGCTGTGCGAAATGTTGGCGTATCTGAAGACAAAATTTCTATCGTCACTGAAGATTCAATTTCCGGCGACGTTGTCATTGACGCAACCGATCGGGTCGTCGCGCCGGGTTTCATTGATCTTCACGCCCATGGACAGAGAATCCCAGCGGGACGGATGCAAGCAAAAGACGGCGTCACCACGGCCCTTGAGCTCGAGGTAGGCGTTCTGCCTGTAGGCGCTTTTTATGAAGCCGTTGCCAAAGAAGGGAGACCTATCAATTATGGGACTGCAGCAAGCTGGGCGCATGCCCGTGTCGCCGAATTTGTAGGGGAAGAACCTGAGGCTGATGTTGATTGGTTTACTGGGCACTTTGGCAGTTCAGAGTGGCAGGAAAGTATTGCGGATGAAAAGCAGACTGATGCCATAATGAGCCGTGTCCAAGCCGGGCTGGACGAGGGAGGATTGGGCGTGGGTGTGGCCTTGGGATACGCCCCCGGCTCGGGGCGAAAGGAATATCACGCCCTCAACGAACTTGCTGCCAAAAATGAAGTTCCGTCCTTTACCCATGCCCGTTTTTTATCTGTGACCGAGCCAGAAAGTTCCTTTGAAGGATATCAGGAAATGGTTGCTGTTGCGGTAGCGACCGGCGCTCATATGCACATTTGTCACCTAAATAGCATTAGCATGCGCGACATTGGTTCAATTGCCCCCTTGGTAAAGTCTGCACAGGAAGCGGGCGCTAGAATTACCGTGGAGGCTTATCCATATGGTGCGGGATCAACCTCGATTGGGGCCGCGATGTTTAAGGAGCCCGGATGGCAGGAAAAACTCGGAGGGATTAAAAAGTCTGACTTCACTGTCGATGGCAAAGCGCTGACGGATGAAGAATTTGACCGTCTGCAAAAAGAGGCTCCAAATACAGGCGTGGTGCTGCATATGATACATCCTGACAAATACCCGTCAGACCAAGAAGCATTGGATATGTCCATCCTTTATCCGGGCGGCGCTATAGCGTCTGACGGTGGCGGATGGTCGGATGAAAACGGAATGATCAAGTCATTCGTTTGGCCCTTACCAGAGGACGCAAACTCACATCCTCGTGCGGCAGGGACATTTTCCAAATTTTTGCGGGTTTATGTACGCGAACGGGAATCCCTTTCATTGCTGGAGGCAATTAATAAGACGAGTACAATCCCCGCAAAAATTCTTGAGAAATCAGTGCCACAAATGCGCCAAAAGGGCCGTATTCAAACCGGAGCAGATGCCGATATTGTTGTCTTTGACCTCGCAACGGTAAGCGACCGTGCGACGTATGAAAAACCCGCTCAAACCTCTGTTGGTTTTGATTATGTTATCGTTGGCGGCACACCGCTAATTACGAACGGGGAGCTAGACACGACCGTTTTGCCCGGACAGCCGATTAGACGTTCCGCCAAGCCAGAGTAGGACCCTGTTATGCCGTCAATAAAGTCACGACAAAACACGGGTCTCCACATTCCTGACCCAATTTGCCGTCCGGGGGACGAACCGGACTTTAGCGGTCTCATAATACCGGAGGCAGGTTCAGTTCCCCGGCCGAATTTTGATGCAGAAGAACAAACGCTTCGTAGCCTGCCTTACGGACTCATCAGAACATTAGATGACAAAGGGGAGGCAAAAGGCGACTGGCAACCTAACGCAAGCCTGGAAAGCTTGATTATAGCCCTCAAAACTATGTTGCTGAACCGGGCTTTTGACGCCGCTATGTTCGCGGCACAGCGCCAAGGCAAAACAAGTTTTTTCATGAAGACTTCTGGCGAGGAAGCGTTAGGCGCTGTTCCCTCACTGGCACTTCGAAAAGACGATATGTGCTTTCCGACCTACCGAATGGTGGGGTGGTTGCTGGCGCGGGGATATCCGATAATAGACCTGATTAATCAGATTTATAACAATGCAGAGGATCCGCTCAAAGGTCGTCAGCTGCCCATACTCTACTCTGCCAGGGAATATGGATTTTATTCTCTCTCGGGAAATGTCGGGAGCCGGATAGGCCACGGGGTGGGTTGGGCTATGGCCAAAGCCTATCGGGGTCTAGATAGCCTTGCCATGGCCGTCATCGGTGAAGGCACAACTGCCGAAGGCGACTATCACGAAGCCCTTACTTTTGCGAGCGTGTATAAGGCGCCCGTTATTCTCTGTGTGACCAACAATCAATGGGCCATTTCGACTTTTTCCGGCATTGCAGGGGCCGAAGAAACGACCTTCGCCGCGCAGGCGTTGGGGTATGGTATTCCTGGATTAAGGGTCGACGGTAATGACACGCTCGCCGTTTGGTCTGTGCTGGAATGGGCGGCCAAGCGGGCGCGCGCCGGACTGGGCGCCACTCTGATCGAATTCTTTACTTACCGGGCGGAGGGCCATTCGACATCAGATGACCCAACGAAATACCGTCCTAAAGATGAGCCGACGATTTGGCCGCTGGGCGACCCCGTAAATAGGCTCAAGCAATATCTGACTAATCAATCGGCGTGGGACGAAAAGCGTCATCAAGAGGCGATATCCCAAGCGAAATTAAAGGTAAAGAAAGCCGCCAAGGCGGCTGAAGATATCGGGATACTTGGGACATCGAAATCGGATATCGAAGAGATGTTCAAACATGTCTTTGAGGAACCTGACTGGCGGATAAAAGAGCAAGTAAAAGAAGTCGGGATTTAATATGCCCTCCATGAATATGATCCAAGCGCTCAACAGCGCGCTTGATGTGATGCTTGAACGCGATCCGGACGTGCTGATCTTTGGGGAAGATGTTGGCTATTTTGGCGGGGTTTTTCGCGTGACTGATAAGTTGCAACAAAAACATGGACTCCACAGATGCTTTGACGCCCCAATTTCAGAAGGGGGAATAGTTTCAACAGCGATAGGGATGGGCGCCGAAGGCCTACGACCCGTTGTAGAAATCCAGTTCGCCGATTATATTCTTCCCGCATACGACCAATTGGTTTCCGAAGCCGCCCGCCTTCGGTATCGCTCCGGCGGTGATTTTACCGCGCCTATTACCGTTCGCTCGCCCTATGGCGGCGGGATATATGGCGGACAAACCCACAGTCAGTCCCCTGAAGCGATCTTTGCGCATATTACCGGATTGAAAACGGTCATTCCGGCAACACCGTATGATGCTAAAGGTCTATTGATTTCTGCAATTGAATGTAACGATCCAGTTATCTTTTTAGAGCCGAAACGAATTTATAACGGTCCCTTTGATGGACACCATGACCGCCCACTGAAGTCGTGGAAAGAGCATCCGCAAGCCGACGTTCCCGAAGGACATTACATCGTTCCCTTGGGTAAGAGCAGAGTGGTGCGCGAAGGCAGTGACGTCACAGTTCTTGCTTATGGCACTATGGTATATGTCGCAGAAGCGGCTATCTCCGAAACCTCTATTGACGCAGAACTTATCGACTTACGTTCTATCGTTCCATTGGACATCGACGCGATTGTAACGTCTGTCAAAAAAACTGGCCGCTGCGTTATAGTCCACGAAGCGTCAAAATTCGGAGGGTTCGGAGGAGAGCTTACGGCCCTTATTGAAGAGCGATGCTTCTATTATCTCGAGGCGCCGACGCAGCGCGTAGCAGGATGGGACACACCATATCCTCACGCTTTTGAATGGGATTATTTTCCAAAGCCCTCACGAATTGTGGATGCGCTCGAGAAGGCAATCAGAGTGTAATCGTTCTGATGAAACACCGTGTGTATAGGCATCTGATACCACTTTAGTAACTGCCGAAAACATTCGATGATAGGGTTGCAGTTTTTTAATTTTAGGAGTTTCATTAATGTCCGCTAGGGGGATTCAGGTACGATTTTTACCCAACATCATTTGCTTGATGTCACCCTTCATTTGAAATGACAGATAAAAAAGATAGGCAGATAGAAATAGAATTCCGCCAAACACGGCAACCAACCCTAAGACAGTACCGGTAGGAGTATAATTATTGCGCCAACTGACCCACAATCCAGACAGAAGCAGAAAGCCGAAGAAATCGAAATTGAATTGCCCCGGCCATGTCATCGCTATCACATCACCAAAAAAGATAGGCAACAAATTCCAACCGTGATTTGAGATAGTGATGATTGTGTAGATCAGCAAACTTACGAAAAGAACACATAAAAATAAACGAAACAGGTTCATGTAACAAATCTTCTACTCTGACGGCTACTTTGATCATATTGGTCCGTTAAGTCCAGAGTGGTTGTTTCGTCTGCTAAGGGGATAAAGGTCATGTTATTTGCGACAATACTATATCGTCATTATGTTCAATAGGGGAAATGGGAGCGTGTTATGCGCTTCATTGTCGTGGTTCAGCTCGGCGATGGGGCCAGCCTAAGACCTATCGTTGGATGCCGGAAACTTACCAAAAATGCATAGGTTCACCGTCATCGAACTTATGACAAAAGTACACTTTTGTCATAACTGCACGTAGAATGTCTAATGGGCGCTGACGTCAGGCGGGAACACTATTTAGATAACGGGACAAAATTACACAGTGTACGCAGCTTTTATTTCGATCGTTTAAATGGCTCTAGTTATTGAGTTTCATTGGACGATAATGGGTCCGATGCAAAAGTCTATTCCAGTCCCCTGAGTTAATTTCTCGATCTAATCGCTCTTTGGTCATTAGGAAACAGCTTTCGCCCCAAGCGGCATATTTGGGGGTATCTCGGTATTCGGGATTGTCCTCTTCAATATTGCCAAACTCATCGAAGTCTCGCAGGTAGGGGTCAGGCTCAGCGGAAATATTGATATTCGGCTCTCTACCGTTTCATTATACACTTTTCTCATCGCTCTAAGGAAACGAGGGGTGATTTCGACCACTTCAAACTCTGCGACTTGGTCATCACGTTCATAATTCCAGAAGTCGAGAAACCCCGTTTTCAATAGTGTCATGGCATGAGGTAAGTTGATTATACCATATTCTTCGTACTCATGGGTTATCATTCCAAGGAGAGACAAAACCATTTGATATTGTTCCGCGTTTTCAGCTCAGTAGGCTTTTCGAAGTCTTGCGCATTCAACACTAGACAATTCACTATCAATTCTTTTTGGCATTTATTCTCTCCAGGTTGCTATTCGCCTGGTGATCGAGTAGTTTGTAAGCTGATATTAGGCTGCCGCCATGACCTTTAGCTACCTTCGAAAAGGCTGCCTGGACATACGTCATAGCCTCCCCGACCCTAGTCAAGAGAGGCATCGTTGCGGTCGATGCCAACCGTTAATATCAGGGTTACAAAGCTTTGGTCGCCATTCGGCGACGAATCAGTGATACATCGTTCCGTCGAGTTGGGAAAGTTCGTATAAACGAGCTCTTCAAGAGCTAGCCGCCGGCAAGCTCTAATTGTCATTTTGGTAGGCCCGTGGTAGGCCGATAAATTGGTGTGTAGTGCAGACGATTGATATATTTCAGAAAAAATAAAATATCACAGTCTTCTCAGCCGCACCATTTTCCTGACATTGCAAAGAGCATAAGATTTTGAAAAGTCTCGGAAAATCTCTCTTTCCTGTAATTTCCTGTACTTTCCATACGCTAACTCGCGCGATTTGCCTAACTTCTTGACTTACTGGCACGACAGGAGATGGCTACGCAGACGGCTGGAGGAGGAACTGATCCGCGAATTAGGCTGGAAGTCCGAGCTTGAAATCCAGCAGGAGATGAAGCGCGAAGTGGGAGCAATGCGTATCACGACAGTGGATAGACATATCCCGGTGCAACATGGCTTGACCGCTCGCAGGTCCGTTGAGGCAGAGGTGGGATGGAAGGCATCCGCTTAAAGACAAGCCCGTTTGCGAAAGAGCCCGACACAGCCTTCCAGCAGCGCCGTATATGGCTGATTAAGCGAGGATATGCCGAGTTACGCCAAGGCGGACAGAAGGCCTCAATCGCAATCATTTATAAGCGCGGCTATTTGAATGCGCTAGAGGCGGAGGGGTTTTACCATCCGACCAGACATAACGAGCATTGGCTTCGTCATAAGTGAAGACATCTATCTCAAAACTTCCGTCCTTGCGGGCCGACTTATCGAAGACTGGAATGTGAGGCTCAATGTCTTTCTATTCGACAAGCCATTTAAGCATGGGACCGAGCCATATAATTAACAGGTTTCTTGTGATGCGAAACGTACCGTACGTAAACATAAGCTGCGAAGTGAGCAGCGAGACATTGATTTCCAGTCTAAATTTGGCTGGAGATAAAACCTACCGATCTGATACGCATGTAATCCACTTTGACGGTAACTATCCCTTATCGATGCCGGTATGGGGCTTGAGTTGGGTGAACAGTCTCTTGAGATTACCCTTCGCGTGACTGCAAGAACACCTGACATGTAAGAACATGTTCATAACAGCCTTGGGTAAAAAGCTGCTAATAAAAAATCTAATAAAGATTAGGTTAAAAAATTCATTATTATGATTTCTTGTTGTACAGGGGGGCTCAGTTTCGCCTCGGTAGGGTTGTATAAAATTCATTTAAAACAATGCATTATGGTTTGTTGAAGTAGTTGCTTTTGCAAATAGATTCATAAAAAGGCTTGACGAGAACAAGCCTATTGACAAAAGCCTAATCGCTGTTAGGATTTTAAAATCGATAGTGCCGAAAAGGCCGTGCGATTAAAACGGGAGAACAAGATGAGTTTTAAGAAAGAATTAGCCTGCGGTTTGGCGAGCTGGGTATTTATTGTCGCTAACCCGGCTTTTGCTCAACAGGTGCCAGTTGATGACACAGTGTCTGAAGAGGCGCCAATTTCTAATTATGACGCAGAAAAAGATCAGATAGTAGTGACGGCACAACGCCGATCACAATCTCTTTCTGAGGTGCCAGTAGCGGTTTCGGCTTTCAACGCCGAGATTCTACAAGAAAGAAATATTACCACAGAGCAGGATCTTGCCAAGCTAGTGCCCGGATTGCTTGTTAAGAGTGGTCAAAATTCCAACCAGCTAAACTTTACTATGCGCGGGCAAACACTTGATCCATTTTCCGGGTCCAGTCCGGCTGTTCTGACATATATCAATGAGGCCCCAGCTACCGAAGGAAACACATCCACGGCATTTTTTGACTTTAATTCAATTCAGGTGCTCAAAGGGCCGCAGGGCACTCTTTTTGGTCGGAATGCTACAGGCGGAGCTATACTCTATGAAACGACTAAGCCTGGAGACGTATTTGGAGGTTACCTAAATTTAAAAGGTGGTGAGCGTGATTACATTCAGGCGCAAGGTGCCTTAGATATCCCGCTTTCTGATATTATCCGTCTAAGAGTTGCGGGTGATTATAAGAAACAAGATGGTTATATACGGAATGCCAAAACAGGTAATAATTTGGGCGATGTTGATGCGCTTTCTGGTCGTGTCACGTTGGAAATTGAACCTACGTCCAACATTAAAAACTCTACTGTAGCGCAGTATAGCGATTTTGGTGGATCAGAAGGAGCCGGTGGCTTGTATTCCTATCATTCGGTGGGGGAAACCAACAATGGATATGTGCTCAACACGACTTTGGATAGCTTATACGGGTTGAATAGTCCTTTCGCGCCCATTTTAGGTGATGGTCCTATGGGAGATGGTACATGGCCTGGTGCGGTTCCCGGATACTTAGAGTGGCAGCAAGATAATCCTTATCAAGTTTGGCTGAGTTATGATTTGCCGCACAAAGCTCATACGGGTTTCGTTATAAATACGACAGAGGTTGAGCTGGGTGAAAACATCGTTTTGAAAAATATTTTTAGCTATGCTGATGCTTTTGCGCGCACGCCAGGAATTCTTTCAGGTTCTCCATTTGGCTCGTTAAATCTCTATAATAATTCTGGTCTCGGAAATGGCCCTCCTGGCGGCGAGACATTTGATAATCAACGGTTCTCTAATGAGCTCCAATTGCAGGGCTCATCCGGACCTTTAGAGTATATTGTTGGTGTATTTTATTCCGACACGGATAAGGCTGAATACGTTCCAGTTATAGTTGGGGCAGAATTAGACCCGCCGGTTGCAGATATAGCTTACAATTATACGGTAGGCGACGAATCGAAAGCGGTATTTGCCCAGTTGAGTTACGCGCTAACCGAAAAACTCACACTTACAGCCGGTGGCCGGTATACTTGGGAAAAACTATCTCTCCGCCAAGATCCAGGGAGTCTCTTCAACCTAGATGGGACAACGCCTTTCAATCAGGAAGCTGATCTGGAAGACCCTAGCTGGACTTTCAATGTTCAGTATCAAATTAACCCAGACCATATGGTTTATGCCGCCCAACGAGGTAGCTTTAGAGCAGGTGGATTTAATGGCGCCGTTGCCCCTTTCGACGACGTTAATTTCTTTGACAATGAAAATGCTTACGACTTTGAATTGGGTTATAAGTTTAATGGTATCCTTGGGAATGTGCCAACTCGCGTCAATTTTGCTGCCTATCATCAAACAGTTAAAGACGCTCAACATTCTATTTTTGCTGACTTAGGGGGAGGGCCATCAGCCTTCACGGTAAATGTTCCGAAAAAACGAATTCAAGGTGTCGAGTTGGATGCTCATTTCACCGCTACAGATTGGTTGGAATTCGGCTTTGCAGGCGCCTATACAGATGCAGAATTTACAGAAAATATCGTGGATCTGGGGCCTCTTGGTGGTCCGGTTATCCCGTTTGATACTTATGCGGACGCGCCGGAGTGGGCCGGGTCAGTTTTCGCCGAATTGAGTATGGCTCTTGAAGGCAATGCCGGCGATGTAAAGTTCCGAACAGATGTTTTTGGTCAAACAAGTACCTACTTCTCCAATAATGAAGGCTCAATCACGCCGCGCACTCAATTACCCGGCTATGTCACTGTTGATATGAGATTAAGTTGGAATGAGATAATGGGGAATCAGGTATCCGCAGCCGTCTATGTGAAAAACCTGTTTGATGAATTTTATTATAATTCAGGATACGTTGAGGGTGGCTCAGGTGGTTTTAATACAGCCATTTGGGGTGAGCCTCAAACATTTGGTGCGGAACTAAGTTACCGTTTCTAAGGATTGAAACAAAAGGGGGCAGAGTAAAAATGCTCTGCTCCAAAAGAACGGCAGCGGAATTTATTTTGTCGGTGTTACCGCTCTATAAAACTGCCAATTCCATACCGACTTTAGCTTTTGGCCATGCGGGCAAGCGAAACCTCGTGCGCTGGAATTAAATGAGTCTCAGTTTGAAGTTTCTTTTCGCTCCATAATTTTATGCAATTAAATCTATTGAGGCCTCACAATGACAACCAAAACCAGTCCAGATTATGAAGTTGTGGTTATTGGGGCGGGTGTCACAGGGATTTATCAAACATATCTGATAGACAAAATTGGTCTGACGGTTCTCGGTATTGACGCTGCGCCTGATGTTGGCGGAACTTGGTTTTGGAATAGATACCCAGGGTGTCGACTAGATACGGAGAGTTACGCATACGGCTATTTCGCCCTTAAAGGGATTATGCCCGACTGGTCTTGGAGCGAAAGGTTTGCTGGTCAGCCCGAAATGCTCCGATATGTGAACGAAGCTGCAGATAAGATGGGCGTTCGAAAGCACTATCAATTTAAAACCAAAGTCATTTCAACTGTTTTCAATGAAGATGAAGAATTGTGGGTTGTAACTCTTGATGATGGGAAAAGTTTAAGCTGCAGATTTCTAATATCTGCTACGGGTCCGCTATCTGCATCGAATATGCCTTATTTCAAGGGGCTGAAGGATTTCAAAGGCAAAGCTTTCCATTCTTCAGATTGGCCCACAGATGAAAAAGGATTAGCAAAAAATACTGATTTCTCCGGGAAGAGAGTCGGTGTGATTGGTACTGGGGCAACCGGGGTTCAAATTATACCTATTGTCGCGGAAACCGCTAAAGATCTTTTTGTTTTTCAACGGTCTCCTAATTGGTGTACGCCTCTCGGAAATACTCCCCTCTCCAAAGACGATATGGAATTGATTCGAACCCGTTTCCCTACAATTTTAGAATATGTAAAGACCACTCCGACGGCTTTTCCATACCACCGGGATAAGCGAAAAGCGAGTGAAGTTACCGCAGAAGAACGGACGAAGATATTTGAGGATCTGTACAATGAGTCAGGTTATGGAATATGGCTGAGTAGTTTCAGGGATCTTCTATTGAGCCGAGAGTCAAACCAGTTTTTGGCAAATTTTGTAGCTAAGAAAATAAGAGAGCGGGTGAAAGATCCGATAGTGGCGGAGAAGCTGATACCCGTGGATCATCCCTTTGGAGCGAAAAGGGTGCCGATGGAAACAAATTACTATGAAAGCTACAATCAAGACAATGTTCATTTGGTCGATATAAAATCAATCCCGATTAAAGAATTTACCGAAACAGGTGTAACAATAGGTGAGGATCATTACGATCTAGACGTGATAATTTTTGCGACTGGTTTCGACGGCGTCACTGGATCTCTCGATCGAATTGACATTCGCGGTCATGACGGATTACGGTTAGTGGAGGCGTGGGAAGATGGACCTTCAACCTATCTTGGCTTGCAAGCCCGCGGCTTCCCTAACTTCTTCGCATTGGTTGGTCCTCACAATGGCTCCGCCTTTTGTAACGTAGGGGTTTGCGGCGCACTTCAGGCCGAATGGGTCACGCGTATGATCGAATACCTCAAAGATCGTGATCTTACATATGCGCAGCCTTTGCAGTCTGCAGAAGATGAGTGGACGAAAGCTGTTTACGCAGACTTTGAACGCACACTTATGGCTGAAACAAATGCCTGGTGGGTTAAGGTGACGGAGAAACCTGACGGAACCATTGTACGAAGGACTTTAGTATATGTGGGGGGAGGGCCTGAATATCGCAAGCGATGCGAAGAAGTCGCTTACAACGATTATGAAGGTTTTGAACTTCACTAAGATCAATGGAATTTCTACGAAAGCTTTAAAATTGTAATCAATTTAAAAGTAGATACCCAACCTTGCTGAATTTTTTAACTCACAAGGTTGGGCCTTAAACAAATTTTAGCGAACGGATATCAATCCGCCGTCAACGGGGATGAGCTGCCCTGTGATAAACCGCGACCCGTCACCGGCTAAAAATACCATTACGGGCGCAAGGTCTTTATCTGCATCGCCAAATTTACCGCCTAAGGGAATTTGCTCAGCAGTCGCTTTGTCGTGTGCTGCAAGGTCTTCTTTTGAAAGGGCTTCTCTGAAGCGCGCATACATAGGAGTCACGATGTAGGGGAGTACTGCATTTAGACGAATACCCTTTTCCCCCCATTCACGAGCGACGCTTCGTGTCCAAGCGTGAACAGCTGCTTTTGATGCTCCGTAAACAGCATTGTTTATCTCGGCCGTTAACCCGGATTCCGAGCCAAAGTTAATTATAGAGCCTCCTTCTGTCATATGACGATAGGCTGCACCATTCGTGTAGATCGTACCATTCATGTTTACCTTGAAGAGCCACTCTAAAGTTTCATCCGGTACTTCATGCGTTGGTGCATGTCGGTGAACCCCCGCGATATTTGCTAAAACATCTAGTCCGCCCATTTGATCTGCGGCTTCGTCAAAGGCGGTATCGACTTCTTCGCGATTAGAGACATCGCACTTAAGAAAAAAGGCTGACCCCGGAGTGTCTTTATTGGCATTTTGGACCGCAGCATTGCCCATCTCTGTGTTCACATCCATAGCGGCGACTTGAGCGCCAGCGGCAACATATGCTCGAAGCGTTGATTCCCCAATGCCTTGAGCGCACCCCGTGACAATTATTTTTTTATTCTTCAGTTCCATGAAATCGGTCCTTTCTGTGTAATCCGATATAGTTATATCTAAAGGTTCAGAGCTTAGCCGCCGAAACAGCCTTGATGGATTTATCATCTCTGCCATTTTGGAAGCCTTCAGACTTACTATGCTTCAGAGGCTTCTTCTGTGTTTATAGTAATCCAGATGTCGTTGTCGGTGTTAATGCGCTCCCAAGAGTTAGCTGGGTGGTGCTCCATGTCTTGGTTAATTGCATTCAGTATGTCAGGGCGGTTTAGCCACCCTTCAGCAACATGGTTTGAGACATTTGGTGCAACACTTGGCATGAGACCAATCAGTTCGCCTAATGTGCCAACATTCCAGCATCTACAAGATGTTCGGAGCCAGTAATGTATGAGGATTCATCCGACGCCAAAAATAGTACAAGATTAGAAACTTCAATCGGGTCGGCAATCCGGCCAAGTGGGATTTCCGCTAAGGCATCCCCACCTGTTTCATCTGTGGCTTCTACCATCATCGGGGTTTGAATAAAGCCTGGATGCACCGAGTTAACACGAATGTTTTTCCTGCCATACTCAATCGCTGTGGCTTTGGTCATGCCGCGGACAGCAAATTTACTCGCGACATATGCCAAGCTAGGAAAACCATAATTTGCTGCGATACCTGCTATGGAAGAGATGTTCACAATTGACCCTTTGTTAGCCTCAACCATAGTTGGCAAAACAGCCCGCATTCCGTAAAAAACTGAATGTTGATTAATTTCGCAAACTTTATCATATCCAGAATCGTCTAATGTTTCGGTGTCAGCCATCGGGCCCAGAATGCCTGCATTATTAACTAAAATGTCTATAGTTCCAAAAGCGTCCTTGGTCTTAGTCACCAATTCATTCCATGAATCTGGATTTGTAACGTCATGCTCCACAAAGAGGCTTGAGCTCCCTATTTCTTTCGCGAGTAACTTTCCGCCCTCTACATTGATATCTGAGAGAACGACCTTGGCGCCTTCTTTCGCAAATAGTCGAGAGTGAGATTCCCCCATCCCACGCGCAGCTCCTGTTATAATTGCAACTTTTCCCGATAGGCGACCCATAATAACCTCCTAATTGTAAAATAATCTAATTGGAGTTAAGAAGATATTAGGTGGGCTTTAAAGTCAAGGTTTGATTAGGGTTATCTCGTAGTCAAATAAATAAATTAAATTAATATTTTAATATAACCTTCAAAAACAACATCTTATTGAAGTAAATATTTGAGATTGTTACAAGTCTTTTCCCTTGGGTAGGGCAGGAAAAAGTTTAACTTGCGAAATTTACCTAATTTATGTTAGGCTGTAAAAAAGATACTTTTGGCATCTTCTAAAAGAGTCGAGAGTTCTTGAAACAAAAAGGGGATGATTTATGCATGGTATAGCTTCAGTACTCGTAGAGAAGAATCGTCTTGAGACTTGGGGGGTCGATATTCACCCCCCTGAGCCAGGCGGCGCGTTAGTGCGGACGGTTTTAGGGGGAGTTTGCGGAAGCGATGTCCATATTGCATCGGGCGAAGCTGGCGAGATGCCTTTCCCTATTATTCTTGGTCACGAAGGCGTGGGGGAGATTACCCAACTAGGTGAGGGGGTAACGACTGATTATGCCGGGGTGCCCGTAAAAACAGGGGACTTGGTTATTTGGTCGCCGATTGCCCTTTGCCATCGCTGCTATTCCTGCACTATTTTACAAGAGACGCCTTGTGAGAATAGTCAATTTTTTGAAAACGCATCAAAACCCAATTGGGGCAGTTATGCTGATTACGCTTGGCTTCCAAACAACATGCCATTTTATCGATTGCCGGACGGTGCTATACCGGAGGCTGTTGCGGCTCTTGGTTGCGGCTTGCCAACCGCCTTACGAGGGTTTGATCGCTGTGGTCCAGTGGGCTTTGGGGATACAGTCGTCGTACAGGGCGCTGGGCCAGTAGGACTGTCGGCAGTGCTCGTGGCTGCGCAAGCCGGGGCCCGTGAGGTCATTATAATCGATGGCCCACAAGTTCGACTGGATGCCGCAAAGAGTCTGGGAGCGACAGCCACTGTTTCACTTAACTTGTCGGCTGAAGAACGTAAAAGAAAGATATATGACCTCACAGGTAAGAATGGTCCGGATCTCGTGATTGAAGCAGCTGGTGTGCTTCCGGCTTTTCCAGAAGGGGTGGACATAAGCGGAAATCATGGACGTTACATTATTCTAGGTTTGTGGGGGGCCATCGGTACCCAGCCAATTCCGCCGCGCGAGTTAAGCACTAAAAATTTGACGATTGGAGGGGCGTCATTCCCTTCTCCCAAAAATTACTATCAAGGAATGCAGTTTGCGGCGCGTATGCAAGAGCGTGTGCCACTTGCCGAATTAGTAAGTCATCGGTTTAGCATTGCAGAGGCTGGGGAGGCCCTTAAGGTGACTAAAAATGGCGTGGCTACAAAAGCTGTAATTGATCCGACAATTAAATAGGGGGATACTGCCATGACTGAATTATCCGAAACTAACACTTCCAAGCACCGTACGCCTGTGCCCGATTACATTCCAAATGAGCTTGTTAGAGAGATCGACGCTTATGCACTTGATGGAATTGAGGAGGGGGTTCATGAGGCTTGGAAACGCGTACAACAACCCGATACGCCCCCACTCGTTTGGACGCCTCTTACTGGTGGGCACTGGATTGCCACACGTGGTGCCTTGATTAACGAGATCTACCGTAGTCCGGATCGATTTTCGAGTAAAGTTATATGGGTTCCAAGAGAGGCTGGTGAGGCCTATGAGATGGTTCCGACACGTATGGATCCACCTGAACACACTCCCTACAGGCAGGCAATTGATAAAGGGCTTAGCTTGGCGCAAATTCGTCAGGTCGAAGAAGATATACGCAGGGTCGCGAGTGAGTTGATAGACGGTTTTGCGGCTCAAGGGCATTGCGACTTTGCACGCGATTTCGCAGGAATTTTCCCAGTTAAAGTATTTTTAGCTCTTGCTGATCTCCCTATGGAAGATGCAGAAAAGCTTAATGAGCTTGCCAAGGAAATGACGCGTCCATCAGGAAAAACGCCTGAAGAACAAGGTCGATCATTGGCGCAGGCCAATAAGGGTTTCTTTGATTATGTTGCGCCCATTATTGCCGAAAGACGGGGGGGTGAAGGCACAGACCTAATTACTCAAATGGTTAATAGTACGATTAACGGAGAGGCTATGCCCGAAGACAAAGCCTTAGGTCTTGTCTCTTTGCTTTTATTGGGTGGCTTGGATACGGTGGTAAATTTTCTAAGTTTCATGATGATCTATTTGGCGCGGCATCCAGAAGCTGTGAAAGAGTTGCGAGAAGAGCCGAAGAAATTACACCGTAGCGTGGAAGAAATGTTCCGTCGTTTCGGTGTTGTGTCTGATGCTCGATATGTTGTTAAGGACATGGAGTATTATGGAACCAAATTGAAGGAGGGAGATTTAATTCTCTTGCCCACTGTGTTGCATGGGCTTGATGATGATCAGCATGAAGATCCTATGAAGCTGAATTTTTCTCGACGTAATGTGGCGCATTCTACTTTTGCGCAAGGCCCGCACAGATGTGCTGGTATGCATCTAGCTCGTATGGAAGTCGTGGTGATGTTGCAGGAATGGTTGAGTCGCATACCAGAATTTTCTATGAAAAAGGGCGCAGTTCCAGAGTATCACTCAGGGATTGTCGCTGCGGTAGAGAACGTTCCACTCGTCTGGAAAGTGTGAAATTAGCATGACAAGTACGATTGAGTCTTCGACATATAGGCAAATTTTAGGGCATTATCCGACGGGTATATGTGCAATAACAGCCATTCAAGAAAACGGAACACCTACGGCGATGATCGTCGGTTCATTTACTTCTGTTTCTCTTGATCCGCCTTTGGTGGCTTTCCTGCCAAGTAAAACTTCTTCCAGCTGGAAAAAAATTGAAGGATGCAGTGGGTTCTGCGTGAATGTCTTGGCAGATGAGCAAGAAGACCTGTGCAGAACATTATCATCAAAAGATCCTGAGAAATTTAAAGATGTACCTCATCATCTTTCAAAGAGTGGGACGCCGATACTGGACGGCGCCTTGGCTTGGATAGATTGCAAGTTTCATGACATCCATGAGGCCGGTGATCATTATATAGCGATTGGCGAGGTGCGGGAACTTGATATACATCATTCCGGCACGCCTTTATTATTTCATAAAGGCGCCTACGGAAAAATTTCGCCGTTGTTATAACTTTTTTCTGTTATAACGGCTGGCAACAAAGCCAACCCGATTTACATATAAACTTGATTGTCTATTGAGACGGATAGAACGATTTTACCTCGCTCGCTCGCTAAATAACTAACCTACTGAAACCTGAGCGCTATTCGCGTTCGGATCGCGTATAGGAAGTCTGTTAGTCACGGTTAGGCCGAAGCCTTCAAGGGCAGCAAGTTTAGCCTTGCTTGAGGTGAGCAGAGTCATTTCTCCAACACCTAGATCTAAAAGAATTTGAGCTCCAATTCCATAATCGCGAGTTGCATAATTCATATGGTAATTTTTTCGCCCGCCTTCAATTCGTTTAGAAATGGAATCTATACTTGGGTCACGTACAAAAACAGCTACAGCAGGCCCCTCATGTGCGGCAATCGTTTGTAGGGCTTGGGGAACATATTCCGGATGCGCCGTTGACCAACCAAGCATGTCAGCTGTTAGGTCGATTTGGTGAACACGTACTAAAGTATTTGAGTCAGGTTTCACATCTCCTTTAAAAAGTGCAATGTGTTCTCCGTTATCAATTAAGTTGCGATAAATGTTAATAGTAAGATCTCCCCCATAGAAACTATGAAAGGGAGCCGATGCAACTAGCTTTATGAGCTTTTCTGAACGGCGGCGATAAGCGATTAAATCTGCAATTGTTCCGACCTTTAAACCATGTTTTTTCGCAAATTCCAGCAATTGTGGCAGCCGAGCCATAGTGCCATCATCATTCATGACCTCGCAAATCACACCTGCAGGAGTGAGCCCGGCAATTCGGGAAATATCAACGGCGGCTTCCGTGTGACCCGCTCGAACTAACACGCCTCCATCTTTTGCTGTGAGCGGGAAGACGTGGCCGGGTGAGACAATATCTTTCGCTGTTTTTGAGGGATCAACTGCAACAGCAATTGTATGAGCGCGATCTTTTGCTGAAATACCGGTTGTGACTCCTTCTAGGGCCTCTATCGAAATGGTGAAGGCTGTGCCATGCCCCGATTGATTGTTGGACGTCATCGGAGGCAGATTTAATTGCTCCGCCCTTGCTTTGGTCATGGAGAGGCAAATTAATCCACGAGCGTGTTTAGCCATAAAGTTTATCTGGTGAGGTGTCGCAAATTGCGCTGGAATTATGACGTCCCCCTCATTTTCTCGGTCATCTGCATCTACAAGAATATACGGCAAACCATTTTTTGCGTCTTGTATGATGTCTTCAATTGTTGAGATGCCCGAGTGTGTCATAAACTTTTCTCTTTGAGTTTTTTACTGCGTATAATTACGACTTAACCTGCTCTATTTGAGAAAGCGCCATCTCTTTTAAAATGTTTTTCTGAACCTTGCCTGTGCCCGTTTTGGGAAGGTCTTTTTCAGAAATAAACCATATATCACGAGGTAGTTTATACCGGGAAATCTGTGGTTTAAGCCAATTCAAGACTTCCTCTTCACTAATATCGCTTCCCTCTGCGCGAACCATCCACGCGCAGCCGCACTCTCCCCAACGGTTGTCGGGCATGCCTATAAAGAACGCTTGGACGATGCTTGGGTGGCTAGTTACTAGCTGCTCTAATTCCTTAGGGGAGACCAATTCGCCTTTACTCTTGTAGAGATCTTTTGATCGTCCTGTGAGGAAAAGATAACCATTTTCCAAAAAATGCCCTAAATCACCTGTGCGTAACCAACCGTCAGCTAAGAAAACTTTCGATGTTTCTTCAGGCCGACGAAAGTAACCCAAACTGTTCATTGGTCCCCGTGTGCAAAGTTCGCCTGATGACCCGTAAGGTAAATCACTACCTGTTTGCGGATCAATTGTTTTAAATTCGCAAATACGACCATTCTGCTCAGCGATGCCGGCTACTCCAGCTTGTACGATACATCCTTGCGTTTCGGATACGAGATCGATTGAATCGCCAGGCTGGGTGCAAATAATAGTGGCAGTTGCCTCGGTTTGCCCGTAGCTCGTGAAAATCTCGTCGCACCCAAATGTATCTTGGATTTCTCGCCAAACCCATTTCGGCGTAGGCGCCGCCGCGCTATGGACGGCTGTAAGTGAACTAAGATCATAACTTTTGATTTTTGCCTGTTCCATCATCGCGATTGTCATGGTTGGCACGCCCATTAAATAGGTTGCGCGATGTTTTTCGATTGCTGAAAGAATATTATCAGCATTAAAACGCAATAAGGGTACAATTGAGCCACCAACAATCATTCCGGAAAGCAGGCCAACGACTAAGCCAAAGCCATGATAAAGCGGTAAAGAGAAAACCCCCCTCCTGCCTGTTTCGAATGCTTGGTGATACGCACCTGCATAGGCTGCTCTAAGAAGATTATCGTGTGTTTGTATGACGCCCTTGGGGGCACCAGTTGTTCCAGACGTAAACATGATGACGGCCGGATCGTGGGGGGATGTTATTTGAGTTGGCAGTTCGGTGGAGGGCATGGCCGAGAAAAATTTATCCGGATTGTCTGCGTCATAAACCATCCCTCCACGGAGTTCTGGAAAGCTGGCGCAATCTCCATCTCGCCAACCCGGCATGTGAGAGTCTAATTCAGTATCAAACCTGCGCGAACCAAATTTCGCCATGCTAATGATAAGATTACATCCCGATTCACGCACGACATGTTCAAGCTCACTAACATTGTAGAGCGTGTTTATCGCTACAGCGACGGCACCAACTCTCCAAATGGCGAACAGCAGCGACACCGTGACGGGATAATTCGCCATAAGAAGCCCTACTCGGTCACCTTGACTAATCCCAAATCCTGTAAGCCCTTTGGCCAGACGTTCGGATTGAGAAAAAATAGATTTATAATCGAGTGAGACTTCATCCGTAATGACAAGAGGTTCATCAGAAAAGTGTAATAGTGAACGCTCAAGGTATTTGTTCAGGCACATTTCTTCCCATTCGGGATGACGGTTTGCTATCGCCTGACGTCGCTGCGAAACGGTTTTATGCACTTAATTTATCCCCTTTAGCCTAATTAAAATTATGATGACAACTTTTCACCAAGGCGTCAACCTATCTAGGTGAGGCTTGGCTTGACATTATTTTTAAAAGTTACACGAGCTTCATTATAACTCATTATTTAAAAAGGAAAATTTGTCAAATATAACAGGTTTTGTGGGTTAATTTCTTGCTGAATAATTATGATATATGACGCAAACACAGGAAATAGCTTGCCAAGGTAGCCTAATTTCTATTAGGCTAGTATAAATGATTTTTTTGTAGGAGGCTAACATGGATGTCGGGTTGGGATTAACTTTCCAAAACATTAAAGAGGGTGTGAGCGACATAGAGGTTTATCGCCATGAATTATCGTTGGCCGCTCGGGCTGAAGATCAGGGGTTTGATTCAATTTGGACTCCGGAGCATCATTTCACGGGCTATATGATGACACCCAATGTTCCTCAATTTCTTTCGTGGGTGGCCGCTAAAACCACCCGCATGAAGCTTGGTACAACGGTGACTGTTCTGCCTTGGGCAAATCCGGTGCGCGTTGCTGAAAGCTTTCTTCTTCTAGATCACCTCTCGGAAGGGCGCGCGATATTGGGTATGGGGCGCGGATTAGGAAAAGGCGAGTTCGACGGATTTAAAGTCCCGATGGGCGAATCGCGGAGCAGATTTCGTGAAAATGCGGAGGCTGTTTTGCAAGCTCTTGAAACTGGGGTGATGGAATATGATGGGAAATATTTGCAACAGCCGCGGGTCGAATTAAGGCCGCGTCCATATGCAAGTTACCGCGGAAGAGTTTTTGCTTCAGCTGTTTCTCCCGAATCAGTTAAACTTATGGCCAACCTTGATGTGGGACTAATGATCATTGCCCAAAAGCCTTGGGATAGGGTGGCTGAGGATGTAAAAAATTACAGGGATCGGTTTTTTGAGATGCAGGGTCGTTCCGCGCCAAAGCCCGTTGTCGTTGCTTTTGTCGCGGTGAGTGAAGACAAGGCAAAAGCACAAGAAATGCATGACAAATACCTTGTCGAGTATGCACGTTCGACATCTGAGTTTTACCAGTTTGGGAATAAAGAATTCGCCGACATTGAGGGCTATGAATATTACGGAGCCCTTGCAAATAGCGTGGAGAAGCATGGCATAGACAAATTTAACGAGTTCTTAGCGGACCTACAAATTTGGGGTCGACCCGAAGAGGTTGTTGAAAAGTTAAAAGCCATGGTTGAGCGTTTTGATGTTGGTAGCTTTATTGTTTATACCCAATTTGGGGATATGCCTTTTGAAGTGGGTAAGGAAAACTACGAAACTTTTGCTCGCAAAGTTCTGCCTCACTTGAAAGATATTGACGTATCTGGGCCGCCAGTTGGCCCGTCGTAAACTTTGGTGGGTTTTTAAAATAAAGATGAATTACTGTTTGAAATTTATCCAAGCATAAGTTCCATCGATAATGAAAAAGGACGTGCTGATGGGGAATGGCGAAGATGTTTTACTTTATGAGTTGCAGGACGGCACCGCGTGGATAACACTCAATCGCCCTGAAAAACGGAACGCACTGAGCGAGCCTTTGCAGGAAGAATTATGCCGTATGCTGTGGGAGGCCGACGAAGATAATCGTGTCCATTCGGTTGTGTTAAAGGCTGCCGGCCCTGATTTTTGCTCAGGTTATGATTTACAAAAATATGATCAACCTGTGCCCGACCAAGTAAACTACAAACGAGGTCGTGCAAAATTTGATGACGATAGCTGGCACCAAGAAAGAGCGCAGCGTTTGCGCATGGCGTTGTTTGACATGCACAAACCCGTGATCGCACAAGTGCATGGACGATGCCTAGCGGGTGGTACAGATCTTGCCTTATTGTGCGACATTGTAATTTGTTCTGATGATGCCATTTTCGGCTTTCCTCCGGCGCGTTCCCAAGGCTCCCTTCCTAGCCATATGTGGCTCTACCTCGTTGGACCTCAATGGGCAAAAAGGTTACTTCTTACCGGCGATTCTATTCGCGGTGAAGATGCAGCGAAAATTGGATTAGTTCTTAAATCTGTTCCTGTCGAGAACCTGCAGAGTGAGGTTAGCGCCCTAGCAAACCGGTTGGCACTAGTCGATGCCGATTTACTCAGCGCAAATAAGCGCATCGTAAATATTGGCTTGGAGTTAATGGGAGCGCGTACAATCCAGCGGATGGCGGCTGAAATGGATGCGCGAGGGCACCTTGCTCCTAGTCGGGACGAATTTAACGAAACCGTGCGTGTTAAGGGCTTAAAGCAAGCGGTCCGACAACGCGATGAGCCATTTGGAGACTCGGTTGTTAAACTTTAGGCTTGAACGATAAATTGAAGAAGAGGATAAAATTATGATGGAAGGTGAAGGTTGGCGCTGTTTATGGGATGCGAAAGCAATTCTCGGAGAGAGTACGATTTGGGACGATCGGGATGGATGTATATATTGGGTTGATATTGAGGGGCCGAGTGTAAATTGGTATAATCTCGAAACCGGTAAAAAAGGGACATGGGTTCCGCCGACTTGGATTAGCGCAATAGCGCCGCGCGCAAGTGGTGGGTTTATTGCCTCTTGTGCAGACGGTTTCGCCCATATTGACCCAAAAGGCCAGGTTTACAGTCCGATTTTACATCCCATTCCAGATCCAAAAATTGCCAGATTAAATGACGGGGTTACGGATCGTGAAGGGCGCTACTGGTCAGGTTCTTGCGATACAAGCCAGTGGGACGAGAGTACGACTGCCGAAGATAAAGAAAGCACCTTAGGTGATTTGGATTCACGAAATACCGGCGAACTTTATCGCTTAGATGCGGACGGAAAGCTTAGCACGCAAGAGAGAGATATTGTCACTGCAAATGGCCCGGCTTTCAGTCCTGATGGCCGTACCGCTTATGTAAACGACTCAATGCCATTGGTAAGTTGGGTTTATGATGTTTCTGACGACGGAGAATTATCAAATCGTCGGGATTTCCTCAAATTTCAGCCTAAGGATGGGTATCCTGATGGGATGGCAGTTGATGTGGAAGGATGCATTTGGATGGCGTTTTACGAAAGCTGGATGTTGAGACGTTTTGCGCCGGATGCCACTTTGTTGGAGGAACGGAAACTTCCTGTAAGACGTGGTTTGCGCCCCGCTTTTGGGGGGCAGGATTACTCTCGATTGTTTCTAATTACAGGGTCACAAGGTTACACGGAGAAGAATTTCGAGCAAGAACCACTCGCGGGAGGTTTGTTTGAAATACTAAATCCGCCAGCGCCTGGGGTGCCTGTAACTCCTTATATGGGATAACTGAATGTTAAATTTCTAGGCTGACTTTTTAAGAATTAACTTCTAATGAACCGCATGGCTAATGCAGAAAACACCAGAAAACGTATTTTAGATTCCGCGGCAGCGATCCTTCGGCATAAGGGTTTAGCAGGTGCTAAACTTAGTGAAATAGCCGAAGGCGCTGGAATGCTTGCGCCAAGTATTTATCATCATTTTGGGTCGAAGGATATTTTGGTCGAAAAGGTGATGATGGAAGGTATATACAATAATAGCCATCATATTGTTGCGCGGGTTGAAAGACTTGGCCCGTCAGCAACTCCTCTGGTAAGATTACGAACTGCTATAATTTCGCATATTGAATTTTTACTATCAGGTGACGACTATTCCTCTGCTGTAGCGAGGGTGTTCGATGATTTGCCGGAGGAAATGCGCAGGCGCGTATTAGCAGCATACTCTAGTTTTGATAATTACTGGCGCGATCTTATCGTTGCTGCGCAGGCCGATGGAAGTGCTAGTAAGTCTTTGGATGCTACGGTAGTGCGGAAGTTTCTTATAGCAATGTTAGATTCTTGTTCGTCATGGTATCGCCCTGGAAAATTAGGGCCATCGGAAATCGCAGAACAAGCGGCATCACTCCTGCTTGACGGATTTGCTTCTATTGATAGTGAAAAAACATAACTTAGCAAAATTCAAAAGACAGACGCTCATAAAAAAAGCGTGAACCGTTGAGTTCACGCTTTTCCTAATTTGCATTTAACTATTTTTGTCTTTGAGGGGCTTAATCAAGTTATTTTGACTTTGGTAGTTTAATGCGGGGTGCAACCTCTTTCGAAATTAACTCAAGTGAGTTCCACCAAGGAGCAGGGTTATCGTAATAATCATGGGACTCGACTTGTAACGTACCCCAGCCTCCACACTTTTCGAACAAAGTGTTGATCTTATCGACAACTGTATCGGGCGACCCTACAACAAAAACGTGATCAACAAGGAATTCTAGGTCTGCCTTTTCCGGGTCAATGCCTGCGTCTTTTGCGAAGCCGTCCATCATGCCAAACCGACGCCAAATCGGGATAAGGTATTTGTTGAAACAGTAACCTATCGGTCCTTCCATAACTTCTTTTTTAGCTTCAGCATCTGTATCACCAACAAATACAGTTTGGGAAACCGCGTGACGTTGTCGATCTGGTGTGAAACCTGCTTTGATATTGGCCTCAGAGTAGATTTCCCAGTGACGTTTTAAGGCTTCCAAGCCAGAATATATAGAAACTGGTTTGAAGTTTCTTTCTCCTGCAAGGCGCATGGACGGGGAGTTTTTACTGAATCCGGTTACTGCAATCTCAGGTGCATCGCCGCCCCATGGAGAAAAGTCAGCCAGCATATGTTGTTCATCTTCTTCTGTTACGGGAACTTCCTCTTCCGGATATCCGGCATCCCAATATTTGCCTTCGTAGAAGAACGGCTCTCGCTTCCAAATTTTTTCCATAATTGATAAGGACTCTCGAACCATATCGTTCAAACGTTCTGTGTCCTGATCATCGCCGCGTATACCGTGGATATATGTGGCATCGGGATAGGCACCTGCGCCTATTCCTAAGAAATAGCGGCCTTCAAGGATTTGGGAGAGCCAACCAACTGTCATCGCGAGTTTGGCTGGGTGCTGATGGGGCAAAATATGGGCCATGGGTCCAAACCTAATGTTTTTGGTTTGTAGGGCCGAAGCTGCAATAATCAGTTCTGGGTTTGGGATGTTTTCCCATATCTGCGATGCATGTTCAGAAATCATCATGGAGGTGAACCCTGCTTTGTCACAGGCTATAGAGTTTTGAACTCCCCACTCAAAAGTTTGTTTTGCCGTCCGTCCTGGGCGCATGTAAGGGTGAAATATTAGTCCGGTTTCCATTGTCATGACATTTTCTCCTTTAGGTTAATATATCGAACTTGTATGTTTCGCATGTAATCGCGAAATCTCCCCGGTCCGTTCAGTCTAATGACAGTTAGGGTGATAACGTGGTCAAAACTTTAAGTCAAGTGTAAACAAGATTCCAGAAAGCTAAATATCATTAGTGCAAAATCCTTATATATTTTCTAAAAAAGTCAGTTTTTTGGGATTTAAGTTGTCTTTTTTTAAAAAACTCTGTAAAAATATCTTAAAAAGCTGACTGATCACATCTTATTGAGAAGGTAAAAGTTCTTTGTAATTTACACTTGTTTTAAAATTATGGTGCTAATCTTGTAATGACTGGAATTCCTCCAAATTATCCAAACTATGAATTGGATGGTAAAACGCGTTTAATTCTTGCCGGGGAACAGCTATTTGCTGAAAATGGTATTAATGGAGCGTCCATGCGCGAAATAGCGACGCGCGCTGAACAGGGAAATCATGCAGCCGTTCAATATCATTTTGGTTCCCGAGAGGGTCTAGTTCGGGCAATATTTGATTTTCGCATGGAGAAAATGGAAGCTTCAAGGAGTAAAATGTTGAAGCAGGCCGAAGTTGAGGGGCGGTTAAGGGATGCTCGCACTATACTCGATATAATTTTGATTCCGCAACTTGATATGCAAGATGCCGATGGAAACCATTCATACGCGAACTTTTTGAGTCAATACCTCTTACTTTCTTCTTCTAGAGAATTCAGTGACTTTGCTGGGCCTGAGACGCCGAGCCTGACTGAAGCTTTGCGCCTTCTAAGTGAAAGAGTGAATTATCTGCCTCAACATGTCGCACAACGCAGGCTCATTAGCGTAAGTTTGATGTTCTTGAATATTTTGATACGCCATCAAGATCAAAGCGAGAACGTGCTTGGTGAATCTATTTCCGAAGCCCTAGAAGATACCATGGAGCAAATCGTAAACGTTATGTGTATGCCGCATCGGCGGTAGTCTTCTAAAGTTATCGTTATTCTGAAATTTTATTGACCGCCGGGGCTATACTCGAATTTATAGTGTCTGATTCCTACAATGCTGTCCGTATGAGGTGATCCACCATTTAATTAGAGTTTGGTGGTTATGTTCGCCCTGATGGCTGACTGGAACGGTGTTGGCCACAACATTGCACACACGGAGCCATTGATAATAACTTTGCTCAGGCACGCTAAGTTATCGACAAATTGTTCCTGTCTTCTTGCCATGAGATAATCTGACCTAAGCCTCTCGCAGCATCGCGATAATTTATTCAGGAATGTAGTGTTTTCTAGCCATAGCGTGCTACTTCAAGCTCAAAATAGCCAAATCTCTAACTCTTAAAATGGATCACCTGTAAGGGGAGGGCCACTTTAAAATAAGTGTCTGTACTTTTTTCTTGACCCATTAGTGAAATAAAGTGGTAGAGGAGTGTAATGACTATATTAAACGTCATATATTCTTCTAAATTATGGCTGACACTTAGCTTGGCCGTAATTATGGGCATGGGAACCATCACGCCGGATATCCATCCCGAAGAAGCCGCTGAGGTTGTGTGTCAAGAGACAGGCGATTTCGTGGATGTTGATTCCAGTGAGAAACCTAATAGACCATCAAAAGCGCCTCACGATCATCATGCTCACAGCTGCGGGAGCTGTCATTTCCACGCGACGCCGATTCAAATGACTACTTTAGAAGCGGGTTTGTACGGTCAATTTAATTACGACCCTAAATCCTATAATTCCCCTTCGGATCAAGGTCCTTACGGTCTCTTCCGGCCACCTCGTGCCTAATCTTTAGTCAAAAGCCTGCTGTACGCATGGCTTCAAGTCTTTAGATTTAAACGAGGAATAATTACCAATGAAAAATTTCAGGAAGGGCGCCTGTGGCGTCCTGATTGCGGCTGCCTTTTCGGGCGCAGCAATCGCGGCTCCGTGCGACGGACCAATTGATATGCGCCCGCTCGACGCGGGTGCCCCTTTAACCCTTGCGGGAGCGTTTGAGCAAATACGCGCCGCTTCTCCGGAAGTGCGCCGCGCTGCGCTTGAGACAAGAGCCCGTCAGGCGGAAGCGGATCAAGCGGGGAAAAGGTTGAACCCCTCCATCGGATTGGAGATGGAAAACTTCTCTGGGTCGGGCCCCTTGAACGGGTTTGATCAGGTCGAGACGACACTAAGTCTCGAGCAAACTTTTGAGCTCGGCGGCAAACGTGCCAAACGGGAACGTGCGGCCCTTGCAGCGGCCGCTCTATCATCAGCAGAATGCAAGGCCATTCTGCGGGAAACTGAACTTCAAGCTTCGCTGTTGTTCTTTGAGCTCAAAGCGGCTCAGGAGCTCGCAGTCTACGCGCAGGAGTCTGCTGACTTGTCGGCACAACTGACAGAGACGGTTTCCAAACGAGTGGATGCTGGCGCGGCCGCGCCGCCTGAACTATCACGCGTACAAGCCGAGCAAGCTTCCGTAAAAGCAGCGGCCTTGAGGGCGCGCGCAAATGTAGACCAGACGAAATATGATCTGGCGGCGTTATGGGGAAGTGATGAACCTGTTTTCACGCCTCCGTTAGATAAGGCTATTTACACTTTAAACACACTTGGTGCGGTTGAGGATCTCAACTCACATCCGGCTTTGGCCGTGGCCCGGGCGGATACGGACGCCAGAGCGTTGCAACAGGAAGCGGCTCGATCGGTCGGAGTGCCGAACTTAACGGTCAGCGCTGGCCTGCGGAGATTTGAAGAAAGTGGCGATAATGCGCTGCTTCTAGGGTTCAGCGTTCCGCTTCCGATCTTTGACCGGAATAAAGATGCGGCACGGGCTGCCGGTTATAGAGCCGACTCTGCTCGTATAAACACCGTGGCGACAAAGGCTCGACTGCGGTCACAGCAACAGGCCGCTATGTCTCAATTACGTGTCTCGCAAGCCCGTTTAGACCTTCTGGAAAAAGAGGCTCTGCCAGCGGCCCGCTCCGCTTATGAAGCGTCATTGACCGGTTATTCGGCGGGTCGATTCAATCTTACGACCACACTTGATGCGAGGAAAAGTCTGCTTGATGCGGGCGTTTCCGTCATCGACGCTCGCCGAACATTCAATGCTGACATGATGCGCCTGAACAGCCTGATTGGCGCCGCCCCCTTTGACGGAGACTTATAGATGAAACAGTCACTAACACTCACAACGGCTATCCTAACGTTTGCATTCCTGCTCACGGGATGCGGAGGAGAGACCAATACGCCGGCCAAAATAAACTCTCAAATATCCGATGCTTCTCATGAAGCACACGAAGCGGATAAAGATATCGAAAACGCTTCCCACGAAGAGAATGTAGATGGCAGCAATATTCGTGGCGATATCGTCAAACTCAGCTCAAGGGCCGCGCAAGAGGCCGGAATCAAACTGTCTGAAGCAGAAAGAGGCGAAATTGGTCAGTCATTGAGCTTACCTGCCGAAATTCGGTTCGACGCCGATCGCGTAGCTAAACTGTCTCCAAAAGTCAGTGGCATTATCTCACGGCTCTATGCGAGTGAGGGAGATCAAGTGGAAAAAGGCGCGACACTCGCTTTGATCCGCAGTCGCGAACTGGCGGGTCTCATGGCAAGCTGGCAAAAAGCCGAAACCCAATTATCTCTGACAGAACAGGCATATGCGCGAGAAGAAAGTTTATTTGCAAAAAAGATTACATCTGAAGCCGATTTGCAAACGGCTCGCGCAAACCTTCAAGCTTCTAAAGCGGCAAGAGACGCAGCTGAAAATGAGCTTCACGCAGCCGGAGTTAGTCACAGCGCTCTCAAAAACATCGCGGGGGCTGCGGACGGCGACAATGCCAATGCCTATCTTACCGCTCCGATAGCCGGAACGATTGTTCGGCGAACAGTGACGCTAGGTGAGACTGTTTCCGCTGGAGATGCCGGGGCAGACCCCTTATTTACGGTTGTAGATGATAGCGTCGTTTGGGCCGATATTGCGGTTTATAAGCAAGACATTTCTCGCATCCGCCTCGGCGCCCCTGTTGCACTTAAAACGGATGCAGGGGACACAATCGCACAATCAACTGTGGCATTTGTCCTGCCAGTTATCGATGAAACATCGCGTACGGCAACGGCGCGCGTTATCGTCGAAAATCCTCAGGGCACGTTGCGGCCCGGCCAATTTGTTACAGCAGATTTAAGCGTAGGCGCCTCTGAAGCCGTCATCCGCATACCGGATGCGGCCGTGCAACTTGTGGAAGGTAAGCCATCCGTTTTCCTTCCGGTGGAAGGAGGTTACGCTCCGCGCGCCGTTATGACCGGGACAAAATCCGGCGGTTACATCGAAATACGCTCGGGATTGAGTGTCGGAGAGGCGTTTGTCTCCGAAGGCGCTTTCACCCTTAAAGCTCAACTTGAAAAAGACGCCTTCGGCGATGGCCACGGCCACTAGGACAGATCATTATGTTTAATTTTATGCACAGAATTGCCGGGGGGCGCTTATTGGCAGCCATTGCGGCACTCGCCATGACCCTTGGTGGAATTTGGGCGTTTCGCGCGCTCCCCGTCGATGCGTTTCCAGATGTGACGCCTTCTTTGGTTCAGGTTTTTACAGAAACTGAAGGGCTCGCTCCCGAAGAGGTCGAACGATATGTTACCTATCCAATTGAGACTGCGATGTCAGGTCTCCCCAAACTCAAAAACATGCGATCCGTTTCAAATTTTGGACTTTCCGTCGTAAATATTTATTTTGAAGATGGGACGGACGTCTATTTTGCGCGCCAGGTTGTGGGAGAACGCCTCGCCGAAGCCAGCGGAAATATCCCTGACGGTTTCGGGGATCCGAAAATGGGCCCTATTTCAACCGGACTTGGAATTATTCTTTACTTCCGATTAGAAGATGAAACCGGATCGCGCAGCCTTGTTGAAATGCGCGAAATTCAGGACTGGATAATAAAATACCAGCTTCAAACCGTTCCGGGAGTCACGGAGGTTTTGTCTCTGGGCGGATACGAAAAGCAGTATCAGGTGCGTCTCGACCCGGATGCTTTATTGTCATACAATATTCAAATCGGTGATGTTATGACCGCGCTGGAACGCGGAAATAAAACCGAAGGGGCCCAATTCATTGAACTCGGCGCAGAGCAATATACCGTGCGAGGCGTTGGCCTGGCACGCTCCGTTGAAGATTTGGCGGAAATCGTCGTCAAAACCGCGGATGGCCGTCCGGTTCGCGTTCGTGACCTCGGAGAAGTCGTTGTCGGAGGGGGCGTGCGTCAAGGTCTTGCTACAGCAAATGGCGAAGGCGAGGTCGTCGCTGGCCTGACGCTGAAACTCTTCGGCACGAATACTTCTGATGTCATTAAACGGGTTCAAACCCGCTTTGATGAAATCAATACCAGTCTGCCGGAAGGGGTCACGGCTGTACCTTATTATGATCAAGGCACACTCGTGAACAAAGCCTCTGCAACTGTTACAACCGCCTTATGGCAAGGGGCTGTTTTAGTTGCTCTCGTTGTTTTCGTCTTTCTTGGCGGTTGGCGGCCCAGTGTTGTCGTCGTCCTATCCATACCCTTTTCTGTCGGATTTGCCTTTATCGCGATGAATATGCTCGGCATCGGGGCGAACCTCATGTCATTAGGGGGCGTTGCAATCGCAATCGGGATGATGGTGGACGGAGCGATTGTCATTTCCGAAAATGTGGATCGCGGCTTACGCGAAAGCAAGGCGACCGAGAATCAACGCGATGTCGTTGCGCGGTCAACAGCAGAAGTTATCGCGCCACTTATTGCCGCCGTCGCGGTTGTGATTGTGGTGTTCTTACCGCTTTTTTCTCTTCAGGGCGTTGAAGGGAAAACCTTCAGGCCACTTGCAGCTTCGGCCGCCTTGGCGATGACCGGTTCACTCTTCTATGCGGCCTTGATCGCTCCGTCCCTTGCGAATGCGCTGATGCGCAAGGATAAAAAAAGAGGGGAGGCTAAACCCGGTTGGGTTGCTCGTTATGTCAGCAAAGCCGCCTCTTTTTTCGTGCGCCGGAGATTTGCGGCAATTGGACTCGCCGTTCTTCTTCTTTTCATTGGCGGACTTGCCGGCTCACGATTAGGATCCGAATTTACGCCTGCTCTTGAAGAAGGCGATATTTTGTTGCGCGTGACAATGGCTCCGTCAATTTCTTTGACGGAAGCTTCCAAAACAACGACCCGTATTGAGAAAAGGCTTCTCGAGGCTTTCCCCGAGGTGAAATCAATCGTGACCCGAGTTGGTCGTGGTGAAGTCGGGGCGCATGCGGATCCGACCAATAGTGCCGAAGCGTTCGTTGAACTTAACCCGAAATCTGAGTGGCGAGACGGTATGTCGGCAGAAGATTTAAGGACAGCAATTTCTGAAAACCTCGAAACATTTCCGGGAATTGTTGTAAATATCGGGCAACCCATTGCCATGTCAGTTGACGAATTGCTGACGGGAACACGAGCTGAACTCGCCGTAAAAATCTTTGGCCCGGACTCCGATGTGCTCCTCGAAAAATCTCAGGAGTTGCAAGCCCTCTTACAACAGGTCGAAGGCGCTGCAGAAGTGCAGGCCGATCAAATCACGGGGGCGCCGCAGCTCGTAGTGACGATGAATCGCGCCGCCTTGGGGCGATACGGTCTGAACGTCGAGGATGCATTAGACGTTCTGCGCGCTTCGGTGGGCGGGGCTGAAGCCGGCTCCTTATTTGAAGGTGTAAGGCAATTTCCGATAGTTGTGCGTTTTCACGCCGAAAACCGTGACACGCCGGAAGCAATTAGCCGAGTCGTTCTTGAATCGCCCTCCGGCGCCCGAGTTCCGCTTGCGACTGTTGCAAATATTGAAACCGTAATTGGTCCGCGCCAGATTACACGCGAGGACGGAGAAAGGTTTATCACGGTGCAGTCAAATGTACGGGATCGCGATATCGGCTCTTTCGTGACCGAAGCCCAAGGGGTGACGGAATCCAATCTAGATTTGCCGCCTGGTTATCGAGTCGTTTGGGGCGGCCAGTTTGAGCTTCAGCAACAAGCCAACGCCCGGTTTAAAGTGGTGATTCCGATAACTCTAGGTATTGTCTTTCTTATTTTGTTGATGACCTTCGGGCGAGTAAAGTCGGCTATTTTGATCCTGCTCAACATCCCGCTTGCCCTGACAGGCGGCGCTCTGGCGCTTTGGATAACGGGACTGCCAGTCTCTGTTCCGGCGACCGTCGGTTTCATCGCTTTATTCGGTATTGCCCTTGGAAATGGGATGGTACTGGTGAGCTTCATGGACGATTTCGCCCGGGCCGGACGGGATAAGGACCAATTAGCTATCGAAGCTGCCGGACTCAGAGCCCGCCCGGTTTTGATGACCGCCCTTACGACGGCGCTCGGTTTGGCGCCGCTGCTATTTGCAACCGGTGTAGGCGCTGAAGTTCAGCGGCCCCTAGCCACGGTCGTCACAGGCGGCCTCGTGTCGTCCACCCTGTTGACCTTGCTTGTTATGCCGGCCTTGCACCGCTGGTTTGCACCGAGGCCGGGAGGTCATCATTCACTAGTTGAGACGAGTCATGAGCGTGAGCAGAAAACGGCCTGAATAGAAGCGTCACACAGGCGGGAACGGCCCGCCTGTGTTCCAATTCTACGGAGATGAAAATGATAGAAACAACACACAAAGTGAAAGATCATGGTTCTGATGGGAACGATCATAATCATGGTGATATCGTTACAAGGATTCTAGGGTCTCGCGCGGAAGTAATTTTTGCCGTCTTGGCGGGCGTTTGTCTCTTGATTGGATGGCTTGGCCCAAAACTGAATTTGCTGTCGACGTCGATAGGATTTGTATTTTTGGTCGCAGCCTATGTCTTTGGGGGGTATTTTGCGCTGCGGGAGGCAGTAGAAAAATTATTGAAGGGCAAATTCCAGATCGATTTTCTGATGTTGGTCGCAGCTGCCGGAGCCGCTTTTCTCGGGGAATGGGCCGAAGGGGCGTTCCTTCTATTTCTTTTTGCGATTGGCCATGCGTTAGAGCATTTTGCTATGACCCGAGCGCGAAATGCGATTTCAGCGCTCTCCGATTTGACTCCGGATGACGCGCTCGTTCGGCGTGGTGAAAAAACCGAAACAATCTCCATTCAAGACCTTGTCATTGGCGATATCGTTGTGGTGCGCTCTAATGAACGTCTGCCAGCTGATGGGTTTGTCGTCTCTGGCGCTAGTGCCGTGAACCAAGCGCCAATAACGGGTGAAAGCGCGCCCGTCGATAAGAGACCCGTGGAAGACACGGAAGCCGCCGCGGCAAAACCAGACGATTTGAAATCTGAGACGCGCGTCTTTGCGGGTTCGATCAATGGTTCAGGCAGTCTGGATATTCAGGTTACAAAACTCGCGAGTGAAACGACGCTTGCCCGTGTCGTAACTCTAGTGAGTGAAGCGGAGACCAGACAGTCCCCCACACAGAGTTTCACAAAAAAGTTTGAACGCATATTTGTCCCTTGCGTCATTTTACTGGCGGTTCTGTCGTCTTTGGCGTTTATTGTTTTAGATGAAACTGCCTCGGAGAGTTTCTACCGGGCAATGGCCGTGCTCGTCGCTGCTAGCCCTTGCGCTCTCGCTATCGCAACCCCGAGCGCAATCTTGTCCGGAGTGGCCCGCGCAGCACGTGGCGGCGTATTGATCAAAGGCGGCGCTCCGTTAGAATCTCTTGGCCGTCTGGACGCCATCGCCTTTGATAAAACCGGAACCTTAACAGAAGGCGAACCCCGTCTTGTTGAAATTGTTACTTATAAAGACGTAGATGAAGATACCCTGCTAACGGTCAGCGCCGCCGTTGAGGCCCTGAGTGATCACCCCTTGGCAGAAGCAGTCGTGCGTGATGGGATAGCTCGCCTCGGATCCACTCCAGACGGTGCTTCCGATTTCGCAAGTATTACGGGACGAGGCGTTTCAGCCCTGTATAAAGGACAACAGGTTCATATTGGTAAAATGGAATTGTTTGCTGAAGTGGAGGGTAATTCTGTGCCAGAGGACTTGGCGGACACCGTGGACAGAATGTCTTCGGATGGGCGCACAACCATGATAGTCCGTCGCGGCGAGCGCTATCTCGGAGTGATCGGCTTGATGGACACGCCTCGTGAGGCCGCTAAAAACGTAATTGTCCACCTTCGTGATATTGGCGTCACTCGTATGATGATGATTTCGGGTGATAATCAAAATGTGGCGGATGCTGTCGCTAGAGAGGTTGGTCTGGATCAAGCCTTCGGAGACCTCATGCCCGAGGATAAAGTAACAAAAATAAAGTCCTTAAGAGCAAAGGGCGGTGTTGCAATGGTTGGTGACGGAGTAAACGATGCCCCCGCTATGGCCAATGCGACCGTTGGAATCGCCATGGGCGCAGCTGGATCGGACGTCGCGCTTGAAACGGCTGATATCGCCCTTATGGCGGACGACCTTGAAACACTGCCATTCGCGGTTGGTTTAAGCCGTAAAACGAGCCGCATTATCCGACAAAATCTCTGGGCGAGCCTCGGTATTGTTGCATTCTTGATACCCGCGACGTTGTTTGGCCTCGGAATTGGTCCGGCTGTCCTGATCCACGAGGGCTCCACTTTGCTTGTCGTTTTTAATGCGTTAAGACTGCTCGCCTACAAGGCACCCGGCAATATGCCGTCAAAATTTGCCCAATAGGGAGGAGACAGAATATGAAGACGATGACGATCGAAGTGCTTGAGATGACCTTGGCTATAACCGGATGCGCTCTGACCGGTCAGTAGGCTCAGACCAAGGCCATGGCGGCCATACGGGACGCCTTCGGCTCGATTCCTGCGCGCTCGCGGTTGAAATCCGGAGGTGATTTCAGGTTGCGCGCCTATCGGGCCTGGAAGACGCAAATACTTCAGACGCAAAAGAAGGGGGCAGGCGATATTTGAGATTCAAAATAATATGGACTGCTCGCGTGAGATTGCGGTGAACCCTTTCCGAGCCACAAACTACTGAGTCAAGTCTGATTTGCGATCAGATATTGATATTTTAAATCATTAGATTCCAGCTTGCCGAAATAGAGCCTGCAAGTGACTGAATTTATAACAAGTGCATAAATAAAGAAAAGCCTTGAATCTATAGTTGCTGTAGATGTTAAGCTTATCGTACTCACAGCGGAAAGTAAAAAACAGTCAGATTATCCCACCGGATAAATCTGGATAATTGGAAGCATAAAAATATGAATTCAAACGATATGATGATGCGGGATGAGTGGACGATGATGCCTTTTGGTGGTTTGTTCGGCATTCTACTCTTTGTGTTTCTTATTCTGGGGATCGCTGCATTCGTGAAATATCTGTTTTCTAATCGGAAACGATAATCCCTATGATGCGCGAGAGGTGCCGGGCAGAATTATTTTCAGCAAAGAGTCTCATCCTATGTTAAATCGAAGAAACACATTATTGGGAATTGGAGGCCTACCGCTTACGTTAGGGGGGTGTGGCCAGACTCAGCCAGCCCTTGGTCAATCTCCGTCGAAAAGAAACCTTCTTAAAATACCTACACTGCTTAGCGGAGAGAAAACCGCTGCGTTGACAGAATATAATTTGACGGTCCAAACTGGAACTTCGACATTTCTGGAAGGGCGTTCCACGTCAACTATGGGGATCAATCAAGCCTATTTGGGCCCGACGTTGAAAATGGATATTGGATCCACTGTAAGGATCAATGTTAAAAATACGCTTCAAGAAGACACGACGCTTCACTGGCATGGGTTTCACGTTCCGGCCAAATATGATGGGACGCCGCACCAAACCATCGCGCCCGGAAAGACCTGGACGGCGCAGTTCGAGGTTCGCCAGAAACCATCGCTCTTTTGGTATCATTCCCATGCCCACAAACAGGCCGGCCCCCAAGTTTATCGCGGACTTGCGGGACCCATAATTGTACAAGAGCCCGATAACACCGGCTCTGGGCTGCCCATCGACTATGGTGTTGATGATGTTCCCTTGATTGTTCAGGACAGGCTGTTTGGGAAAAACGGAGAGTTCATCTACGCTCGCTCCATGCATGACATTATGATGGGAGTGCAGGGAGATACGCTTCTTGTGAACGGTGTCGTTGATCCCGTATTCGAATGTAAATCCGATCTGATGCGTCTGCGATTACTTAACGGATCTAACGCCCGTATTTATGATTTTGAGTTCGAGACCCAACAAAGCTTTTTAATGATTGCATCTGATGGTGGCCCGTTGGAAGAACCTATAAAAATGTCCAAGCTTAGACTTTCGCCCGGGGAACGCGCAGAACTACTGGTCGATATGAGCCATGGTCAGCCCCAGCAGTTGATGGCCGCGCCCACATCCAATGGTATGGGTATGATGGACGAAGGCATGATGGGTCGGGATATGATGGGCCGTGACAAGATGGGGGAGCGATGGTGGCGCGGCAATAATGGCAGAGATGGACAGATGTCCGCTTTTAATGTCCTGCTTATAGTCCCTAATGAGACTCTTAATCCATCTCCATCTGTTCCTGCAACACTCATGAGGCACGCTTCAATCAATCCTGCAGCAGCTGTAAAAACGCGGCAATTCGTACTGCAGATGGGAATGGGCATGGGTATGCGGGCAGGAAATGGCTTTACAATCAATGGACGTTCAATGGATATGGGACGAATTGATGAACGTGTGAAGCTGAACACCACGGAGCTATGGGACGTTCAAAACGCATCATGGATGCCTCACCCGTTTCACGTGCATGATGTCCAATTCAGAATTTTGGATCGCAATGGCAAGCCTCCGGCGGCGCATGAGTCGGGTCTGAAAGATACCGTATTGTTGTCCCCGCGCGAGCGCGTGCGCTTGTTGCTCTCATTTAAAGATTATGCCGATCCTGATACGCCTTATATGTATCACTGCCATATACTCGAACATGAGGATGCCGGTATGATGGGGCAATTTGTTGTTCAATCCTGACAGTAATTTCACCTGGAGCAGCTCTATAACGGCTATCTTGGCTTTGATGGCGATCTTAATTTATATCCACTCGGCTATTCAGCTCTGAAATCTCTTATGAGCTTATTCATAAGCGTGCAGTCCTGACGTTTTGTATGAGAACAATCGCTACACCGAGAACGATAGCGACATCGGCTAAATTAAAGGTTGGCCAGTGATATCCGAAACCGTGAACATCAATAAAATCAGTGACAACTCCGTCGAGCAGCCGATCAACCCCATTACCCAATGCGCCCCCGATAATTAGTCCAATCCAGATGGCGTCTATTTTGGTCTCGCTACGCCGCAAGCGCGACATTAAATAGACCGACACAGCGAAGGCGAAAAAGGCCAATACACACGGCATCCATGAGTTTTGTGAACTCAACAACCCGAAACTGACACCGCGGTTATATCCCAATCTGAAGTCGAGAAATGGAAGTATGTCCAGCATTCCACCTGTATTGGTGAGCATGTCTGCCATAAAGCTTTTAGTTGATAAATCGACGATCAAAATCGTGACTGCTAACCCCAAGCCAAGCCATCGGATATCTTGAGTCATTCTGTTTTTGTCTTTTTGGACACGATACTGTTTTTACCTGCCTCTGCATTATGCAAATCCCGTCTTGCGTCTCGGACAATGTTCCAGGCTGAATGTAGGAACAGTGCTGCAATTAGGAAAGCCACAATAAGGTCGGGCCACCGCGTTGACGTCAAAGCCACAAGACCTGCAGCAATTATTACAAGTACGTTGCCAATCGCATCATTGCGCGAAAAAAGCCAGACGGCCCGCATGTTTGCGTCCCCTTCACGATATGACAACAAGGGTAAGACGGCGATCACATTCACAATGAGCGCGATAAACGCAAACATGCCCATAAGACCTGCTTCGACAGGCGTATCCGTCAAAGTTTTAAGCAGGGTTGAAGCAAATACCCAAAGGCCAAGGAGGCCGAGGAAAACACCTTGGATAAGCGCCGAGCGGGCTCGCCAGACTATCGACCACCCGATTGCGAGAAGGGCCAAGAGTGTAATTGAACCATCGCCTAAAAAGTCGAGGGCATCAGCTTTTAGCGATTGGGAATTGGCTAAAAACCCACCAAAGAGCTCGAAAATTCCGTATCCAACATTTAGAATGACAACAATCCATAAAGCACGCCGATAGCCCGGCGAGTGTATTTGTTCTTTGTCGACCCCACAGCACTCATCATCCGCCATAAATCCATCCCGTTCATATCAACACCCCCACTGGAGGTTGTGCAAAATACGTGTCATTTTCTGACTTTGTTTACTATACATTATTATTATAACCCCTCTAGCGACTATAGGTTCAAGGTTATATTTATGGCTACACAAAGACGCACAATCGGGAAGGTCTCGAAAGAATCTGGAGTAAAGATCACAACCATACGCTATTATGAATCTATTGGACTTTTGCCGGATCCTGGACGTACAATTGGCGGACAGCGCATTTATGACAAGCGAACTGTGGAACTCCTATTATTCATTCGACATTCCCGAAATTTGGGTTTTCCAATTGAAACCATTCGTGAGCTAATTACGTTGCAGAGAAAGCCGAACGGAAATTGCGAGAAAGTAGGTGAGGTCGCGAGACACCATTTGGCAGAGATTGAACTGCGACTTAAAAAACTCCGCGCATTAAAACGTGAACTGGCCGAAATGATCCTGTCTTGCGGAGGGGGAGAAGTGGCGGATTGCGCAATATTGGAAAGTATTGTTAGCCGTTGACTAACACAAAGCGATTAAATTTCCTGGCTAGCCTAGATGAGGCCGAAGAGAAATAACTTGAACGCCTTTTGCGGATTAGCAATTTATTGGGGCTAACAAATAGTTCTTGTTTATTAATAGTATCCAGCATGCCAATACATTTTAAAAGATATCTACGTTGAGATATTTAAAACATAAAAGGGGCATTTGTCGATCAGAATTCAGATACCTACTGACTATTTGTTTCGGAGAAAAATACGCAACGCAGAACCAAAGTATTGGTGAAATTTAGTCAGCAGGTAAAGCCAGTTGAACGGCAGAGGCCTTCGCGATCACTTGAGCAACGGACGTTGGTGACGGCGAGGGGATTGGCGCCTCAGGCCAGAATGAAATCAACTCATTAATTTCCTCTAATACCGCAGTTTTGTAATGTACGTTAAGCTGTTCTGCGTGAGCTCTGGCAACAACAGCGAAGCCAAAGGCGTCTTGGTATTCGCCTGGTTCAGAAATAACACCATCATTTAGAGCTACGGAATACTCCTCAACTACTTTGTCCATGAGAAAACGGATAATATCGGCATGGCTTCCCCCAGCCTTTTTGGCCACAGAATTAAGATTGGCTTCGGCCGCTATGAGTTCAGCTTGAATTTCACTAGCAGGGCGACCTTGACTAAGCGCTTCTGAAACTGACTTAAATAGAGAAGCTTCAAACCCTAAAGCATCAAGCCCTTGTCGCTCAGACTGATGAGTTTCCGAAACGGGGTGTAGCAAATGCGGTGCGGCTTGTTCTAGTTTTCCCGCTCTGTATAAAGCTAATCCCGCCTCCACATGCCCGGTCATAAAAGCAAGTCGGTTTTCTATGGGTAAAACTTCCATAGAGCCTCCAGATGTTCCGCTTTCGCCGCTTTCGCCGCCTTCGCCATATTCTATGCTTTTAACTTTCTGTGCGGGTTCAGACACATCTGTTGTCATAGAAACTTCAGCATTCTCCTCTTGAATTTGGTCGGAGGGGCTGCTGCAAGCGACAAGTGAAGTGCCTAAAAGAACAGTCCCTAAACCGAGTCCTGTCCAAACTTTCAATTTCAAAGTCATAGTTTTTCCATAGTTTACTTTAATGATCTTTTTGCATAAATACTCGCAAATGTAAATCATTATCAAAGAGTATTATGCTAATCACAATATCAAATATCATAAGGAAAGAAGAGTTAGAAAGCATTCGAGCAACTTTGAATAAACTGTCTTGGAGAGACGGCGCTTCAACTGCTGGTGTAGACGCCAAGTCCGTAAAAAAGAATCAGCAAGCTGACCTGTCGAGTGAAATAGGTAAAATATTACATAAGCAGATTTTAGAAATTCTTCAGGTGCATCCTGTTTTATTGTCTGCAGCTCGTCCCAAAAGGTTCAGTAGGTTGATAGTCAGCCAGACGAGAGGGGAAGGACATTACGGTCCTCACATAGATAACGCATTGATGGAAACCGGTGGCAGACTATTGCGGACTGATTTATCCTTCACGCTTTTTCTCTCGAATCCAGATGAATATGAAGGTGGAGAACTATCCATTCAATATCCTGGATTCACACAACGTCACAAACCGAGTGCGGGAGACTTGGTTCTTTATCCCTCTACACAAATCCATGAAGTTGCTCCTGTGACTCAAGGAAGCAGGTTGGCTTGCGTCGGATGGATTGAAAGCACCATACGCGATCAAATGAGGCGCGAAGTGTTATTTGACCTAACAAACTTAAAAGTCTCTATGAGTAATAAGTACACGCCACAGAGCGTTGAAATGCTGACATTAAATAAAAATATATCAAATCTTTTAAGACATTGGTCGGAAACTTAGTGGCCTCGCCAAGATAAAGCGCTGGTTCAACCGAATGAAAAGGTTTAGGAAAGATCAATACCAACCGTCACGGTCAAACGTTTTTATAGCTTCTTCTTGGTTTTCTCCCAGGACTGAAACATTTAAATTGTCTTCTTTAAATGTTCCAAGTCTTTGCACTGCTGAGGACGGTTTAGCTTCTTTAAGTACGGGGTATTCGTTATTACCCATGGCAAAATAACTCTGTGCGTTTTGACTTGTCAGATATTCTAAAAACTTAATGGCATTCTCGCGATTCGGTGCGTGGGTTGTTAAGCCGGCACCACTGATATTAACATGTGTTCCGCGCCCATTTTGATTGGGAAAGATAACACCAATAGAATCAAAAATTTTTTTCATAACAGGATCAGTGGAGCGGGCATATCTCGCTAGATAATAAGTGTTCACAATAGATATTTCGCATTGCCCCGAAGCGACGGCTTCAATTTGACCTGTGTCATTACTCATTGGTTTTCTAGCGAAATTATTCACGACTCCCTTGACCCAATTATCGGCAGCTTCGCTTCCGTCATTGGCTATAATAGAAGCTAAGAGGGATATGTTATACATACTTCCGGAAGAACGCATACATATTTTGCCTTTATGGACAGGATTGGCCAAATCTTCATAAGATTCGAGATTGTCAGGCTTGCCAGCTGCTTTATTGTAAATTATTATTCGTGCGCGCTTGGTTAAACCAAACCAATAGCCATCTGGGTGCCTAAAATGTGATGGAATGCGTTGTTCTAAAAGCTTTGAAGTAACTGGCGCGAGTATGCCGGCATTCTCGGCTCTCCATAAAACACCCGCATCAACGGTTATAAGAAGGTCTGCAGGACTGAACTCACCTTCGCTTTTTATTCTTTCTATCAGGGCGTCCGCACCAGCTTCGATGCGATTGACCTTAATGCCAGTTTGCTTTGTAAAGTTAGTGTAAAGCCTTAGGTCAGTATCATAATGTCGTGAGGAGTAAATATTTACTGCTCCCGTTACAGGCAGTGAGGCCTGATCATTAGTTAAGGTTTTGTTAGAAGCGGCCCCCTCAGGTGAACATGCTGATAAGATAAACGCGAATACAATAAGTATAAGTAATTTAAAGCGCATTAATCATCCTTTGAGAAACTTCAATTGAATTTCATTCTCAGTTTATATTCTGTGGTTAGTGAGGAAACAACAAGACATTAAGTCGCAAATGCAAATAAGCTTTGTTTCTTTGGAACAAGACTAACCGATTGCCCAACAGACCACATTGATTGCGCATCGATCTCAACAGTTATGCTTTGCCCACATGATGCCCGCAAAGTCACTAATTGACTATGGCCTGTCGATCTGAGGTCGCTGACAACACTGTCCCGTCCTGCGGCTGTTAATGAAACTGCATATGGTCGAATTACAACATCTGCAAAAACCGTGTCATCTCTGAAATCATTCAGCTTTAAGCAATCAATAGGCCACTTTCCGAAGGGCGTCTTCAGTTCTTCTTGATTTCGGCTTGCTTTGAGAATAGCCCCATCCCCAGTCAACAAAGCGGATGTCAACGATACGGGTGAATTGTATAATTCCTCAGCTGTACCGTATTGGATTATTCTCCCCTGATCCATAATTGCAATTTTATCACTTATCTCAATTGCTTCTTCTGGATCATGTGTGACCAAAATTGTTACACAATCTCTTGCTTTTAACATACGGCGCGTCTCTTCGCGCAGATGTCTTCTCAGCATTATATCAATATTCGCAAAAGGTTCGTCCATTAATAAAACTTCAGGCTTTGGCGCTAGAGCTCGTGCTACAGCCACTCTTTGTCGTTGCCCTCCAGAGAGCGTGTGTGGATATCTTTGACCGTAATCTGACAATCCTATCTGATCCAGTAACGTAGTCACAATTAGTCTAGTGTTTGACGCGCCGCGAACACCAAAAGCGATATTCTGAGCAACCGTTAAATGTGGAAATAACGCACCTTCTTGAAATACTAAACCAACAGGCCTTTTTTCCGGCGGGGGTTGATTTAAGGGTGATGCAAGGAGCTTATCATTTAGTCGTATTTTGCCGCTTTGTAATGGCAATATGCCTGCTGCCAGATTAAGCAAAGTTGTTTTCCCACACCCAGATTGTCCTAGTAGACAAACAATTTCTCCGGCGGCAGCAGTCAGGTTGACCTCTGTCAGTGCAGGCTGGCCGTTATACGAATGATGAATATTTTCAAATACTAGGCTCATTAGAATTAAAAGCCTCCAAGGACCTGTTGTTTACAGTCTCCCCTATATGATAATGGCTTGCAAATGCAATAAGGTTGTTACAGTGACTGTGTGATAATTCTTAGGAAAATACAGCGTAAATGTTTAATCTTGGGTCAAAAAAATCTTGGGCAATTTTGCCAATAACATTACTGGCTATGGTGCCTATATTTGCTGTCTTAAATTCTCTTTTTTTTGGTGATTTTGAAATTTGGGCGCAACTCTGGCAAACAACTCTACCAGATTACTTGACCAATACAGGGTTGCTCATGATAATGGTCGGATCCTTATCAGCGCTTATTGGTATTTCAGCAGCATGGTTTGTTACATGTTATGACTTTCCAGGGAGAAAAACACTCTCCTGGATGCTGATCCTCCCGCTCGCAGCACCTGCGTATATTGTCGCCTATCTCTATACAGATCTATTAGAATACTATGGACCCATTCAATCGGGTCTGCGGGTTTTATTTGGCTGGGAGGCAAATGAATATTGGTTTCCTAACATCCGAACCCTCCCTGGGGCCGCTATCATGTTGAGCCTTGTTTTATACCCTTATGTCTATCTGTTAACTCGAGCTGCGTTTTCCTCTCAGAGTCGCGGACAATGGCATGCGGCTCGAAGTCTCGGTCTAGGGCCTAATGCGGCTTTCTGGCGTGTTGTCTTACCTGCAGCGCGACCTGCAATTGCGGGAGGGCTTTCTCTCGTTTTAATGGAAACACTTGCAGATTTTGGCGTCGCAGACTTTTTTGCTATACCAACGTTCAGCACTGGCATCTTTCGAAACTGGCTTGCACTTGGAGATAAAGCCGTCGCCATGAAATTGGCGAGTCTTATGTTATTAGTCGTATTTATTTTGGTGCTCATTGAATCAATGAGCCGTCGAGGGAACTTTGCAACACAAGGCAAAACTACCGCTCAATCTAACCGTATCAAACTCCCTCCGGTAAAGTCTGCCATCATATTGATTGCTTGCAGCATTCCCGTGCTTTTTGGTTTCTTAATCCCTTTGTTTGTTTTGGCGCGGTACGCTTTCATATATGGTGATAGTCAAGGGGGGGCAGAATTTATTGGATATATTTCAAATAGCTTTTCTGTAGCAGCGATCGTTGCATTTATTGCAATGGTTACCGCTATATTCTTTGCCTATGCACAGCGCGCCAACACAAATAAATTCTTTAGGCTAAATATTAGAATAGCAACGCTTGGGTATGCTTTGCCTGGTGCCTTGCTAGCTGTCGGGCTTCTGGCGCCGATTGGAGTATTAGATCAATCTATATCTAGGTTTTTGAGAGATAGCTTTGGCTGGACTGGAGGTTTGGTTCTAACTGGAACGACAACTGCACTCATCTACGCCCTTACAATTCGATTCTTAACTATCTCTTTCAACAGTGTGAGCGGAGGGTTCGGGAAAATACCAAATTCTTTAGATCATGCGGCGCGGTCCCTAGGTGCGAAGCCGTCAAATCTCATTAGGAGAATACATATTCCGCTACTACGCTCAAGCATAGTAGGGGGTTCGGTGCTCGTGTTTATTGATGTTATGCGTGAACTTCCAGCGACCTTAATTCTTCGCCCGTTTAATTTTGAAACACTTGCAACTCGAGTATATTGGCTAGCCAATGATGAACGTTTAAGGGAAGCATCAACTGCTGCGCTCGTAATTATACTTATGGGGGCGATTCCCGTGTTGTTCTTGAATCTTTTCTTTGAAAGAAACGATAATCAAAATGCTTAAAATATGAACTTATAAGGTTCAGTTTTCCGAACTTTTCTTGTTCAATAAGCTAGTGAAAAAAACTTAATTTTATTCGAGTTCCGTCTATGAAAAACAGTTATCTTCTAGAAAGGCTACGAATTAGGAATATTGTATTATTCGTCGTATGTTACGGTCAAATATTTATTGTATCTTTCCTCCCTGAACTTTTCGATCAATCACACACATCAAATGAGACGGACTCTGAAGGTGTCACTATATATATGATTATTTTAAATCTATGTATTTTTATAACTCTGGCCTTATATCTTATCCTTAATCCCTACCGAAGGTCAAAAGAGATACCTCCAATTGGAGAGAGTTACGTCAAAGTTTTGGCTATAATTTCGTTATTAGGAATGTTTATTTTAAGGCCCTGACGCTCTCTTTATTTATACTTTTTCTTGATCAGTATATTTTGTCAACGCCGTATAATATTAGGAAAACTTAAGCCAGAGGGCTCGACATTTTGTTCTCCATTACTTTCAATGAACTGGGCAATGGTAAAACCATGACAGTCCCACTATGGATTTAGAGCTGTGACTAAAGGGCTTGGGCGGACAACGCTCCACAAGTTGCGTAGTATCATTTGCTCTGATCGTAAGGTTAAGCGCACAGAATAGCGCGTCGGCGGCATTATTCATGATGACGGCTCTTTGCGGCTTTAATTAGCTTGCGACCTCTAAAAACCCCAGAGATGGCGTGTATGAGCTTATTATGTGCCTGATCAGAAGACCACAATTTATGATGATTGGCGGTGGGGTACTCTTTCAATATTCAAAAAGCGGGTGGTCGCATAAAATGTCCACGCTTGATTTGCCGTAAGACAGGTTGTGATGACTAACAATCACAATGAACTCCCAAACTCATGTGAAATGAAGATTAGTAAGCCTATGGCAATAAGCACGACGCCCCCCATGAGCTCAGCGCGCTTCCCAAAGCGCGTGCCCAGTGAGGGACCGATATAAAACCCCAATGCGCTGGCCGCAAAGGAGACAAAGCCAATTATGGGCGCGGCAATCCAAATTGAAACGCTGGTGAGAGCGAAGGCAACGCCAATGGCGGCCGAGTCTATGCTTGTCCCCAGAGCTGTAAGCCCCCAAAGCAGTCGCGAGGTCGGTTTGGGCGAATGACCTAAGCTGATATCATCGTCTTCGTCATGAAGAACATCAAATATCATTTTTGCTCCGACGCCGCCTAAAAGGATTAATGCAATCCAATGGTCAAACGATCTTATGACCTCAGCAAAAAGGGACGCGAGGCTCCACCCCAAAGCACACATGCCGCCTTCAAAAATGCCAAACACGGCTCCAATTCTAATCGCCTCCGGCACGGATCGCGTGCGGGCGCGCGTTCCCTTGGCAACGGCCACGGCAAAAGCATCTGTGGACAAAGCAAGGGATATTGGAAGAATGATCTTGAGTGACATTTTAGAACCTTATCGTGGGTGATTAGCCAAAAATTGGTTATCGCTCAACATGAGCCGTGATAGTTCCATGGCAATAGATTGTCGAGTTCTGTCATCTTAGTGTTTTGAATGATTTTGATTGCCTAGGCCATTTAGCACAATACGGATATTCTCCTCGGTAGAATGCTGCACAGTAAACGCTCGGCACACCTCGCCAAATGCTAAAATATCGCTTCATATGCGGAAGAGTTATTCTTCCAGTTCAACCTCAACAGTCACATGCGACAGACCGTGAATATGACTTAATTTTTCTTTGTAAAAGGATGGTGGTCGGGGTGTCTTTGTTTTTAAGGATAATATAAGCCCCTGGTGACCGGGCCCTAATTCCCAGAGGTGTAAATCCGTAATCTGATTATCAGCCTCGTCGATAGCCTTCCGAACCTTAGTTTCAAAATGGTCGGCCTCATCCCGATAGTTAAGAAGCGTGGCGGCAGTGTCGCGTATCAATCCCCACGACCAGCGTGCAATCACAAGAGCGCCGACAATACCCATTAAAGGATCCAGCCATATCCAGCCATAAACACTCCCGGCGGTTAAGGCGACGATGGCCAATACAGAAGTGAGGGCGTCGGCGAGCACATGAAGATAGGCGGCGCGTAGGTTTTGGTCTTGACCGTGATGGGCGTGGTCATGATGAACGTGTTCGTGATCATGTTCCCTTTTTTTGTGATGACTGTGCCCATGTCCATGATGATGGGAGTGATCCTCTTTCAAGAGCCAAGCGCTCACCAGGTTTATAATGAGTCCAATGACGGCCACGAAAATCGCTTGGGGAAAGCTTATTTGAACCGGGTTGACGATGCGGATAAGGCTCTCCCACCCGATCAAAAGAGCAATCAAGGCCAATACGACGGCGCTGGCGAAACCCGCAAGGTCTCCAAGTTTTCCGGTGCCAAAACGGAAACGAGGGTTTTTTGCGTGACGTTTTGCCAGATAATACGCCATTGCCGTAATCATCAATGCGGCGGCATGCGTGCACATATGCCACCCATCTGCGACAAGCGCCATAGACCCGAATATTGTGCCTGCTACGATTTCGACGACCATCATTGAAGCCGTTAATGCAATGACAAACCAAGTGCGTTTGGCATTCCTGTCATGATTATCGCCGAGGTAAACGTGATCATGGGTTCCATCACCGCGGACCCCATCAGAATGAGAGGAGGGGATCTGGACGGTCATTTAAGATAGGTCCTGATGACTCGAATTAAGTCTTCTGCGCCTTGAGCGCGATCTGCATTCTCATCCGTTTCAGGATCAGCGACGTGAGTCCGAATATGATCTTCGATCATTTCAACGGTCAGACCGTTTACCGCGCCGCGAACGGAGGCCACTAAATTTAAGATATCGGCGCAGGGGCTTTCTGAAACTATTCCGCGTTCGACGGCTTCAATTTGACCTTTGATACGCCGCACACGTGCGAGCAAGACTGATTGGTTTTTGGATGTATGTGACATAATATAGGGGGCTACCCTATAAAGGCAGGGTTTTCAATAGATATTTAGGGGCGAATAACATTGCACCCGGTTTACGGGCATTCTATTCTTATGAGGCACGCCTGCCAAATCAGCGTGTGGAGTTCACCAGCTCCCTGTGAAGTGAGACGGCCCTGCTTGGGCACGTCCTGTATTTGCGTGTCTCCGGTTTCGGCCGGAGGGCGTAGGAATGTCCAAGGCTTGCCCAAACACTACGCACGGGTAGGCTCGCTTCCCCGTTCTGGTGATCTCCGGCTTTATGCGGAGATTTGATATGGTGGATCTAGATGATAACAGCTCGACTGAAATCGATTTAGAAATGGCTCAATGTGCTCGCCTGTTGGAGCTGTTTAGCGTTGTTGAAACTTATGATGATCGTGCCTCTGTCATTAAGTTTTGCGAGAACATTGTCCGGGCGCAACGCGAAAGCTGAATGGTCGGCTATACCAAAGCTGCGATCAAATAGGCGCTGACAATGCGCTCCACCCGTCAGGTTGAATTAGATGAGGTGATGGGGCGAACTATCAATGCTCATACTGTCTAGGTGTTTGCGGTTTTGCTTTATGGGGTTTGGGGTTGAATGACTTGGGCGTCTCCCTTCGCTAACGCTTCGCGCCGGGCTGGCGTGAACCAAGCCCGCCTTGCGGTCTCGGCCGTTCGGCCTTCATCCCTGACGCATCCCGCTGCCGCGGGATCATTTCAGGCGTCCGCCAGTCAGCAGACAATTCCACATCCCGACAACGCTTACCCCCGTCATTTTCGCGAAGGCGAAAGTGACGGGCGCCGATCACGGGTAGCTCATCCCGACTATTCGCCGGGGCTGACTCTGCCCGCGCTCTAAGCGGCGACGGGCTGCGGGCCTGCGCAATCACTGACCTCCGGCCAGGGGCCGCTTGGCGCCTGATACGCTCGCGCTTCCCACGCGCTGACGCTTCAGGGGTCGCTCGCTAGTGTCTAAAATTCCGCCATGGCATATTTTTGAACCTAATCACAAAACTATGTGTCGAAAATTTCATGAAAAGAACACTTACATATAATATGCATACATATTATATGTAAGTGACATGATTATGAAACAAGATGACCTTTTAGGAACACTCATCCACGATGTTGCGCATCTTTTGCGCCTCGACATTGATCGGCGATTGGTTGAACACAATCTGACCCGCGTGAAGTGGTTGGCGCTTGGAATATTGCAAAAGCGCGGAGCGCTGACACAGTCTGAACTTTCAGAAAGAATGGAATTAGGTGCGCCCTCCGTTGGACGTCTCGTGGATCGTCTCGAAGAAAGGGGCTTCGTGATGCGCGAGCAGGACCCTGACGATCGGCGATCTTATCGGCTTGTCCTAACGGATACAGCAATGGCTTTGTTAAAGGAGCTGGAGGGTACGTCCACGTCATTACGCGAAGATACACTTCACTCCTTAAACGACACAGAGGTATCTTCTCTGAACTCGGGCCTTCTCAAATTGAAAAAAAATCTTCGATCCCGCGTCACGGTGATTATCGCCGTAACAAGCCTCACAGCCTTCAAAACAACAAACTATTCCGAGGCATTTTCCACGATGGCAAGTGCCATCTAATGACAGGAGAACATCATGTCACTCAAATCTATTATTGCCACAGATAAGAAACCTCTCATCCATTGCATGCCGTCTGATTTCATTGACGAAGCGATTTCAATGATGATTGACGCGGGGCGCAACGCCGTTGCCGTGATGGAACGGGGAAATCAACTGCGCGGTATTTTGACAGATCACGATATTATCCGAGCCGTGCATGACGCACAAAGCAAAAAACAGGATATTGCGAAATTGCAGATCCAAGACTGGATGACATCCAAAGTCATTACGTGCTCTGTAGATACGAAATTAACTGAATCCTTAAGCCTGATGGGCAAGCATAAAATTCGTCATCTGGTTGTGACTGAAGCAGACCGCGCCATTGCGATTGTGAGCATTCGTGATGTGTTGTCCCAAATCCATCATAATGATGAACTCGAAGTGAACGTCTTGCGCGACATGGCTCTTGCCTCGCGTGGGATCATAGCGGCTTAGGCCTTATCCCTGCTTGGAGATAAAGATGACCTTCCAGCCCTTAATACCGGATAGAGCCACCAGCCTACCCATTTGCGCGCCGGGCGATTTTTTAGATGAAGCTTTGGAAATTCTGATTCAAGGTAAGAATAGTGCGGTTTTAGTGATTGAAAACAGCAATGAAATTGTTGGGATCCTCACAGACGAGGACATTATTCGCGCGGTTCAATCAAGATGTGAAGTTGGCGACTCAATCAACCGTGAACATGTGTTTGAATGGATGTCCACCAATCCCCTAACTACGGATATTGGAACCAATCTTGAACAGGCTTTGTCATTGATGACACGTCATCAAATCCACCATTTGGTGATCACCAAAGACGGCAAACCTCTCTCGATCATCGGGGTAAGTGATGTTTTGACAGCACTTCACGCTAAAGAAGAAAGATATGCTCAACACTTGCGCGGAATAATCGTGTCTTCTGTTAAAGACCTATCGGTCTCTCTCTCCTTATAGGGATAAGTGAAATGAAAATCTATTTTGGCGCCATTTTTGGTGCGCTCTTCCTCATGTTATTTGCGGGCATATTGACGGAAAGCTTAGTTTGGTTAGTTTTTGACTTTTTCCATGCTTCAAAGAAGGTGATAATGGGCGCTGAATTGGTCATGCTTTTACCACTCCTCGTCGCTTTTGGGTTTATGTTTCGGCATACTTTAGAAGTTGAACGAGAGCTGGCTGAGCTAGGTTATTAGGACAATTTTTTGTCTTTAATCTATAGTTAGCATCCCAATCATATCCGAGTCGGGACAAAGCCAAACAGCCTTAATTCAAACTGTCGGCCCTTAACGGGCCGGCTCTTTTACTATGTTCCCTCCTCGGGGGACGGCGGGAAGCGGTCGGCCAGACTGCCGCCGGGCAGTCCCGCCGCAAGGCCTTAGGCCAAAGTTATCTGGGTCTCTTTACATTGTCATACCAAAAACCTTGCGGCGCGCCTTTTTACCCGTCGCTGGACTGGCCTCTTGCCGCTTCCCCCCGCCCCCCTGCGGGGGAACGTGCCGCGTCTCATTCTTTCGTCAATGGGGGCGCGGGGCGCGCCCGTTTTGGGGGCGGCATTGGAGAGCAGACCGATGACCCCGCACCTTGCCGAGATACAGGCCGCATTTGACCATGAGCCGCCGCGCTCACCGCCGCCAGGCCCAAATGATTCTGCGGCCCCACAGCCTAACCCTATCCGAATCTATGTGGCTTGCCTTGCCGCTTACAATAACGGCCATTTGCACGGCGAATGGATAAACGTCACAGACGAGGCACACATTTGGGAAACCGTGCAAGCCATGTTGTTTGCCTCTCCGATAGACGAGGCCGAGGAATGGGCAATCCAAGATTATGAGGGGTTTGAAGGCGCAGAGGTTGGCGAGTATTATAGCTTTGAAAATGTCGTAGAGCTTGCCGACTATATCAGAGAGCGCGGCGAATTAGGGGCGCAAGTCCTCAATTATTACGGTGGCAATATAGAGAACGCCAAAGCTCGTTTTAAAGAATATACGGGAGAATATGACAGCTTGGAGGCTTACACCGAGGAACTGACCGAGCAGACAGGGCTAGAGATACCCGACCGCCTTGCGCCCTATATCGATTTTAAAGCGATGGCCCATGACTATGAGCAGTCAGGCGACTTTCTGACCTTTGAGGTTGGCGGCTTTGTTCACATTTTTTGGGCTCATTGAGATGGCTCGTTATCAAGTCAAACCCTGTGAGGACGGGCGCGGCCCGTATCGTTGGAGCCATGTTGTTAAATGGCACAACGCTTTGCGCCAAGGCACGATTTACACGCAAACGGGCGAAGAGTTGGACGCCCGAGACACCGCGAATTTGCGGAGTCTATGCGACAAAGCGAGCTTTGAGATGCGGCGGGTGGCATGACCTTTTTGCAGAGATTTGACGACTTTGTCTGTGAGGGCGACAGCATCACATGCGAGGTGGATGGCTACACTATCACGGCCCATATTGCCCATGACGAGACGCAAGACCCGCCCGACGAGCTCCAAGACGGATTCTGGCCGAGCCTATACCCGAATGATGCAGGGTTCATAGGCGCGGGGAATGGATGGCGAGATCGCTTTGACAAAGCCCAAGCCCGCGCCGAGTCGGTCATGGCCGCATGGAAAAAGGACGAGTGGTTTTATTGCGGCGTCATTCTATCCGTTGCGATTGATGGGCTTGTCTTAGACGACCACGCGGCAAGCCTATGGGGCATAGAAGCGAATTATCCCGATAGTGATAACGCCTATCTGTCAGACGTTGCCAATGAACTTTTGCCCGAAGCACTTGAGGCGGCCAAAGCCGAGCGCAAACGGCAATGTGCCATTCTCTGCATCTCCGAGACAGCCGCGTGACCACGCCGCGCACATATGAGTCCACGGACGTTGGAGAGCAGAGCCTGATTGACGGGGTTCGCCCCGTCACCCTTGGCGAAAAACTAACCGCCCGAACATCTCACCCCATGACGCCAAAGCGCAACCCAAATGCAGTGCAGAAGCCTTGCGACCACGGCTTTTTCGACGAGGTCGGCCGTGCGCAAATTGACTTGTTAGACCTCATTTCAAACTAAACCTAACCCAAAATGGAGGCTCCCATGAGCAAACCCTTCGACTTAAAATTCATCCCGTTTAGCGCATTGCATATCTCAAAACTGAATATGCGCCACTCTGATACGACGCCTGAAATAGACGATATTCTACCGAGCGTAAAAACTCGCGGCATCCGTCAGCCCTTGATTGTGCGGGGAGAGGGCGGCACAGCCAAAAAACCAAAATACGGCATCGTCGCAGGACGCCGCCGCTATTTCTGCCTGAAAGCGGTAGTCGAAAATGGGGCCGAGATAGCAGATGTGCCCTGTTGCGTCATGGACGCAAAGGATGACGCCCTAGCGATTGAGACAAGCCTTATTGAGAATGTCGCACGTCTCGCCCCGACTGAAATGGAACAATATGAAGCGTTCAAAGTCTTAGCCGATAAAGGCCAGAGCGTGGACGATATTGCCGCCGTGTTTGGCATTACGTCCAATTCCGTCAAACGCCGATTAGCCCTTGGGTCGCTTATCCCCGATGTTCGCGAGGCTTACACTAATCAGCAGATTGACGCGGCCTCTATCCGCGTTTTGACAATGGCCACAGAGAAACAACAGGCCGAGTGGTTAGACCTGTTTAATTCAGATGATTATTGCCCCACAGGTCAACAGCTAAAAGCGTGGCTGACAGGGGGAGGGGTCATTACCACAGACAAAGCTTTATTTGAGCTAAGCGAATATGACGGAACCATCCTGACAGATCTATTCGGAGACCACGGTCAATTTGCCGATGTAGAGCATTTTTGGGACGCCCAAAACGCCGCCATTGCCGAAGCCGTTGAAAGCTACAAAGCGGTCGGGTGGAAGGAAGTCATCCTCGGAGAACGCGGCCATTACTTTCCCCGCTATGACTATGTCTCCCATCCTAAAGACCAAGGCGGACGGGTTTACGGCGAAATCCGCGAGAGCGGAGAGGTCACCTTCTATGAAGGCTATATCACCGACGCGGAGGCGCAGAAAATACGCCGCGCCTTATCGAACGGCGAGGCCGAGACAGGCAAGGTGGCGACCACAAGCAAGCCTGAAATGTCGGGCCCAATGGCCGAATATATGAACTTGCACCGCCACAGTATTGCGAGAGCCGAACTGATGAAGCGCCCCGACCTTGCCCTACGCTTGGCCGTGGCGCATATGATTTGCGGGGCGCGGCATTGGAAAGTGGAGCGGGACGAACAGCGCACTCGCAAGGAAGAGACACAGGCCAGTTTGGAGGCCAGTAAAGCCGAAGCGCTTCTAGCGGAAGAACGCAAAGCCGTTTTTGAGCTATTGGGTTTGAGGGGTGAACACCCGCAACTCTATCACCGTTATCAAAGCCCCCATGATCTCTGCGAGATATTTGCACGGCTTCTCACCTTGGAAGATGCAGACGTGTTACGCATTCAGACCTTCTGTCTGTGCGAGACACTCGCGGTGGACAGTTCGGAAGTCGAGGCGATAGGCTTGCTGACACAGCCCGGCTTCGGGGCTTACTGGTCACCCGACGAGGCCTTCTTTAGCCTGTTGCGGGATAAGCCCACTATCAACAAAATGGTAGAAGATATTGCCGGAAAATCCTGCGCCAAGGCGTCTCTGTCAGACACAGCAAAACAGCAAAAGCAGATTATCCGAAACCGTATGGCAGGGCATGGCGTCACCGAGGCTTCGCCGGACTGGCTTCCAAAATGGGCGGCGTTTCCCGCCAAGCCCTATAAGGCGGTGGAAGGATGCGCCCCTGCAGAGCGGGCAAAACGGATTATCAAGCTATTTAAACCCGCCTGAACGCATCAGCTATTAAAGAGATAAGCCCCCGCTATTCGCGGGGGTTTTGGGTTCAGGCGCAAACCTTCGGCCCTAAAAAAACCGCATCAGCGTGAGCCAAGACGGGGCAAGGCGCGATTGGGATTAAGGCGTCTTGTAGGTTCCAGAGGGCCAAATTCGTAAAGCCTCTGTTTCAGAAGTCTGCCCCAGATTGGAGACAGGCTTTTCAAAGTCCAAGGAAAGAATGCGCGAAAGTGAGCAAGAGAATGCTAACTGCTGTCTTGCGGTCTTAAGGCAGCCCGAAGCCAAAACCCTATACGAGACGACCAAACACCTCACGAGAACGAGGCCGATTTTCGCTCTCTCAATTTTCAGTGTCACACAGATTAGGGCAGGGCAGTGACGTTGAAATTCAGGGACGCTCCTAGTCACCGCTCTCCATTTTGACTGCGGCATATCCAAGCGCTTGCGCATTATTCTAGGCGTCTCAAAACTATATCAACAAAATATAAAAGCGACCCATTCCCGGCTGCAACATGAGAACCTGCCTCAAAACCTGCTTCGCCGAATAGGCGTCGGGCCACTCTTTTCCTCTGGCTGACGCCATTCATCGCGACCCAAAAGAGCGCCCTTTGGCCTATCTCCACTGCGTTTCGGGCGCTGCGCGCCTCTGCAAACCAGAACTTGGGGCGGGCGGTTTTTGTCAGCAGGGAGATTGGCTCCCAAGATTTCGCTGACATAATTTGGAGACTGAAACCATGGCACAAGCACTTGGATATGTAACGAAAAACGGAATCGGTAACTTCGCCGGCACCCTGACCCTCGGCGGTACCTCCCGCATCAACATTGTCGCCAATGACAATAAAGAGAGCGAAAAACAGCCCGACTTCCGGATTGTGGACAGTCGCGGACAGGAAATCGGCGGCGGTTGGCTCAAGACCGGCGAAGTCAGTGGGAAAGAATATCTCTCGCTCACCTTCGCCCATCCGACCCTCGGCCCGCGTAAAGTCTACGCCAATCTCGGACAGGCTTACGGCAAAAACGCGGATGACTTTGCGATCCTCTGGAATCCGCAAGAGGACTAAATCCTAATACGCCCCGACCCGCACCGGCTCAAACTGATGCGGGTTTTTTATGTCTGAAATACTACATTTGTAGGGTTGCTGAATTTTTTCTACTGATGATGAATATTTTTCATGGCTTGGTTAACCGACTTTACCGGTCCTGCATCTGAGACATATGCGGGATATGCGTGGGAATATTTGCGGCGTAATGAAGACTATTGCAAAGCTTTTGATGGCTTTGATGTGAGTGAAGTCGCAGAGCCGACCCACCTTCCGGGAGCGACCTATCGTCATGAGCAAGCGCGCGATCGGGTGGCACATAAATGGCATCTGGAATGCTTCGAAGCGCCGATGAACGCAGGTCTCGACGCGTCAATTATCTGGCGGCAGGAGGCGTTCCCAGGCAGTTTATTTGCGATATTCCACGCCAAAGGCGAAGAACCTGCCGGAAGTGGGACGTATAATTTTCATGATCTTGCATGCGAGAAGCAACATTTTATCAAGACAGATGGCACCCGTATTAGCGTCCTAAAATCATCTAAATACTGGCTCCAAATCTCAGGCAAACCGTGTGACCCTGAGAGTGAAGAGGAAGCGTTTTCGATCATGATTAGCGGGACGAAAGGTGCAAGACGGCGTATTGATGCCTTGCGGCAACTCACATCGCTTGCAAGATCTGGCAATGAAGGTTTCACACTAAATGGACGCCGAAAAGCATTTTTAAAAATGCGAAATGGGCTTAAGGCTTACGATATAAAGCAAGCGGGCGGCTCTTATAAAGACGTTGCGGTCGCTCTATTTGGCACTAGTTATGTGGCTATGAACTGGGGCCCAGATGGCGGATTTTTAAAGCAAAGAGCCGTTCGCGCTTGCCGCTTTGGCGAACGTATGGTGGCCCAAGACTACCGTGACCTGCTTCCAAAGAAGACGATTTAGCCGCAGTATCGTTTATTGAACGTCTGAAAAACGTGACTCCTCAACTCCTATAAGTTGTGTCTTGATTCGTTTCGTGACCCTGCGGGGTTAAGCGCAGGCTCGGTGAACGAAGTGAGGTGGACATGGGCGGGAGTTTAAAAAGACAAAATATTCCGAGACGAAAAATACTGTTGGATGACGTGCCAAGCCCGTTCTTATTACCGGACGAAGCCGCCATTTTCTTAAGGTTGGATGAGCGCACACTCGCAAATTATCGGTCCAATAAAACCGGTCCGATATATCGTAAGCACGGGGGCTCTATATGTTACCACCGCGACGATTTACGTGAGTGGTCGAGTGTTACAGCGGCTAAAATGTGACCGGGCTAACGGTCATTCAATGTCATTTTGTAAGAGGCGTCTTGAACCACCGATTAAGGTTCGGGCAGCCTGATAAGACGGTTACACTCGATAAATATCGTAAACTGGCTTGTTTTAAGCCCAATCAAACGCTTGGTTATATCCGGTGGCGAGCGAATGAATATGGTACGCAGGACTGGCGTTTCTTTATATTGAAAACGCAAATGACAGGTTTATTGACGCGGGTTCCGGGTGTTTCGCCAGCGGTCAAGGTGCTTGCCGCTTTCAACGGATCGCAAGCTGTGAAGCGGGCTTTAAACGCATTTGACGATGTCGAAGAGACTCTATCTGCGTCCGGTGAGACATTGCCCGACGCTTATTGGATATCCTTTCAGAACGACCTCTCAACGCGGCAATCTTTAAGCGGGCTACTGCCTCATTCCTCTTACTTGGAGGCGCGCGATGTTGTTTAAAGCCATCGTTGCGGGTGTAGTTACATTCGCTATTATTGGAACGGCAGGGCAGATTATCTTCCCGCCCAAGCCTGTTTTATTTTATAATCCTAGCTATAGCGCGCTGGTCGGATGGTATCGCTTGCGGCCAGAGGAACCCGTTACTTTGGGGGCGCAGGTGGCTGCTTACGCCCCCGAATGGGCGCGCCAATTAGCCGATGAGCGGGGTTATCTGCCTTATGATTACCCTCTGATAAAGACGGTCTGGGCCGTTCGTTGGGACGAGGTCTGTTACAATACTCAATCGGTGAGTGTCCCAAAACGTCCTAATATTCCCGTGCTGGGGCAGGATGTTTTGGGACGCGATATGCCTCAAAAGTTGGGCTGTATTGTCCTGAGATCGGGTGAATATTTGCTGATATCCCCCGATGTGCAGACGGGATTTGATAGTCGATATTTTGGGCCTGTTCGTTCTGAAAACATCCTAGGCGTCGTTCAATATTTGGAAGAGTCTAAGAATCTTAAATCGTCGGAAAAGCCTGATTCAGCGGGGTCTGAGGGGTGAATTTAAGAGTGCTATGGTAAACCCGCCGTCGGTTCTATTTTGTGGACTCTGGCGCTGGGTC
>CAJXPX010000019.1 GCA_913058335.1 uncultured Hyphomonadaceae bacterium
AATGTTACGGAATCGGGTCATTCGGCTTGACAAATGGGGCGGGTTTAGTGAGGGCCAGATAAAGAGGGGTGGAGTCACACCCCGGCTAAAGCCTTGTCTGCACATCGTTTTTTATGCCCCCAACGCCAAAAGGCTTGGGGGCATGGATTTTACGCGATCCCCCGTAAAACCTGAGAAAAATAGTGGGGGCACCTTGTATTTTACCCCCGCAATGTCCCGGAAAATTTATCATGGCTAAATGGGACGAAAATAAATTTGAAGTCTCGCTGGGGCGGCTACGTTCACCCTCAGGCAGTCGGCGTGCTGTTGGTTTCTTTGAGCAGGTATCGCGCGGGGCGAGAGCCACGCGGCGTAAAGCGGCTTACAGTAAATCTTCAGGTTCGTCTGTGAAGGCCATGAGCTTTCATCGCCGCGTCATAGTGAAAGCGTCAATCAAGACGATGGCAAAATCAGGCATTGCCGCATTTAGAAAGCACATAGATTATATTCAGCGCGACGGTACGGATGAAGACGGAAAGCGCGCGCAAGTTTACGGACGCGGCGTTGAAGAGCCAGCCTTGCTTGACGTTGACCAAACAGATCTCGAAAGCGGCGAAAGTCGAAAAGAGGCACTGCGGGCTTTCACTGACAGCTGTAAGACAGATCGACATCATTTTAGGATTATTGTTTCGCCAGAGGATGGGCAAAAACTATCAGACCTCAAAGCCTATACGCGGGACCTCGTCTCGCGAATGGAAAATGATTTAGGCACGAAGCTCAAATGGGTCGCGGCAAATCATTATGATACGGGCCAACCTCATACGCATCTCATTATCAGAGGCGTAAGGGATAACGGCAAAGATCTCGTCATCCCGAAAAAGTATATTGCTCATACTTTAAGAGAGCGCGCCCAAGAACTTGTCTACGAAGAGCTTGGCCTCGTGAGCCAAATGGAGGGGCGCGTTCGCATGGCACATAGCATACAGGCGAAAGGCGCGACTGGACTGGATCACTCATTGCGCAAAAGAATTAAGGACGGCGTTATCGATATGCGTCAGCCTGCTGCCAAAGGGCGGGTCTGGCATCGACAGTTACAGGTCAGGCGATTGCGCGTTCTGGAAAAGATGGGCTTGGCAGAAAGGCTAGGCTCAGGCCGCTGGGCTGTTGACCCCTCATTCACAAATACATTGCGCGATATGAATGAGCGTTCCCAAATGGTGAAAGCTATCCACCGAAGTTTAGAGCAAACTGGACACTCGGTTGGACTTGTAACGGAACGCAACCGCTTTGACCCGAACGGCCTAACAGCTCAGCCCATAACAGGCGCTGTGCAGAATTTTGGAAGGCCTGATGATACGCGTGAAGGTGGGTTTGTTGTTATCCAGTCACTTCACGGCGAGCCTATTTATGCGAAGGTCTCTGAGAGCGAAACATTTGAAACCTTGAAAAAAGGTCAGGTTATAACTTTTCAGCCTCATCAACTGGGGGCGAGAAAAATTGATCATTCAATCTCAGACTTCGCCAAATCTCATAACGGAACTTACAGCGAAGTGCGCCATATTACAGAAGGCGGAAATGTTTCCCCGGCCTATGCGCAATCCCACGTTAGGCGGCTTGAAGCTTTAAGACGAAAAAATCTTGTGACGCGTCGGCAAGATGGGACATGGCACATTCCAGATAACTATCTTGAGCGCGCCTCAAATTATGAAGCTGACAAAGCTGTGAAGCTGCCAACACAAATTTATCGGCAGAGCACGCAGACGCTACCTGAGATGCAGCGCGCAAGAGGCGCGACTTGGCTAGATAAGAGACTTAGCGAAAAAGGCATAAGCGGGCTTGGAAATACTACCTTTCAAGATGCTTTAAAAAAACGCCAAATGGTCTTGGAAAAAATGGGCCATAAGCTCTCACAGGAAGGACGGCTACCTGAAACAGTATTGAAAGATTTACGGCAGATGGACCTTCGCGATGCCGCAAAAGGGTATTCGGAGTCCATGAACAAGCCTTACGCGGCATTAAGTGAAAGCCGGACTGTGGAGGGTATTTACCGTGAAGCCATTGATCGGCCGAGCGGGAAGTTTGCAGTTATAGAACGCGCGAAAGACTTCACTCTCGTGCCTTGGCGCCCCGTAATGGAGAGGGGATTGGGTAGGTCTATAAAGGGCCGAATCTCCGCATCAGGAATTAGTTGGGATGTTACGAAGCAAAGAGGACTTTCGCGTTAAGTAAAGTCTATTGCTGTCTCTTTGTCTATCTGTGTTGCTCTAATATGCGCTAGAATACCCCGCATTATCACGCGCAATCTCGCGGGGTCTGTCTTTCACTTTTTTGGTCTCTAAACCCTCTAATTTCCCCACGCTTTCCTACCTAGATAAATTTTGCATTTGCCCTGACCTTAAGTCTCGAAACAACAACGAGGCTTTTCATGTCACCCAATTCAATTCTCATCGGCCAAGTCGGAGTCGTCTTTACAACGATAGGCGCTGGCGTATGGGGCGCAACACAATGGGTGGCGACTGAACTTCAGTTTGACCCGTATTTGGGTCAGCCTTGGTTTATTCTTAGTGATACGCCTGTCTACTATCCTTGGCGTCTATTTGAATGGTGGTATGCATTTGAACCTTATGCACCAAACGTTTTTGCGCAGGGTGGGCAGATTGCGATTAGTGCATCTTTCCTCGGCGTCGCTTTTTCTGTCATCGGGTCTGTTTGGCGTGGACGCCAGGCCAAGAAGCTAACGACCTTTGGGTCATCGCGCTGGGCTAATGATAAAGATATGAAGCAAGCGGGCCTCTTTGAGCAAGACGGTGTCTTTATTGGGCGCACAGATAATAACTATATTCGTCATTCAGGCCCTGAACATGTTATGACTTTTGCTCCGACACGTTCCGGCAAAGGCGTCGGTCTTGTGGTGCCGACTTTGCTGTCTTGGCCTCACTCCACAGTTGTTCACGACATTAAGGGCGAGAACTGGCAGCTGACCTCGGGCCATCGTTCAAGCTTTTCACATTGCATCCTGTTTGACCCAACTAATCCTGCGTCCGCGAAATATAACCCACTTTTGGAAGTGCGTAAGGGCCGTAATGAAGTTCGTGATGTCCAAAATATCGCAGATATACTGGTAGACCCAGAAGGCGCTCTAGAGCGACGCTCCCATTGGGAGAAAACGGGTCACGCTTTGTTGGTTGGAGCGATCCTTCACATTCTTTACGCCGAAGAAGAGAAGACTCTTGCTCGCGTTGCCTCCTTTCTATCTGACCCGTCGCGCACGTTCAAAGAGACGTTGATTGCGATGATGTCCACTAATCACCTCGGTTGCAGTGATGCAGCCACCCCAAAAGTTCATCCCGTTGTCGCGCAGGCGTCACGTGAACTCCTCAATAAGTCTGAAAATGAACGCTCTGGCGTGCTCTCAACGGCGATGAGTTTTTTGGGATTGTATCGAGACCCGACCGTAGCCGAGGTGACCTCATCTTGTGATTGGCGCATTGAAGATCTGGTAAGTGCAGACAAACCCGTTTCGCTCTACCTTGTTGTGCCGCCCTCTGACATTTCAAGAACAAAGCCTCTGGTGCGTCTAATCCTTAATCAAATTGGCCGCCGCTTAACGGAAAAGCTCGGCGGCGAGATTGATGGCAATGCGCGCCGCCAAGTGCTGCTTATGCTCGACGAGTTTCCTGCTTTAGGCCGCTTGGAGTTTTTTGAAAGCGCGCTTGCTTTCATGGCGGGTTATGGCCTTCGTGCATTTTTGATTACCCAAAGCCTCAATCAGATTGAGAAGGCTTACGGTCCTAATAATTCCATTTTGGATAACTGCCATGTCCGCGTGGCTTTTGCGACTAATGATGAGCGCACGGCTAAGCGGATTAGCGACGCACTTGGGACAACGACTGAAATGCGCGCCATGAAAAATTATGCAGGTCATCGCCTCGCGCCTTGGTTAAGTCACGTCATGGTATCTCGCCAAGAGACTGCCCGCCAACTTCTGACGCCGGGCGAGGTCATGCAATTGTCGAGTGAAGATGAAATCATTCTTGTGTCAGGCGTTCCGCCCATTCGCGCGACTAAAATCAGATATTATGCAGATAAGAATTTCAAGAGCCGCGTTTCCCCTGTGCCGCTCTTGAATGGCCCCGATCATCCTTACGGCGATTGTCCTCCCCCGCGCCAAGATGATTGGGGCTTCATAAAAGCGGAGGTGCATGATCACCTTCTGAAGACTTTCAAAGCTGAACTTGTCGAGAATGATGAGAGTTCTGATGGTAGCAAAGAACGTAAGATTGAGATTGAAAAACAAACTGAGCCTAAAACTGGTCTCGAAAATGAGTCTCTTGTTTCCTTCGGAGATGTTGATCTTGAGGAACAATATGAAGCGGTAGCAGGCACTACAATTGCGCGCGACACAGACATTGTAGACCGCGCAACACCGGGCCAAGATTTTGCGGGGCTATCACGATGAAAAAGAACCTAACGCGTGTCACAGCTTATACGCCCAAAGCGCTTTATCAGCGTCTGGAAAATGCGACGACGCATCCAAAAACAAGCAAATCTGAAATTATAAATAATGCCCTTCGGCTCTATCTTTCGCCGGAAGCGGAAGCCGTTCGTAATAATCCTCTCACACGCCGTTTGGACCAAATGAACCGAGAGCAAGAGAGGCTACGCCAGCGACTAATCGTGCTTACAGAGAGTCACGCTCTTTTTGTCCGCTACTTTTTAACAATGGTATCGCCGCCGCCAGCCGATAAGCGCGCAGCCAGTAAGGCTGAAGGAGAGATCCTATTTGACGGATATTACAACGCCCTAAAAGTCATTCTGTCCAATAAAAACCGTCACCTATTCACGGGGATTGAAGATGTCTTCTTGGCGGAAAGTGACTTCTTCACGGAAGCGGACTTGGATGCTTTACAGGTAAATCCGCCCAAAAAACACAGTGGGGGCTCATCATGACACAGCGTAACTCTCAGAGTCGTTCCCGTACCGACGCCATGCTCAAAACTGCGCTTGGTTCTGTAATCTGTGACGCACTAGCCGACCCAAGCGTCGTCGAAATTATGCAAAACCCGAATGGGGAATTGTGGATTGAGCGCGCTGGTCTTGGCCGCGAGCCACAAGGTCTCATTTTGCCTGCTGAAAAAGCCGAACGGATAATTCGGCTGATTGCGTCTTTATCTGGTTTTGACGTGACACGCGAGACCCCAATTGTAAGCGCTGAACTGCCGATTGGGGGGCAACGCTTTGAGGGTGTAATGCCGCCAGTGGCCTTGCAGCCCTCATTCGCCATTCGCGTGCCTGCCGCAAAGGTCTTTCGGCTTGAGGATTACGTCATCAGCAAAACGATGAGCAAAGCAGCCGCTAGCACGCTTTGTACCGCCATTGGAAACCGCCAGAATATTTTGGTTGTCGGCGGAACAGGTTCAGGGAAGACAACGCTGACCAATGCGCTGCTCGCCGAGATTGCTAGTGAAGATCACCGCGTTCTAATTTTAGAAGATACGCGCGAGCTACAATGCGAGGCCAAAGATTGTGTGTCGCTTCGTACCCAGCCGAGTGTTTCCATGCGCGACCTCGTGCGTTCGACATTACGCCTGCGACCAGACCGTATTGTGGTTGGCGAAGTGCGCGGCGGTGAAGCGCTTGATCTATTAAAAGCTTGGTCGACGGGACATCCCGGCGGCGTTGCAACAGTTCATGCCAATAGCGCTGCAGATGGTCTTGACCGTCTTGAGCAGCTTGTCGGCGAAGTCACGGCCAATGTGCCGCGCAAACTCATCTCCGCAGCGGTCAATATCGTTGTCGGGATCGAGAACCATGGAGGCGTTCGGCGGGTCACGGACATACTCGAAGTTCTCGGATGTAATGGAGAAAACGGAACCTATCGGCTTAGGCCAATGGTGCCTGACCCTCCCTAATATCAGCGGCTGAAGCGCAAGGTTTCAGCCTTTTCATCTCTCAATAATCAACCTTCAAAAAAGGAGTCTATTTTGACCCTATTCTCTAGTCATGCCTTGAGCTCACATGTTCTTGGTAACCCTCACTTCCGCCAAGCCGCCATTGGCGCTGCATTTGGTCTGGCCTTTATCGCTTTGGCCAGTCCTGCTCATGCCGCCGGTTCCGGTATGCCGTGGGAAGGTCCGCTCACTCAAATCCTCTCATCCGTAGAAGGCCCAATTGCCAAAATCGTCGGCACGATGGCCATCATCATGGCAGGTCTGGCTTTAGCCTTTGGCGATACGGGCGGCGGTTTTCGTAAGCTGATCCAGATTGTCTTCGGACTTTCGATTGCCTTTACGGCGACCAGCTTCTTCCTGTCCTTCTTTAGCTTTGGCGGCGGGGCCGTCATCTAATGGACACGGCGCAGCACATAGATGGATTTAGAATCCCGGTTCACCGTTCGCTCACCCAGCCCATCATGATGGCAGGTGCGCCGCGTGCGGCCACCATTCTAAATGGAACGCTTGCAGCAGCTCTGGGTCTGGGGCTTCAGCTCTGGCCCGTAGGCATAGTCATTTGGACACTGAGCCAAACGGCCTGCGTTTTTGCGGCCAAACGTGATCCGCTCTTCCTCGACGTGCTGCGCCGTCACCTTCGTCAAAAATCATATCTTTCATAGGAGGCAGCCTTGCTAAACCTTTCAGAATATAGAAGCAAATCCGCCCAGCTTGCAGATTACTTGCCATGGGCGGCGCTTATCGCGCCCGGCGTCATCTTGAATAAAGATGGCAGCTTTCAGCGCACAATGCGCTTTCGCGGGCCTGACCTTGATAGCTCCACACCTAATGAACTCGTTGCGACTTGCGCGCGGGTCAATAACGCGCTTCGCCGTTTCGGTTCTGGTTGGGCGCTACACTTTGAAGCCTCGCGCCGAGATGCGCGTCCTTATGCCAATTGCGATTTTCGGGATCCTTTAGCTTGGCTTATTGAGCAAGAGCGCCGCGGTCTTCACGAAGCTTCAGGCTCACTCTTTGAGTCAGTCTATCACGTTACATTCACCTTCCTACCGCCAGCCGATAAAGTCGGAAAACTTGAGCAATTCTTTGTCGAGACGGATACGCAAGACGAAGAAGAAGTTGGAGCCAGCTATAATTATTTGCAGGCATTCATTCGTGATACAGACGCGGCGCATGATTTATTCTCTAGCGTCTTCCAAGCCGCTCAATTCTTATCCGATGATGAAACTCTGACGTTTTTGCAAAACTGCCTGACGCCTGATGCCTGTCAATCGGTGCGAACACCTGACATTCCTATGCACCTTGATGCCGTTCTTGGCGGCACGCAGCTTGTCGGAGGTTTAGAGCCGCGTCTGGGCGAGCAGCATATTCGCGCGATTACGCTTATGGGGTTTCCAAGCGCGACTGAACCTGGGGTGCTGGATAGCCTCAATGCTCTCGGTTTTCCCTATCGCTGGACGACGCGGTTTCTTCCAATGGACAAGCCTGAAGCCACAAAAGTCTTGGGGCGCTATCGCCGCCAGTGGTTTGCTAAACGCAAAAACGTAATGGCCATCCTCAAAGAGGTGATGACCAATGAAGCTTCAGTGCTTGTCGATACAGATGCAGATAACCAAGCCGCAGATGCAGACACAGCGCTTCAGCTTCTGGGACAGGACCATGTGTCTTTTGGTTATGTCACTCAGACCATTATCGTCTCTGACGACGACATAGACGTTGTTGAGCAGCGCGCAAAAGCCATTGAGCAAATCGTTAGCGGACAAGGTTTTGTTACAATCCGCGAAAGCGTGAACGCCGTTGAAGCCTGGCTTGGCTCACTTCCGGGACATGCCTATGCCAATGTCCGCCAGCCGCTTATTCATACACTGAACCTCTCACACATGATGCCAGTCTCGGCTATCTGGGCAGGCCCCAAACAGAATGAACATCTTGGCGGTCCGCCGCTGCTTCACGCGACAACGCAGGGGCATACACCGTTCCGTCTCGTTACCCATCAAGGCGATGTCGGACACACTTTGATTGTCGGCCCGACAGGCGCCGGTAAGTCAGTCTTACTGTCTTTGTTAGCGCTTCAATTCCGCCGTTATGAAGACTCGCAAGTGTTCCTCTTTGATAAGGGCCGCAGCGCCAAAGTCGCGACGCTTGGCATGAAGGGCGAGCATTATGAGCTGGGCGGTGAAGCCGGGCTTTGCTTTCAACCCTTGCGCCATATCGATGATGCCTTTGAGCTGAATTGGGCTGGGGACTGGGTGCTAGATTTACTTCGGCATGAAACTGTCGAGATTACGCCAGAGGTCAAAGAGACTGTCTGGTCAGCGCTGTCTTCACTCGCAACGGCACCAGCGGAGGAACGCACACTGACAGGCCTATCGGCTTTGCTTCAGTCGGCCAATCTTCGCCAAGCTATTCAGCCTTACACCCTCGAAGGCCCGCATGGTTCCGTTTTAGACGCAGACACAGACAGTCTATCTGATGCTGATTGGCAGTGCTTTGAGATGGAAGAGTTGATGCACTCCAAGGCGCTCGCTTTGCCGGTGCTGACTTATCTCTTTCATAAGCTCGAAGCGCGTTTTGACGGTAAGCCAACATTGCTTGTGCTCGATGAAGCTTGGGTCTTTTTAGATGACCCTGTTTTCTCAGAGCGCATCCGCGAGTGGCTTAAAGTTCTTCGAAAGAAGAACGTCTCGGTTATCTTCGCGACCCAGTCTTTGGCTGATGTCGCAAATTCATCAATCGCACCTGCACTGATTGAAAGCTGCCCCTCTCGCATTTTTCTGCCCAATGCACGCGCAAGCGAGCCGCAGCAGCTGGAAGCCTATCGCCGCTTTGGTCTTAACGACACGCAAGTCCAGCTCATCGCTCATGCTACACCTAAGCGGGATTATTATTTTCAGAGCCGCGCAGGAAACCGCGTCTTTGATTTAGGGTTAGGGCCAATCGCTTTGAGTATTTGCGGCGCGTCTTCAGTCGCTGACATTGAGGCCGCCAGCCGCATTCACGAGAGTTCTGTCTTTCCCGATTTTGCCAATGAATGGTTGGTCAGGCGCGAGCTGGAATGGGCAGCTGATCTTCTCGCCACACACCCCGAATTTTCAACATCCAAAACAGGAGCTGCCTAATGCGCCGCACACTCAAAAAACTTCGTTCTCTAATTATCACCGCCGCGATTATGCCTATGGTTTTCGCTGCGCCCGCCCATGCTATTTTTGGCTTTGGCGATATTGTGATTGACCCGACGAACCTCATTCAAAATGCGCTCACCGCGACGCGCACGCTACAGCAGGTCACAGACCAAGCCCGTATGCTGCGCAACCAAGTCACGCAAATGACGCGGCTTGGGATTTATGTTGGTGAGGACTTTGAGCGTACACTCTCAGAGTTAAACCGTCTCACCCATCAAGCGCGGGGACTAACCTACCGTATTGATGAAATTGAGCGCGTCTTTGAGATGCACTTCCCGGATGCTTATGCGGACTGGTCAGTGACTGAGCAGGCCCAGATTGCAGATGCGCAGCAAGACGCCGCAATTATGGCCTTTCGCGATAGCATTCAAATGCAGGCGCAGATCACTCAAGCTGTTGAGCAAGATAGCCGCCAGTTAAATGTGCTGATGAATGCCTCGCAAGGTTCAGCCGGAGAACTTTCGGCTGTTCAGGCGGGCAATCAAATCACAGCGCTTTCAGCCAAGCAGACCATGCAGATGCAAACGCTGATGGCCGCGCAATATCGGGCCGAAGCGATTGAACGCTCGCGTGCGCTCTATGCAGAGCAAGCAGGCGCAGCCCGCCATGAGGCCTTTATGGGCCGGGGCGGCTAAGATGATACCTATTCAACAAGTTACGCCGCCCGTTCCGCCGCCTTCTGACATGTCGGTGATTGATACCTTCATGGACACGTTCGCAAGCTATATTGATTCAGGTTTTGGTCTTCTAGGGTCAGAAGTAGATTTTCTGGTCGCGACCTTAATTGTCATTGATCTTGTCTTAGCAGGTGTGTTCTGGGCGATGTCGTCCGATGGCACCATCATGGCGCGCTTCATCAAGAAGGTGCTCTATATCGGCGTCTTTGCCTACATCATTGGTAACTTCGCATTTCTGGCGACGATCATCTTTGATAGCTTTTCGGGGCTTGGCTTGCAGGCAACGGGTACAAGCCTAACGCCCTCTGATCTCATGCGTCCCGGCTTTATTGCCAGCACGGGATTTGATGCTGCGTCGCCAATCTTAGACACGATTAAAGACCTTACTGGCCCCGTCGCATTCTTCGTCAATATCGTTTTGATTGCAGTCTTGTTTCTGGCTTGGCTGATTACGATTTTTGCCTTCTTCTTTTTGTCGATACAGCTCTTTGTCACGATCATTGAGTTCAAGCTAACAACATTGGCAGGCTTTGTGCTCGTGCCCTTTGCACTCTGGAATAAGACATCATTCTTGGCCGAGCGCGTGCTTGGCAATGTGGTTTCCTCTGGCATTAAGGTGATGGTGCTCGCTATCATCATCGGCATTGGCTCAACGCTCTTCACAGAAGTCACATCAGGGCTTTCCGGTGATGTGTCCCTTGAAGATGCAGGCGGCGTTATTCTCGCAAGTCTGGCTCTTTTTGCTCTGGGTCTATTTGGGCCTGGTATTGCGACGGGCCTTGTCACAGGCGCGCCCCAACTGGGTGCAGGTGCAGCGGTTGGAACGGTTGCCGCTGTTGGAGCCGCAAGCGCGGCTGGAGCAGCAGGTTCCCTCGGCGCGTCTAAAGCGGCAGGTAAAGCGGCCATGGGCGCGACAAAAGCGGGTGCTTCGCTCGGCGGCGGCGCGAGTATGGCTTTTGCCATGGGTAAAGCTGCAAGCGGTGCGGGAGGCGTCAAAGGCGCAGCCGCAGGTCTAAGCGCTGTCGCGCAAGCTGGAGCGGGCACAGTGGCCAATGCGGCCAAAAGCCAAGTCTCTAAGGCGGGCGGCGCGCTCAAATCGGCATCTACCAAAGGTGCGCGCGGCGCAATCACAGGCACGGGTGGTTCTATGGGGCCAGCCAAAGGCGGAGCGACTTCAGGCGCTGCGGAGGCTGCGAGCGGCGGGGGCGCTGACCAAGCCCCTGATTGGGCGAAGAAAGCCAAATCCTCTTCCAACTCTCACCGCGCGGAAAGCGCAGCCCTTCATGCCTTAAGGGGCGGTGATAGCGGCGGCGCATCTTCCGGCCCCAAACTCAAAGATGATGAATAAATAAAGGAGACTACAATGGTCTGGAAAAGACAACAAAATGCGTATGGGAAAACGCCTATCGCAACCACGCCTTATCAAAAGGCAGCGCAGGTCTGGGATGAGCGAATTGGCTCGGCCCGCGTGCAAGCTAAGAACTGGCGGCTCGCTACGCTTTTATCGCTTGGCGTCTCAGGCGTTCTTTCTGGCGGAATGCTATGGCAAGCCACGCAGAGCCTAGTCACGCCCTATGTCGTTGAAATCGACACGACGGGCGAAGTGCGGGGCGTAACGCCTACCGTGCAGGACTATGTGCCCTCTGACGCGCAAATCGCGTTTCAGCTCGCGGACTTCATTCGCAAGACGCGGGGCATTTCATCTGACCCGGTCGTTGTTCGTCAAAACTGGCTAGATGCATATGACTTTGCGACGAGCCGCGCGGCTGTCACATTGTCAGACTATGCAGCGGCAAATGATCCCTTCGCCGAAGTCGGGGTGCGGTCTGTTTCGATTGCTATTGAAAGCGTTGTTCGCTCATCAGAATCGACATTTGAAGTTCGCTGGCGAGAGACAGAATTTCGAACGGGCGTAAAGCAGCGAAGCTCGTCTCATACGGCGCAGCTTACCGTTGTGACTGACCCGCCTCGTGATGAAGCCACGCTCCAGCGCAATCCCTTGGGCCTCTATGTCCACGCAATCAATTGGTCACAAGACCATTCCATCCCAACCCAAACACAAGGAGCCAAGCCATGAGAGCTTTAGCCTTAACCCTTATCCTGTCTTCAGCCGCTTTGAGCGGATGCTCGCATCTATCCAAACCAACCGTGCCCGATTTTAAATTGGATGATGCAATCTTTGAGTCGGCCATCATTCAGCCTGAAATTACGGAGACTACGCATGGGCCTCAAAAACCAGAAACCGTTATTGTCGAACGCTTCACGGCGGTTCCGTTACCGGGGCAGCTTAAGCTACGAGAGAGCTATATTCCGCATCGCCAAAATGCGGGAAAGCCGCATGAGGTTATTGATGCTGCCAATGTAGGCGCAAAGGTCGGGCCTAATCCTGATGCCTATGTAAATGCGATACAGGTTTATCCCTTCACCAAAGGCGCTCTCTATCAAGTCTTCACAGCGCCTGAGCAGGTGACGGATATTGCGCTTGGGTCTGGCGAGCGGCTTATCTCCGTTTCAGCGGGTGATACTGAGAATTGGATTTTAGGCGATACGCTTTCCGGCGAAGGTGAGACCGAGCAGGTTCATATACTGGTGAAGCCCATCAAGAGCGGCCTAACAACAAACCTCATCATCACGACATCAGAGCGCGTCTATCACGCCGAGCTTACCTCTTATCGAGAAACTTATATGGCGGCAGTGTCATGGCGCTATCCACTTCAGGGGCTAATCAGCCTATCGAAGTCGTTGGTGGCGAAAGCTAAGCCAGCTTCATTTACTGGCTCCAATACAGCTGTGCCGTCTCGGGCTATCCCAATAGGGCTATCCGTGGATGCGTTGAAGTTTCGGTATGAGATTGATGGAGACACGCCGCATTGGCGTCCACTTCGGGCTTTCGATGATGGCCGCAAAGTCTACATCCAATTCCCGGCGCGTATCGACCAAGGTGAAGCGCCGCCCTTATTTGTGGTCAGCAGCGAGGGTGAAACCCAGCTTGTCAACTACCGGGTTAAAGGCCGTTACTATGTGGTGGACCGTCTATTTGCCCGTGCCGAGCTTCGCCTCGGTGAAAAAGACCAACAAGTTGTTCGCATTGATCGGACCCAGTCATGAGCGGGGCGGGCCAAAAAAAATCGGCAGCCCTTCAAATCAAAGGCAGTCCGCCATCGGCCAAGCGCTTTAACAAACGTGTCTTAGGCACGCTATTGGGAGGCTCGGCACTGGCTATTCTATTAGCAGCAGGCTTTGCTTTGCGTTCGCCAGAGAGCGAAGCGGTTGCACCTCAAGAGCTTTATAATACCACAAACAAAGCCTTGCCTGATGCTTTGAATGCACTTCCCGAAAGCTATAGCGAGGTTGAGCCAAGTCCTCAGTTTGGCATACTTGGGCCGCCTTTGCCTGGCGATATCGGGGCCGGTCTTTATGGAAAGCCAAAGGACATCCCAACAGACAATCCTTTCCGGTATCAGCCGCCGTCTTCATATGCGCCAGCTCCGGCGCAGCGCTATGGAGGTACAGTCTCTCAGACTTCATCAAATGCCCCAACAGGGCGAACGTCGAATTTGTTCTTTATCGCGAATGATGGCGGAGGTGATAGCGCTAAGGCCGCTCAGGCTTCAGCGCCAACCTTTGCTGATCCTGGAGTCGCGGCATTGGCAGCATTGTTGGGACAAAGCGGGAATGGCTTACTTCCTCAATCTTCCTCTAAAGGCGGGCGCGGCCAAACCACGAATGATAAAAGTGATCCGTTCACGTCAGATTTGACTGATGCAGAGATTTATAATCCGCATAGTTTGCGGACGCCTGTATCGCCTTTTCAAGTTATGGCGGGAACAATCATTCCAGCCAGCCTTGTTACTGGATTGAATTCGGATTTACCGGGACAGGTCATAGCGCAGGTCACCGAGAATGTTTATGATACGCCTACGGGTCAGCATTTATTGCTGCCTCAAGGCACTCGGCTATTAGGGCGTTACGATAGCGATATCGATGATGGTCAGTCTCGTGCTCTTGTTGTCTGGAACAGGCTTATACGTCCTGACGGCTCTTCTCTCGTCATAGAGAATTTACCCGGTGTAGATTTGTCTGGTCAGGCAGGTTTGCGGGATGATGTCGATCGACATACGGGAAGTCTTTTCAAAGCCGCGATTCTCTCATCCGTTTTATCCATCACCGCTGAACTCGGCACTGACGAGGAAGATGAACTTGCGGAAGCCATTCGTTCTGGCGGGCAGCGCACCATCAACCAAACGGGGCAAAGGGTGGTTACGCGGGCTATATCACGCAAGCCAACGCTAAAGGTTCGTCCTGGTTGGAAGCTTGGTGTCATCGTCAATCGAGACCTCGTTCTATCACCCTACAATTTATCTAATGGAGGCCGCTAATGGCTAAACCAAATAAGCCCACTTTGCGTATTGCGAAGTTACCAAACTTGACGCCCGTTAAGCTGACTGTGAGCCTAGAACCAGAGGTTCATCAAATGTTGGAGGACTATGCTAAAATTTACGGCGATAATTATGGAGAGGCCGTCAAACCTGCGGAACTCGTGCCGTCTATGATTACTGGATTTCTGGCGACAGACAATGGATTCAAGCGCGCTCGGAAAGCCCTCGTACCTTCAGAGTAATTTTGCTTGGCACTAAAAATGGGAGGGTAGTGCCAAGAAAATATATGATTTCTGCAATGGCGGCCAAGCGTACATCAGACGGTCTAATCTATCCCACCCAAAAAAAAGATATCCAGGGGTTGATTTAAGAACATCACATGTCTATATGTTCGATAATAGAACAATAGAGAATTTGAATGTTGGAAAATAAAACAGAAGAATTGGCCGCGTTTGATGCCAAAAAAGACGAACTAATTGATGCTTTGTCGGAATGGTATGACGAAGAGATTGAAGCGATTGATGCAGGCATTGAAGAAGGTGTTCCGCAAGGTGATGCCGGAACAATTTCGTCTTGTGGACCTGCTATCGACTCCAAGCGTGTTTTAGATGCGAGTGCAGTAACAAAAAAAGTCATTGGTATCGATGTTCCTCCAAAAATCATTAGAAAAGGCGGGTACAATGATTTAGATGATCTTGTCTCACATTTGGTCCCAAGATTACGTAAAGTAATTTCTGGTGAAATCAAAATTCCTAAAAAAAAGAAAAACAAAAAAACGAAGGTTAGCTCCTAATGAGTGATGAAGAAGTTAAATGGGCAAAAATTGGTGAAAGACTTAAGAATGCGCGAGAATATTTGGATTTAAGCCAAGACGAAGTTGCTAAGTCACTAGGTTTAAAGCGTCCTGCGATATCGAAAATTGAAAATGGTAAGAGGAAGGTTGATGCTGTAGAGTTGGGTCAATTCTCTCAACTCTATGAACAATCAATTGAGTCCTTAACTGGTACAGCACCAGATGTACCATTACCAACGAATGTTAAAGCATTGGCCAGAGCGGCGACTGATCTGTCTGAAGGTGATAGGGAAAAGTTACTCGATTTCGCAAAATTCCTCCAAAATCGGCCTGAGTAATGAGAAGGTCCATGGTAAGAACTCGATATGAGGATGCTCGATTGGGAGCAATAGCAGAAGCTAAGTCTCTCCACCGGAGATTGGATTCTAAACACATCCTTTCTAAGAACAAGCAAGGTTTTGTAGATGTATTCGGAGTAATTGAAGCGCTTAATATTCCGCTTGTTTTCGACAAGCTTGATGCATTAGGATTTTGCCTTCCTTTTCCATCAAAAGGAATAATGATCAATAAAAACCGTACACTTCATATACAGCGCTTTACCGCAGCTCATGAACTCGGGCATGCCGTCTTGGAACATCAGGGAAGCATAGACCATAGATTGAATTACCGCGGTGGAATGGATGCACCATCAAGTGACCCAATTCAAGAAGTGGCAGCTGATGCTTTCGCCGCAGAATTCATGCTGCCGAGATGGTTATATAAACACCATATACAAACACAAAAGTGGACAGTAGATCGTCATCTCAGAAACCCTGAAATTGTATACCAGCTTTCATTGCGCATGGGCGCGAGTTATGAAGCAACCTGCTGGGGCTTACTGAGCCATAAAATTTTGTCTAAAACATTTGTTGAAGAATTAGTTTCAACAGAGGTGGCACTGATTAAACGTTCGACTGTTGCGGATAGTCTCCCAGGTAATAGTTGGGCGAATGTTTGGCGCCTGAGTCAAAAGGATAACGGCGCATACTATTCAGCAGATACTCAAGATTTGTTGAGACTTGATTTGTCAGAAGGAAATATACCTCAATCAGCATGGGACGTTTCTGCCCTTCGCGATGTTGGGTTTGAAGTTGTTTCTGATGAAACGCTGTCCCAGTTATGTAGTTCGAGCAATGTTTTTGACCGCAGGGTAGTAGTACGACCGCCAAGAAAAGAATTCGGTGAAGTTTTAATTTCTCAACGAAATCCAGAAATCCCATTTGCTGCTGAAAACCCAATGCTCGGTGTAATGCTTGACCTTGGAGGTAAAGAAAACGGAAAGTTTTCACGAAGCTTGAAACGGAAAAAAGGCCTAGTCGCATGAATGAAGGTTTGTCAGTAAAGCTAATTGAGGGTGATACGATACCTGAGGTTTGGTTAAAAGCAGTTCGTTTTTTGTCAAAGCAAAAAGGACGAGAGTTTTTCGATTTGGTATTGCATGTTAGAAAACCTACCGTGGTTAACAAAGCTGATAAAGCTACCATAAAAATGGTTGAAGCCTTTCTCCAAACACACAAGGGTATGCCCGTTGCTACAGTTGCTGAAACAATTTTCCCGATGTCTTACTATAAGCGCGGAGGAAAAAAGGCAGTATATGAGGATTATGTAAGAGACATTATAAAGATACGTAGTGAGCGTGATGATGAACACAACGGATGGGGGCTTTACGCGCTTAGGATGATTAATTTTATTATGCCTGACGGTAAACCCTTCAACCAGTTAGAGCGGGTAATTGAAAAAGTTGGGTTTAAGGTAAAATATCAAAGCTGTTTTGAGGTCAATGCATCCGAAGATATTCGCAGAAATTACTTTGAAGATGAGGAGGATGCGGCTGATTTATCTGTTTTTGACCCATCGACGGATGCTGGGAGGTATTATGGTGGCCCTTGTCTAAGTCATGTAAGCTTTAAACGTGACAAAAGAGTGGATCAAATGAGGTTAAATGCTACCTATAGGTCTCACTTCTACATTCAGAGAGCGCTTGGCAACCTGATAGGTCTCAGCAATTTATTATTATTCGTTTCAAGAGAGACGAAACAAAACATAGGACCATTAACGATCAACGCCACTTATGCTAAACTCGATATTGGTTCAGATAATAAGGGAACGTGGACCACTAAAAACGTCATAGCCCTTATAGACGAATGTGAAGCTCTGTATCATAATGATTCGGCACTGAATGATTCTTGAAAGGAAAGGAGATTGCTATGGGAACTAAAAAGAAATCTGCTGACCTCATAAATGAGCTGCAAAGAGAACAGCTTACCCATGATAAAGATTATCACCCTGATATTTTATCTTTGGACACTACCAAGCGCGTTATTCACATGTCTCTTCACAATGCAAAATATGCTGCGCGTTTTGTAGCTGCTCACGAAGATAGTGATAGAGTTTTACATCGTGAAACACTAACAGATGCTTTCATTATCTCAGTTGCAACCGCGAACGCACTTACACATGATTTGAGGAAGTCTATTTCTGACGAAATGTTGAATCTAAATGATTTGGCAACGGTTGGGTCTGAGCTTAAAAAAGCACAAGGCAGCAACCAGTCCTTTCATCGGCGCTATTCCGCAGAAGTTGGGCAGATGGCGAAGGCGTGTGAGTCCTTGGACCATCTCGAAAACTATCCTTTCCGTGAAAAGCTTACGGAGGCTAACGCAAATATCTTCAAATTGGTATTGAGTGATGCGGCAGACAAGGATGTAGATATCGTAAAAGAATATAGGTCTAGACTTTCACAAGTTGAAGCAAATTCCCCTTTTTCAATATTTCTTTGACATAAATGTTCTGGAGCAATGAAAAATTAAAGTCGGAGCTTCCTAGCCTGATCAATCGTTATAATCTTAATGATGTTGGGCAGGCGAACTATACTCTACATATAGGAAATGAAGTTTACATTACGCCTAATGGAGATCCATCAAGACTAGGCAAAGATCGTCAAATCGCGCTTGCAAATAACCAATTTTTTGAAATACCTCCTGGTCAGTTTGCTTTTCTACTTACAAAGGAGAAAGTGACTGTACCTAAAAACGCTTTGGCATTTATTTCAGTCAGGGCAAGATACAAATTCCAAGGTTTGGTAAATGTTTCAGGCTTTCATGTCGACCCAGGTTTTTCAGGCAAGCTAGTATTTGCCGTTTTTAATGCTGGGCCATCAACTGTGACGCTCAGCGAAGGAGAGGCATGTTTCCATATTTGGTACGCTGATCTCGATGGCAATTCTGATACACCTGTACAGCCAGGCTATGATAGACTGCCACCTAAAATAATATCTAAGCTTGGAGACACTGTCGTTTCCTTGAGTTCTCTAAATTCAAAAGTAAATGCTTTAGAAAAAATGGTCTTTAGGTTGCTTGTCACTGCAACAATTTTATTTGGTCTACTGGGTTCTGTTATAATTAAAAATATGATGAATGGATCAGATAAGCCTGCTGTTGAAGCTGTTACTCCTGTAGTTCAACAGTCCTCTGAAACCACTACCGACAAATAGGTATTAGTGTGAGAGAGCTACAGACGACCGAGGTTTTTGAAACCTATTGGAAGTTCGCAGCACAAAGGCAAAATATCTATTACAATAGATTGAAAGGCGAAGATCAACCTTGGTCGAGTGACAAAATTCTACAACAATATAGATTTACTAACGCTTATCGCGCAGCAGATAGAGTAAGCCAATACCTAATAAAAGAAATCCAGTACAACCCTCAAAGGTCAAGTCGACCCGATGATATATTTCTGAGAACGTTGTTGTTCAAAATTTTCAATAAAATTGAGACTTGGGAATCGATTGAACTAGCAAATGGGAAACCGATTGAGGCATCAACCATAAATTATGACCGAGTAGCGAAGGTTCTTTCTGAGAGAATGGCGCAGTCTATACCTATCTATTCGGCGGCATATATAATGCCGTCTCCAAAATTTGGCTATGATCGGAAATTTGCTAATCATCTGGCACTTCTCAAAAAAATGATTGAGGACAGTCTTCCAGAAAGGCTACGTCAAAGACCTGGTTTGAGCGATGTATATGATTTGTTGCTCTCATATTCTGGTTTAGGACCATTTTTGGCTTTTCAATTTTCGATTGATTTAAACTATTCCAGCCTACTTAATTTTGAAGAAGACGAATTTGTCGTTGCAGGCCCCGGAGCTATTGATGGTATATCAAAATGTTTCCATAATTATCGGAACTATAAACCTGCTGAGATCATATATCATGTCACAGCGAACCAAGATAAATACCTTAATGAATACGAAGTGAAGTTCCGACCTTTATTCGGAAGAAAACTGAAACCGATAGACTGTCAAAACTTATTTTGTGAGATATCAAAGTATGCTCGTGTTGCGCATCCAGAGGTCAAAGGGGTTTCTGGCCGCAATAGAATTAAACAATCATACTCACGAAACTATAGTCAACTACCAGAGCCATATTTTCCGGATAGGTGGGGCATTAATAACGAGGTAAAAGACTTTATAGCTAAACATCCATCGATAATAGGAAGACAATTAGTGTAGTGAACCGGATATGATATACGGCATTGGAACCGATATATGTGCAATAGAACGAATTCAGCGCTCTTATGAAAAAAGGGGGCAAATCTATGCGGCCACATTTTGTAATTCGAACGAGTTAATGCAAATTGGAAAATCCTCAAGTCCCGCTTTGCATTTAGGTAAAATACACTGTGCTAAGGAATGTATTGGGAAAGCTGTAGGTACTGGCCTAGTCCCAGATTTTTGGTGGGATGACATTGAGGTCAACGTCAATAATGAGGACAACGAAGTTTTTCTGTTTGAGAATGGCATGGGGTTTATACGCAAATCACTAAAGATTGATGGTTCGTGGAAGCTGCACTTGTCGCTAAGCAATACAAGTAAACTAATTTCAGGAGTATGCATTATTTCAGCTTCTTAATGGCAAGATTTTTTGCACCGTAAGGCCCGCTATAGGGGTGAAATTCCTTAGAATGTTTACCATTTAGGTTTTTAGTTAATTCTCCATTTAACACGCAAAAACTCGCAAACCTCAGATTACTCCAATTTATTACCCTTAAGAATTTTGAATACTTCGAGTAAGCTTAAGTGTGACCGACAAAGTAACAGAAATTCAAAAAGGCTTAGCAAAACTCACATGGGTAATCGAAAGCCATAGCGAAGACGCATGGCCACTTTTCGAGCGCCTCGAAAAGGAACTACTTCAGTTAAATTCACGGCAGGACCAACTACAGAAATATCGTCAGAAATTTAACTGAGTAAAATCGAGGGTCATTTTGGACATTTCATCTCGCCTAAATGTGAGTGAACCACCATCTCCATATTCAGGCCGATTGTTGTAATGGCCAATCAACTTGCATCTAAGTCCATAGTCTAGGCCAGCTTCTAACATCCGTTTCTCAAAGGAGTGTCTGAAGGAATAAATACGATGATTTGACGTTGGTAAGAGTTCTCGTTTCTTGAAATATTTCCCAAGCGTTGAGGATAGAGAGTCAGATTTCTCTCGGTAACGTGGAAATCCGGTAGGACATCTTTTCATAGCTTCAAGTGAAACACCTAAAAGCGGCACGTCGCGCTTAGCTGACTTTGATTTTAGTTGACGATTTTTCTGCGGCCGAATCTTTAGATGAGGGACTTCATGATCAAGAACGATATGCTCAGGCTTTAGATTGGCAATCTCGCTTGGACGACATCCAGTCTCAATTAACGCAAGCACAATGCACCTAGCTTCAAGGTTCAGCTCATCAAGTGCGCCGGGCGCCAAAATTTTATTCTTAATCCACTCATTTTCAAAAGCTGGAATGTCTTTGTAGACAACATTCTTAAAGCGAAGGTTTCTGAAGGGATTGTCGCGTTTATCTTCGCCTTGGTAATCCCAGAAGCGCTCAAACAGTATTCGTAAGTTTGTAAGGTCTTTGTTTGCCGAGTTTGCGTGAAGCGGTTTGGATCCGTCTGTTGGGTTTATACGGCTGCTCCACCAGCCATATACTTGCTTGGCATGGGTGCGCGTAATGGCATCCATCGGCAAGTCTCCGCAAATGGCGACAAAATTATTGACCGCCCGTCGTTTCACCTTTGTCCAGCTGGAAATTTGGCTCTTTGATTTCCCTTTTAAATCGGCAGCACAAATCGTGTTACAATAGACGCTGAACGCTTCAGTTATTGGTATAGCTGTTGGCTTAACTAGGCCAAGTATAGCGTCAGCATCTGATGTTGCTGTAGGGGCCTTCACATTCAGCTTTTTTAGGCGGTCTAGAATTTCGTCTAGTGTGGCCTCGACGGCTAAGTCTTCAGCAGGAATATACACAAAGCCCCGCGACATAGCACGGTGCTTTGCGGCCTCGTAACTATCAAGAGCCTTGGGCTTACCGGATTGAAGCGTTCGCCAGAAAAGCTCATCGGCTTTAGCTAAGGCGTCCCGCCTTGCGCGAGCGATTTCAATAGAGGCTGTATCAAGCGCAACGCGGATTGTACCGCGTGCATCGAATGATTGGTATATTGAGGGGACTCTTCGGTGATAATTCCAGCGGTCTCCGCGGCGTTTAAGGTATTGGTTCAAGCGTTTCATTACAGGCATGTTGTAGCACATTTTGTAGCACAATTTGTGGCACAAAGCGTGTGGAAATCTAAGTGTCGCGGGACAAGCCGGGACAAATATGTAATGATTTCAGCAGCTTATCTAGTTTGTGAAGCTAGAAAATGGTGCCCCCACACGGACTCGAACCGCGGACCCCCTGATTACAAATCAGGTGCTCTACCAGCTGAGCTATAGGGGCACTGGAAGATGCGCGCGGCTAATAGCTTTGTCGCGCCGGTCTGGCAAGTCGAATATTGGCCCTTAAGTAAAAAAACCTCAGTTCGTATTAGGGCGCGGTAATTCTTACGTCCGGACCTTCTAAAACAGGTTTGGCATGTGCCGCAATAGATTTGGGCTTGCGTGAAATGGGTGCCGCGCTAGAAGGCCCAGATTATGGCTCGTATTCTTATTACCTCCGCTCTGCCCTATATAAATGGCGTCAAACATCTCGGCAATTTGGCCGGTTCAATGTTGCCCGCTGATATATATGCCCGCGCTATGCGGCTGATGGGGCATGAAGTTCTCTATATTTGCGCCACAGATGAGCACGGCACGCCGGCAGAACTGGCGGCCCAAGCGGCTGGTATGGAGGTCGCAGAGTACTGCGACAAAATGCACGAGGCGCAAAAGCGGGCGGGCGATCAATTTGGCCTTTCTTATGATTATTTCGGGCGCTCTTCTGCCCCGTCCACCGCCAAATTGACTCAGCACTTTGCGCAAGTTCTCGAAGAAAACGGCTTGATTGAAGAGCGGGTGTCCAAGCAGGTATATTCCAATGCGGATGGACGGTATTTGCCGGATCGTTATGTCGAGGGAACATGTCCGAATTGTGAGTTTGAGAAAGCCCGCGGGGATCAGTGCGATAATTGCGGCAAGCTCCTTGACCCGGTCGATTTGATTGATCCTTATTCTGCGGTTTCAGGCAGTCACGACGTTGAAGTGCGCGACACAAATCACCTTTATCTCTTGCAGTCCAAAATGAGCGACCGCCTGCGGTCATGGGTGAACGATTCCACTGGGTGGCCGCCGCTAGCAAGTTCAATCGCGCTTAAATGGCTGGATGAAGGTCTGCGCGACCGCTCTATCACACGTGATTTGGATTGGGGTATTCCTGTGACGGGTGCAGACGGGAAGATCCGTAAGGGATTTGAGGGCAAAGTTTTTTACGTTTGGTTCGACGCGCCCATCGCCTATATCGGCGCAACGCAGGACTGGGCCACGGACAATGGCGGCGATTGGGAGAGCTGGTGGCGCACAGATAAGGGTGCGGAAGACGTACAATATGTTCAGTTCATGGGCAAGGATAACGTCGCTTTCCATACGCTCTCTTTCCCCACGACGATTATGGGTAGCGGCGAGCCGTGGAAGCTCGTGGATCAGTTAAAAGCTTTCAACTGGGTGACCTGGTATGGCGGCAAGTTTTCAACGTCTCAGGGCCGAGGCGTTTTTATGGATCAGGCAATAGAGATTGCCCCGTCCGATTACTGGCGCTGGTACCTTATGGCAAATGCGCCTGAAGGATCTGACGCGGCCTTTACGTGGGAAGATTTTCAATCTTCAGTCAACTCTGATTTGGCCAATGTTCTCGGGAATTTTGTCAACCGGATTACTAAATATTGTGTTGGGAAGTTTGACGGGGTGGTGCCGGAGGGCGGGGAGCCGGGAGAAGCTGAAGAGTGGCTCGAAAAAGAACTCTCAGATCGCCTTCCAAAGCTCATCAAATTTTATGAGTCCCGTGATTTCCGCAAAGCCATGGGCGAAACTCGCGCAATTTGGGCGGCCGGAAATGAATATCTCACACAAGCCGCGCCCTGGACACACTATAAGACGGATGTAGACCAGGCCGCTATTGGTGTTCGCCGCGGACTTAATCTTGTGGCGCTATTCGGTATTATTGCTCAACCCGTCATTCCTGAGGCGGCCACAAAAATTCTTGATGCGATTGGCGTTCCGGATAATCGGCGCAGTTGGAATTTTGGTGAGGTAAAAGACCTTCTTGAGGCCCTGCCGATTGGTCACACTATAGCCGCGCCGGAACTCTTATTCTCAAAAATTGAAGAAGACGCGGTGGCGGACTGGACAAAGCGTTTTGGCGGTGGTGACGCCTAGATGAATATGTTCGAGGCGGTTAGGTCATACCCCAGACAGGGTTCGAGGGTTTGAATGCGGCGAGAGCTATGATCAATAGCGCCCCGGCCAGTGCGAGGCCACCCGTGAGAAGAGAGTCTTGAGCCACAAAAATTTGCTTTACAAAAACAAAGCTCAATCCCCAGATGATCGGAAATGCATATGCTCTATTGGCGTTGCTTTTCCTTGTCACAGCGGCGGCCCATACCAAAGCCAAGGCCAGCATAATAATCGTCGGAACCAATAAGGGAATCTGATTCCCCATTAATTTTGTAACAATTGGAGTCCAGTTGAGGAACACGGCTAGCGATGTCCATCCGGCGATGAGGCTGATTGGCAGCCAAACACATATTGTTTCTATCTTGTTGAGAGCTTGGTGTTTCTTTGTAAGAATGAGCATGGCCTTAACCAGGCAGAGCATTGCGGGAATAAAAACTATTGCTGTTCCTAACTGAACCCAAGATGCGGGGGCATATGCTGAAATCAGAGACCACAAACAGATCAATGCAAATCCTGAGCCTGCCCACCATCCGGACGCTCTAAATGTGTCTCGTGTTCGATTGGTACTGAAGGCCTGTAAAATACCATAAGAAATACATCCCACGAAAATTGGAAACCAAATCGAAAAGGCAAATCCTAAAGGAACCAGAAGGTTTTCATTGATGTCTGAAAGGCCTTTCGGGCTTCGGGCATTGGAGTCGAAAACCGACAGGGTAGAAAGTATCCACATTAAAGGAGCTGTTATCAGCCCTAAAGCTTGCCGAATATAGTCGGAAAGTCTTGCTCCGCCTGACGGGGGGGCATTATCTTGATTTTGCTTCAAAGCCGCGTTCGTCATGACCTATATACGCACAAAATTTCAAATAAGTCTCAAAACGCCTTTACAAAATTTAAGCGTAAAAAAAGTTTGGGGGCAGTCATGGCACTTTTTTTATGCTAACCAGTATATCTATATAATAACTAAGAGAGGTAAATTATGCAGATCCAAATCGTTTCCAAAGGCATAGATGTTTCCCCCGCGCTAAGAGAGCGTATATCGGGACGTTTAGACGAAATGATGGATAAGTATATTCACCGTGAGGGGGAGGCCCATGTCTCCGTTAGCCGCGAAGGCACCGGGTTTAAGACTGTTTGTTCAGTACATTTGCCCAGTGGAGCGTCGCTAGAAGGCCAAGGCGCCGCACAGGACGCTTACGGCGCGACGGATGAAGCTCTGACACATATTGAAAAGCGCCTGCGCCGATATAAACGCCGCTTGAAAGACCATTCTCAGGCACAAAAGGCCGCCAAAAATATGAACCTCTTCATCTTGCAAGACCCTACGGGCGGACAAAAGGATGAGGATGAAGACGATGAGACAGAATTCCCGGATCAAGACGAGCCTATGGTGATTGCTGAAAAGCAAGGTAAAATCCGTACGCTCACGCCTTCAATGGCGGCGTTGGAACTTGGCTTGGCTGATAGCGGAGTGGTCGTATTTCACAATGCACGCCACGGTGGATTGAATGTGGTCTTTAAACGCCAGGACGGCAATATTGGGTGGGTCGATCCGGATTGAGCAGGCGTATAAGCGTTTAAGTCGAGGCTGAATATAGGGCTGAAGCCCTTTATTGACCTTTGAATTGCGCTCCTCTAAGGGAGCGCGCAACTGAGCGCGAGACCGCGCATAACTCTCACCGACTTGATTTTTTCCGGTGAATGAATATGAGTATCGTCATGCCCACCCCGCCGCTTTTTACTGCGGAAGGCGTTCTGTTTGATTTGAACGCTGGAAGCCAAAAACAGCTTTTTCAGGAAATATCCGCCCTTCTTATCAAGAGTCAAAAACTTGATGCGAAAGGAATTGCTTGCCGTGATATTGTGGCTGCGGCAGTGGAAAGAGAGCGTCTGGGCTCAACTGGGGTTGGAAACGGCGTTGCTCTTCCGCATGCTCGACTTGACGGCATTGACCATGTCACGGCTGTGTTCGTTAAACTCGCCACCCCGCTGGATTTTGATGCGGTGGATGACCGGGATGTGGATTTAGTTGCGTTTCTTTTGGCGCCCGGGAATGCTGGGGGGTCTCATTTGCGGGCGCTGGCGAAAGTCTCTCGACTATTGCGCCGACAAGACATGCGCCAGCGTCTTCGTTCAGCCCCAAATGCTGAAGCGCTTTATACCATTTTGGCCGAAAGTCAGGACGCGAAAGCCGCATAGACCGGTTATAAAACTGTCATATAGCTAATGCGGCTTAGGGCTATATTTTCCTGCTTCGCCTGACTAAAAGACAGCATGACAACCCAGCTTTCCAGACGTTTTTTCAATCGAGAACTTTCTTGGCTATTTTTCAATACACGGGTATTGGAAGAGGCGCAGAACCCGAATGTGCCGTTATTAGAGCGGGTCCGCTTTCTTTCCATTTCGGCGTCCAATCTCGATGAATTCTATATGGTTCGTGTGGCGGGCCTTCGAACACAGGTTTTGGCCGGAATGCACTCAAAATCCGCTGACGGCCTGACGCCTGACGCGCAAATTGAAAAAATAGGGCGGCGGGCCGGAAAAATTGTAAAGCGTCAGGGAACGTGTTGGTCAAAACTCGTTCGCGAACTCGCCTCAGAGAATATTCATATCCGTAAAATGTCCAGCCTGAAAAAAGAGCCGTTTGAGGCGGTCAAATCGCTTTTCGTTGATTCGATACTGCCTATCTTGTCTCCTTTGGCCGTCGACCCGGCTCATCCCTTCCCATTTTTACCCAATTTCGGTTTCGGAATGGCGCTTTCTATGAATGTGGAAGGCCGCGACGAGCCTATGTATGGCTTAATAATCATACCAACCCATGTACCGCGCTTCCTTCCGGTTGAGGCCGGAGGTAAAGGGCAAAATTATGTTTTGATCGAAGATGTTCTGACGACTTTTGCTCAAGATTTATTTCCGGATTTTGATGTCCGGCATACTGGTTTATTCCGGATTACACGTGACAGTGATATAGCGGTTGACGAAGACGCGGAAGATCTTGTGCGTCATTTTGAGTTTTTACTTAAAAAACGCAGACGTGGGCGCGTCATTCGTCTCGAACTTGGAGAGGGCGTTGTCCCCGAACTTCGTGAGTTTTTGATAGACAGCTTTGAATGCTGGGAAGAAGACATTCAGGATGAAAACAAAATGCTCGGCCTGAGTGATGTGTCTCAAATTATAAATAAGCAAAATCCTGACCTTCTCTTCCCTTCATTTAATGCCCGTTTCCCTGAACGCATCAGGGAGTTTGAAGGAGATTGTTTTGCGGCAATTGCAGCAAAAGATATTGTTGTTCATCACCCCTATGAAGAATTTGATGTGGTTATTCAGTTCTTGAAACAAGCTGCCGCAGATCCAAATGTCGTCGCAATTAAACAAACGCTCTACAGGACATCGGAAGATAGCCCGATTGTCGCGGCGTTGATAGAGGCTGCGGAAAATGGTAAATCGGTCACCGCCTTGGTTGAATTGAAAGCGCGGTTTGACGAGGCCACCAATCTGCGCTGGGCGCGCGATCTGGAGCGGGCAGGGGCTCATGTGGTTTACGGCTTTGTTGGCTATAAAACCCACGCAAAAGTATCTCTGGTTTTAAGGCGCGAAGGATCACGCCTTCGTAGTTATGCTCATTTTGGGACAGGGAATTACCACGCTCAAAATGCGAAAATATATACGGATTTAGCCTTATTCACTGCCGATCCGGATATGGGCGAGGACGTCGGAAAATTATTTAATTATGTCACCAGCTATTCTAAACCCCGAAACCTGACCAAATTGGTAATTGCCCCAATGGGATTGCGAGATGCACTTTATAGTCATATCGACGATGAAATTGCCTTAGCCAAGGAAGGCAAGCCTGCTTGTATCTGGGCCAAAATGAACTCCCTTGTCGACGCGGATATGATTGACAAGCTCTATGAAGCTTCAAGAGCGGGAGTTCAGATAGATTTGATTGTGCGCGGTATTTGCTGCCTACGTCCCGGTGTGCCGGAGCTTTCCGAAACGATAAGAGTGAAGTCTATTGTCGGACGTTTCCTAGAGCATTCCCGAATTATTTGCTTCGGAAATGGGTCTGCCATGCCCCATGATGATGCCAAAGTCTTTGTTTCGAGCGCCGATTGGATGCCGCGCAATCTGGATCGCCGTGTTGAAACTCTTATTCCCATTGACGACCCGACGGTGCACGGGCAGGTTCTGGATCAGATTATGGTCGCAAATCTTATAGATACTGCCAATAGTTGGGAGCTTGATTCCAAAGGGAAATATACGCGATTGAGCAGGGAAGGAGAAATCGAACAATTTTCTGCCCATGCTTATTTTATGAAAAATCCGTCTTTATCCGGTCGCGGACAAGCTTTGGATAATGACGCGCCGCTTCCTCTTGAAACTATATTTGCCGAAAAGCTGAAAGCGTCGACGTGAACAGAAAAAAGACTGCTATAGGCCGGGAAGTTGGCGTCGTTGACATAGGCTCTAACTCAGTCCGCCTGGTAATTTACGAAGTATTTGGGTCGCATTTCACCGCAATTTATAACGAAAAGATTCTCGCAGGTCTGGGACGGTCATTAAAATCAACGGGCCGCCTTTCCGAAGAAGGAAAGGACCTCACGCTTCAGGCACTATCGCGGTTTACTCGTATTGCAAAAGCGCGAGGTCTCCCTCCTCTGATTTTTGGAGCAACCGCGGCTCTTCGCGAAGCCGAAGACGCACCAGAATTCATTCGGGAAATTAAATCAGAAACGGGCTTGGCGATTGAGCCGATTAGCGGCGATGAAGAAGCGCGCCTCAGCGCTATGGGGCTGATTTCCATGCACCCGCGCGCCTCAGGCCTAGCGGCTGATTTAGGCGGGGCAAGCCTAGAACTGGTTCATATAAAACAAGGAGAAAAAGAGGCGTTTGTGGGCAAACGACAATCTCTCCCGCTTGGCCCATTTGACCTTATGGGCGGGAACCTGACCGAGATGTCGGTCAATATCATCCGTGAAGCAAAAGAAGCCATTGCAGAACATTTGGCTGACTATAAAGGATTGCTTAAAAAAGGCAGGGGGGAATCGCTCTACCTGATTGGCGGGGCGTGGAGAAATTTAGCATCCATCCATCAAAGTCGATCCGGCTATCCGCTTCGAACATTACAAAGTTATACGCTGACGCCAAAACAAACCGTCAAACATGCTCGTTGGGCCTATGGCCAAGGCCGCGATGCCGTATTTAATTGGCCGGGCATGCGAAGCCGAAGGGCGGAGACCTTACCTTATAGTGCGCTATTACTTGAAATTTTAATTGATAAAATCAAACCAAGTGAAATCGTTATTTCGCAGGCGGGCCTGCGCGAAGGGCTTGTGCAAAATGCTATTTCCCAATCGCAAAGGCAGCGTGATCCGCTATTTGACGGCTGCCGCGCTTTTGCCAAAGGTTCCCTTCAAACAGAGAATTTTGGTCGCCCGCTTATCCGCTTTATTGAACCGGTGAGACCGCTTTTGCCAGAGGTGTTTAATCCCGCCGATGACAAAAGGATTTTTGAGGCTGCTTGCCTTATGGCGGGTATCGGCAAAGACTTACATCCGGATTACCGCGCCGAAGCGATTTTTGCTGCTGTTCTCTACGCGCCTGTGGCGGGACTATATCATGCCGAGCGGGTGTTCCTTGCGCTTTGTCTTTTCCGTTCCAATACGGCCAGCCGTGAGGTGCCGACGCCTAATATTATTGATACTTTGCTCACACCGGAGCAGCAAGAAATTGCGGGCATGGTTGGCGCCGCCATTCGTTTGGGCATAGTCTCAACCGGAGGGTCTTCGGAATTATTGGACTGTTTTACTTTAGAGGATAAAGGCGGAGTGTTGACCTTGTCAGTCGATCCGGAAGAAAGAGCCCTATTGACAGAACAGGTTGAGTTTAGGGTCAAGAAGCTCGCGTCGAAACTCAATATGAAGTTCAACATTTCCGGTGTGAAATAATTACTTTTCTGTGTTTTCCCTTTGGGGGGTAAAGTCTCCTCCATTTACGCTCTTGGATGTATTGACCTCATCTTCATTCAGAGAAAGAGGTTTGTAATCTTGAATAATAGTTGAGCCGACCTCTAGGGATGAGCCGCGTTTAAGTGTGCTGACAGACCCGATCTGGCTGCCTTCCTCAATGGTGGATATCCGCATTTTAGGAGACTCTATAGTGGTCTCTAAGGGATCTGATTCTAATGTTTGACTATTTGATGGGGGACTGATGGCTTTGCTAACTTCACTCGACTTAACAGGGTCGGCGCTTAAACGGTAGAGGTCGCCATTTTTTGAATCGGCGACGATGAGACCATTTTCGTCAAAGTATAATGCGCCTGGCACGCCCCAAGCTGCGCGCCGGGAGGCGTTCAGAAAACCGGAGAATATAATCCTGCCTTTCCCCTCAATTTGCCCTAATCCGGCAGGGATCGCTATAACGTCATATCCATCGGGGGAGAGGCGGGAGACTATGACATGCGTGCTTAAGGCCGATGGCCATTCTGACGTTCCGATAGGCAAAGCCAATGAGGCCAAGGTGTGAGAACTGTCCAGATCAAAGACCTGGGTCAGCGATGGTCCAACGGCGTGATCTAAGGCAACCCACGGCGTCCCACTCCCCAAAGCGCCCAAAGCAATAATATCTTGATCAGATTGTCTTTCTTGCAAAAGCCTGGCGGCTCCAGTTTGAATATCCACGCCTAAAACCCTTACCTTTCCCTGTTTGGTTGTTAAACCGAGGAAAAGAGTTTTTCTATCAGCAGAAATGGTGAGGGGGTGATGCTGGCCTTTGGATTTCGCTTTTAGAAGTCCGGCAAGTTTAACGGGAGGATGAACTCCTTCGATACTCCAAATAGCATTGCGATCCGCCACATAAACAGTTTGCTCATGTACAGCCAATCCCGAAGGCGTATCAAATCGCTGCGGTAACGCCTGTTTGGAATCAAATCGCCCATCTTGATTGCGGTCTGGCAATCGCCAGATCCTACCTGACGAGCTGTCAGCCACATAGAGTGTCCCGTTTGCAGCCATAGCTAGGGCAGAGATCGTGCCAAGCCCCTGTGAAAGGGATTTAAAAGTCAACCCGGCCCCCGCCTGTAATGTTTGACTGGACTTTCCAGTCCGCAACCGAATGAGGGATCTATTTTTAGACGCCGCTGTAAGGTCAATTAGGGTGTCTTCACGGCTTTCTGAGCCGGATTGAAATGGGGACGGCTGCGCCCAAAGCGGAATCGCGCTTATCATCAATATGACGAATAAAGATAAACCTATGAGTCGCATATCTCTTCCTAAGGGAAGTTTAGCGCTTCCGACGACTAAATTTTACAGCCGGATGAGACGATATCCCCTAGAAAGCCTAGTGTTAATTCAGGATATGTAAGAAAAGTTACTTCTACTTGTCACATCTCTGTCTTTCTGATTATCTATAAAAGAATCAGATTAGCCTTTCTGGAGTGAGTGCTTTCAGTCATTTGCCTTGTAAAATTTCCGAAAATGTCTCCCAGCCTAGGTGGAGGATCGACTTTTTCATTTTTACGCCTAAAAATGAGAGAGTCTGATGAGCCTTGCTGAGATTAATTTTTCGGATGCCAAACCTGTTGCTCAAGGGAATTATCCCTGTCTCATCCTAAATGCAGATTACCAACCTCTCTCTTATTTCCCATTGTCTCTCTGGTCCTGGCAAGATGCTATCAAGGCCGTTTTTCTTGAGCGGGTAAACGTCATTGATCATTATGAGCAATGCGTCCGATCTGCGTCGTTCGAAATGCAAATGCCGAGCGTTGTCGCGCTAAAAGACTATGTTGCGCAAAATCGTTCGCCGGCCTTTACCCGGTTTAACTTGTTCCTCCGGGATGGTTTCGAATGTGTTTATTGCCATAGCGAAACAGAACTCACCTTCGATCACGTCATTCCGAGACGGCTTGGCGGAAAAACAACGTGGAAAAATATCGTTGCCGCCTGTTCCAGTTGCAATCTTAAAAAAGGGGGACGTCATCCGAAAGAAGCGGGTATGCACCCGCTGATTAAACCTTTTCAACCAACTATGCATCAGCTGCAGTCACAGGGACGACGTTTCCCGCCCAACCACCTGCATGATAGCTGGTTGGATTATCTTTATTGGGACATTGAACTCAAAGAATAGACATTGATATATCTATAGTGTCTAAAGAGAAAACTGCCCCTTTAGGATGACATGACAGACCCAATTAATTCCGACCAGCCCCAATTTAAGTGGCAAAACCCAAAGCCTCAATTCGATGTCGGCCGCGTATTGAGACGCACTTTTTCCGCTATTAAAAATAACTTTGTGAAGTTTGGATTGCTGTCTTTCGTCATTGTTGGGCTGCCTATGTTTTTTGTCGGTTTATGGCCGCTCCTTCTTTATGGGGGAGAAGGCATATTAGCAGGAAATACAATGAATGACGGCCTTCTCATCGGGACATTAGTTGGCGCTATGGGAGGAGGGCTGTTATACTTTTTATTATATGCTTTGGCTCAATCTGTTCTCGTTCACGCTTGTTTTAAAGATTTCGCTGGCGAAAAGGTTAGCCTGAGACTGTCGCTGAAGAAGTCTTTGAGCCTATTATTCCCCTTAATCGGATTAATTGTTTTATATATGCTAGGCGTGTTTTTCGGTTTTATTTTGTTTTTGATCCCAGGACTTCTATTGCTGTTAGGGTGGTATGTATGCATTCCGGTGCTGTTGGTAGAAAAACGCAGCGTTACAGAATCACTTGGCCGCTCTTGGGAGCTTACAAAAGGGTATAAACGGTGGGTGCTTCTCATCGTTATTATTCTGTGGGTGATTTCGACTGTTATTAGCGTTCTTCTGACGCTTTTATCGGTGCCTTTTGGGGATCCCAATATGGCAGTCATAACGGGAGGAAGCGCAACTTTCTGGATTGTTTATGCTTTAGCATCTGCAGCCGCTCAAGCCATTGCAGTGCTCATTACTGCCTCTTCGGTGGCGGCAGTCTATTTCGAGATCCGTGACCTGAAAGAGGGCATAACGCCAGAATCGATTGCATCGGTGTTTGACTAGGCTTAGTTAAACGAGCGCTTCGGCCTCCGCCTTTATACGCGAGACCATAGCGTTCAGACCGTTAGAGCGTTGCGGGGACAAATGTTCGGACAAGCCGAGTTTCCCAAGTATAGATTTCGCATCAAGGCTTAGAATTTTGGAGGCTTTGCGGCCTGAAAAAATAACTAAAACAATTGCCACAAGGCCTTTCACAATATGGGCGTCACTATCGCCCTGAAAACGCAGAACAGGGTCATTTTCGCCTTCTTGTTCGCTCACCAGCCAAACCTGACTGACGCAGCCTTTGACTTTTGTCGCGTCAGTTTTCAAGGCGGGCTCCAAAGGAGACAAAGCTTTTCCCATATCAATGACGTGCATATACCGGTCTTCCCAATCTTCAAGAAACTCGAAATCGGAAATCAATTCTGCAATATCATCTGGTAAATCTTCGCTCATAGGTTTGAAATAGGGGTCTTTGGTGTCTCTCACAAGGGGAAGACGGTGTCCGAAGCCTGAGTAAAATTTACACCTGACACGCGAATTGGCTGGTCAAACGACTCAAAAAACGTGTTTTATATAATGTTAGAGGTCGAAAGGATTACATTTGACTTACGCAGATACTAAACGCGCCGTATCCGTACCGAGCTTGATTTGGCTTGCCGTCATCGCGGCTGCCTTTCTCGCCGCGATTTTACGAGGTGTTGCACCGATAGATTTGGCCCTTCCCGCAGGGGTCGCTGTCTTTCCAGCAGTAATCACGCTTTTATTTATTTTCGGTATTCATAAGGAATGGGTGCAGATCCTTGTTCTCTTGTCTTGGCTCGCCTTGGCTATTGTCGCGTGTTTGTTTGTCGGGTTTATGCCTTTAGCGATATTATTTCTAGCCGCTCCCATCATGGCGGCCTTGTTTCGACAAGAGAAAATTGTCGAAGCTTTGGTTATGTCCGTTATTCTGGCAGGGCTTATTTATTTTGCCTTAATACAGGGGGCTATTCCTGAGACGCCTTTGACCGCCTCACAAATCTTGTGGGCTACACAAACAGGGATAATCGGGTTGATAGCGCTTGTCGTGGGGACGCTATTTTCTTCGGCGCAGCTCCGAAACAATGATCTTCTCAAAGCCACCGCCGAGGGAGATACGAATCCTACGGATTGCGAAGCGCTACAAGGTAGCGTCTTGAAATTCGCAAAAGACGGTAAGCTAGTCACGGCAAATTTAGAGGCTCAAAAGGTTTTCAATATACCCTCTTTGGCGACGCCCGTAACCATAAGCTCTCTTCTTGAACAGGATAAAACTGAACAGGAAGCCTTTATGAGCGCCTGTGAAAAGGTTCGAGACTCGGATCAATCTTGGTCAACACGGTTGAGTGTGCGGGATGAGGATGGCAATGTAACCGTTCTGGACGGCTATGTGGCCCCGGAGAAAAAGGGAGGGCTGATTCTCCACGCAATCGACCGGACAGCAGAAGAAAGCCGAATTGAAGATTTGCGCCGAAGTCACGCTATAGCCTCTCGGGAAACAGATGATAAAACTCTGTTTTTCGCCGGGGTGAGTCATGAGCTGCGAACCCCATTAAATGCTATCATTGGGTTTTCCGACATGATGCGCTCCCGACTTTTTGGGCCGCTGCCTTCAAAATATGCAGAATATGCCGACCTTATTCATGACAGCGGCCAACATATGCTCGATTTGATTGGTGATGTGCTGGATTTATCCAAAGTCGAGGCTGGAAAATATACACTTCAATATGACAGTTTTGACGCCGCCGATGTTATTCGTAGTTCCGTCAAAATGATCCGCCCGGCGGCAGATGCAGCTGAAGTCCGGTTGGATGTGTCCGTGGATGTAAATGAGACGCTTATAGTTGAAGCCGACCGAAAAGCCTTACGTCAGATTTTACTCAACCTGCTCTCCAATGCGATTAAGTTCTCAGACCGGGGCGGGCGCGTGTCTATCAAGGCGGCCGCAAATGGCGGCTATCTTGTATTGCGAGTAGAGGATGAAGGAGAGGGTATTAGCGCCGAAGATCTTGTCACGATTGGTACGCCCTACACGCAATCAGCCAGCGGCTTATCCTCCGAGGAGCGCGGAAGCGGGTTAGGATTATCTCTCGTAAAATCTTTAACCGAGCTACATAGCGGAGAGTTTGATATTGAAAGCCAACTCGGCGAGGGCACTCAGGTCACGGTATCGCTTCCCTTATCGCGCGCGACGTGATGGGACCTAACGATATTCTTTGGCTCTTGAGCGCGGTTCAGACAAGCCAAGAAAAACGAGAGCCAATCCGAATAGCAAAATAAGCAAAAAGGCGGCAGCGCTGAATTGGCGTGCCCCCCAGTTTTGCTTAATCATTGGCGAAGAATTTTTGCCTGTGACCGGCTTATCTGCAATCAACCTCAAATCTAATTCAGAAGAGGCTTTAGAGATATTGGCAGGCGGCGTTTCAGCCTCCGTTTCCCAGAAATGAATAGTATTTTTGACGCGCCCCCAATTCACCTCGGGCAATCCTATATGGGGCAAGGAAACTTCCGGAAGTGTGAAGACCACATTAGAAAGCTTAACTGCCGAGAAGCCGAACTTAGAGACACTATCTGGCATATGTGCTCTCTCGAAATAGGGGAGGGGAGAAGAAAGCTCTGTCATTAAAACACTCTTCTTATTCCAACGCGCGACCTGGCCTTGCATTTTATTCCAATGATCCGGCTCGGAAAAAGTCTCAATTGCCTCCGCAAACTGCGCCCCAGATGTATCGCTAATGATGCCGACCATTTTGTTGGATTGATAGGGCGACACAAATAACGCGGCGATCCCGCCGCGATCAATACGGTTATGCTCCGCTGTTCTCATAACAAAATTCTGATGAACAGATTTACTATTTGAGGAGGTGTAGCGATTCGCGCTAACAGATAAAAGGTTTTCTCCGTTTTCAGGTTTTCCACGCAAAGCAGATATCAGAGATTTCGGTGCAGTGGTTTTTGCAGAGGCCGGAAGCTCATGAGACGGCACAATAAATAAAACATTTCGACCCTCCGACGATGTTTCGATTTGTTCGCTGCCCCGTATATAAACGGCTTCAGACCAGGCGTTACCGCTACTCTTAGCAAATTTCATCAGCAGCTCTAATGCAGCGAAATAATCAGCGTCATTTTCAGGTAAAACCAAAAGAGTGTTTTTACCGGCCGCATCCGAAAAGGGCGCGCCTGTCGCCGTCATCCGTGAGAGATCGGATAAAGGCGTTTCACGATCTTGGCTTAGGGTGACGTTTGAGCCCTCACCAATATAAATTCCGTTTGATCGAAAAGTTTGAGCGTCACACTCATTAAGCGTCGACGTGTCGAAATAAGGCTCTAGCTTTAAGATATTGTCCTGCCCGCGAAGCGCGTGTGAAGGAACCTGAAACGCGACAGATTTTTGAGTTTTATTGAGCGTCGTTTGGCCGATAGGCTGACCATTGAGAAAGAGGGTCGCCGAATTTTTCTCTCCCAAGATGGCTTCACGGGCTTCTAGCTTTAATAATACTTCCCCCCTGCTGGCGATTGGGTCTGCAACGTCAAAGCGTAAGCCCGTCTGATGAAGGTTATAATCTGGTTCAAATTGCATCGCCTTAAAGTCGGTAAGTTTAGTCTGTCCCTGATTTAATATTGTATCTGCCGATAGTTTGGTCTGCATTTGGATTTCGCCTGTACTCACCACGGTTCGGCGTGTGTTAGGCAAAGAATGCTGCGAGAACGATTTAACCAAGCTCAATACTTGTTCATCCGTATCTCCTGTTAGGATAACTCGCATGGGCCGGCCTTCGTCAAAGGCCAGTCTAGGCCCTGTGGAGCTCATTACTCCGTCATTTCTGACGAAACGGGAAATTTGATCTCTCCGCCCTGCAATAAACTCTATCTGCCCGGCTCCTGAAATGGACGTCAATTCAACCGCTTTTTCAAGACGCATCCCAACGGCTTGTGCGAGAAGGGACTGAAGTTGGGTCTTATTCTTTCCATAAGAGACAAGACTCACCCGCCTGGGCGCAGTGAGGGGGTTGGAAAGCTCTGCCTCAATATCGCTCACAATCAGGTTTCTGGACTTGGCCCGGCTTTGGAGCGTGAGTTTGGACTCATCTAAATTTAAAGCCCATCCCCCGTCTCGGCTCTGGAGGCAGTTTGAGTCAGTCGGAGCGGCATAATATATATTAAGGACATTCCCTCGGGACCGTATCCCTGTTGTTTCGAGAGAGAGCGCCGCATCAAATCCGCGCCCTTTCGTTACGACCTTTATCGGGGCTGCTTGGTTGAATTTCACGTAAATTTCAGCACTGCGCGGCATATTCCCAACCGGATCTGCGGAAAGGCTCAAACGAAGAGACGACGTCCAATCTGTTTCCGGCACATCGAATTTCACCGTATAGTTCGGATTTTGCCAGTCTAAAACAGGTTTAGGTGAAGGGGAGGTGAAAGCAGATAACGGAGCCGTTTGAGTTTGGTTTTTACCGGCGGCGGTTTTCAATCCCGGATAATCTATGTCCCGACTTTCTGCCTGCGCCGTGACAGACGGTATAGAAGTCGCTAGAAGCGCTATTACCGCAACTGATTTCAAAGCGTGTTGACGGAAATGGGACATTATCCGGGGCCTTTTGATAAATACCCCTTTAACCAAGCAAGCAGGATGCCAGATATGCCTTTGAAGCGAAATTAATGCAGCGGTTTCATCAAGAGCGAGATTGGCTAATATGAGCCCGCGTTTGAAATCAGAGTTTTGGGTAACGGCTCTTCTTCGCAGGGCACAGAGCCAAGGCGGGTTTGCGACCGTGATTCGCAAAGGTGATCCTGACGCTGGAATTGTTTTGATTGTTTTTCGGTCAGGGCAAGGGCTCAAACTATATGCGCCAGAACGAAATTTTGAGGGAGAAAGGGTATGGTGGCCCGCCGATATGAAGGATCAGGCGATGCTCGACACCCGGATTAACCGTCGTGTGGATGAGGACCCTGATATTTGGGTTGTCGAAATTGAAAGTGACGCGGCGCCAGAGGCTCTTATAGGGGAGACGGTTGAACAGGGCGCCCGCGAAGCGGACCCTGCCGAAGTTGCTGCGCAAGCCTTATTCCGAGACCGATAGCCGCGCAGGTCAAGCCCGCCATCAGGCCATACCAGACCCCTTTCGGGCCGAGCGGACTATGCAGACCGAGATAATAGGCGACTGGAAACCCTATGAGCCAATAGCTTATACCTGTGATCCACATCGGCACAGTTACGTCTTTGAGGCCCCGCAAAAGCTGATTACAGGCCACTTGAATGGCATCAGCAAACATGAACGCGGCTGCGATGGGCAAGAAGGTAATCACAAACGCAATCACTTCCACATTTTCGGCTTTCTCTAGGTTGAGGTATAGCGCGGCAATAGTTTCCGGCATGAGCGCTATTGGAATCGCAAAGATTCCTATAGCAATGATACAGGACAGAATTGTCGTGCTGGAGGCCCGCTTTTCGGCAGGCTTGTTTTTCGCGCCGCGTGCAAGACCAATACGGACGGCACCGGCCATACTCATTCCCCAAGGCATCATAAAGGCCGTTGCGGATGCGTTGAGCGCTATCTGATAAGCGGCTTGTTCGGTGATGCCGATAAGTCCGACGACAAGGACCAGAGCGTTGAACAGCATTCCTTCGAAAGAGGTGGTAACGGAAATGGGCCAGCCAAGTCTGAAAATCTCGCGAAGCCTTTCCCAGTCCGGTTCAAAGAAGCGTTTGAATATCTCAAAGGTCCGCGCTCGTTTATCCCACTGAATATATATGAGAAAGATAAAAAAACCGAAGATGGTTGCAATGGAGGAGGCGAGGCCAGCTCCTACCAAACCGAGAGCCGGAAATCCGAACAATCCGAAAATCAGTAAAGCGTTCAACCCGGCATTCATCAAAACTATAACAAACACAATTATGAATGGGACAAAAGTTTTGTCGAGCGCCGCGAGAAAATTTCGCAGCGCCATCGTGGCAAGTCCAAAAGGTAAACCGATAAGAATCGCCAGAACATAGCTCTGTGCTTTGGCCGCCGCGACAGGGTCTTGCCCCAAAAACAAAGCGGCGCGTTCTGTCATAAGCATCACACCCAGCATGAACGGCGTCATGAAAAATATCATCCAAATCGCCATACGCACAGTGCGGCGGGAATCGCGTGTATCATTTTTATTTGCCCCCAAAGCCTGAGCGACGAGGGGAGACACCGCCATAATCGGTCCGCTGGCAATCATATATAGAAGAAAGATCATCACGCTGCCGAGTGCTGCCCCGGCCAGATCGGCGGGGGATAGACGGCCGATCATGACAGTATCGACAAAATAGATTGAAAACATGATGAGCTGGGTAAACGCCATCGGGATGCCTAGGCGCAAAAGCGCGCCCATTTCGCCCCGCCACGTTTCGGGAAGAGTTGTCACCTCGGGCGATGCCGGAGCTATGATATGAGCTGCTTCAGTCATGGACGCGGCTGTTAGTCGTTTTTAAAGAAAAGACAAAGTTTAAATCGGAGTTTTATCGTAGGCCCAATCCGGCGGTTTCGTAGATAGCGCATATTGTTAACTGCGTCAGCACCGCCTGTGAACGCCGAAGCTTTACTCGTTAGCATTTTAATAACATGGTCGAGCTGATAAGCGTAGGTAGAACGCGTGTAATGTTGTTCATCATCCTTTTCCGAGAAGGTTCTGATGCCATTTTCAGTTTCCACGCTGAGAGTAAAACGTCGATAGAGGGCGCGTAATTAGCGTGAGAAATTCAATGATAGCAGGGTGGAAACGATAATGAAAAGCTTCAATGCGATGGCCTTCTGAATTTTCAGCGGCGGCCATCATGGCTTTGGCTTCCTGTGTGTTCATCGCAAAAGGTTTTTCACATAAGGCAGATTTCCCGGCTTTGAGTCGAGCGCTTCCGGAATATTATGTTCCTCTGCATAGGTTTTGGATTTTGCAAATCACGGCTGGCGAGGGCCAGAACCTGACAGTCTTCGCGGCACTGAGAAGGCCGATATTGATCATATTCAGGTTCTCAAAATGAGTTTAGTTTTCTTCTCCGACTTACAGGGAGAGGACTTATGCTGCTTCGCTCGAATAAGTCAGCGCCATGAACACATCTTCCAAATCCGGCTCCTCCGTTCTCAAGTCGCCGATAGACAATCCAGCGTCTTTAAACTCATTGAGCATACCGGAAATTGAATCTGTTCCGGCGCGATAAGAAATCACTAAATCGCCGTCTTCCATGACTTCGGCGTCCAAATGTGACAGGCCTGCGGGGACAACCCTTATCGGTTCTGTCGGAGTGATGACTAATTTGCGTTTGTCCAGACGGGACAAGAGTGAGGATTTGCTCTCATTGGCGACAATTTTACCTTGGTGAATAATGGCGATCTGATCGCAAAGCGCTTCTGCCTCTTCGAGATAATGTGTGGTCAATATAACGGTGGTACCGCGTTTATGCAGCTCCTCTACATAGACCCAAAGTTGCCGGCGCAGCTCAATATCGACTCCGGCGGTGGGCTCGTCAAGAATCAAGACGGGCGGATTGTGGACCAAGGCTTTGGCAATTAACAATCTGCGTTTCATGCCGCCGGAAAGCTGCCGCACATAAGCGTCCCGCTTATCGGCAAGGCCGAGGGCCTCTAGAATTTCTTCGGATCGGCGTTCGGATTTCGGCACACCGTAATATCCCGCTTGAATTTCCAAGGCTTGATAGGGTGTAAAAAAGACATCCATTGTAATTTCTTGCGGCACAATTCCAATAGAGGCGCGCGCTTGCCGGGTTTGCGTTTCAATATCGAAGCCACAGATTTCAGCTGTGCCAGAGGTTTTATTGACTAACCCTGCAAGGATATTGATCATCGTAGACTTCCCCGCTCCGTTCGGGCCGAGCAAACCGAAGATAGACCCGCGCGGTATAGTCAAATCGACACCTTTCAACGCCTCTTTGGCCGGAGCCTTGCGGGTCGCCTTATAGGTTTTTTGCAAATTTTTTATTTCAATTGCTGGAGCAGTCATAATTATTGTCCAAATATTGCCGGTGGGATGAAACCGCCCGTTGACGATTCTATTGCATAAATCTAACAAAGTCCCTTCTACACATCACGCGCAGGCTTTGCATGTCAAATTCAAATGAAATTTCCCAAAACCACGATGACATTACTGTCGTGAAAACAAAACGCGTTGCCTGCGACGGAAGCGGCGTCGCTCTGGGGCATCCTCGAACCTGGCTTGATATGGGGCAAGATACAAATGTGCGCTGTAAATATTGCGACCGTGTGTTTGTATTGGATGAAAATCTAGCGCAAACTGGGCATTAATTCGTCCTATTCCACGGAAACGCTTTATTCCACTCTAAAGCGATAAGTTTTCGACACGCCGGAGACAGGAACAGGCCGTCCGTTTTCAGTTCGAGGGTAGAACCGTGTGCGCATCGCCGCGCGCTCTGCCGCTCTCACAAAATCGCGTTCATATTTATCTGCTTCGACATTGACGACTTCGGTCATGACAACCCGGCCTTCAATATCGACATTTAGAAGAAGCGAAACCACGGCGCCAACGCCGCGCCGCTCGGCCCGTCTGGGATAATTGGGTTGTTGGTTTTCCCGCACTCTTAGGGGGACGATGTTCGCGGGCTCGGTGAATGAGGGGAAACTCTCCACCGGATTTTGTGAAAAGTCTGGTCCGGCAATGCCTGGCCCGCCGGCCAGAAAATCATCAGGAACAGTTTCAGATATCCCGCTTTCGTCGCTCTCAAGACTTCTATCTAGCAAGGCGGCGGGGTCATCCGCTTCAATGATTTCAAGTCTCAAACGTTCAATATCGTCTTCGCGCCCACCCAATAGCTGTCTCTTATACACATCTGACGCTGCCGACGACTCCTT
>CAJXPX010000020.1 GCA_913058335.1 uncultured Hyphomonadaceae bacterium
AAAGGGAGAATCTATCTCTCTTTTATTTTGTAAGTCACTGAAAAAAATGAGAGTTTCGAAAGAATAAGTGCGGATCAACATTTCGGCCCTCCCTCTTCCCGTATTTTCACATTCCCCTTTCGCCCTCCCTCTGCTAGGCGCTGTCGGGATGAGCGAGCATGATAAAAATTACCGGTCTTCCGGCGACAAAAAGCCTTTCAAGAAAGACGGGCGAAGGGACGGAAAGCCGTCTGTTAACAAAGGGGGGAAACCCTCCTTTAAAAAAAGCGGTAAGCCTCCGTTTAAGACAGGCGGTCGGTCTGATGAACGCCGGGAGTCCCGGCCTGAAAAAGATATTCCCCTCACTTCGGCGCAAATGACCCGCCAGTTCGCCGCTTCCGCGGTTCGAAATGTGCGTATAGACGGCCTGCCTCTGGAGACGGTTTTATCGGCCTTGCCCGGCTATAATGAGCTTGATCCCAGAGACCGGGCCTTTGTTCGCTTGATCGCGGCGACAACCTTCCGCCGGGACGGTCAATTAAAAGCCGTGTTTAAACCGCTCATCCGAAAAGAACCGCCGGCCTTTATTCGCGCCGCGCTGGAAACCGCCGCGGCGCAAATCCTGTTTTTGGGTACGCCGCCTCACGCCGCCGTGGGCGAAACCGTCGGCATGTTGAAATCCACCAAAGCGACTCGCGGCTTTGCCAATCTGGCCAATGCCGTTCTGCGCAAAGTCGTCGAAGAAGGGCCGAAACTGGCCGGGATGGAAGCGCCGCGCGCCAATATTCCCGGCTGGATACGCGGCGCCTGGGAGCGCAGCTATGGCCGCGCCGCCGTACGAAAATCATCGCTGCAATTAATAAAAGATCCGCCTTTGGATTTGACTTTGAAAGATAGTTCAGAGGCCAACACCCAAAAATGGGCCGAGGCGCTCGGCGGCTCCGTCATAATGCCCGGCACGGTTCGGCTGTCTTCTATCGGCAATGTCGCCGAGTTGGAAGGATATACCGAAGGGGATTGGTGGGCGCAGGATGTGGCAGCGACCCTGCCCGTCAGAACATTAGCAAACGCCTTAGGCGATCTGTCCGGAAAGACGGCGCTGGATTTGTGCGCCGCGCCAGGCGGAAAGACAATGCAACTGGCCGCGCAAGGCGCAAAAGTCACGGCGGTCGATAAATCCGAAAGCCGTCTCGCCCGGGTTCACGAAAATATGGCGCGGGTTAAACTCGGCGCCGAAATTATTTGCGCCGATGCCTTGGAGTGGGAAACAGATAAAACATTTGATGTTGTTTTGCTCGACGCGCCGTGTACGGCGACCGGAACTTTCAGGCGACACCCGGATGTGCTTCACAATCGAACGCCGAAAACCTTGTCGCAACTCGTAAAGCTGCAAGACAAGCTTTTGCCCAAAGCCGCGAGTCTTGTCGCGCCGGGCGGATATTTGGTTTTTGCGACCTGTTCCCTCCAACCCGAAGAAGGCGAGCCGCGCATCACAAAATTTTTGGAAAACGCGCCCGAATTCCGCCCTATTCCGGTTTTACCTGTTTCTGGTCTGGATGTGCCAGATTCAGCCCGCGAAAGCGGAAGTTTACGAACGCTGCCACATTATTTGGAAGAGACAGGTGGTATGGACGGTTTCTTTATTTCGGTTCTGCAGAGAAAAGAGTCAGAATAGCGAGCTTAATTATTGAGTTTTTAGGGGCGTTTATCGCCCGTTAACGCAAATTGGTCTATTCTTTGCAAGTAACTGGTATATTGTTTCAGAATGGGAGGCTCAGATGAGCACGCATAATTATCTTCGCGCCACGGCTATTACGGCCATCGGTGCGGTTGCTTTTGCCGCCACAGCCGCGTCAGCCAATCCACAAAATAGCCGATACGGCAATATATATGACTATGAAAGCGGTCATAATTGCGGTCAGTCTTGCGCGGCGCCTGCCCCGTCTCACGCGATGCGCGCTCCGGCCTATGTGCCGCCGCAGCCCGTCTCCGGCCCGCCAATCTATGTCGATTGCTCCGTTATGGGCAGCTGCGCGCCGCAAGCGGCCACAGTCTATACGGCCCCGCAAGCCCCGCATTCCAACACCTATTCACAGAGCATGACTTATAGCTCTGCACCGATGAACTGCCCGGCCGGAACAACCGCTCAGGCAGACGGCACTTGTTTGCAAGACTCAAGCTATAGCCAGTCCTACAGCAGCACGACGACCTATAACGAAACCTCGCCTTATCAGGGCACACTGTCCTATAGCGATCCTGTGAACTGCCCCGGCGGAACAATGGCGCAGCCGGACGGCACATGCCTACAGATGTCAGATTATTCCGTCGAAATTTACCAAGGCGACGCCCAGACGAATTATGGCTATCAATCCAGCGGGGCGTCCACAGATTACCGCCCAATCCGGAAGTAGTCTTTCCGGCTTATTTTGGATAATATACACTTTCAAAACCCGCTTTCAGAGCGGGTTTTTTATTGACTATTTAATGGGCTTGGAACTCGCCTCTAACGTGCCCCGCGCCTTGCGCGATTTTCCTGTGAATGATAGAAGACGCTCTAATTAGAAAAAGAGCCGTCCACATGCCTGCTTTAATCTCGCCGTCCATATTATCTGCTGACTTTGCCGCGCTCGGCCAGGCCGTGCGTGATATTGATGACGCCGGAGCTGATATGATACATATTGATGTCATGGACGGACATTACGTGCCCAATCTGACAATTGGGCCGATGGTGGTCAAAGCGCTCCGTCCGCATAGTGACAAGCCGTTCGACGTACATTTGATGATTTCTCCGGCGGACCCTTATATTCCGGCTTTTATTGACGCCGGAGCCGATATTATTTCCATTCATCCTGACGCCGGGCCTCATCTTCACCGTTCCCTGCAAAGCATTAAAGATGCGGGCGTGAAAGCCGGGATTGTGCTGAACCCCGGCACACCGGTTGACGTTGTTGATCCGGTTCTGGATCTGCTCGATATGATTTTGGTCATGAGCGTTAATCCCGGATATGGCGGTCAAAGCTTTATTCCGTCCCAACTCGAAAAGATTAAGCTCTTGCGTGAGAAAATAGACGCCACTGGCCGCGATATTATTTTGGAAGTGGATGGCGGCGTTAATCCTGAAACAGCTAAAGACTGCCTCGCGGCAGGTGCCAATGCCTTGGTCGCGGGGAGCGCCGTCTTTAAAGGGAAAGGTGATTATGCGGAAAATATTGCGGCGCTCAGAGGCAGCGGCGCGGCGGTCTCTCCTGTGACTCAGGTCGCTTAGGCCAGCCGGTCCTGACAAACCTTATGTCCTCCGCCCGTCTTTCCACCCCTTCGCTTTTGCTGGCGGCGTTGTCCGCGCGGGGCAGCTCTGCCGCGGACAGTTTGGGCGAGCCATTTCGGATGATGCGCCTGCGCGCGGGTCGGCCCGGACCTTTCCATCCGGCGAGCCCCGCCTATCACATCGGCGACAAAGCCAAAGGCCAAGACCTTCTCTCGGGCAAGTTCAGCTATGGCGGGCAATCCGTTGATGTCGGGCTTCAAGGCGATCCGTGGACAATCACAGTGCCGTCCACCCGCTACGCCGCTTGGCTGCATAGCTTTAACTGGATGAATGATCTGCTCGCCGTCGGCCCAAAAGCCAAGGGCAAGGTCGAGGAAAAAGCCGCCGCATTGCGCGCGCGTTCTTTGGTCGATAATTGGATCACCCATTACGGCGTCTGGAACCATTTCAACTGGGAGCCGGAAATTTTAACGGCGCGCCTCTGGCATTGGCTCATTCACTGGACGCCGGTTCTGTCCTCTGACGGGGCAGGCCCGAAAGCCGCCCAACGTCGCGGCTCGGTTATGCGGCAGATGAAATATCTCCGCCGCCAATATAAATCCATTCCGCCGTCTCTTCTGCGCTTGCAGGCGGCGGCTGTTTTGACACTGGGCGGAGCTCGCCTCACCGAAAAATCCGAAGGGTATTTCGCGCGGGGTCTAGATTGGCTCGATGATGAAATTGAGGCGCAAATTCTGCCGGATGGCGGTCATATTTCGCGCAACCCCGAAGCCGCTCTAACCTGTCTTGATATTTTATTATCGCTGGATACCTGCCTTGCTGATCGCGGCGTTGAAGGGTCGCGCACGCTGAGCCGGGCGATTGACCGCCTGGTGCCGATGGTCGCTTTTTTCCTGCATAGCGACGGCGGGCTTGGCAGTTTTAATGGCGGCGGGCCCGGAGAGGCAGCCAATATCAGAACCATTTTAGACGCCGCTCCCGGAGAGGCCCGGCCTTTCGCCTTCTGTCCGCATACGCAATATCAACGCCTTGCCGCGGGCGAGTCCGTTTTGCTTATTGATACAGGCGAAACCCCGCCCCGGCCCTATGATCTTGACGCCCATCTCGCGCCGCTGGCCTTTGAACTTTCTACGGATTTGGGGCGCTTGGTGGTAAATTGCGGATGGAACGAAGCCCAGCCTCCGGGATGGCGACGCCCGATGCGCTCCTCTGCCGCGCATTCGACATTAAGCCTCGGCGCGGAATCGCCGGGACAACTTTTGCCGAAGGGCTGGAAAACTCAAATCGCCGGAGAAGCGGTTTTGGAAAATGCCGGCCCGGCCAAAGGCACGCGCAAGGAACAAGAAGGCGGCATGTGGCTGGAATCAAATCACCAAGGCTATCTGCACCGCACAGGGCTTGGGCATAGACGCCGCCTCTTTATGTCTACGGACGGGGTAGATATTCGCGGCGAGGATAGTCTCTATGTTCCGCTGGGCCGTTCCCCGCAATCGCGCGAAGAACGCCCGTTTGATATTCGGTTTCATTTCCACCCCGATGTAAGAGTCAGCCTGTCTCAGGATCAGGCAAGCGCCTTGCTCGTTCAGCGTGGCCAAGCCGGATGGCGATTCCGCACAGATGGCGGGCCATTGCGACTTGAAGACTCTGTCTATTTGGCGGAGGGCGCCAAACCGGTGCGGTGCCAGCAATTGGTCATACCGGGTCGGGCCTTATCGGATAATGACGGCGAAGGCCGGACGAATCGCGTGAGGTGGTCCTTCCGAAAACTCGAAAGTCGCCGTAAAGATGGATGACTCAAACATAAAGGTAGAGACAGACCTAACGCCGGACCGGAAAAAACAAATTGAGGCCGCACCTCCGAAGAATCGCCGGTTTCGGCGGCTCCCGAGCCCGGTGAGCCTCTTGGTTCGTATTTTAATGATTGCTTTTGACGCCTTTCTGGGCGGCGTTGCCATGCTTTACGTTATTCGCTGGCGCTATGATTTTTTAAATAAACCCATCCCGACCGAAATTGACTGGCAAGCATCAGTCGTGATGATGTTCAGCGTTGTCATTATTTGGGCGGTGATGCGGCAGGATCGAGCGATTTGGCGCTTTACCTCTCTCAAGGATTTCCAACGTCTTATTATCGGCGTTGTTTTTGCCTGCGCCGTGGTGCCTTTGGTCTTGTTTTTCTTCATAGACCGCGGGGAGCATTTCCCCCGATCCGCACCGTTTACCGGCGGTCTGTTTTTCTTTGGGATGCTGCTTCTAACGCGCCTGCTGGCCATGATTGTTCAAAACGGGGATATTCGCGCCCTGTTTCGCCGGCAGTCACAATACGCCAATGATGCCATTTTGATCGGGCCAAGCTCAAAGCTTTATAATTACCTGCGGGATGTGTCGCGCCGCGATCATGTTGGGGCTGTTAATCCGGTGGGGTTAATTGAAACCTCCGGCGTGAATGTGGGCCGTTCTATTCGGAGTATTCCGGTTCTGGGCGGGATTGAGGACCTTACGCAGATTTACAATCGGTTGGCCGCCCGGCGGGATAAACCGGTACAGCTTATTTCTATCGATCCGCATCTGTCCCGCCCAGACACGGATATTTTAGTGAAATCGGCAGCCGAACTCGGCGCGCCGCTTGCGCGGTTGCAATCCGACGGAGTCAATACCGGGTTGACCACCTTTGAAGCCGCCGATTTAATTGGCCGTGATGTAAAGGCGCTTGACCTTTCCCCCGTTCGCCGCCTGATTAAAAACCGCCGCGTTCTTGTAACCGGGGCGGGCGGATCTATTGGCTCTGAGATCGCGACTCAGCTCGCGGCGCTTAATCCCGCCAGCCTCGCTTTATATGATTGCTCGGAATATAATCTCTATCAACTTGAAAAGCGGCTACTCCCGCTCCGGCCCTTGTCACGTGACCCGGATTGGACAACTTATATAGGGGATGTTTGCGACGCCGGACGTCTGGACGAAGTCTTTGGTTGGGAACGGCCTGAAATTGTAATTCATGCCGCAGCGTTGAAACATGTGCCGCTCGGCGAAAGCAACCCGATTGAAACCCTGCGCACCAATGTCTTCGGTACGAAAAAAGTCATTGAAACCTGTATCCAACACGGCACAGAAAACTTCATTCTGATCTCTACCGATAAAGCGGTTAATCCTATTAACATTATGGGCGCCAGCAAGCGTATTGTCGAAATGTTGATGGTCGCCATGGCGTCTAAAGAGCCAAAACTAAACAGTTCGGCTGTTCGCTTCGGGAATGTTCTCGCCTCAACCGGATCAGTCGTGCCGTTATTTGAAGACCAAATCGCGGCAGGCGGGCCCGTTACTGTCACCCATAAAGAAGTCTGCCGATATTTTATGACGACGTCGGAGGCCGCCGCGCTGGTTCTGCAAGCCGCCGCATTGGAAGATCCCGGCCAACGCAAAAAATCTGGGCCCCAAGCCGATATTTACGTGCTGGAAATGGGCGATCCCGTCAATATTTCCCAACTGGCCAAGCAGCTTATCCGGCTTCGCGGCAAAGTCCCCGGGAAGGACATCGAAATCCAGTATACCGGATTGCGGCCCGGTGAAAAACTATCCGAGCTTTTAACCGGATCGACCGAAAATCTTGAGGCAACAACCGTTGACGGTATTCAGCGCTTTACCGGCGAGGTTGCGGATGTCGAAGACATTATGGTCCAAATAGATAAATTGCTCCGCGCGATTGATAAGAGAGACCGCATTGGAGTTGTGCGCGTCCTGAAAACCTTGCTCCCTGAGTTTGAGCCGAACGGCGCCCTAGTGGCAAAGAGCCAGCCCTCTATTTAACCCCAATTCTGCCTTTGCCGTCACTTCCCATAATCTGTAGCCCGTGATAGAGGCAGAGCTTAAATTTAATTCTCCCTTTTTAGGTCTGACTATGCCCGCTCCCAATCCTGACCTTCCAGCTTTTGATTCTTCGCGCCTGACCCCTGTGAAACGCGCCCTTATCTCGGTTTCCGATAAATCTAGATTGATTGATCAGGCGACGGCTTTGCATGAGCGGGGCGTTAAGCTCGTCTCCACGGGCGGCACACACCGCGCCATCGCCGCCGCCGGCATTCCCGTCAAAGATGTCGCCGAGCTGACCCATTTTCCGGAAATGATGGACGGCCGGGTCAAGACCTTGCACCCCATGGTCCATGGCGGACTTTTGGGCGACCGCGATCTCGCCTCTCATAAAGACGCCATGCACACACATGGCATCCTCTCTATCGATCTGTTGATCGTGAACCTCTACCCGTTTGAAAACGCGGTCGCCTCTGGCGGGTCATATGAAATGTGCGTCGAAAATATCGATATTGGCGGCCCGGCGATGATTCGCGCCGCCGCCAAAAACCATGCCCATGTCGCCGTATGTACCGACGCCGAAGACGTCGATGCGGTTCTGGCCGATATGGACGCCCATGACGGGCAGACTTCGGGTACGCTTCGCCAAAGACTTGCCGCTAAAACCTATGCCAGATCCGCAACTTATGATGTGGCCATTGCGAATTGGTTCGCGGCGCAGCTCGAAGAAACCCCGAAATACCGTTCGCAAGGCGGCTCGTTGAAACAGGAACTGCGCTACGGGGAAAACCCGCATCAGACAGCGGCGTTTTATTCTGACGGGTCCAACCGTCCGGGCGTGTCCACCGCCGAGCAATTACAAGGCAAAGCGCTATCTTATAATAATATCAATGACACAGACGCCGCTTATGAATTGGTGGCTGAATTTGGCGATGTGTCCGAAGGGGCAAAACCTGCGGTCGCCATTATCAAACATGCCAATCCGTGCGGCGTGGCCGTGGCCGATGATTTTATCAGCGCTTATAAAAACGCTCTGGCCTGCGACCCTGTTTCGGCCTTTGGCGGCATTGTCGCGCTGAACGGAAATCTGGACGCGAAAACAGCCAAAGAAATTGTCAAAGTCTTTACCGAAGTCGTAATTGCGCCAAGCGCCGATGACGACGCCATTGAGGTGTTTGCCAAGAAGAAAAACCTTCGCCTTCTGATCGCCGGCGGCCTGCCGGATGTGAGCGCGCCGTCCCTGACCCAGCGCAATGTTGCCGGAGGCATTCTTGTACAGGACCGTGACAACGGATCTGTTCCGGAGGATGATTTAAAAATTGTAACCAAACGTAAGCCCACGGACGCCGAGATGGCGGACCTTCATATGGCGTGGAAAGTGGCGAAACACGTGAAGTCCAATGCAATTATTTATGTCAAAGACGGCAGCACCGCCGGAATCGGGGCGGGCCAAATGAGCCGCATCGACTCCGCGCGCATTGCGGCGCGCAAAGCCGAAGACGCGCAAGAAGCAGCCGGATGGGACGCACCGAGAACGCAAGGTTGCGCCTGCGCCTCTGACGCCTTTTTCCCCTTTGCGGACGGCATGCTCGCCGCCGCCAGCGCCGGCGCGACCGCCATTATTCAGCCGGGCGGCAGTATTCGGGACGAGGAAGTCATCGCCGCCGCAGACGAGAAAGATATTGCGATGGTGTTTACGGGGATGCGGCACTTTAGGCACTAACCATCGCCGCGACCCGGTAGGGTCTGCCTCGCAAAGCGGGGAACGCGGCGAGGCTGCACTTTAGACGCTCAAATTTGACGGGGCGTTTTGAGTCTTAAAGACAAGCTCCGAGAATATAGTCTTCGGCATCCGTCAAAATCACCCGACCTTTTGAACTGTCTTATCTAATTCGGGCAAACGATCCGGCTTCTCTGCGGCTATGGGAAACTCAGTCTCACAGCCGCCGCCCTCCAAACCTCTCCAGTTTGTTAACGATTATTAAGCTTTCGTAAAGATGCGGAACGATTGCCCTTGGCCGGAATTATTTATGTGTAACACTCAGGAAAGGGGTTTTATTATGGCTAAGTTTGCAACACTGACAGGAATTACCGTTACGGCGCTACTCTTTGCGGGCACAAATGCATTTGCCGGAGATCAGATAAAGTCTGATAAGCCGTCTGCTGACATGAAAACCACAACTGAAATGACGACAGAAACCGTCGTGAATGAAGACGCGACGAAATCTGCCCTCGTCACTTTCACCAAAACCGATGAAGATCCCCGCGTAATGGGCGCGATCGCCCGCGGCGATATGGTTCGGGTTCAAGGTAATGACGGAAATGTCTATCTGAACCGCTTTGTCCCCGTCTCTGATCTTCCTGACCCCGAACTCGATGTCGATACAGTTGACAGCTATACTTATGAGTATAAGGGCCGGACCTACACGAATAAGGTTGTGAACGAAAAATAGGCCCTATTTACCGTAATTCTGGCGATGAACGGGATTTGTAAAATTACGGAAAACTCATCTCTCATTCAGGAACCCGACAGGTTATCGCGCGTAAGGGTGAGCATGGTTGGGATCGAAATTAACAGTTTCCACACGGATTAAAGAAGGAAAATAACGATGAAATATTTAACAACGACAGTTGCTGCAGTCTCTTTGCTCGGGCTTGCTGCCTGTACAACAACAGGTAATGTTGAGAAAAACGCAGCGCTCGGCGCAGCCGGCGGCGCTCTTGCCGGGGCTGTTATCGGTAACAATGTTGGTTCAGGCGATGCTAAGACAGGCGCAGCAATCGGCGCGGTTGTCGGCGGCGCAGGCGGTGCCTATGCTGGTAATCAAAAAGACAAAGCTATCGGCGAGGGCACACGTGTCCGTCAACGCGCCAATGGCCAACCGCTCTATTTTGATCAATCCGCAGGTCGTTACTACTATTTCGACGAAGCCCGTGGCCGCACCTATTTTGAAAATGGTGAGCTTCGCGGTTAAGCCGGGACTATATTTATTGAAAAGGCGGTTTTCCGAAGCCGCCTTTTTTATTGTCTGGATTTAGCGTATAAAGCCCTATGACAGATTTTCCTTTTGAACGCACAGCCACCGTTTATCCTGCCGGAACCATTTTGCAGGTAAAGGCCTTTGGCTTTGTCACGCATTACGGAATCTCCACGGGATACGGCACGGTTATTCATACCTCCGCCCGTTTTGGCCGCGTCGAAGAAACCGATATGGCAGATTTTTCGCAAGGCAAGCCCGTACAAGCAAGACAGCTCGCTTCTGGGATTTCCGGCTCTGAGCTGGTCGCCCGCGCCCGTTCCCGTAAAGGCGACCGATATAATGTGCTCGTGAATAATTGCGAACATTTTGTCACTTGGGTAATGGAAGGCAAAGGCCGCTCTTCGCAGCTTGGCCCGCTGGATGCTCGCCGCCTGTTGCGCGATTAACTCCGGCCCGATGCCTCCGCGCCTTCGACACGCATTTGACCGCGAACTGAGCTTATCTGAAACAGCAGATCTGGCGGGAGAAAAAGACCGCGCCTTTTACCATTTGGAACGCGCCCATATTCTGGGTCAGACCTATTTTACTCCACATCTTCAAACGCATTGGAGAATGCTCAAATGGGGATTTAAAGCAAAACAGACAAAAGAAGTTTTTGGCCAGATTTTGAGGCTGATCGCAGTGTTTCCAGCGAGCCTGTTTGGATCGGTGCCTACGGGAAATACGGGCGGATCCAATGTGTCAGCCTTTGAGAAAATGGAGATAGACGAAGACCTTCAGAAAATCCTTCAGGACTCCCAATATGACTGAACGCAAAGACCCTCCTTCCGAAGCGGAAAAGAAAGAATGGGAGGCAGAAAAAGGGGAAAGTTTGACGCCCATTTCCTCTTCATCTTCTTCGCCTGCTTCGAAATCCAATCCGTTAAAACAGATTTTTAAAGGGTCGTTTATGGCCGGGCTTTTCCTTTTCCTGGCCGTCCATCTTTATCTTTTGGCGCTTGCTGTTTTCCCCGTCCCCATCACGATAAATATGAGTCTCAATGACGAGCCTCTTCGGCGGCAGAATATCCCTTTGTCTGAGATTTCCCCCCATCTCGTTTACGCCGTTATCGCCGCGGAAGATTCCCGGTTCTGTGAGCATGACGGTATTGATTTCGAAGCGGTGCAGAAAGCGTATGAAAACAATCAATCCGGCGGCAAGCAGCGCGGCGGCTCCACCATTTCCCAGCAAACCGCCAAGAATGTGATTTTCTGGAATGGCGGCGGATATGTTCGCAAGGCGGGAGAAGCCTATGTCACCTTTACGATTGAAACCTTCTGGTCGAAACGGCGCATAATGGAAGTTTATCTAAACGTGGCAGAATGGGGCGACGGAATTTACGGCGCAGAAGCGGCCGCGCGTGTGAGGTTTCGAAAACACGCCAAAGATCTCTCGGCTCGCGAAGCCGCTTTATTGGCTGCCGTCCTGCCCAGTCCGCAAAAATGGCGGGTCGATCCCGCCGGCCCCTATGTCAGCGGCAGAGCCGGGACTTTACAATCACGGATGGGCGAAGTCAGGCGCAGCGGCTTCGCGGACTGCGTCCTGAAATAAAAACAAACGGTCACTCCGGAAAATAGCCAGCCCAGAATGCGGGAAAGCAACCAAGAGTGCAGGCCTGATATAGAGAATTTCAATGCGGGCAGAGCCCTTTTTATTTTTTATTTTATATTTTTAACAACACGCTGCGGGAATGGAATTTCAATATTATTCGCTTTGAGCGTTCGCCAAATAATCATTCCGACATCGGAGGTAAATTTATTTGGCCCGTCATCAATACCCTCTGCCCAAAAACTCAACACACATATTTATCGCGCTATCTCCAAAGGAGCGGAACTCCACACTCGGCACATCCGGGTCGCTTAGCACAGCTTCATGTTTTAATACGGCGTCGCGAATAAGCGGCACCAAGGCATCTAAATCTGTGTCATAGGCCACACCGAAATCCACCTCATAACGCTGCAACGGATTATCATGCGTCCAGTTTTCATAAGATTCTTCGGTGAATTTCGTATTGGGAACAATGATGTCTTTTCCGTCTGCTGTTGCCACAGTTGTTGAGCGAATATTGATCGCCCTCACCCGGCCAAATTTGTCCCCTTCCATATTCACATAATCCCCGATTTTGACAGATCGATCAAAGAGGATGATGAGGCCTGAAATAAAATTGGCGGCAATCGGCTGTAAGCCCAGCCCAATTCCCAACCCAATAGCAGAAAACACAACCACAAGCCCGGACAAGGGAATACCTGCGGCCCCCATGACGAGGAAAAAGATAATAACAAAAAGCGCAATCTGAAACAGTTTGGCGACAATTTCACGTACGCCCGCATCCAGATTTTCTTGCGAGCGAATAGCCGACTGGCCCTTTACATTGGAAAAATTCCCTACCCAGAAAAATAATATCCCGAAAACAACCAGTTTTACCAATGTCATGGCCGTAATGGGACTATTCCCCATTGGGAGCAAAACTGTCCCGCTTAGAAGCGCTTTGAATTCATCAAAATATCCCAGAACGAAAATAAGGCTGAGCGGGATCAAAATCCATAGGGCCAGCTTTCTATAAAGGGCGTCGTGAAGGAAAACCTTGATAATACGGTAAACCAGAAAAACCGCCGCCAGACTTTGGGCCAGCTTGACCAACCAGTCTTGGTCAAATGCCGGAATGGCCATCAATAAATTTGACGCCAACCCCAGAAGGAGCACAAGCATGATAGCCGGTAACAGTCCGCCAATTTTGTAAAGAACCTGTCTGACTTTCAGATATTTTACATTCTGCGCAGGTTCTGTTCTGAAAAATGGAAGGATCCGCTTAAGCAAGCTTGCCAGAAGGGGCGCAATCAGAATGGACAGAGCAATGGCGCTAAGCTGCGCTAAGAAAGACGGGGTCTGTAACCAGAGCCAAATCTGATCCCGCCAGCCTTCCAATTGGCTTTGAAATGTGGCCATATCCATGGAGAAACCCCGTAAAAATTCGTTTTGGTTTAAAAGGGGGGCTATCTTTTGTAAATGGTTATGCGCTAGGAACGCGCCGTATTTAAGGAGCCCTGTTTATGTCATCCCCCAAAAAAGTTGTTCTCGCTTATTCCGGAGGTCTTGATACATCGATCATTTTAAAATGGTTGCAGGAAGAAAAAGGCTGCGAGGTTGTCACCTTTACCGCAGACCTCGGTCAGGGCGAAGAATTGGAGCCGGCTCGCCGAAAGGCTGAAGCGCAAGGCGTAAAAGAAATTTTTATTGATGATCTGCGCGAAGAATTTGTTCGCGATTTTGTTTTCCCCATGATGCGCGCCAATGCCGTTTATGAAGGGCTTTATCTTTTGGGCACCTCGATTGCGCGTCCGCTTATTTCCAAACGTCAAATCGAAATTGCGCATCAGGTCGGCGCGGACGCCGTCTGCCACGGCGCAACCGGCAAGGGCAATGATCAGGTCCGCTTCGAGCTTGGCTATTACGCTTTGGATCCAGACATCAAAGTCATTGCGCCTTGGCGGGAATGGGATCTGAATTCCCGCACGAAACTTATTGAATATGCGGAAAAGCACGGCATTGAAATTGCCAAAGACAAACGCGGCGAAGCGCCGTTTTCGGTCGATGCCAATTTATTGCACACCTCGTCCGAAGGCAAAGCGCTGGAAGACCCGAATGAAGAAGCGCCGGAATTTGTTTACCAGCGCACCGTCGCACCGGAAGACGCGCCGGACACACCCACCTATATCACCGTCGGTTTCAAACGCGGAGATGCGGTCAGTATTGACGGCGAAGACATGTCGCCCGCAACTCTTCTGACCAAGCTTAATGAACTCGGCGGATCTAACGGGATTGGCCGACTTGATTTGCTGGAAAATCGATTTGTCGGGATGAAATCCCGCGGGATTTACGAAACGCCGGGCGGGACGATCCTGCTTATGGCGCATCGGGGTATTGAACAAATCACACTGGATAAAGGCGCGGCGCATTTAAAAGACGAGTTAATGCCGAAATATGCCGAGCTGGTTTATAACGGGTACTGGTATTCTCCAGAGCGCGAAATGCTCCAAGCCGCGATTGATACCTCGCAAGACCTCGTGACAGGCACCGTCCGTTTGAAGCTCTATAAAGGCAGCGTCGATATTGTCGGACGCGAAAGCCCTTATTCGCTTTATTCCCAAGAACACGTTACATTCGAAGAAGATGATGTATATGATCAAGCGGATGCAGGCGGGTTTATCAAGATCAATGCCCTGCGTTTGCGTTTGTTAAAGGCAAGGGACCGCAAGGCCGGAAAAAACGATTAGAGGTCGAATTTCGACGGCCCCGAAAGGGGGTCGCAGCGGTCTTACCTCTAATTGCTCAAACCTCGCATGAATCTTGTGCATTTTGCCTGAAATAGGTCTGTTGCTTTGCTTTGAAATGGCGTAGCGCAGAAGAATAATTTTAAGCGAACTGAAAGTCTTAAAAGGGTAGGGTTATGGTAAAGTCATCCTCCAAGGAACTGAATTTCCGCCAAAGTGTGGATGTGATGTTCAATCGCGCCGCGAGCTTTGTCGATTTATCACCAAAAATGATTGAGAAGATCCGCGTCTGTAACGCGACCTATACGGTGCGTTTCGGTGTGAAGCTTCGCGGCGAGGTACATACCTTTGTTGGCTACCGCGCTGTCCACTCTGAACATAAAGAGCCTGTCAAAGGCGGCATTCGCTACTCGCTTGATGTGAATCAAGACGAGGTCGAAGCGCTGGCCGCGCTGATGACCTATAAAACCGCGCTTGTGGAAGTGCCGTTTGGCGGATCGAAAGGCGGCTTGTGCATTAACCCCAAAGACTGGACCGAAGAAGAGCTGGAGCGCATTACCCGCCGCTTTACCTTTGAGCTGTCCCGCCGCGACCTTATCCATCCCTCGCTAAACGTTCCCGCCCCCGATATGGGCACAGGCGAACGCGAAATGGCGTGGATGATGGATGAATACCGCCGCCTGCATAATGAAAATATTGACGCCATTGCCTGCGTGACCGGAAAACCCGTCCATTTGGGCGGGATTGAAGGCCGCGTCGAAGCCACCGGCCGCGGCGTGCAATATGCGCTCCGCGAATTTTTCCGCCATCCCGACGACATTAAAAAGGCGGGATTGCGCGGAGACCTCGATGGGAAGAAAATTATCGTCCAGGGTCTCGGGAATGTGGGTTATCACGCCGCGCTCTTCCTGTCCGAAGAAGACGGGTCAAAAATTGTCAGCGTGATTGAGCGGGCCGGCACGATCCGCAATCCAAAAGGCATCGACATTCGGGCCCTAAAAGAGCATATTTCCAACGGTGAAGATATGTCGGAATTTTCAGGCGGCGTATTTGAAGAACCTAATGCCGACGCCATTTGCGAGCCGTGTGACATCTTGATCCCGGCCGCGCTGGAAGGCGTTATCAATGTCGATAATGCCCATGCTGTGAAAGCCAATCTTGTGATTGAAGCCGCGAACGGCCCGGTCACGGCGATGGCGGATAAAATTCTCCGTGATAAGGGCGTGTTTATTATTCCGGATATGTACGCGAATGCGGGCGGCGTAACCGTGTCCTATTTCGAATGGGTAAAAAACGTCAACCATATCCGCTTCGGTCGACTTCAGCGCCGGAATGAGGAACGCAAATACCACATCCTGATTGACGCGCTTGAAAGCCAAGGCATGAATTTCAAGAAAAGCTTCAAAAAAGAATATCTTGAAGGCGCCGGAGAGCTTGCTCTTGTTCGTGCTGGTTTAGACGACACGATGCGGGCGGCCTATATGAATATCAAAACGGCGCTGGATAATAATCCGGAACTGGAAGATATGCGCACAGCGGCCTTTTTCAGCGTCATCGAAGATATCGCTCTGCATTACCGTAGTATCGGGCTGTAGAGCTTCCGCGCTGAAGCCCGAAAATTCGGTGCGCCCTTGGAAACCTTTTCAAGCTTTCTATCGTAAGGTTTATAACTTGCCCGGTTTGGGGGGATTGATCTTATGACCTATTTAATGGCTTATGTGGCGACGCTGATTGCATTTTTTGCACTTGATATGCTCTGGCTAGGCGTTCTCGCGCGCAAATTTTACGCCAATCAGCTGGGCCGTTTGATGGCCGATAACCCGAACTGGCTCGTCGCGATTGCTTTCTATGCCATGTATATTGCGGGTATCGTTTTCTTTGCCATCCGTCCTGCGATAGAGGCGGAACAGGTATTGAAGGCCGCGCTTTACGGCGCTCTCTTCGGCTTTTTCTGTTACGCCACTTACGACCTGACCAATTTGGCAACCCTACGGGATTGGCCGGTAAAAATGGTTATTGTCGATATTCTCTGGGGCACTTTACTGACAGGCAGCTGCGCCGCCGCCGGGGCGTGGGCAACATTGAAATTCGCCGCTTAGTTTACGGCGAATCCAAATAAAAAAGACCTCGATAAGTTCGAGGCCTTTTTAGTCATCTTACATCTGTTTTTGGCCTTAACCGTTAGAGGTCAACCGTTTTCATTTCGCCTAAATCCGGCTCTTCATGATTGATATTAGCTTTAGCCATTTTGTACATGAATGTCAGAGGGTTGGCGTCAGACGCCCAAATCGCCGCATCATGCGGAACGAATTTCAGCATCATAAGCTTTTTGTCTTCTTTGCCTTCGGGATACCAAGCCGCGACCGTCTGATCCCAGAACTTATCAATAGTCGCCTTGTCGTGATGAGCCGTCAGACGCCCTTTCACGCAAGCCTGATAATCTTTGGAGATATGGCAAAGCTTGACTGTACCCGGATTAACAGCAATCGTTTTCCCCAATTCTGAAAAACGGTCAGAATAGAAATAAATCGCCATTTCGTCCGGATCAATTTGCGGAGACATGGGCTGCATATGCTCTTCTTCATCGGTCGAGCCGAGCATCACGCACATAGCGTCTTTAATCTCTTCCAGTAATTGTTTCTGCGGGTTTTCACGAAATTTATCTAGGCTTGCCATTTTTTTCTCCTCTGACTAGTTGAAAAGAAAACGAGACAGGGGTGGGATAGTTCCCGGTTTTATAGGTTAAACATCGTTCAGCTCTTTGCTTTTTAACCAGGCTTTATAGCGGCTGGTCTGTTTTAAAGTCTTTAATTGTTGCGCCAGGGTCGCGAGGATTGGCCACTGCTTTGCCTTCACCGGCTTACCCGCACCCAAGCGGTTAAGTTGTTCCTTCGCCAGCGCCATATTCGCCAGAGATAAGAGAGCTTTGTTCTTCCAGCTGACGGAAGTGATTTCGGTATTGAGGTTGCGCCCTGCCTGCCAGTCCTTTGGCAAATGCGGATTATAGGCCATCGCCCGCGCGAGACCGATAATATCGACCCCTTCGTATAAAGCCGTCTCTGCCGTATCTTTTCGCGTCACTCCGCCCGTTACCATAATCGGCATGGTCGCTGCGGCGGCTATATCTTTGGCAAAATCGAGAAAAAACATTTCGCGGTCTTTTGTGCTTTGGGCGCGGCCATCCGCCGCCAGACCCATCATCGCAGCGCTTTCATAATTGCCGCCGGACAGTTCCACAAAGTCCAATGCCTCGCCGCCCAGCCAGTCGACAACTTGTTTCGCGTCGCCAACATCAAAGCCGCCGCGCTGGAAATCCGCAGAGTTCAATTTGACCGCCACGATAAAACCCGGCTCTACCCGCGCCCGAACAGCGCGAACGGCTTCTAATAAAAATCGCGCCCGGTTTTCCAATGATCCGCCCCATTCATCTTCGCGCCTATTCGTCAAAGGCGATAAAAACTGCGAAATTAGATACCCATGAGCCGCATGAATCTGCACACCGTCAAATCCGGCGCGCTCGGCCTGATGAGCCGTGTCCGCAAAGCGTTTTATTAGGCCGAGGATTTCATCAGAACTGAGCGCCCGCGCCTGTGCAAACATATCATTCGCCGGGCCCTCTAATGTCACTTTAGTCTCAGACGCGGAGACCGCCTCCGTGCCCATGCTGGCATAGACCTGCCGCCCAGGATGAGAGATTTGCATGACAAGCTTGGCGCCGCCGGATTTTCCGGCTCCGGCCCATGTCTCAAACCGCTCCCGCGTGTCGTCGTCGGCCAGAGAGCCTTGCTCAAGCACCACCCCGCCCGGCCCGGTCATAGCCTTAGGGTCAATCATCACATTTCCCGTCAGGATCATCCCCGGCCCGCCCTTGGCCCACGCCGAATATAGATTGAATAAAGCCCCTCCCGGAACCTGCCCGGCATCCGCCAGATTTTCTTCCATCGCCGCCTTAGCGAGACGATTGGACAGAACCGCCCCGTTAGGAAGTTTCAGAGGAGAAAATAACATGGTGTGACTCATCTATTGCAAATAGGCTTTTACCGGGCTTTGGACAAGCGCCAAGCCTTGAACAATCCGTATATGCTGATCATGAGCCACGCACATTCGATAATAAACGAGGCGAGGTTAAAGGTGAAATAGAGAGACACCATAATCAGGAGCGCGCCAAAAGCGTTAAGCGCGGAATAACGCCAGCCTCTGGAATCAATTTTTTCGACTTGCAAAAGGCCGTAAGCCAAGAGGACGAAGGCCACACCCGTTATACCGATAGCGTCGTAAATTGTCATAAGGGACTCACCCGTCTCATTGTCAGATTAATTCTGCCGCCCTTTGGCACGAGCGCGCTCTCTCCGTAAGAGACTTTACTCACCCCGTGGTGACAGAGCCGGGCCTCTCCCGCCAGAACGACAACGTCGCCGGAAAATAATTTCACGCCTTTGGTCGGGCCGCCGCGTTTTGGGCCGCCAATGCGAAACATGGCTGGATCGCCGAGGCTTACGCTGACGACGGGGGCTTGAATATTCTGCTCGTCATTATCGACATGAAGTCCCATTTTCGCGCCGTCCCGGTACCAGTTTATCAGGCAGGCTTCGGGCGGAGCAGGATATCCGCTCACTTCGTCCCATAAGTTTTGCAAAGCCCGCGGCAAGTCAGGCCAAGGCTTTCCCGTTTTAGGGTGGAGCGCCTCATAACGATAGCCGCCCTTATCCGTGACCCATCCCAGCGGCCCGAAATTGCTCATGACGACTGAAAGCGGCGCGCCCGTCCGCGGCATGGTCGGCTGAAAAAACGGGGCTTGCGAGACGCCGTTTTTCACCGCCTCAATCAACCCGGCCTGCTCCTCCGGTGAGAAATAAAGCGGATAATGCGCAAAGCCTTTCGGGAAGTCGGACATAGGGTTTTCTATCAGCCTTTCGTGGAATTGGCAGAAGCAATCTCATTCAATTGTTTCTTTCTATCCAAGAGTCAGCCCATCAACACAAAAATTTGAGCCCTGCCCTTGCATGGGGCGCGTCGTCCCCCATATCGGGGCAGACGGTGCGTTTCTCTGTATAAAACCGCAGGAAAACTGAGGGTTCACACAGAGCGGACACACCCCATTATTAACGTCGTGGCCTTTTAAGGGGCCGCATAAAAGGAGCAAACCATGTCTAAAGTGATTGGTATTGACCTGGGTACGACAAATTCATGTGTCGCCGTAATGGACGGTGACAAGCCCCGGGTTATCGAAAATGCAGAGGGTCAACGCACGACCCCATCCGTCGTCGCCTTTACGGAAGACGGCGAACGCCTCATCGGCACACCGGCGCGTCGCCAAGCCGTGACAAACCCGGAACACACTTATTACGCCATTAAGCGACTGATTGGCCGCGCCATGACAGACCCGGCCGTCAAAAAAGACGCCAAAATGGTGCCGTATAAAATCGTCAAAGGTAAAGGCGGAGACGCCTATGTTGAAAACCGTGACGGAAAAGCGCTAAGTCCGTCCGAAGTTTCCGCGATGATCCTGACGAAAATGAAGGAAACCGCTGAAGACTATTTGGGCTCCAGCGTGTCACAAGCCGTTATCACCGTTCCGGCTTACTTTAACGATGCCCAGCGTCAGGCAACGAAAGACGCCGGTAAAATTGCGGGTCTTGAAGTTCTGCGGATTATCAACGAGCCGACAGCGGCGGCGCTTGCTTATGGTATGGACAAAGAAGACGGCAAGACAATTGCGGTTTACGATTTGGGCGGCGGTACATTCGACGTCTCAATTCTCGAAATCGGAGATGGCGTCTTTGAAGTGAAATCCACCAATGGTGATACATTCCTCGGCGGTGAAGATTTCGATATGGCCATCGTTGAATATTTCAATTCGGAATTCAAAAAAGACACAGGCATTGATCTGTCAAGCGACAAGCTTGCGCTGCAACGCCTCCGTGAAGAAGCTGAAAAAGCCAAGAAAGAGTTGTCTTCAGCGGCTTCTTACGAAGTGAATCTGCCCTTTATTACGGCGGACTCTTCCGGCCCGAAACATTTGAACATGAAACTGTCCCGCGCCAAGTTGGAAACACTTGTCGGCGACCTTATCAAACGGACGATTGCGCCGTGTAAAAAAGCGCTTTCTGATGCAGGCCTCAAAGCCGGCAATATTGATGAAGTTGTTTTGGTCGGCGGCATGACCCGAATGCCGGCTGTTCAAAAAGCTGTGACAGATTTCTTCGGGAAAGAGCCCCATAAAGGCGTAAACCCGGACGAAGTGGTTGCCATGGGCGCCGCAATTCAGGCTGGTGTTTTGCAGGGCGACGTTAAAGACGTTCTCTTGCTTGACGTGACACCTCTGTCTCTCGGTATTGAAACCGAAGGCGGCGTGTTTACTCGCATGATCGACCGGAACACGACGATCCCGACCAAAAAGTCTCAGGTTTACTCAACCGCCGCAGATAACCAATCGGCTGTGACTATTCGGGTTTCCCAAGGGGAACGCGAAATGGCCGCCGACAACAAATTGCTTGGTCAATTTGATCTGGTCGGTATCCCTCCGGCGCCGCGCGGTATGCCGCAAGTCGAAGTTACTTTTGACATCGACGCCAACGGCATTGTGAATGTGTCAGCCAAGGACAAAGCGACAGGCAAGGAACAGCAAATCCGTATCCAAGCCAGTGGTGGTCTGTCTGAGGACGATATCGAAGCGATGGTTAAAGACGCCGAAGCCAATGCGGATGAAGATAAAGCCCGCCGCGAACTGGCCGAAGCCAAAAACCAGGCTGAAGCTCTGACGCACAAAGCCGAATCTGATGTAAAAGAGCATGGCGAAAGCCTTTCTGATGAAGACAAGGAAGCGATTGAAGACGCGATCAAAGAACTCCGCGAAGTTGCGGAAACTGATGATACAGCTTTGATCACGGATAAAATTCAGGTGCTCACCGCCGCTGTCATGAAAATGGGTGAAGCGATTTACGCTAACTCCCAAGAAGAGGATGACGGCCCGGCTTCTGCTGCGGCTGACGCGGCAGAGGATGATGATGAAGACGTTGTCGACGCCGAGTTTGAAGACGTAGACGAAGACAAGTCTTAAGTTTTCTAAAGATTTGAAAAATTTAGCCCTCTGCGTCTAGGCGCAGGGGGTTTTTTATTGGATAGATAATTTATGATTTTGATGTCCGCACAGGCTTTCCCACCCCGTTCCGGAGGCATTCAAACCTTGATGGACGGGTTTGCGCGTGCCGCCGCCAAACACGAAGAGGTTGTTGTCTATGCAGATGGAGACCGCAAAGCAGCGGCCTATGACCGGGGAGCGGGCGCGCCCTATACGGTTCGCCGTTTCAGCGGTCTGAAACAATGGCGTAGACGGAATAAAGCTTCCGCGATTAAACGCTTCTGTGAGAATAATTCCGTGAGCCGCCTTGTCTGCGATAGCTGGAAAAGCGCAGAGTTCCTTTCAACGGATATAGGCGTTCCTCTGCTCGTTTACGCCCATGGCAATGAATTTCCCCAAGACCCTAACAGCAGCAAAACGGCGCGAATCATGCGGTCGTTGGAAAAGGCGGATCACATCATTGCCGTCTCGTCGCAAACGGCGCTTCGTGTACAGGCCTATCTGCCCCATAGCGGGGGACCAAAACTGCATGTGAGGGCTAATCCCGTTTCGGAGCCCGACGCCGCAATGCAGGCTGATAAACTCTTTGCCGAAAATCTTTGGCCGTCGAGCGGAACGCGCCTTCTCGCGCTTTGTCGCCTCGTCGATTGGAAAGGCATTGATGTGGCGATTACCGCGCTTCGCCAATTATCTCTGAAAGATATTAAGGCCCAGATGGTGATTGCCGGGACCGGCCCGGATCTGGGGAGATTAAAAGATATTGTCGAAAGTTCAGATATGTCAGACCGCGTTACTTTTGCCGGACGGGTCGAGGGCGGGCGTAAATCCGCCTTATTCGACAGTGCCGATATTTATTTGCAGCCCGGACGACAAATCGGCGATCAATGCGAAGGCTTTGGCATTACCTATATCGAAGCCGGATTGCACCGCCTTCCGAGTCTCTCCGGCAAGGCAGGCGGCGCGCCCGATGCGGTTCTTGACGGTGAAACCGGCCTCGTGGTTGACGGAGAAAATCTGAACGAAGTTGTCATTGCCCTGCAAGGCCTTATTGACGAACCGGACCGTGCTTCCCACATGGGGAACGCTGCTTATGCACAAGCGCAAACACTCCTCTGGGACCGCCAGATTGGAGAGGTTCTCGCGCTCAACTGACATAGGCGGCAGAATGGGACTATCCAGACGAGAAGCAAGGAATCTAAGCCGTGGCAAAACGCGACTATTACGAAATTTTAGGCGTCGCAAAAGGCGCCGATGCCAAATCCCTTAAATCCGCATTCCGGAAGAAGGCGATGGAATGTCACCCGGACAGGCATCCAGACGATCCCGAAGCCGAGGCCCGATTTAAAGAGCTAAATGAAGCTTACGGCATATTGTCTGATGATCAAAAACGGGCCGCCTATGACCGAATGGGTCATGCAGCCTTTGAACAAGGCGGCGGCATGGGCGGCGGCGCAGGCTTTCAGGATTTTGGCGACATTTTTAGCCAAATCTTTGGCGGCGGCGCGGCAGGCGGCGGATTTTCCGATATGTTTGGCGGCGGGCGCGGGAGACAAACCATACAGCGCGGGTCTGACCTTCGCTATGAAATGGAAATCTCGCTGGAAGATGCTTTCACCGGCAAGGATATTGATATTGAAGTGCCTATCGCCGAAGATTGCGAGCGCTGCGACGGCGTTGGCGCCGAGCCGGGCGCCACAATCGAAACCTGCTCGACCTGCGGCGGCGCAGGTCGCGTTCGAACGCAGCAGGGCTTTTTCACAATGGAGCGTCCCTGCACGACCTGCGGCGGACAAGGCGAATATGTTTCCGATCCGTGCCGCGCTTGTGACGGGCAAGGTCAAACCCGGCAGCAAACAGCCTTGGATGTTTCTATTCCGGCGGGCGTTGAAGACGGCACCCGCATAAGGCTATCCGGCCAAGGCGACGCCGCCCCGAAACGCGGCGGTCCGGGCCAGCGCGGCGATCTTTATATATTTGTTTCTATCAAACCCCACGCTCTGTTTGAACGCGACGGCCCCAATCTGTTTTGCCGGGCTCCGGTTCCGATGACGACAGCCGCTTTGGGCGGAGACGTCGAAATTCCTACCATTGACGGCGGACGGTCCAAGTTAAAGGTTCCCGAAGGCAGTCAGTCCGGCCGCCGGATGCGCCTGCGCGGCAAAGGAATGAGCACGCTGCGGTCTTCCCAGCGCGGGGATATGTATGTTGAGCTAAGCGTCGAAACACCGTCCAAGCTGAATAAACGTCAGCGCGAAATCTTGGAAGAATTTGCTCATGAGGGCGGTGATGACATTAGTCCGGAAAGCAAAAACTTCTTTGATAAAGCCAAGGCTTTCTGGGACGAATTAGTGGATTAAAAAAGGGCTGCCCGCCTTTTCACTTTTCGGGGCCCGCCGGACGGAAATCGCTCGCGCCTGACGTGATAGAGCTCCACATATCCTTGGGTTCATTCTCGTCTTCGACATCTCGCGTCAGGTGCCAAAGCGTCCGAATATAGACGCCTTGCGCGTCTTCGCTCATTTGGCCTGTCCAGCTTGTCATAGAACCATAGCCTTTAAAAGTGACCGTAAAGGTGATTTGGTCACCTTGGATAAATCCCGTAAGTGGAAACCGTTTGGATTTATCAGGCTGGCCCAAGGCAGTTTGATAATATCCCGATAAGGCCCCGTCCGTTTCAATCAGCGTGACGGCGGAATTTCTATCATTTACCCACTGGCCTTCAAATAATTTTTCAGGCTCTGGTACGGCTTTATTTATTTGAGCCTGTGCGGCCGTCCAAAAACCCAAAGCCAGCGCCAAGACCAGTCCCAAAATTAAGTTTGTGAGTTTTTGTTTAAACACCTGAAAACCCCAGAATTAGATAAATGATTGTGGCACCTGCCCCGGCCAGAAGCGCGTAAGGGAGCTGCGTCCTGACATGGTCGATATGATCATTCGCCGTGGCCATAGAGGTAATAATAGACGTATCGGAAGTGGGACTGCAATGGTCGCCAAAGACTCCGCCGCCAAGCGCCGCTGCCACGGCCAATGTGACATTCGTCTCCAGCCCCTGCGCGAGCGGAACGGCAATCGCAATCATGATGGCAAACGTGCCCCAGCTCGTCCCTGTAGAAAACGCAATAAAGCCGCTAATGATGAAAATCAGCGCAGGCACGAGGCCGGGCGAGAGAAACGGTTTGGCTTGTTCGGCGACATATATCCCTGTGCCGAGGTCGCCGCAAAGCGTTCCAAGCGCAAAAGCAAACACCATTAAAAGGGCTAAAGGTACCATGCCGGACATGCCCTTTAGAATAACATCGACCATTTCGCGTATGCCCATTATGCCCTGTGATTTATTTAAAATTACAGAGACAAGTATGGCGCCGCAGACGGAATAAAGGACCGATTTGGAGCCTGAGGCCCGGTTAATAATATCAAAGAAACTATTCGGCGCATCCGCGGCCGACGCCCAGCCAGTGAAGATAAGAAAAATCGGCATGAGCAAAACGAGCGATATAATTGGGATGAGCATATTGCGCGCTTTGGGGGCGGTGGTCTCTTTGGCCTCCATCATGGTAATGTCGCCTGCAATCATAGGGACGGCCCCTTCTCGAAGAACTTTTCCCTCGCTCTTGGCGCGGGCTTCCGCTTTTTTCATCTCGCCGAAATCGCGGCCTGTTAAGATGACGAGAACCAAAAGAGCTATGGCCAGCATGGGATAGAAATTGAAAGCCACAGCCCCGACCAGCATTGAGACAGGCTCCTGTACATTCTGTTCTGCCAGCAATCCCATGACATAAGCGCCCCAGGCATTAAGCGGGATCAAAATACAAGCGGGGGCGCAAGTGCTGTCGGCAATATAGGCGAGTTTTTCGCGCGGGATGTTAAGTTTATCTGTGACGGGTCGATAGAGCGTGCCGACCGTCAGGGTTGAAATATTGCTCTCGACAAAAATCAGCATGCCTGTCAGGACGGCAAGGAGCTCGACCTTTTTGCGTTGGCCTTTCCCGTCGGTTTTGGCCGCCTTGGCTTGCAACCAATTCAGCACGCGATTGACGAATCCTTCAACGCCTCCGGCGCGTTGTATCAAGGCGATCAACGCCCCGATGAGTAAGGTGAAGATAATAATTTCGGTATTATAATTACTTTCAAATACAGCGACGAATCCGCCGAGAGTATCGAGCGTGCCCTGCAGCGGATTTCCACCCGCCAGAATAAGAAAGCCGGACGCAATGCCCAAAAGAAGCGACAGAAAAACCTGCCGCGTCCAAAGAGCTAGGACAATCGCCAGAACAGGCGGTAAGAGAGAAAGAAGTCCGTAGGTTTCCATCTCTCCGCGTTAAGCTAAATTAAGGCGTCTGGGAAGGGAGGCTTGAGAGTTTGCTTAGCCTTCCAAAGTAAATGTCAGCCCGGCATGGTTTTGCAATCTGTCTATCAAAGCCGCGCCCAGAGCCGGGGCGGTGGTATATACCCCTCCGCCCGTCTGATCGCGACCCACATCTCTGACGAGCGTCATGGCGCTTTCGGAAATCATTTTACAGGTTGAGCCATAGCCCGGATCTTTGTCGCCCTTAACGCTCGCCATCATTTGTGTGCCGTCTTCGGTGTTGCCGATAAAGAGAAGATCGTAGAGCCCGTTTTCGCGCTCTTCCTTGGACGGACCTTCGCCCGGCTTGGGCGGGTTTTTACCGAAAGTATCGGTCTCAGCCACATGTTTGGCCGCCATCTCGCCTTTATCGCCCGGGCCCGTCAAAACCATCTCGTCATAAACAAAGCCTTCGCCGTAAGCATGTCCCATCAGGGCATTGGATCGGTGGACATTTTTCGTATTTATCGAGGCCATGACAAAAGGCGCAGACCAGCTGTCTATATCCTTTTCATGGATTGGTTTGTGGCCTGTAGGCTGAGCCGGACCGGTAAAGTTTGGCACAAGAGAAAAGGGATCTTTTAGCCAATCGAGAATTTCGGGCTGTTTCTTGGCACGTTTCATGGTTTCTGCAAAGCTTGCTGCTGTGCCGCCGGAAAATGTGCCTTTCATCTTGCGGACGCGTCCACGGATTTTTGGCAAGGGCTTACCCATCGCTTCGTTGGCATGACGCTGGAGAAAATAAACGCCCATATCAAAGGGAATAGAATCAAAGCCGCAGGAGAGCACAACCCGAGAGCCACTTTCTTTTGCCGGAGCGTTATATTGCTCAATAATATCGTGCATCCAAGCAGGCTCGCCGCAAAGGTCAACATAATCGGTTCCGGCCTCGACGCAGGCTTTGACCAAGGGCTCGCCGTAAAGCTGATAAGGGCCAACGGTTGTAATTACCGCTTTGGTGCGTTTGGCCATGTCAGAGAGCGTCTCCGGCTTATCGGAATTAGCCACAATCAGAGTAACGTCTTTGGAGATACCCATTTCATCGCGCACAGTTTCTAGTTTGTCTTGAGAGCGTCCGGCCATAGCCCACTTCAAGTCATCCCCATATTCTCTATTCAGATATTCGGCCACGAGGCGTCCTGTAAATCCGGTGGCCCCATAAACAACAATTTCAAATTCACGGTCTGACATATCTTTTCCTCTTTTATTTATTTCGTTTCACCATACAGGTCAGGGGTATGGCCGATAACCCAAAGTTTTTGACCCGAGGCTAGACACATATAAGCGTTCGCCCACCACAATTCCGCCTGTCGTAAGCGGATAGGCCCCGTCCGGATCCTGCCACGTCTTAACAACCCGCCCGGTGCTATCGAGTTGCACGACAAATCCGTAACTCTTTGCCGCAGGTTTAACGTATTCCGGCAGACGCCAAATGACTTTGCGCAAAAACGGCTTTGACGAAAAATCGTCCAGAGGTTTGGCCCGCCTGGAAACAAGCCCCAGAAGATAAGTTCCGTCCGGCATGCGGTTTATATTATCGGGAAATCCGGGCAGGTTATCTATCACCTCTCCTTTCCTGCCCTCTGGCGAAATTTCCAAAACGCGATATTCCCCTGTTTCATTCACCCATGCTGATCTTCCGTCGGGCGCAATCGCGACGCCATTCGAAAAGGAAATATCTTCTGCTATAATTTTAGTTTCTTGGGTGACGAGATCATAACTTAGGAGACGCCCCGTCCGGCCATGCTCCATAATTTCCAGCAAAGAGCCGTCCAGAGTTGATCCGGCTGACTGAGCGCCGAATTTTGTGCTGGCGTCAGAAAAATAAATTCTTCCCACATCGGTTATATCCAAATCATCCGCATATAGAATAGGCGTTCCGTTCACCGCGTTTGTGAGGATTTTTATCTCCCCCTCGGCGTTAATTTCCAAAAGTCCTTTATAAGCATCCGCCACATAGAGCCGGCTTTTGAAAACCTCTAGCCCGAGAGGCTTGCCGCCTGTCTCTACAAATTCCGAAACTGTTCCGGCGGAAGGGTCATAGGTGAGTATCCACCCCGTCTGGGTGGAAAGATAGATGAGACCGTTCATTTCAACAAGGTCTTCAGGCCCGTAATGCCCATTTGGCAAATTTATTTCGGTTAGGCCCGATAAATCATCATTTGGCGCAAAGGCGCCAACATATCCTTTATCCTGTGGGGCCTCCCAGCTTTGCGGGCTGATCGGAACTGGCCAAAATAAAAAATAGCCTAAAATGGCAATCCCTATTGCCCCTAATGCATAAATGAAAACTTTCATAATTTCCCCCGGCCCATTTAATTTGGGTGTCTGTCAACGCTAAACAAAGGCTCGTCGTTAAACAAGCGAACGAATGAATGGCTGTCTTGTGTGTTTACGGTTGGCTCGCCTTCGGATAGGAAAGAGGCTTCACGAAATCACAAAGGATGACAATACGGTTTGGATACGCATAAAGATATTTTCAGGCTGGCTCAAAAAGCGGATATTGACGCCATTTTGGAGTTTACGTCCACGGCCCGCGAAGGATTGACGAATGTTCCGAATACGCGGGAGCTTGTTAAGGCGCAGGTCGAAGAATCGCTTGAAACCCTGAATAGAATAGACGGGGCAAACCGGCTTTTATTCGTTGTTGAACGCGACGAGGTTATTTTAGGAATTTCTGCTATTATCATGAAACTGGGCGGAGAAGTCCCGTTTTATAATTTCAAGCGCTCTCGTCATTCCGGACGGGCGACAAACCCAAAACTCGCCATTGATTATGATACGTTGCAACTGACCACTGATTTTTATTCCTATTCCGAAGTGGCCTCTCTTTTCATGGCGAAAGCCGGACGCGGAACCGGGCTTGCCCGCCTTCTATCTGCGGGCAGATTTGGCTATATTCAAAATAACCGCGATGAATTTCAAGACGGGTTAATGGCCGAAATCCTCGGCTGGACGGATGAGCAGGGCGTCTCGCCTTTCTGGAAACATCTGGCCTCTCGTTTCATTCAAATGGGATTCGATAATGCGGATAAGCTTTCGACCATAGATAAACGCTTTATCGTTGACCTCCTCCCGGCGCTCCCGATTATGCTGAACCTTCTGCCGCCCATTGTTTCGGAGTGTACCGGACGGCCGCATGATAATTCCCGCCCGGCGATGAATATGCTCAAGAGTATAGGGTTTGAGGAAACCGATATGTGCGACGTCTTTGACGGCGGCCCGGCGGTGCGGTGCCAAACCGATAAGACTTGGATTGCCCGAACAACGACCGCTATTGAGAGTTACGGTGACGTGACAGGTCAGGATCGATGTCTTTACACCTGCGGCACAGGGATAAATTTCCGCGCCTCTGTAGGTCCGGCCAATCTTATTGAAAAAATCGGAGACAAACGTATCGCCGATAATATCAGCAACGGATCAGATCCGGTCTTTATCGCGCAGATGAAAGAACCCCAAATTATCAGAAATGAGAAATCATGAGCCCGCAATCAAAGAGCGTGGAATTAAATATCGACGGGCTAGTCGGTCCAACTCATAATTATGCCGGGCTGAGCTTTGGCAATGTGGCCTCTGCCGGAAATAAAGGCAATGCGTCCAATCCGCGTGAAGCCGCTTTGCAGGGTTTGGAGAAAATGCGTAAACTCGTCAAAATGGGATTGCCGCAAGCTGTCATGCCCCCCCATGCGCGCCCGCTGACCCATTACCTTAAACAAATCGGGTTTACAGGATCTGACAGCGCGGTTTACGAGCGCGCCTGGAACGCGAACCCGTCACTTGTCGCAAACCTTATGAGCGCGTCTCCGATGTGGACGGCCAATGCGGCGACGGTCTCTCCCTCTGCCGATACTGCGGACGGACAAGTGCACCTGACCACAGCGAATCTTGTGGCTATGCCGCACCGATCCGTCGAAGCGCCGCAAACAGAGAGGCTGTTAAAAGCCATTCTACCCAAAGCTGTCGTTCATTCCGCCCTGCCGTCTAATACTGTTTTCGGAGATGAAGGCGCGGCCAATCACAATCGAATGTGCCAAAGCCACGATAAAGAAGGCCTAGAGATTTTTGTTTACGGGCGAGAGGCCTTTCGCGACACGCAACAAACTCGTTTTCCTGGGCGGCAAACTTTGGAAGCGTCAAAGGCCGTGGCCCGTCTCCATAAACTGGACGACGACAAAACGCTTTATCTACGGCAATCCGCCAAAGCCATTGATGCAGGCGCCTTTCACAATGATGTTGTTTGCGTCACCAATGGAACGGTTATGTTCTATCACAAGGACGCCTTTGACGATGTTGCTGCCATGCAAAAATCCGTTCGGGGCAAGGCAGAGGCCCTTGGATTTGAGCCGGAATTCCTTATGGCGGATATGCCGCTTCAGGAGGCTATCAGCTCCTACCTCTTTAATTCGCAGCTTTTGAGCTTACCTAATGGAACTATGGCCCTGATTTTGCCAAAAGACGCGGAAGAGACGCCGAGCGCCAAAGCCTTTGTCGATCATTGCCTTTCGGGCAATAATCCGATTGCGGAAGCGCATTATCTTGATTTGCGCCAATCCATGCGCAATGGCGGCGGCCCGGCCTGTTTACGTCTTCGCGTACAGCTCACAGAAGACGAGCTGGCGCAAGTCCATTCGCCGATGCTGATGAATGACGCCAAAATTTCGGAACTGGAAGACTGGGTCAAACGTCATTATCGTGACCGCCTCGAAAAAGACGACCTTGGCGACCCTGCGCTAATGACTGAGTGCCGCGCCGCTCTGGACGAGCTGACACAAAGGCTCTCTCTTGGCGCGATTTATGATTTCCAAATGGAAGGAGGCATCACATGAATGCCGTCACAGACATGATTTCTCTCTCCGCCTTGAGCGAAGAAGATGAAGCCGTTCTTGAAGCCGTAAAGTCCCGACAGGATTTTATGCTGGAACGCGTAAAGAGTTGGTCGCTTATCAATACCGGGAGTTTAAATACCGACGGATTGAATGAGCTTTACCCGCTAATCTTAGAGGCCTTGTCCGACCTCGACGCCAAAGTCGAAGCCTTGCCGACCGAACCGATTGAGGAAATAAATAATAAAGGCACAAAGGATTATTTTCAATCCGGCCCTGTTCTTCGCGCTCAAGCGCGCCTCGACGCGCCTCTGCGAGTTGTGATGACAGGCCATTATGATACTGTTTTTCCGCCAGGAACCTTTACCGAAATCAAAGATCTGGGCGATGGCAAATTAAATGGCCCCGGATTGGCTGATATGAAGGGCGGATTGACCGTCATGATCGACGCTATGCGCGCTTTCGAAGCCGGCCCCTTTAAAGATAAAATCGGCTATGAAATTATCCTGACTCCGGATGAAGAGACGGGGAATTTTGCCTCGTCACCTTTCCTTCACGCCGCCGCAAAAGATGCCCATATTGGGCTGACATTTGAGCCCGCAATGGATTGTGACAGCTTGGCCGGCGCCCGCAAAGGCTCAGGCATTTGGGATATTGTTTTCCACGGCAAAGCCTCTCATGCGGGCCGCGCGCCCGAAGCCGGACGGTCTGCTATCTGGGCCGCCGCCGATCTGGCTCTTCGGGTGGAAGCCCTAAACGGCAAACGCGATGGTGTGACGTTTAATGTTGGTAAAATTGACGGCGGTAATGCGGTTAATATCGTCCCCGATCTCGGGATTCTTCGTATGGGCGCCCGTGCCCCCACACCTGAAGATGCCGATTGGGCTGACGGCGCCGTCAAAGCCGCCCTACAAGACGTTCTCGACAGCCGAGACGGCATTACCGCTCATACACATGGCGGGTTCTACCGCCCCCCCAAACCCCGTAATGCAGCACAAGATCGGCTCCTCTCTGATGTTCAGGCAACAGGCAAAGCTTTGGGTCTTGAGCTTCAATTTAAAGATACGGGCGGTGTTTGTGAGGGTAATAATGTCTTTGCAGCCGGGACTCCGAATGTCGATACTTTGGGCGTTCGAGGCGGACGGATTCATTCCGACGAGGAATTTTTCGTCGTTGAAAGTCTCTCCGAAAGAGCCGGTCTCGCGGCGCTTCTGCTCAACCGCATCGCGGATGGACGTATCGACGCCCTCGAAATTAAAAAACTGATGGGTCAATCATGACGAAGACAGAAGATATTTATTCCGGCGGAAAGTGGTCAGAAGGTCAAGGCGAGGCATTTGAAAGCCTTTGCCCCGCGACAGGTGAAAGCGTATGGCAAGGCCGTGCTGCAAGCGCGGAACAAGTCAATGCCGCCATTGCCAAAGCCCATGCCGCCCAACCGAAATGGGCGGCGACACAGCGCAAGGCCCGTATCCGCATATTGGAGAAATATGCAGAGGCCTTAAAATCCAAAACCGAAGAAATCGCTTATGCGATTTCCCGCGATATGGGCAAACCCCTTTGGGAAGCGCGCACTGAAGTCGGCGCTATGGCCGGAAAGATCGGTCATTCCATCCGCGCCCAAGCCGAACGCGCCGGAGATAAATCTGACGGCGGGTTGCGCCTGACCCATCGCCCGCATGGTGTGATGGCTGTCTTTGGGCCATTTAACTTTCCGGGACATTTGCCAAATGGCCATATTATTCCGGCCCTCCTTGCGGGGAATAGCTGCGTCTTCAAACCGTCCGAGCTAACCCCCTCTGTGGCCGCGCTGATGGTTGCGGCGTTCGAAGAAGCAGGTTTACCCGAAGGCTGTTTAAACGTCGTTCAAGGCGGGCGCGACACGGGGCAAGCTTTACTTAACGCCGATATTAATGGCCTGTTATTTACAGGGTCGGCGACCACAGGAACCGCTTTTCACAAGCATTTCGCGGGTCGGCCAAATATTATCCTCGCGCTGGAAATGGGCGGGAATAATCCGTTGATTGTCTGGGATGGAGATATTCAAGCCGCGGCCGACATCGCTTTTTTCAGCGCCTATATTACGGCGGGTCAGCGCTGCACCTGCGCGCGGCGCCTTATCCTGCCCGAAGGCGCGTTTGGCGATGATATTCTCAACGCCATCAAAACCCGAATTGATCAAACCAGTATTGGCAAATGGGACGAAGATGTCTTTATGGGGCCGGTCGCCTCTAAGCGCTCTGCGCAAATGGCTGAGGAATTTGAAGGCGACTTAATTAAATCTGGCGGGAAAGCGATTATACCGGTCAAAACGGATGGAGCATTTGTCCATCCAAGCTTGATTGATATGTCAGCCGCCTCAAACGTGGCTGATGAGGAGCTGTTTGGCCCCCTCTTACAAGTTTACCGCGCAAAGGATTTTGACGCCGCAATTCACAAAGCCAATGACACACGGTTTGGTTTGTCTGGCGGGCTGGTTAGTGAAAACGCTAATCTCTGGGAACAAGCGAGCCTGCGTATGAAAGCCGGAATTTTGAATTGGAACAAACCCACCACGGGCGCGGCGTCCTCCCTGCCCTTTGGCGGGCCGGGCCTTTCCGGTAATTTTCGTCCGGGCGCGTATTACGCAGCCGATTATTGCGCTTGGCCCCAGGCTGGTCAAATCGCGGAGACGCCGGCGTCCCCGGCTATGGTCGGAATGAAATAAGCCAAAGGATCCAACCATGGAATATTTACACACAATGGTGCGCGTTAAAGATTTAGATGCGAGCCTTAAATTTTATCGTGACGCACTGGGCCTCGTGGAAACTCGTCGGTTCGATGTCGAGGCCGGTCGCTTTACACTTGTCTATCTGGCGGCTCCCGGAAATGTCGAAGCGGCGCATAAAGATAAATCCCCTGAACTGGAGCTGACCTATAACTGGCCGGGAGAAAACGGCGAACAGGAAAGCTATGCTGGCGGACGGAATTTTGGTCATCTCGCTTACCGGGTTGATGATATTTATGCCGCTTGTGAACGCCTCCAAGAGCACGGCGTTACAATCAACCGCCCACCGCGTGATGGTCACATGGCATTTATACGGTCCCCCGACAATATTTCGATCGAACTATTGCAAAAAGGCGAGAGTCTGGAGCCACAAGAGCCGTGGGCCAAAATGGAAAATACGGGCGAGTGGTAAGTTCGTCTTAGGACACTGTTAAGCCTCTCTTTTAAACTCGATTTAATCGCTTTCTGTAAGAAGTCTCCTGAATAAATTTGGGCAATAAGGCTTTGGGACTGTCTCTTATACACATCTGACGCTGCCGACGACTCCTTACGTGTAGA
>CAJXPX010000021.1 GCA_913058335.1 uncultured Hyphomonadaceae bacterium
AGGCTCCCCAAATCTCCTCCTCCGCCAAGGGCCTTTGGCGGAGCGCTTTTGCGTGTCTAAACCTAAATCTTGCCAGATTTCCCGAACCCGTGCAGGACAGATCCATGACCCAACCGACTCTTGAAACAGAACGCCTCTTTTTACGCCCCGTTGATCCGGACAAAGATTTTGAGGCGTGGGCGGATTGTTTTTCCGATAAAGCGACCATGGCCTATATTGGCGGCGGGCCGGGTTATAACCGCGCTCAGGCTTGGCGCAGCATGGCAATGGTCATCGGACATGAGCAAATCAGGGGGTTTAGTTTTTTTTCAGTCATTGAAAAATCCACCCAGAATTGGGTTGGTCGTGTCGGCCCTTGGAATCCGCAGGACTGGCCGGAACCTGAAATAGGGTGGACGATTCATAGAAACCACTGGCGGAAAGGCTTCGCCAAAGAGGCCGCCGCTATCTGTATTGACTACGCCTTTGAAACCTTGAAATGGGATCGCGTTATTCACACGATTCAAGACGGTAATATTGCAAGCATGAAAACGGCCGAAGCTCTGGGATCCAAACGGGACTATTCGATGCAAGGTATCCCGGCGATCACCGATGAACTGTGCTGGGTTTATGCCCAGACCCGAGAAGATTGGGCGCGGCGAAAAGCCGACTGAATTTTGTCCCACGCAGGTCAAGCGGTGACCAGCCTTAATAAATAGGGCAAAATCAGCCCCGCTACCAGATTCCACGGTTGCGGGGGCGGGTTGCACTGACTATATGGAGTGGGATTTTTGGCTCTTTCGGGGGCCAAGTCCAGGAACTATAGCTAAAGCGGACACGACTTCATGAACATTCACGAATATCAGGGCAAAGCTGTCCTCAAGGACATTGGCGCACCGGTCTCAAAGGGCATTGCCATCTTTAACGCCTCTGAGGCAAAACAAGCCGCAGAAGCGCTCGGTGGCCCACTCTGGGTCGTCAAATCCCAAATTCACGCCGGCGGACGCGGTAAAGGTACCTTTATCGGCGCCCCAAAAGACGCCAAAGGCGGCGTCCGTCTCGCTTTTTCTGTCGATGAAGTTGTCAAAAACGCCGAAGAAATGCTCGGCGAATATCTTGTCACCGCCCAAACAGATAAAGACGGCAAGCAGGTTAACCGCCTCTATATAGAAGACGGCTCTGACATCGAAACAGAGCTTTACCTTTCCATCATCATTAACCGCGAAACGTCCCGCGTGTCTTTCATCGTCTCCACCGAAGGCGGTATGGATATTGAAGCGGTTGCACATGACACACCGGAAAAAGTTATCAATTTCGACGTTGATCCCGCGACAGGCTTCATGCCGCATCACGGGCGGACGCTCGCAAAAGCCTTCAACCTTTCCGGTGATTTGGCGAAACAAGCCGGCAAGCTCGGCAAGACGCTTTATGAAGGCTTTCTCGCCAAAGATATGAGCATGCTGGAAATCAATCCCCTCATCGTCACCGAAGATGGCCGCCTTCATTGCCTCGATGCGAAAATCAGCTTTGATGAAAATGCCCTCTTCCGTCATCCTGATATTCAGGAACTTCGCGACATCACCGAAGAAGATGAAAAAGAAACCCAAGCCAAGAAATTTGACCTCTCTTATGTCGCTCTCGACGGCAATATCGGCTGTATGGTCAATGGCGCGGGTCTGGCGATGTCCACTATGGATATTATCAAACTCTACGGCGCAGAACCGGCCAACTTCCTGGATGTGGGCGGCGGCGCGACCAAAGAAAATATCGTTGCGGCGTTTAAGATTCTGACATCCGACTCTAAAGTCGAAGGAATCCTTATCAACATCTTTGGCGGCATTATGAAATGTGACGTCATTGCCCAAGGCACAGTGGACGCGGTTAAAGAAGTCGGCCTCGAAGTTCCGCTCGTCGTCCGCCTCGAAGGCACGAATGTCGAAGCCGGGAAAAAGATTATCAATGAAAGCGGCCTGAACGTGATTGCCGCCGATGACCTCGATGACGCGGCGAAGAAAATCGTCGCTGCTGTCAAGTCGTAAGCCCAAAGATAATTCAAAAGAGATATTTAAATGTCAGTATTAATTAACAAAGACACCAAAGTTATCACGCAGGGCATGACCGGGAAAACCGGGACGTTCCATACGGAACAGGCGATTGCTTACGGCACGAAAATGGTCGGCGGCGTGACCCCCGGCAAGGGCGGCACGACCCATCTGGATCTGCCAAACTTTGACACGGTGGCCGAAGCCAAACACGCAACCGGCGCGACCGCCTCTGTGATTTATGTACCGCCGCCCTTCGCGGCCGATTCTATCCTCGAGGCGATTGACGCCGAGATGGAGCTTATCATTGCCATTACCGAAGGCATTCCTGTCTCTGACATGATCCCGGTCAAACGCGCGCTTCAAGGCTCCAAATCCCGTCTTATCGGCCCGAACTGCCCCGGCGTTCTCACCCCGGATGAGTGCAAAATCGGCATTATGCCCGGTAAAATTTTCAAAAAAGGCACATGCGGCGTCGTCTCGCGCTCCGGCACACTGACTTATGAGGCTGTCTTCCAAACTACTCAGGTTGGTCTTGGCCAGACGACGGCGATCGGCATCGGCGGAGATCCGATCAACGGCACGAACTTCATCGATTGTTTGGAACTGTTTTTGAACGATGACGACACCAAGCAAATCATCATGATCGGCGAAATCGGCGGCTCTGCCGAAGAAGAAGCCGCGGAATATATCGCGCATATGGCCAAAAAAGGCATTAAAAAGCCAATGGTTGGTTTCATCGCAGGCCGCACCGCCCCTCCCGGACGAACCATGGGTCATGCGGGCGCGATTGTGTCCGGCGGCAAAGGCGGCGCAGACGATAAAATTGCCGCAATGGAAAAGGCAGGCATCAAAGTGTCTGACTCTCCTGCCAGACTGGGCGAAACTATGATGGATGTCTTAAACAGTTAGTTACGGATACATATGTAAAGCTCAGGCGTAGCTTATTTGAGCTTTTTAACTAGACCCAGAGGTCGACTTATGGCGGACAAGAGCCGTTCTGATCAGAATCAGGAATTCCTGGACACTTTATTCCTAGACGGCGGCAACGCCGCCTATTTGGAACAGATGCAAGCGCAATATACGCGCGACCCCCGAAGTGTCGATGCCAGCTGGCGCGCTTATTTCGCCGACCTTGGCGAAGAAAGCGGCGACGCTCAACATGCCGCGGATGGCCCGGCTTGGAAACAGAAGGGCTGGCCGATTGCGGAAAATGGCGAGCTGACCTCTGCCCTGACAGGGGATTGGGGCGCAGATCCGAAAGCGGCCGAAAGAGCGGTGGCTCACGCCAACCCAAATCTCAGCAAAGACGAAGTCCAGCAAGCGGCGAAGGATTCCATCGGCGCGCTCATGTTGATCCGCGCCTATCGCGTTCGCGGACATTGCATTGCCAATCTTGATCCGTTGAGCCTCTCCGAGCCCGGCGATCATCCCGAGCTTGATCCGGCGACTTACGGGTTTTCTGAAAGTGACCGGAACCGCGAGATATTTATCGATGGGGTTCTGGGATTAGAATATTCCACGGTGGACGAAATTATCGACATCGTAAAACGCACTTATTGTTCAACTCTGGGTGTCCAGTTTACCCATGTGTCAAGTCCCGATGAAAAAGCATGGATTCAGGAACGCCTTGAAGGCCCGGAAAAAGAAATCAGCTTCTCCAAAGAAGGCCGCTTGGCCATTTTGCAAAAACTGATTGAAGGCGAGGCCTTTGAGCAGCTCCTGCATAAGCGCTATCCCGGCACAAAACGGTTCGGGCTGGACGGCGGGGAAAGCCTGCTCCCGGCATTGGAGCAAATTATCAAACGCGGCGGTCAGCTTGGACTCAAAGATATAAACTTTGGTATGCCGCATCGGGGGCGACTAAACGTCATGGCGTCCGTCATGCAAAAACCCTATTCTGCAATCTTTTATGAATTCTTGGGCGGCGTTGCCGCTGGCGGGGAAGATTTTGGCTCCGGCGATGTGAAATACCATTTGGGCGTCTCGGATGACCGCGAATTTGACGGAAACTCCGTTCACTTATCGCTCGCGCCAAATCCGTCCCATTTGGAAGTCGTTGCGCCTATTGTTATCGGGAAAACCCGTGCCAAGCAGCAAATGGCTTCCGGCACATACCGCTCTCATAAGCCCGAAGAAGTCATGGCGGTTATCCTCCATGGTGACGCAGCCTTTGCGGGCCAAGGCGTCGTTATGGAAACCTTCCAGATGTCGCAGCTCACGGGATATAGAACGGGCGGAACCATCCATGTTATTGTCAACAACCAGATCGGTTTTACGACGACTCCGGATGAATACAGATCGGGGCAATATTGTTCAGATGTTGCCTTCATGGTCGAAGCGCCGGTTTTCCATGTGAATGGGGATGATCCCGAAGCCGTCGTTTACGCTGCGCGAATTGCGACAGAATATCGTCAGAAATTTGGCAAAGACGTAATTTTGGATATTACCTGTTACCGCCGTTATGGTCATAATGAGGGCGACGATCCCTCCTTTACCCAACCGCTGATGTACAAAGCTATTTCAGATGCGTCGACAACACGCGAGATTTACGCCAAGCGATTGATAGAGCAAGGCGATCTAACGCAAGAAGAACATGAAAAGCGCGTTGAGGATTTTTACAGCTATTTGGATGAAGAATTCGAGAAGGCCAAAACGTATGAAACCAAACAGCCGGACTGGCTGCAAGGTGTCTGGCAAGGCTTAAGTTTGCCGACCGAAAAAGACGGAAAGCGTCGCGGTGATACGGATGTCGATCTGGAAACGCTCAAAGATATCGGTAAAAAAATCACAACCATTCCGAATAGCGTCAATATTCACAAAACGTTGAAACGGATTATCAAGGCGAGAGCCGAGAAAATTGACAGCGGTGAAAATATTGATTGGGGTCTTGCTGAGCACCTTGCGATTGGGACGCTGATTACAGAAGGCCATCCGGTGCGTCTGTCAGGGCAAGATTCCGAACGCGGCACATTTTCACAGCGCCAATCGCATTTCATCGATCAGACTGATGGACATAAATATACCCCTCTGAATAACTTATCCGACGACCAAGAATATTATCAGGTCCTCAATTCACATCTGTCAGAGGAAGCGGTTCTCGGGTTTGAGTATGGCTTTTCAACGGCGGCGCCTAAAGCGCTCACCATCTGGGAAGCCCAGTTCGGTGATTTCGCCAATGGCGCGCAGGTCATGGTCGATCAATTTATTTCTTCGGCCGAGCAAAAATGGCTTCGCATGTCGGGCCTCGTCATGCTCTTGCCCCATGGCTATGAAGGCCAAGGACCGGAACATAGTTCCGCGCGTCTGGAGCGTTACCTTCAAATGTGCGCTGAAGATAATATGCAGGTCACGAATATTTCAACGCCCGCTAATTACTTTCATGCGCTACGCCGTCAGGTGAAACGTCATTTCCGTAAACCGCTCATCAATATGAGTCCGAAAAGCCTTTTGCGGCACAAGCTCTGTGTTTCAACGCTGGAGGAAATGGCAAATGATACGGAGTTCCATCGTGTGCTTTGGGATGATGCGGAATATCGCCCCGGAACGACTGAAATCAAACTGGTTTCTGATTCTAAAATCAAACGCGTTATAATTTGCTCCGGTAAAGTGTATTTTGATTTGTTTGAAGAACGCGAAAAGCAGAACATAAATGATGTATACCTGCTTCGGGTCGAACAGTTATTCCCATATCCCGACGACGCTATTCAGGAAGAATTAAAACGATTCAAAAAAGCTGATATCGTTTGGTGTCAGGAAGAGCCGAAAAATATGGGCGCTTGGTCTTTCATTCACGAATTTATTGAAGACAGCCTTCAGGCTATTGGCGCGAAAACAACTCGTCCCCGATATGTCGGACGTGCGGCTGCGGCCTCGACGGCGACCGGTATCAGCGCTAAGCATAAAAAAGAACAACAAGCCATACTCGATGGGGCCTTCGCTAAATAAGGCGCTATCACAAAGGTAAGACGAAAATTATGACAGATATTAAAATTCCAAATGTCGGCGAGAGCGTCTCGGAAGTGACTATTGCCAGCTGGATGAAAAAAGCCGGAGACAGCGTCAAGAAAGACGAGCCGATTGTAGAATTGGAAACCGACAAGGCTTCTCAGGAACTCGTCTCGCCCGAAGACGGCGTCCTGGAAGAGATTCTCGTCGCTGAAGGCGATGTCGCAGAGATTGGCAAAGTTATTGCCAAGCTCGGATCTGGTAAGGGTGCGAAGACAGAAAATTCTAAAAACAAAGACGATAAAAAAGAAGAAGACAAACCCGAGAATGCCAAAAAAGGGGACGCGGAAACTAAATCACAAACCGAAACGCCTTCTTCTGATGAAGCCAGCGATTCTGGTCCGGCCCTGGATATTGACGTACCGAATGTGGGCGAGTCTGTATCAGAGGTCACCATTGCGTCTTGGATGAAACAAGTCGGCGACACGGTTGAAAAAGACGAGCCGATTGTTGAATTGGAAACAGATAAAGCGGCGCAGGAACTCGTCGCCCCACGCTCCGGCGTTATCGTTGAACATTTAGTCGCCGAAGGCGATGTCGCAAAAGTCGGCCAGACGATCGCCCGCCTTGGCGAGAGCGACTCTGCCCCGGCTAAAGGCAAACCTGACGCGCCTTCCAAAGGCGATGAAGGCGGTGCTGTTGGCGGCACGCCGTCCGTAAATAAAGACTCTGGCCCTTCTGATAAAGTGGCTATGCCCTCTGCTGCTCGCATTTTGAAAGAGAGCGGGATTGAGGCCGCAGATGTTGAGGGTACAGGCAAAGATGGACGCATTACCAAAGCAGATGCGTTAAAAGCCAAAGACAATCCGCCCCCTAAAAAAGCTTCTTCTGACAAGGCTGAGGGGGCTCCAAAAGCGCCGTCAGCTCCGCGGGAGACCGGAGAGCGCGAAGAGCGTGTCCGCATGTCTCGCCTACGCCAGACAATTGCCCGTCGTTTAAAAGACGCACAGAATACAGCGGCCATGCTAACGACTTATAATGAAGCGGATATGAGCCATATCATGGCTATGCGCTCGGATTATAAAGAGCTGTTCTTAAAGAAACATGGTATCAAGCTCGGCTTTATGAGCTTTTTCGTCAAAGCCTGTGTTCAAGCCCTCAAAGACGTCCCGAGTGTAAATGCAGAGATTGATGGGACAGACATCATTTACAAGAATTATTACGATATTTCGATTGCTGTCGGAACGGATAAAGGCCTCGTTGTACCGGTTCTCCGGGATTGTGACGAACTTTCTCTCGGCGGGATCGAAAAAGGGATTGGGAAATTGGGTGAAAAGGCCCGTGATGGACAGCTATCTATGGACGATATGTCCGGCGGAACCTTTACGATTTCCAATGGCGGCGTTTATGGCTCGTTGATGAGCTCGCCTATTTTGAACCCACCGCAATCGGGCATTTTGGGGATGCACAAAATTCAGGAACGTCCGGTCGTTGTGGACGGGAAGATTGAAATTCGTCCAATGATGTATCTTGCTCTTTCCTATGATCACCGGATCGTCGATGGCAAAGAAGCCGTGACCTTCCTCGTGCGCGTCAAAGAATGTTTAGAAGATCCAGAAAGACTTCTTCTTGATTTATAAAAAAAGGCCGCATCTGGCGGCCTTTTTAGTGAAACGTCCCCAATTGTAAAAAAGCAAAGTTTATGCTAGTTTAAACAAAAAGGGGGGAGTTATGACAAGAGGGGTGAAAGCGCCAATTTGGTTCTGGATTATGGGGGGGATTTTTCTCATCTGGAATCTTTTCGGGGTAATGAATTATTTATCAGGCGTTATGGCAACTCCGGAAAGCTATGCGGCGCAGGGCTATACGGAAGAACAGATTGCCTTTCTGCTAGAGGTTCCATCTTACTATCTGGCCGTTTTTGCCTTGGCTGTTTGGCCGGGTTTAATTGGAGCTTTATTGTTTTTATTCAAAAAGTTTTGGGCAGCGAAGGCTTTTCTTTTTAGCCTAGTCTTTATCCTTCTTTCCTTGGTGATTGATTTTATCGGAGGAACTTTTGCCGTGCTAGGAGGCGCTTATCTCGGCATCATGATTTTCGTGACAATTATGGGGATTTTGCAATATTTAGTTTCCAGAACTCTCGTGAGAAAAGGTCTATTACACTAAGCCTGATTGACCTGAAAGCCTCGCGCGCCTAAGTCACAGAGACTAGATTTAAGCGCGGAGTTTTCCATGTCAGAGAAATATGATGTCATTATAATCGGCGGCGGGCCGGGCGGCTATAATTGCGCTATTCGCGCGGGACAGCTCGGTCTGAAAGTCGCATGTGTTGAGAGCCGTAAAACGCTCGGCGGGACCTGTCTTAATGTCGGGTGTATCCCATCCAAATCCCTTCTTCACGCAACGGCTCTTTATGAAACGGCGCAAAAAGACTTCCCTGCGATGGGGATGAAAGCCACAGTCGAAGCCGACATTCCAGCCATGATTGAGGCTAAAAACAAAATAGTCGGCGGCCTTACCCAAGGCATCGAATATCTATTTAAGAAAAACAATGTCGAGCATATTACCGGATTTGGCAAAATTGTTGGTGAGGGCAAAGTCGATGTAGATGGTAAAGTTTACGAGACAAAAAATATCGTCATTGCAACTGGCTCCGAAGTCGCCACGCTTCCAAATGTCGAGATAGATGAAAAGCAGATCGTGTCCTCAACGGGGGCGCTTGATCTTCAGGAAACGCCAAAGAAAATGATCGTTATTGGCGGCGGTGTTATCGGTCTGGAACTCGGCTCGGTCTGGCGTCGTCTTGGCGCAGAAGTCACCGTCATTGAGTTTCTGGATGTAATCATGCCGGGTTCTGATGGCGAATTGCAAAAGCAGGCCTTACGAAGCTTTAAAAAACAAAAAATGAAGTTCGAGTTGGGACGGAAAGTGACAAAAGTCACGAAGTCAAAGTCAGGCCTGAAAGTCGAGACCGAAGCCTCAGACGGAGGAAAAGCAAAGAGCTTTGACGCCGATGTTGTCTTAGTTTCTATCGGACGCCGACCTTTTACCAAAGGATTGGGCCTTGAAGCTCTGGATATCAAAACAGATAAGCGCGGCTTTGTGGAGACAGAAGGCCACAAGACATCCGCTAAAAACGTTTGGGCTATCGGTGATTGCACAACAGGCCCGATGCTCGCGCACAAAGCCGAAGAAGAATCCGTCGCTGTGGCTGAACTCATTGCCGGTAAAGCCGGACACGTTAATTACGACGTGATTCCCGGCGTTGTATATACGCACCCTGAAATTGCTACGGTAGGCAAAACCGAAGAAGAGCTTAAAGAGGCTGGCATCCCGTATAAAAAAGGGAAATTTCCTTTTACAGCAAATTCGCGCGCGCGTTGTAATCATGAAACGGACGGATTTGCGAAAGTTCTTGCCCATGCCGAAACGGATGAGATTCTTGGCGCACATATCATAGGGCCCTTGGCCGGAGATATGATTCACGAAGTCTGCGTGGCGATGGAATTTAAAGCCGCCTCTGAAGACTTGGCGAGAACCTGTCACGCCCACCCAACTGTATCCGAAGCTGTGCGTCAGGCAGCAATGGACATCGAAGGCTGGGCGATGCAAATGTAATATTTGCTGGATTTCACGCAATGTGATTTCAGAAAAGTCTATTTATTCCCGGCTCTAAGCAGCCGGGAAACTCCTAAATACCCTACCCACTTTCCATTTTTCGGTTAGCCTCCATTCATATTTGAATAATTGCTATGCTTCCTAGAGGCAGGTTAAACGTTGCCAATTTGCCACATAGTCCTTGTAAACTTAGTGAAATTAGGATTTTTTACTCGCAAGCGCTGTTCAAATGCGCATAGATAAAATGAAGTGACGTTAATAAACGCACTTCAAAAAATTAAAACATAAATCAAATCGGGAAAAAATTATGAACAAGCAAGCCGCTTTATCTGCAAGCCTGTCTGTGCTCGCGATCTCATTGCTCATGAGTGACTCTGTCTTCGCTCAGGAACGACAATCCGCAATTGATGCTTTAACAGACGAAATCGTCGTCACAGCAACTAAAAAATCTGATGCTGAAAATGTTCAGGACGTACCGATTTCTATTACCGCATTTAGTAGCGGGAGCCTGGAAGCTTTAAAGGTTCGAACGCTAGAGGACTTATCATTTTCTGCTCCGAACGTTTCTCTTGATGATGTTGGCACGTCCCGTGGTGGCGCTAACTTCTCTATACGTGGCTTAGGGGTAAACTCTTCAATTCCATCTATTGACCCGACGGTTGGTGTCTTCGTGGACGGAGTTTATTTAGGGACAAATACGGGTGTGGTTTTCGATGTCGTTGATCTTGATAGTGTTGAAGTCTTACGGGGGCCTCAAGGCATTCTTTTTGGAAGAAATACAACGGGCGGCGCCGTGTTACTCAATACGGGCAATCCGACTGACGAGTTGGAATATAAAGCCCGCTTTGCTGTTGAAGGGCCTGTCGATAAAGGGCGCGGCGGTATCAACACTTTCGCTCAGGGGGTCGTCTCCGGTCCTTTAGTCAAAGACAAACTTAACGGAAAAATTGCAGCTTATTACAATAATGACGACGGGTATTTCAAAAATCTCGCAACAGGTAATAATTTCGGCAAAGCAGAAACTTATATTCTGCGAGGGGCATTGGATTTCATGCCGTCCGACAATATTCGCTTTTTGGCAAAAGGGGAATATTTTGACAGTGACGGTCAAGGCCCTGCTGGTCAAAACCGGGGCCTTTTTGAACGTGACTCTTTTGACTTCTCAATTGATAATGAGGGGGATTATAAGTCCGAAGCTATTTCCGGGACTTTGAAAACTGAAATTGATGTTGCTTTTGGTGACGGCCAGATCACGAATATCTTTGGGTATCGGGATACGGAAGGCTCTACTAGCGGTGATATTGATTCAACGCCTTTGAACTTGTTCCACTCTACTACTGAATATGCACAGGATCAGATTTCTAACGAACTACGGTATAATGGAACATTTGGAAAAATAGATTTAACGACGGGTGTCTTCTATTTCGATCAAGATGTTGCCTATACTGAGACGCGAGAACTACAACAAGATTTTGGCCTACTCGTACCTTTTCCATTTACTCCACCTCCAACATCTTATGGAGGCGGGTTGCAAGACCATAGCGTACTCGGCATTTTTGGCGCTATAGATTATTCCTTAACGGAAAAGTTTAAAGTTCTACTCGGTATACGATATTCTGAAGAAGAAAAAGATGCGGGGGTGACCTATATTCGTCCCCGTCCTGTCTGTAGTGTCGTTGGGGGAACCTGTCCAACATCCGGAACAAATCCATTCATTCCGGGTGAAAACAATGGATTTACAGATAGTGACAAATGGACAAATTGGTCTCCAAAAGTCGGTTTCCAATATACCCCTAATGATAACAGCCAGTTTTTTGGGAATTGGACGCGCGGATACCGGTCGGGCGGTTACAACTTCCGAATAACAGAACCCGGCGGGTTTGAAGCCGTGTTTCCTCCAGGTTCCGACCTTGCAACCGATGAGGAGCAAGTTGATTCCTACGAGCTAGGGACCAAGATTGATTTTGCAGATCGTCGAGCGCAAATAAATGCCTCCGTCTTTTTAACAGACATTAGTGATATGCAGAGAGAATTGAATGTCTCATCCGGTCAAGTAGGAGCAGGTGTTGTCCAAACAATTGTTAATACTGCGGACGCGACCATTAAGGGTCTAGAAGTCGAAGGTCGATTAAAAGCCACTGATAATATTCTTTTTACAGGGAATATTGGACTTATTGACGGGGACTATGACTCAGTTCTCTTTGACATTTCCGGAGACGGCTTGATTAATGATGCTGATCTGGCATTGGATATACCGCGAGTTTCACCGATAACTTTTGGAGCTGGCGTCATTCATGATATGGATTTAGGAAGCTCCGGCTCTCTTACAAGCCGCTTGAACTTTCAACGCCGTGATGAGTTTGCTTATACAGACTCCAACTTTGGCTGGATACAAGCCGCAGATATTTTAGACGCTAATATTAGTTGGGCAACACCTGTGCAAGGTGTCTCATTGTCCCTTTACGGAAAGAACCTTCTTGATGAAGTTCAAGCTGGTAACGACACACAAGTGCCATTCGGGGGGAATGTAAGCGCCTTAGTTCCCGGCTCTCAAAATTTGGCAAATGGTGTCGATCGTCCTTATGACCGTTTCCCTAACGCAGGAACTTTAGCGCCTTTGAAAAAAGGCCGGATCATTGGACTGGAACTCACCATTCGTGGTTAGTTGGTTTTGATTAGAGGACTCACACATAACCCCGCTTCGGCGGGGTTTTTTATTGGGAACAGATAAGCGAGGAAGGAGTAATTTAAGACAGACTGTCAGGAGAGAATATGAAAAATTTAATTGCCCCGCTTTGCCTTACAGCTTTGGTTTCTGCCTGTTCAGTTTCAGACATGAACTCTCAGACGGCGGACTCGCCTATGTCTGAAACCATCCTAATAGAAGATAAAAGTTTCGAGGCCGTGGAAGCTAACATTCTGGAAGCCCTCGAAAAACGGGATTTGAAACTTTTTACTGTTGTAAATCATGGGGAGGGTGCAAAGTCGGCCGGAATGGATATTGGACAATCCAAACTATTTATTTTTGGAAATCCAAAAACGGGGACGCCTCTAATGATGGCAAACCGAGAAATGGGCTTAGAGCTTCCCATGAAAATTCTGATTTATACAACTCAAACAGGAGAGCTCGGCCTACGCCGAACCGACATCAAATCCTTAGGCCCAAAGTACGGCCTGACAAATCAAGACGAACGTATAGAAAAAATTGAAGCGGCTCTGAAATCAATTTCGCAGGAAGCTATATCTACGCCGCAATAATTATTTTTCGAGTTTAGCTGCCTTGGCTAAGACGTCTGTTCACTACCTCAAGAACTTCTAGGATTGCTTCGGGAACATTCGTCCCTGGAGGAAAGACTGCTTTAGCGCCCATCTCTTTTAATGTCTCAACATCTTCCGGCGGAATGACACCTCCCACAATTATCATAATGTCTTGGCGATTTTGTGAGCTGAGGGCATCTCGAAGTTTCGGAACAAGACTTAAATGCCCCGCCGCCAAAGAACTTGCCGCGATCACATCGACATCGGATTCGATACCAAGTTCCGCCGCCTCTTCCGGTGTTTGGAACAGCGGGCCTATAACGACCTCAAATCCCATGTCCGAAAAGGCCGTCGCAACCACTTTTTGCCCGCGATCATGTCCATCTTGACCCATTTTTGCGATGAGAATTTTGGGTTTCCGACCTTCAAGTTCCGTAAAGGCGTCAATTCTAGATTTTGCATCTTTAAACGCTGGATTATTCTTATCAAAAGAAGAGGAGTAAACGCCTGTCACCCCTGCGGGTTTAGCATCAAAGCGGCCATAGACCTTTTCAAGAGCGGATGACATTTCCCCGACTGTGGCTTTCTTACGCGCCGCATCAATGGCAAGTTCCAGCAAATTGCCTTCGCCGCTATCTGCTGCTCTGGTGAGAGCATCAAGAGCTTCCATGGTGGCATCTGTGTCGCGGTCTGCTTTTAATTGTTTCAACCGGGCAATTTGGCCTTTGCGAACAGTATCATTATCCACTTTCAAAATCGGAATGTCGTCTTTTTCATCAGAAAGATATTTATTTACGCCGACAACAGTTTGCGCGCCGCTATCAATGCGCGCTTGAGTTCGGGCTGCGGATTCCTCGATTCGAAGCTTTGGAATACCAGCTTCGATTGCGGCCGCCATACCGCCTAGCCCTTCGACTTCCTGAATATGTCCCAATGCCTTTTGGGCTAAATCATGGGTTAGTTTTTCGACATAATAACTCCCGCCCCAAGGATCGATCTGGCGCGTATGACCGCCTTCAGTTTGAAGGAAAATCTGGGTGTTTCGGGCAATACGTGCCGAGAAATCTGTCGGCAGTGCCAAAGCCTCATCCAGAGAGTTCGTATGCAGACTTTGCGTACCGCCATCCACGGCTGCCATAGCTTCAATTGCGGTGCGCCCGACATTGTTGAAAACGTCCTGCGCGGTTAAAGACCAACCCGAGGTCTGGCAATGGGTGCGGAGCATAGTTGATTTCGGGTTTTCAGGGTTAAATGGGCTGATGAGTTGAGACCATAAAAGACGGGCCGCGCGCATTTTTGCGACTTCCATGAAATAATTCATTCCAATCGCCCAGAAGAAGGAAAGGCGCGGGGCAAAACGGTCGATTTTCATTCCGGCGTCGAGGCCTGTGCGGACATATTCCAAGCCATCCGCTAAGGTATAACCAAGCTCAATATCGGCTGAGGCACCTGCCTCTTGCATATGATATCCGGAAATAGAGATAGAATTAAATTTCGGCATATAAGTTGAGGTGTGAGAGAAAATGTCTCCGATAATTCGCATACTCGGTTTGGGCGGATAGATATAAGTATTACGCACCATGAACTCTTTCAGAATGTCATTCTGAATTGTCCCGGAAAGCTGCTCCTGCTTAACGCCCTGTTCTTCAGCGGCGGCTACGTAGAGGGCGAGAATTGGTAAAACGGCTCCATTCATCGTCATGGAGACGGACATTTTATCGAGCGGGATCTGATCGAACAAAACCCGCATATCGTAAAGACTATCAATGGCAACGCCCGCCATGCCGACATCCCCTGGCACGCGGGGGTGATCAGAATCATATCCGCGATGGGTGGCCAGATCGAACGCCACGGAGAGACCTTTTTGACCTGCGGCTAGGTTTCGGCGGTAAAAGGCATTGGAGTCTTCGGCGGTTGAAAATCCTGCATATTGGCGGATGGTCCAAGGACGCTGAACATACATAGTGGGATAAGGGCCGCGAATATAAGGCTCTGCCCCCGGCATTGTATCAAGGTTTTCCAACCCTTCAATATCGCGAGCGGAATAATGCGGCTGCACGGAAATGCCTTCTGGTGACATCCATTCCTTGCTGTTGCCGGGTTTAGAAGGAGAGCGACCCAGCTCCATTTTGGTGAAATCGGGATGAGTCATTTGGCGGTCTCCCGTAATTTTGCAGGTTTGGTATCTTCTGCGCGGTGTAATGTGACCCCCAAAATTGGATCATTTTTCGCGTCGCGATCAGATTTGGCCGCTGCGATAGATTTCTGTAGAGCGCCGGAGGCGATGACATCTTCGATGCCGCCACCCGTTTCTATCGCCTGAAATTCTATCCAAGCAGTCTCTGCGATTTTCTGTGTGAGAGCTTCGTGGAAATAACTGCCGTGAGCGGGATCATTAACTTGTCCAAGGTGGCTTTCCTCCATCATCATTAATTGCATATTTCGTGCAATACGATAGCCAAATGGCGTGGCTAAACGCGAACTATCAGAGGGCGCATCTGTAAAGGGACGCAAAGTGATATAATCGGCGCCGCCGCAAACCGCCCCAAAGCCAGCGGCCATAACGCGAAGTAGGTTTGTCCACGGGTCGACGCTTTGCATCATGCGAAGACTTGAAACGCAGTGAATAGCTATGTCAGTGCTGGCGCCAAAGCTTTCCGCAATGCGCGTTAGAATTTGCCGGGCGGCTCTGACTTTGGCTATTCCCAGATGTCCGTCCCGGTCTGCGGCCAGGCGAACAGAGAGTTTCGTTTTCGGGCTATATTGACGCCAGTAATGAGCAGCGCTCGCCGCCATTACGCTGAGTTCTTGAGCTTCCGTTCCGCCCTGATCGTGAATAGCGGCGGCGTTTATACAAAGCGCCGTCCAAGTTTGAGGTAAATCATTGAGGATATCCTCAAGTGGTACGACGTCTGACATTGCACCAGAAAGGACCAAACCTACAGGGTCCAAACCTAAATTGACGACTGATTTAGAAAGGGGTTCATGGGATTTAATTAGTTGGGCTGTTTCGATCGGATTTGACGTTATGTTGAATCGAAATGGAACAAGCTTGAGCCAAACGCCTTCTAAAAGGCGTTTTAAATCAGCCCGGCTTGTCAGAGTTATGGTATCTGTAGAGAGGCTTATATCCAACGCGCTTGCGCCGCCATTCAGATCCGCGAGGATTTGCGTATTGGCAAATCGAATGTCAGGGTCCCGGACAGGCGTACACATATGCCAAGGGCGGTCATCCAAGAGTGGAGCCCCAAGCCGAGAATGCGGGTCGACAGTTTCAGGTCTGTCTTTTTCGCTAAAGAAAGGCCCCCGTTCCAACTCATCATCCGTATGGCGCTTGAGGCTTTCGAAATCAGCGCCTTTCAATCCGGTCTTTACTTGTTCCAACCAGTTTTCGCGAGAGGGCGATTCAAATCTATCAGTTAAAGCTATTTCAGTCATAAGGGTCTTTAATATATTAAACGGTCAGTCTTTATGGTTTGAGGGCAGGTAAGGCCAGTGCCAATACCCATCGTGGCAAAAAAGAGAAGGATTTACAATCGTTCTTTATAAAGAACGGATGTTTCTTTTATAGAATGTTGCGTTTCTTGGGCGTCCCCCTTATATGGCGCTTGAATAGAACACACACCCCGTCGGAAAGTTGTATGTCAAACGCCCCAACAGAAGAAACCGTGATTGATGTCGAGCATTATACGGATCGCCTCTTTAGCTTCAATATCTCACGGCCAAAGTCTTTTCGGTTTCGCTCGGGCGAGTTTATTATGATTGGCTTGCCGGCCCTACCTGATCAAAAACGCCCCGTTATGCGGGCTTATTCAGTCGCCTCCCCCAGCTGGGATGAAAGCCTTGAATTTTTCTCTATCAAAGTGCCGGACGGTCCTTTGACCTCCCGTCTGCAAAAAATTAAAAAAGGGGATACAGTCCTTCTTGGACGCAAGCCAGTGGGAACTTTGGTGCTAGATGCGCTCCTCCCGGGCAAGCGTCTATATATGTTCTCCACGGGCACAGGCATTGCGCCTTTTGCTTCGCTTATTCGCGACCCTGAAACCTATGAGCGTTATGACCAGATTATTCTGACACATACTTGCCGCCAAAAGGCAGAACTGTCCTATGGATTACGACTAGTAGAAAGCTTGAAGGATGACCCGCTCGTCGGCGAAATGATCGGGGATAAACTTTTACACCTGACCTCTCTCACCCGCGAGGACTACCCTTTAAAAGGGCGTATTACGAGTTTGATCGAGTCCGGAGACTTATTTACGAATGCCGGCGTTCCGCCGCTCAATCCGGAAGAAGATCGTGTTATGATTTGTGGTTCCAAAGACATGATTGATGACACCGCAAAATTGGTTGCTGGATTTGGCTTGAAAGAAGGGTCCAATTCACAACCGGCTGAATTTGTAGTCGAAAAATCTTTCGTCGGCTAAGTCATCGATTGAGATTGGCCCATTTTTTGGGCTAGCCCCCGCTGTCTCCGATCGTCAAGAGAGCAATCCGAATGCCGAAACCTGAAGAATCGCGAATGGCATCATTCGCCACGTTTTCCTTTGTGTAGGTCAGCTCAATAAGAGTGCAGTCATCCTGATAGGTTAAAGCCAGACTCTGACGGCGAAGGTTGTTACTGTCGATATCATAAAATCCGGTATATCTTGTTCGCCATTTATCGGCGATCTTGATGCCCAATGCCCCAGAGACCTCCTCTGACGGGGCGTTATTTATCGCCAGTAATGGATTGCTCTCAGAGTCAATTCGATAATACCGCGTCGACAAATCAAACCTTTTGTCACGATAACGAAGCGAAGAATCAATTCGTCTAAAACTGGAGGAGTCTTCGTCATATCGAACGCGTGTTTTTGACGTGAAGCGATTGCCCAAGTCCAGCTCAAATAAGCCAACCAAATCAGAATCGCTATCCACCAAACCAGAGTTTGCTTCAAACTCATTGTTCGTGTTGGTTGTATAGCTTTGACCGAGGAATAAGTGCGCGCGGCTTAGATTCCAGTTTGCGCTCACAGAGGCGCCGACATCGGCGCGAAGTCCATCTTCCCAGAGGTCGTAACCTGCAGCTTTGTTGGACTGCCAGAACAATGCCTGATCTAAATCTATATCCGTGCCGTCCTGTGCTAAATCGACGGCAAATCCGTCTCCGTTTACGGCTGTAAATTGGTCAAGTTTGGCATCCCCGAAATTCTGCGTCACTTGCACGCGTGGCTCAAGGATCCAAGTTACGTTTCCACCGGAGCGAATGAAGGGATAACGAGCATCAATACCCACTTGCCCTAAGGTCCGGCTAAAATCAGTTTTGGAGCCTCCCTCTGGTTCGATTTCGTAATAATCGACTCGGGCATTGGCAAAGGGTTTAACTTCAATCCCGCCCGGCGCAATCCAGGTTCTAGAGTAATCCAGCCCGAAAGTGCCGCGTCCATAATCTGTTCCTTCTTGGCGAGTGAGCCATGTGGTGTCGCCAAAGAGCTTCAAGCGGCCCTCTAAAACCGGGTCGGAAAAATATCTCTCCACTTCTATTTTGGGCGCTAATATAGGAAGGGTATCATCATTGTCTTCAAAAACGCGGAGTTGATCATTATCTAATTCGATGATGCGCGTGCGGAGGCTCTGGAATCCGACAGTTGAAACGCTGAACCGCGTATTGTCATCTTGCCCCACAAGATAAGCTTGGGAGGTGTTACGACGGCTTTCAGATTCATAAACCCCCCGCGTGCCTGGGCGTTCATTTAAATCATACCGATTCAGATAATTATCATCTGTCGCGAGTTGTACCCCGAAACCATATGTCCAAAAATCAGTCGGCTCAAAATATCCGTCAGCATATATGTGTGACCGAAGGCGTTTGCCTGTTGGGGCCGTACTGGGATCAAAAAATCTGTTCGGATCATCAAAGGCATTGCCTTCTCGGTCAAAGATGCTGCCATAAGTAAAACTCCCTTCGACATCAATTCGGCCCGTATTAAATAAGCGGGCGAATTGATATTCCATCAAAGGATTTACCTTGGAGAAAATACGGGGCGTAAATGTGGCCTCTGTATAATCATCAATCGCCCAATAATAGGGGGCTTCCAAGGTGAAGCCTTTGTCACTCGCCAGTCCAACAAAAGGAGTTAATAGGCCGCTGGCACGTTCCGCACTTGGGTCGGGATGAGCTAGGTAGGGTGTGTATAGGACCGGGAGCCCCAAAAGCTCCAACACCGCATCGTTATATCGTATGGTGCGCGTATCCTTGTCCTGACGCACACGTTTCGCTCGCAAGCGCCAAGAAGGCGTTTCGACATCCCCGTCATCGCTCCGGCAGAGTTGGCAGGCTGTATAATAGGCGTTGTAAAATTCGAACTCTTCTTGGGTATTACGGTTGACAAACCGCGCGCCGACGACGCCGCCGCCTTCAATTCGGCCTGTGTAATTTGTCGCGGTTCCGGCTTCCAATTCATCGGAGAGCTCTAGCTTGTCAGCATATTGTGTTGACCCTGTTGCATCGATTAAAATAACATTTCCACTGGCAACAATTTCGCCTGTGTTTAGATCATAGACGACTGTCTCGGCGCGGAGTGTCCGGTCTTGATACCGCCCCTCGACTTCGCCCGAAATAGTGAGGATATTTGCCTTTTCATCATTCGTCAGAGTGTTGGCTTCCAAATAAATCAGATTTGGATCCCGGTAAGGACTGTCCGGAGCAAGTTGCAGGGGGCGATTCGTTCCGGCGGCTGTTTCCGGCGCACCGATCTGTGCATAAGCCGGCGCTGCAGCCCCTAGGAAACAGAGCGTTAAAGCGGCTACGCTACTTTTTAGAAGGAGCGTCGCACGCAAACGGGAAGTGTATGGCTGTTGTTGAGTCATCTTTCCCCTATCAGTCCCGTTCACTTTAAGACGAAGACGAAGACAATGAGTTTGTCCCTTGTCTTGCTTCAGCTTCCGCCATAGCCAATCACCTCGTCACGGTCTATGCAAAAGCCTGATTTTTTACACTTTCCGACGTGAAATTTCTGCCATGAAATTTTCATTAGTCTAAGTGGCTGCCTATCAGTCCCAATTTAACGCTAAAATGTCTAAGCTTTTCGAGGCGGGTAGCCTCCCCAGCGTTTTACGGTTTTCATAACGAGGGCAGATTGAATACGATTGACATGAGGCAGGGCGGCGATCACGCGCCGGTAGAGCCGCTCATATTCTTTCGTATCAGGCGCCGCCACTTTAATGAGGTAGTCAGCGACCCCTGTCATTAGATGACACTCAAGAACTTCAGGGCGCGCGAGCGCTGCCTTCTCAAAAGCCGAGAGGATCGCCTCGCTCTGCCCTTCAAGGGTGACCTCGACATAAAAAGTCATATTGAAGCCGAGCTTTTCCCCGTTTAGCCGCGCTGCATAACGTTCAATAACACCGTCTTTTTCCAAAATTCCGATGCGGCGATGGCAAGCTGACGCGGAGAGACCAACGGCGTCTCCAATCTCGGCGATTGATTGGCGACAATTACTCTGCAGGAGTGTAAGAATTTTTCGATCAATTTGATCAATCATAGTTATAAATCCGATAAAAAACTAAATTGATAGAACTATATTCGAAAATATACCTTTTCATAGAATGATTTTAGACAAATTGTCGAAAGGACCTCTGTTACGTCCTCTTCGAATTACTTAAACGGAGTTTGATCATGCTTATTGGCGTCCCAAAGGAAATTAAAAATCACGAATACCGCGTTGGTCTGACGCCGGAATCTGTCGCCGAGCTCGTCCAAGACGGACAAAGCGTTGTTATGGAAACTCAAGCGGGTGCCGGAATTGGCGCTTCTGATGAGGAGTATATGGCGGCGGGCGCTACAATCGCGCAAAACGCGAAAGAAATTTTTGATACGGCCGAGATGATTATTAAGGTCAAAGAGCCGCAAGCCAATGAGCGCGCCATGCTCCGCGAAGGCCAAATTTTATATACATTCCTCCATTTGGCCCCAGATGCGCCGCAAACCAAAGACCTGATCGAAAGTGGCTCAGTTTGTATTGCCTATGAAACTGTCACGGATGACCGAGGCTTTTTACCGCTCTTGCGGCCTATGAGCCAAGTAGCGGGCCGTCTGTCCATTCAAGTCGGGGCGAAAGCGCTTCAGAAAGACGGCGGCGGACGCGGCGTTTTGCTCGGCGGCGTTCCCGGAACGGCGCCGGCAAAAGTTGTTATTATCGGCGGGGGCGATGTCGGATTTAACGCCGCGCAAATGGCCGTTGGTATGCAGGCGGATGTGACTATTCTGGATCGAAGCAATACGCGCATGGAAGAACTATCTTATTATTTTGGCAACCGCGCGAAAGTTGTGCGTTCGACTCCGGCGGTTCTTGACGAACTATTGACAACAGCCGATTTGGTCGTGGGGGCCGTCTTAATTCCAGGGGCGTCAGCCCCGAAGCTGGTAAGCCGTGAGCATCTCTCAACTATGCTGGACGGCGCGGTTCTAGTGGATGTGGCGATTGACCAAGGCGGGTGCTTTGAGACCTCGCGGGCCACGACGCATGATGACCCGACATATATTGTTGATGGGGTTGTTCATTATTGTGTGGCAAACATGCCGGGTGCTGTGGCTCGTACCTCCACCTACGCGCTGAACGCTGCGACGTTGGTTCATGCCAAACGTCTGGCCCGCTTTGGCTGGAAAGAAGCGCTCGCGTCTGATCCGCACCTTTTAAATGGTTTGAATGTGTGTGAAGGTAAATTGACACTTGAAGCCGTTGCTGAAGCGCAAGGTCTTGATTGGGTTGAAGCGTCAAGCTGTCTCTAGATTTCGACACTGTACAAACTGCTAAAGGCCCAGCATTCGCCGGGCCCTCAAAATAACATCATCTAATTCGGATAAATTAATAGTCTGGGGCGGGAATTGTGGTTCAAACGCAATCCCTGCTTTAATTTTATAAACCGGCATTAGAGGAACTCTAAATGTCGCTCTTGTCGGAAAGCCTACCAAATCTGTGAATAGGGATCATGCGCCTGACCTACGCACCAAGCTGTTGCTTGCCAAGGCGGGGGACAATGCCGCATATTGAACTAAAATTTAGCGAGGACAGACTGATGAACACTCAAAGCGCCGTCAATGCAAGTTCTGGATTTATGATACCGGATCCCACTGAAATACCGCGCCTAGAGGGCAAAGTCTCTGAGGCGGAATGGGCTCTTCGCAAACAATTGGCTGCGACCTATCGACTTTGCGCCCTTCACGGGTGGTCAGATCTTGTATTCACTCATATTTCCGTCCGACTTCCTGATGAGGATGGGGAGGAGCGTTTTCTTATAAATCCTTACGGGGTTATGTTTGATGAAATGACAGCAAGTGCTTTGGTAAAAATCGATTTAGATGGGAAAATTTGTCAGGACACTCCTTATTTCGTCAATCCTGCAGGATTTACAATTCATTCCGCAGTTCACATGGCGCGCGAAGACGCCGGATGCGTTATTCACGTCCACACGCCTTATGGGATTGCGGTGAGCGTTCAGAAAAAAGGCCTGCGCCGCTATACCCAGTTTTCCATGCAGGTGCAGCACGACCTCGCCTATCATGACTATGAAGGGATTGCGCTGGAGTTGGATGAACGCGAACGCATCGTTAAAGATCTGGGAGATAAGTCTTTAATGCTCTTACGTAATCACGGAACTCTGACATTGGGCAAAACCTGCGGCACGGCTTTCTTGCGTATGTATTTCCTTGAGAATGCTTGCAAAACCCAAATTCTGGCGCAATCTGTTGGGTCGGAAGACGAATTGCATGAAGAACCGGAAACGATGGGGCAAAAGGTTTATCAGCAAGGCGCCGCCGCTTTCGTTCCCGGTATGGGGGATAATCTGGTTTGGCCAGGGTTAATGCGTAAATTACAAAGATCTAACCCAGGTTATGATCACTAGTAAAAACAACAATTGAAATCCGCCCTTCGGATAATCTCTGTTAATTCCTGACTGTAATAACTCCATATTAAGCCTAAGAGCTTTAGGCGTAACCGTGATAGTGATTACAATTCAGGTCTGGGGGAATGACCAAAAGGGACAGACACGTTTATGATTTCAGAAATTTGCGCTTTATATTTATCGGGAGCGAGTTTCGTTTTACCGACGGAATGTCCCGTTGACCCAGTCTCGCGGACAGCCGTTTATTACGAGACATTTGACGCAAAACCCCCGAAACCCAAGCCTGTAACTCGCCCGCGGCCCAGGATTATTGACCACTCTAAACCATCTCCGGCATCCAGGAATATGGCGGTTATTCAGCCTGGCAGTTTCATGATGGGTAGCCCCGAAGATGAAGTGCAGCGGGACAATAATGAAGGCCCACGTCACAAAGTGACAATAGATTATACTTTTGAAATCGGTAAATACGAAATCACCTTTAATGACTGGAGAAAGTGCGTCGCTGGCGGAGGGTGCCGGGGCTACCGCCCGAAAGACGCCGGATGGGGACGCGGGAAGCGTCCAGCGATTTATATCAGTTGGAATGACGCTCAGAGCTATATTAAATGGTTAAACAGGACGACAGGGTATCGCTATCGTCTTCCTACAGAAGCTGAATGGGAATATGTGGCGCGCGGTCAAACCAAAGCGCCTTTTTCAACCGGTGATTCCATTTCGGCGGCGCAAGCTAATTTTAACGGGGAACACCCCTATGGCAAAGCTCCGACAGGGGAGTACCGACGAAAAACCTTGCCGGTTGGTAGTTTTGCCGCCAATAAATATGGCGTGTATGACATTCACGGAAATGTCTATGAGTGGGTTCAGGACTGCTGGTCTCCCAGTCATGTTGGGGCCCCGATAGATGGCAGCGCCCGATCGGATGGAGATTGCAATTTCAGAATCATGCGCGGCGGGTCTTGGGTAACGCATGGTTATCAAATGCGGGCTTCCAAACGCCTCCGTTATACAACGGATTACCGTTATGATGATTACGGATTCCGTCTGGCGCGAACCATAGAGAAATAACAGGATTAAGGCGGGGTATGAGGAAGTTTTTGACAACAGCATGTGCAGCTATTGCCGCCCTTTCGTTTGCAGCTTGTGGGGGGCCGTCCCCATCAGCGGCCCCCATAGCCCTCCTTGAGACGCCGCAGGGCCCCGTTCAAGGTGTGAGCACATCAGATGCTGGTATCTATACTTTTAATGGACTTCCCTTTGCCGCACCGCCCGTAGATAATTTACGATGGGCCCCGCCAACCGCAGCGCCGATATGGACTGAGACTAAGGATGCGTCAAAATTCGGGCCTCGCTGTATGCAACCCGTTTTAACCGAAGACGGCTTTATAAGCCGGCTTATAGATGGACAGGGGTTTGGCGCGTTCAAAACCTGGCTCGTTAAACGGGTTATAGCGTCAAAGTCGCCGTCACCTATGAGTGAGGATTGTCTTTATCTAAATGTTCGTACGGGAAATTTAAAGGGAGATAAAAAAAAGCCTGTCATGGTTTGGATTCATGGCGGGGGGCATCAATTTGGCTCTGGCGATACATCTTTTTACCAATCAAATGGTCTCGTTCAAAAAGACGTTATATTAGTTACAATTAATTACCGATTAGGGGTTTTTGGCTATATGGCGCATCCTTCTTTGTCTGAGGCAGACCCTAATGGAGTATCCGGAAATTACGGTACTCTTGACCAAATTGCGGCTTTAAATTGGGTGCAAGATAATATCTCTGCATATGGCGGGGATGCTCAGAACGTAACTATCTTTGGCGAAAGTGCCGGGGCTTGGTCTGTGACAGAACTTATGGCCAGCCCGCTCGCAAAAGGGCTTTTTCATAAAGCAATCGCTCAAAGCGGAGCTTCAACTTACCATCTCGGCCAATTGAGCGGCGGTGATGCATTGTGGCCCAGTGGATATTATATGGGAGAAAGGGTTGCAAAGTCTGTAGGTCTAAGCAATCCGACTGCCTCGGAACTCAGGGGCGTTTCGGCAGATAAAATTATGCAGAATTTACCAGACAAGGCCGCGGATGCGTTTCATCATGTGCGTGATGGATATGTCTTTCCGAGGAATGTAGGAGAGGCTTTTCGCAGCGGAGAGATTAACTCTGTTCCATTCATGGCGGGGTATAATTCTGATGAAGCGTCGCTGTTTTTTCCTGATGATCCAGAACCCTCTGTCTGGATTCAAGGATTTCCTTTGGACGACAAGCAGGCCCAAATTAAAAGTTTGAACCGTGCCTATCCAGGGCAAGGGGAAAAATTGCAAACCCTCTATAACTTGGACACTGAGTTTGTCTCTGGTGGAATGCAAATGATGGGTGACGATATATTCGGCGTCAATATTCGTTATGCTGCCAGACAAAACGCCGCTTTATCTCAACCTACCTACACATATTTCTTCACTCGCATCCCGGCGAGCGAAGAACAAACTCTTGGTGCTTATCACTCAGCGGAAATCCCATTTGTCTTTGGTGATCTATTAGACCAATTTGGCTATACCGAAAATGATAAGATATTATCTGAGACGATGATGAAGTATTGGACAAATTTCGCAAAATCAGGAAATCCGAATGGAACTAACTTGCCAGAGTGGAAACAGCACCAAAAATATAACTGGATGGAATTCTCTGCTAATTATGTCGGGGGTCAAACGGGGCCAAGAACAGCCATAAGACGCGACAAGTTGAATGCTCTGGAGACAGGACTTCTTAAAGAGCTCTCCGAGCTAGGGGCTTTCACCCCTCAAACTCCACCAATGAATGAGGCTGGCAATTAGCGTTCACTTTGTTGACGTTTGCCCTCGAATATTGACCGACCGGATTAGAGTTTCATCTTTCTTCCTTGAGCCACACCAAGTCAAAACCGCAAAATACTCTGCCGATTTCGTCATAAGGCCCAAAATTATTTGTTTTGGTTTATAAAAACCGGCCATTTGTTCCGCCCAGTCAGAAGGTGTACTCCGTTAAAATCTTTCGGAGTAGATGGTAAGGGCCATTATTTATTTAAAAGCAGCTCAAATGGACAAGACAGTTTGGGAATATCAATTTTAAAATTTTCAAACCTTAAGGCAGGATGGAGTTATGATTTAAATCTATTTTAACCATAACTCCAAAGCCATTCCTAAGACAACTTTGATAAAAAAATACAAAGGTTTGGGAATGGGCATGTTAAAGAATTATATAAAATCAACCTCAGGTAATTTTGCGATGATAGCGGCAATTAGCGTTTCCGTTTTATTAGTCGCCATTGGGGCCACCGTAGATTTCACATCTGCAGCAAAGAAGCAAAATGCTCTGCAGAATATGGTGGATAATGCCACTTTGGCGGCGGCTCAAATGAAAAATGGCAAGCCGAAGGAGATGCAAATCTTGGTCAACAAAATGATCGCGCAGCACAATACGCACAACTGGCCGATAAAGGCAAAAGTTCGGTTAGAAAACGATATTGTCTATGTCGATGCCAGTACACAATATAAGACAGTTATGATGGGAATGGTGGGCAAAGACAAAGTAGGTCTCACCGCGAATGCTGGCGCGCCCTTGTCAAAATCTACGCCAATTAACCTTGCGCTTGTACTGGACACAACGGATTCCATGTATGGCGATAATATCCGGGATTTGAAAATCGCGGCCAATGAAATGGTTGATGTCATGGGGAAATCAGAAGCGAAAGTGCGTATGGCCGTCGTGCCATTTGGAAAATACGTCAATGTAGGAATGAAAAATAAGAATGCGCATTGGATCGATACAACTAAGGACGGTACATATACAGAATATGAACATTGCTATGACGAACAGAAAACAATTAAAAAGAGAGAATGTCGCGGGACGGGTCAATATCGGAATGAAGACATTATTGTCGATGGACAATATCGAGGAACCCGCCGAATAGAAGAACAAGAATGTACGCCGGGTGAATACGAACCTACCGGAAGACGCATTTGTAATATGAGGCGAACAAATTATACTTGGTATGGATGCGTAGGATCGCGCCAATCTCCGGATAATGAACGCGCGCCTTATGCCTCACGACATATTCCCGGTATTATGAATGAACGCTGCGGGACAGAAATGCTCCCACTCGTCACGAACCTTCGTAAAGTAACAAAGACAATTAATGACCTTGAGGTAAAGGGGGAGACTTATTTACCCTCTGGCGTTATCTGGGGCTGGCGGGCCTTGCAAAAAGATGCGCCTCTGACCGAAGTTCAGAAAAGTTATAAAGAAAAAAGAAGCACAGCACCCATTAACGCGATGGTTATCATGACAGATGGTCAAAACACCTTGTCTCAAAATAATGGTCAGATAACGCATAATGGCCGAAATGAAGACAATGCTAACGAGCGGACGGAAAGAATCTGCGAGGCGGCCAAGAAGGATAATATTCAAATCTATACGGTCGGTTACCGTATGGGGGCCGGGCGCGGAGAAATGGAAAAATTGCTAAAATCCTGTGCCTCTGAGCAAGATAATTTCTTTGATGCAAAAAATGCTGAAGAACTCAAAAATGCATTTAAAAATATCGCGGATAGACTCAGCATAACCCGGCTAACAATTTAAGTCTTAGTTGTTGTCCGTTTTCAAGTGCGCTTTATTTATTGTATTTAATTCTGACGGCTTTGGCACTGGCGCGGGCTGCTTCTCTGGCGGCCTCAATTGTCTCTCCTCGAGCGACAGCCACTCCCAAGCGTCTCGACCCGTTAATCTCAGGTTTCCCGAAAAGCCGAATTTGAGTGTCAGCCTGAGAGAGGGCCTCGCCAAGATTATCAAAAACAATATCGCTTGACTGGCCTTCCCCCATTATAACGGCTGAAGCCGAAGGCCCAAACAGCCTTATTCCTGGAACTGGCAGACCGAGTATGGCTCTTACGTGTAACGCAAATTCAGACAGATCCTGACTTATGAGCGTCACGAGACCGGTGTCGTGGGGCCGAGGAGAGACTTCGGAGAAAATGACTTCATCCCCTTTAATAAAGAGTTCAACGCCAAATATTCCGTACCCGCCTAAGGCTTTTGTAATCGTGCCCGCCATTTGTTCGGCTGCCTGTAGGGCGGCCTCACTCATTTTCTGGGGTTGCCAACTTTCCCGGTAATCACCGTCATGCTGTAAATGGCCAATAGGCGCGCAAAAGGCTGTTCCGTCTCTGTGACGAAGAGTCAGAAGGGTGATTTCATAATCAAAATCTACAAAGCCTTCGACGATCACTCGCGACGCCCCCGTACGCCCGTCTTCTTGAGAGTAACGCCAAACTTCGCCCATATCACTTTCGTTATACGCGGTGCTCTGGCCCTTTCCAGAACTGCTCATGACGGGTTTAACAATGCAGGGGAGGCCTATTTTTGCCATTGCATTGCGCATTTCTAGTTCACTATCAGCGAAAGAATAAGGGGATGTCTTTAAGCCCAGTTCTTCGGCGGCTAAACGCCTAATTCCCTCCCGGTTCATAGTAAGCTGAGTAGCCCTTGCCGTTGGAACAATATTAAAGCCCTCCTTTTCAAGCTCTGCCAGAGTCTCAGTCGCGATGGCTTCTATTTCAGGGACAACAAGGTCGGGTTTTTCTTGTTCAATTAACTCTCGCAGCGCCCTTCCGTTAGTCATATCAATAACATGGAATCGGTGGGCGACCTGCATTGCAGGCGCGTTTATATATCGGTCCACCGCAATGACTTCGACGCCGAAACGTTGTAATTCAATCGCAACTTCTTTTCCGAGTTCGCCGCTGCCCAAAAGCAATACTTTTTTTGCAGATGGACTCCGCGCTGTTCCGATAGATGTCATAAATTTGGCTCCAGTTAGCAAAGGCTTTAGCAAAACCCTGACTGTAAAGCCAAACAGAAGCTTAAAGTTATCGGGATTTGGGTTTAGTTTATAGAGAAACTCAAACTAGAGAATATAGTATCATAATCTGCCTGTTCCGAATCTTCCATGGGATCGGACCAAACAACATGTAACATCCATTCCCCGGCGTCTGGCTTGGCAAAAAAAACCTGTCCTTCGGAATCAGATTTTTGCGAAGCGACTTGGCCTTTATCAGAATCCAGACTGACGAGTTTTACATTCACGCCGGACATAATTTGCCCCCTATAGTAAATGTGGGCGGATAAATTTTCTCCGTCTTGCAATCTTACAGGGTTGGAAGTGGGAACAACTTCAAGAGTTAAACCAAGTGGTGTTGTGACGTAAGACGGATCGGACTCTCCTATATTTCCGACATTGATAATCGTTTTGCCGCGACGGGAGTAAATCTCGGTGCCAGGCTTGCTCATTTTTCTCTTAGACGTACGGTCAAGCTTGATTGGAGTTAGCCCCTCTTCATCAAGGTAATCATTAAATTTCTCTGCCTCAAGTTCGGAGTAGGCGCTCGTTGTTTCAATCGTCAGGACGTGAACGCCATCTCTATTAAAAGAGAAAGTCATAGGCTTTTTTGGGTCTGTCTCCGAGACCAAAGTTTGTTGATCAGATATACCTTCCGGTCCAACAGAGCGTAGGGCGACAACCCGGTGGGGACTTATAGCCCAGCTATTCTGATCTTCGGGATGGCCAATCATGATTGAGATATTTGTCTTCTCTCCGGCCTGGACCGAATAATTGCTAGGATTAATCCAGAAATCATGAGCACTTGCGGGGAAAGAAAACCCAAGCCAGGATGAGGCCCCAAGGCAGAGAAATAACAGGAAAAATTTAAGTGTGCTCATAAATCAAGTCCATGTGTTTTGGAGGAGGAGTAGGCTTACTTATGTGATATACGACAAAAAGTGAAATTAGGGTGCCAGCAATATTATCAATAAGATTTTTGAAAGTGCACCTTACACCGGATTCAAGTCGTAACTGTATATAGTTTAACTCATTTTAATATGGTATCATGATTCGGTTCAATAATAAGAGACAAAGCTTTTAATCAGAATGCGTGACGAGCTAAACATATTAATTGTCCAACTTCGGACGGAAGGGAAGACGGCTATGTCAGGTATATATGATCTGACATCATCGCATATATACGGATTGATTTATCGTGTTGTCGATAATGAGAATGGTGCGGCGCGGGTTTTGAAAGCTGTCTATCGACGTCTATGGGAGCAACGTCATGAAATTGAACAAAAAAGCCTTGCGCCTTTGGATTGGTTGAGAGCGACGGCGCATCGATATGCGATGGACTATAAAACAGCAAAATCCATCATTTGCGACACCCCGGCTATCTCCCAGAAAAAATTAGCCGAGAAGTCCAATCCAGTAAAAAGGTTGGATTTGTCGGAAGAGGAGAAGATGCTGTTGAAGCATGCCTATCTCGAGACTGAATCACTTGCAGACCTTTCTGCAAGATTTAATAATAGTGAAGAGCGTATTGCGGGGAAGCTTGAGCTCATTAATCAGAAAATTAAACGGTTTGGCCAATGACCGATACACGTAAACATAACGAAGCTTTAGCGATTGCTTATCTGACTGGGCAGGCTGACCAAAATCAGGTTGAGGCTTACCGAAAAGCTTATGCTTCTGAAGAGGGCTTCAGAGAGGTGGTCCGGGAAATTGAGGTCTGGTTGGCACCGCTTAATAGTGATGAGGTAAACCGTACGCCCCCTCCTGACGTATTTGGTAATATAATGGCTGAAATAGGGTCTGATGAGTCTCATTCGGCTCAGAAAATTATTCAGGCTATGAATGACAATCATTCAAGAAGGTGGAAGGCGATGGCAGCTGCGGCTTCAATTGTCGCCGTCTTGGCCATAGGCTCTCATTTTATCAGCACGTCCCCTGAAGCGCCTTTAACGGATCAGGAACAGATGATGGCTTTGCTTTCGGGAGAAGAGAGCCCGCCCCTTGTCGCCATAATATATAACCCTGAAACAAATGAGGTCGTGGCTAAATTATCTAATGTCAGCGTCCCTGAAGATGGTGATTTACAGCTTTGGTTGATCCGGGACGGTGAAGAAGCTCCGATCTCATTAGGTGTCATGGAGCGGGCCGCAGATGATAAACCCGTTGCTTTTTCAGTTCCTGAGACCCTTCGTACCGGAACGGACGTCTTGGCAATCAGCCTTGAACAAAAAGGCGGCTCGCCGTCTGCGGGGCCGGAAGGGCCGGTGCTTTACACAGGGGCTGTCGGCACAATTTAAGGCCGCTACAAAAATAGGCAGGAGATTAAGGGGGACAAGACTACTTTGACAAATGACTTTAAAGAAGTGTTTCTAATTTGGCCGTGTCAATCTGGGCCCTCAGTTTTTTTAAACCGCGCCTGACCCAGCTTTTGACGGTATTAGGCGATACTCCAATAGTTTCGGCAATTTCGCGGGAGCTAAGGCCGTGAACCACATTCAACATAATGGCTCTGGACATGTCAGGGGGAAGGCTTTCAAGATAAGGGTCCAGAAATCTTTTTAAGAGCATAGCTTTAGCGCTTGAATCGGCTTTGGCCGTTTCGTCCGGTAAAGTGTCAATCAACTCTGTTGTATTGGGGCGCCTTTTTAATTTTCTTAGTTGATCAATAGCGCGGTTACGCGTGACCACAAGGATCCATGTAAAGGCTTTCCCTTTGTCGGGATTGAACGATCCGGAATTTCTCCAGATAGAAATATACGCTTGCTGTAGAATGTCATGCGCCAAGGCTTCATCTTGTACCATGCCGCAGATAATGGCGTTAAGTTTGCCAGATGTTAGAGTGTAAATTTTTTCAAAAGCTTGATGATCTCCCAAAGCGCATTTTGACAAGCAGTCCGTCAAGATCAAATTTTCTTCGGTAAGAGAGTCCAAGGCCCCGATCCTTTGGTCAGATTTGAATATACTAAGCCCTGCAACACCATAGGTTCCATAGAATCAGACAGTATTTTAAGAATTTTCGAATAAATATGGACATTTTTTCAGATAACTCAGTTTTTCTGCACCAAAAAGAACAGCCAAAGCGTAACTGAAGCACCACTAACCGCTTACAGTTTATCTTTGTGTTCCTGAGTGTTCGCTGAAAATGGCAGCTGTAAAGAAAAATTGAGGACGAAGAATGCCAAAACTTATAAAAACAAACTCCAAAGCCCTACGAAACCTGCTCTTGGCAGGGAGCGTTATGGCCGTTGCCGGTGCTGGCGTAGCCCCAAGTTGGGCCTCAAGCCACAGAGAGGCGCCTGCAATTACAGAAACGCCGAAAGTTGACGGAACAGACTTCTATATGTTCCGAAGCTATGAACCAGGTCGTGAAGGCTTTGTGACTTTTATTGCTAACTATCAGCCACTCCAAGCTCCTTATGGCGGCCCAAACTATTTCACGATGGATCCCGATGCGATCTATGAAATTCATATTGATAGTGATGGGGATGCCGTAGAGGATATCACTTACTCTTTCGATTTTAACAATACTCTGGTCAATGATGGCCAAGGCGTCGCTCTCCAAATTGGTGACGAAACGGTTCCAATTCCCCTACGTTATGCGGGTCCAGTTACAGCCGGTGACAGCGCCAACCTTGCGGAAAACGAGACTTATGAGCTCACCGTTATTCAAGGCGATCGTAAATCAGGCACACGGACAACAGTCGGTCAGACTTTTGTGAAGCCGTTAGACAATGTCGGAAATAAAACACTGCCTGATTATGAAGCTTATGCTGATCAATATATGTATGACGTAACACTTCCGGGTTGTTCTACAGCCGGGCGTGTGTTCGTTGGTCAACGCGCAGACGCGTTCGCTGTGAATTTGGGTGAAGTGTTTGACTTGGTCAATCTTGTCCCCCTTGAAGGTTCTATAGAACAAAGCGAAGCTAATAATGAGCTTGCAAATTCTAACGTCACCTCCTTTGCTTTGGAAGTTCCAATCGAATGTGTCACAGGCAACGGTAATGGCGTCATTGGGGCCTGGACAACGGCAAGTTTACCGCAAGCGTCTTTAAAAGACCCGACCCCAACGTATGAAGAGCCTTCGCTACAAGGCGGCGCTTATGTACAGGTATCACGTCTTTCCGCTCCGTTGGTCAATGAGATTGTTATTGGCCTGCCTATCAAAGACCTTTTCAATGCGTCTGAGCCTAAGGATGATGCTCAAGCCGCTGTGTTTGTCACTAATCCGACATTCCCGGCCTTGATCGATATTCTCTTTAGAGAGGCTCTAGGTGCGGACGGTAATATTGCTCCATCAAATATACCGCGTACTGATTTGGTCGCAGCTTTCTTGACTGGTTTCCCAAATGTGAACCAGCAAGCTACTGTAACAGCATCTGAAATGATGCGTTTAAACACAGGTATCGCTCCGACTGCGCAAGCCGCCCAGAGTAATCTTGGCGTAGCAGGTGATGACTTGGCAGGATTCCCGAATGGTCGCCGTCCGGGTGATGATGTCGTCGACATCGAACTTCGCGTCGCAATGGGTGCCTTGTGTTACGATATTCCTGTTAACGGCACACCGACAAACCTCGGTTATTGTATGCCGGAAGATGCACCAGTAGGGGATCAACCCTTTACAGACGGCGCTCCGGTGACAGCTATGGATGTTCAAAACGAATTCCCATATCTGAATACGCCTTATCCGGGATCTCCAAATGATGCAGGAGGGGAGGGCTAGATGAAAACGCCAACAAATTCTATCAAACTCGTTTTGATGGCGAGCGTTGCAGCGTTCGCGCTTGCAGCTTGTAGCGGAGGTGATAATAATTATACGCCTCCGCCAACAGGTGAAGTGCCGCCGCCTCCACCGCCTGTCTCTTATACACATCTGACGCTGCCGACGACT
>CAJXPX010000022.1 GCA_913058335.1 uncultured Hyphomonadaceae bacterium
ACGAGATGTAGAGAGGTCTCGTGGGCTCGGAGATGTGTATAAGAGACAGCGGCGGAAGCTGGTAAGTCACTTTCCTCTTTAACTTGCGCAATAAAAAAACCCGCCTCGAAAAGCGGGTTTCAAACTCATTATTTCTAGCGGTCTATTCGGCGGCAACCGCTTCGCGAGCCAGATTACGAAGAACGTAATGAAGAATGCCGCCATTGCGATAATATTCCATCTCGTTTTCTGTATCGATACGAACTTTTGCGGTAACAGATTTCTTTGATCCATCTGGAAAAGTAATCAAGACATCAACGGTGCTTCGCGGCGTAATGTCTTTCAGACCTGCGATATCGACAGTCTCTTTACCTGTCAGTCCAAGCTCTTCCCAGCCATCGCCGTCTTGGAATTCAAGAGGAAGCACGCCCATACCAATTAGATTGGAGCGGTGAATACGCTCAAAGCTATCGGCTATAACGGCTTTTACGCCGAGTAGGATTGTGCCTTTGGCCGCCCAATCACGGGAAGACCCGTTTCCGTAAAGCCCGCCCGCGAAGACAACGAGGTCTTTACCATCCGCTTTGTACTTTTCAGCCGCATCAAAGATACTCATGACTTCGTCTGTCGGAACATAAGTGGTAACGCCGCCAACTGTTCCCGGGGCCATCAGGTTCTTGATCCGGATATTGGCGAATGTGCCGCGCATCATAACTTCATGGTTGCCGCGTCGTGAGCCAAAGGAATTGAACTCGGCCCGCTCTACATTATGGTCCTTAAGGTAACGCCCCGCTGGGCCGTCTGCTTTGATAGACCCAGCCGGGCTGATGTGATCGGTCGTAATAGAATCGCCGAGAAGCGCCAGAATATTGGCGTCTTTTACATCTTCAATCGGGTCGGGCGTTGTAGTCATCCCATCGAAATAAGGGGGGTTTCGAACATAAGTGGAGTCGGCTTGCCAGTCATAGGTCTCGCCGCCTGTCACCTTAATTTTCTGCCATTGTTTGTCACCTTTATAGAGGTCGCCATAGCGGTCTGTGAACATTTTACGGGTAATAATTTTGCGTACGACCTCAGAAATTTCTGCTGAGTCGGGCCAAATATCTTTCAGATAAACGTCATTTCCATCTTTATCGACACCCAGCGGATCCGCTTCAAAATCGTGATGCATTGAACCTGCCAGAGCGTAAGCGACGACCAAAGGCGGGGAGGCCAGGAAGTTCGCTTTAATATCCGGTCCAATACGGCCTTCAAAGTTACGGTTGCCCGAAAGTACGGAGCATGAAACGAGGTCGCCTTCCGCAATGGCTTCGGCCAGTTCCGGCGCCAGCGGGCCTGAGTTACCAATACAGGTCGTACAGCCATATCCGACCACATCAAATCCGAGTTGATTTAATTCAGTCTGAAGCTTGGATTTTTCCAGATATTCGCCGACGACTTGTGATCCTGGTGCGAGGGATGTCTTTACCCATGGCTTAACTGTCAGGCCGAGCTTATTGGCTTTCTGAGCTACCAGTCCAGCGGCCATCATGACAGAGGGATTAGAGGTATTTGTACACGATGTAATCGCCGCAATAAAGACATCACCATGATCAACAGAGTAGTCTTTACCTTTTACCGCAACCGCAGAATCGCCATCCGGTGTTTTTTCAAATTCGTCCCGAAGGATTTTAGCGAAAGTTTTATTCGCGCCTTTCAGGTCAAACCGGTCTTGTGGACGTTTCGGACCGGAAAGGGACGGCATTACAGTCGTCATATCGAGGGATAAAGTATCCGTATATTCCGGCGTTACTTCATCGCGCCACAGGCCTTGGGCCTTGGCATAAGCTTCGACCAATTCAACGCGAGACTCTTCACGTCCCGTCGCTTCCAGATATTTGAGTGTGTCAGAATCAATCGGGAAGAATCCGCAAGTCGCGCCATATTCCGGCGCCATATTAGCAATCGTCGCCTGATCTTCGAGGGACATAGAATCGAGGCCGTCGCCGTAAAATTCTACGAATTTCCCGACCACGCCTTTTTCGCGCAACATTTGTACTACGCGAAGTACAAGGTCAGTCGCGGTTGTGCCTTCGACCAATTTACCTTTAAGCTCAAAACCAACGACTTCTGGGATAAGCATGGAAATAGGCTGACCGAGCATGGCTGCTTCGGCTTCAATACCGCCGACGCCCCAACCTAAAACGGACAGGCCGTTAATCATGGTCGTGTGAGAGTCTGTACCTACCAAAGTATCAGGGAAGGCATATGTCTTGCCGCCTTCAGTTTTCGTCCAGACTGTTTGAGCCAAATTCTCTAGGTTCACTTGGTGACAGATGCCGGTTCCGGGAGGGACAACAGCGAAGTTATCGAAGGCTTCCTGCCCCCATTTCAAGAAATCATACCGCTCGCCATTACGCTCATATTCGCGTTTGACGTTTTTCTCAAAAGCCTGCGGCGTCCCGAAATAATCCACCATCACTGAATGGTCGATGACCAAGTGAACAGGATTTAGCGGGTTAATCGCTTCGGCAGAGCCGCCGAGATTGACCATCGCGTCGCGCATAGCCGCCAGATCGACCACGGCAGGAACGCCGGTAAAGTCCTGCATTAGAACTCGGGCTGGACGGTAAGCAATTTCATGCGTGGATGTTTTTGGGCCAAGCCAATCTGCAATGGCTTGAATATCTTCTTTTTTAACGGTGTTACCGTCTTCATGACGGAGGAGGTTCTCCAAAAGAACTTTTAATGACCTAGGCAGTTTGGATATGCCTTTCAGTCCATTCTTTTCTGCTTCTTTAAGATCGAAATAGGTATAGGTGCCGCCACGTACTTCCAAAGTACGTTCGCAATTAAAACTGTCCAGTGAGGCCATGGGAAATCCTTAGTCTTGAAATATATTCGAATATGGGCGGTCTTATAGCAGGGTAAGGGCCATATTCAATTGTAAAGCGCGGTCAAAGGCGACGCGAATAGACATTAAACCAATATGAAGGTTAAAGGGATTGCGCTAAAAGCCGCCACGCATATTCACATAAGCGCCGCCCGGCCAATCGTTCCATCAAATACGTGTTCAGCGCTTTTTGCTCCTCTGTAAATGGCTGGAACGCACTTACATTATGAGCCGAGCGTAAAATGTAGAGAAAAGTTTGAGAAGGGTTTTGTGCCGCCTCCCAATCTGCACTGGAACTGCTTCCCAATTCGATAGAGCGTATGACAGCTTCCAAGCGGGATTGAACACGGCTATCGCGAATCAAATAGTTCTCTACTGATTTTCCCATGAGGAAGGCGGTATCACGCCCTCCCCGTTTTACAATTCGCTCAATTCTTTATGGTAAACAGAACTTTAAGGCTTAGTCCTGCCCCCCCTCTTTGCTTGCGATCATTTTGCCATAACGCTGAATAAACGGAATTTGAGTTAGGGTAAAAATAAGGGTCAGAGGGAGAAATCCAAACACTTTGAAACCCGCCCAGAAATCTTCGGAGAAGTTTCGCCAGATAACTTCATTGAGAACAGCCATGGCAAAAAAGAAAAGTCCCCAGCGAATTGCCAGCACATTCCATTTGTCATCGGCAAGCTCAATGGCGCTACCCATCAAGAGTTTAACAACATTTTTTTTAAAGAAGACCCCTCCAATAACCGCTAGCCCGAAAAGCGTATTCAAAATTGTCGGTTTCATGAAAAAGATAACTTTGTTTCCTGTGAAAAAAGCCAGCCCGGCAAACAGTACCACAACAGCCGTTGTAAAAAGCAGGAGCCCAGAGACGTGGCGATGACGAATCCACGAATAGAGCAAAGCCAAAGTCGCCGTGACCCCCAGAACGCCGGCGGCATAGACCATAGCGTCATCGGGGTTCGTTCTCTTGAAATATTGAAAAGCCGCAAAGAAAATCAGAAGAGGGCCAAAATCAAGCCAGAAACTTTGCGGTTTTTTCGCTGGTGGCGGAAGGGTAGGATCGGTCATATCAGGCTCATTTTTTAGGCCGGGTGTTTAAGGCCAAAATCATAGGCCCAATAATTTAAGCGATGTGCATGAGGATTAAAGCAATGGCAAGCGCTAGGACCAGAGAGCAATCAAGTGAGTTTCGAATGTCGCAAGTTAATGTCGCAGGATTACTCCCTCATTTCATCCGCCACCCCTGAAAGCGCCGCCGCGAAGACGGGGGCTGAGAAATTTTCTAAATCCTCAATCCGCTCCCCAATACCGATACAATGGATAGGAAGTTTATATTTATCCGACAAGGCAACGAGCACGCCGCCTTTGGCCGTTCCATCTAGCTTGGTCATAATGAGACCTGAAACTTCGGCGGTTTTGGTGAAGGCTTCAGTCTGCATAAGCGCGTTTTGTCCGACTGTCGCGTCCAAAACCAAAATAGAATGATGCGGGGCTGTCTCGTCCTGTTTCTTGATAACCCGCAAGATTTTTGAAAGCTCATCCATGAGTTCGGTTCTATTTTGCAAACGACCTGCTGTATCAATCATTAAAATATCAACGTCTTCGCGGCGGGCGCGATCAATCGCATCATAAACAAGACCCGCCGCATCTGACCCCAGCTTGCCGGACATTACAGGCGCGTTGGCCCGCTCGCCCCAAACGGAGAGCTGTTCAAAGGCGGCCGCCCGGAAAGTATCTCCGGCCGCAATGAGAACTTTCTTCCCCTCATCCGTAAATCGCTTTGCGATTTTACCTAATGTCGTCGTTTTCCCGGAACCGTTTACACCGACAAATAACATGATTTGAGGCTTAATAGAGCCAAGAACGATTGGTTTTTCAAGAGGCGTTAAAATTTCCGATATGACGTCGGCCAAGGCGATTTTTATTTCCAGATCGGTAATTTGTTTGTCGAATTTGGTCTCTGCCAGCCGGGTCGTCACTTTCAACGCCGCTCCCGTGCCGAGGTCGGAGGCAATGAGAATATCTTCCAAGTCTTCGAGGGCTTCGTTATCAAGTGTGCGTTTCGTAAAGCTCGCCGCCATACTGTCCGACATGCGCGACGTGGATTTGCGCAGACCTGCGGAAATTCTGTCCAGAAAATTGGCGCGGCCTGATGATGGTTCAACCTGAGAAGTCAGTTTCCCCTCTGCTTCCAACTTAGCGCGCCGCTCCGCCTCGAGTTTTGCTATGGCCTCCCGTTCATTCGCTTCGCGAGTGGCCCGTTCCTCAGCAATACGCGCGCGGCGTTCGGCTTCTTTGGCTTCTTCAGCCAGCTGTTGGAGCCGCTCTGCCTCGACGGCTTTCGCCTGTTTCTCGGCCAAGTTTTTGGCGTCGTCTTCAGCGGCTTTCCGTGCCGTTTCTTCTTGGCGTGCGGCTTCGGCCTTTTTGGCAGCCTCCGCTTCCGCGCGAGCTCTCGCTTCTGCTTTTGATTTAGCTTGCAGCGCCGCTTTCTCTTCAGCGTCCTTTGCGGCCTCTAGCGCAGCCTCTTCTTCAGCTTTTCTTTTCGCCTCTTTCTCGGCCTGAGCGGCTTCTTCTCGGCGCTGCGCTTCTGCGCGTTCCGCCGCGAGGGCGGCTTGTTTATCGGCGAGAGCTTTCGCCTCGGCTTCGGCCTTTTGTTTTGCGGCTTCGGCTTTCGCTTCGCGTTCCGCCTTTAAAGTTTTCTCGCGAGCTCTTTCTTCGGCGAGTTGCTTGGCCCGAGCCAAATCCTTCGCGGCTTGAATCTCGGACTGACGTTTGTCTTCTGCCTCTTGTCTCGCTCTGTCTTCGTCAGATGTTTCCGCCTCACCCTGACCGTCCATTGTCCGAGCAGATTTTAACGCGGCGGAATTAATGGCCGCCATACGCGCCGCCATCTGTTCATCGACGCGCTTTTGCTCTTCAGCGCGTTTTGCGGCCTCTTCGGCACGTTTGTCATCTTTTGACTTGAATCCGAGCTTTGAGAGGAATCCCTTTTTCTTTTTCTCTTCGGCCATTAAATTAAAGTACCTATTAGATGTTCGGCCGTAGAGCCCATGATTTTAACTTGCGCCAAGCTACCGCTTTTCGGAGGGCTGTCCACCTTTACAAGAGAGAAATCAGGGAGCCTGCCAAAGCCGGTCTCTTCAAATAGGGCTGTATCGATCGACCCGGCCCGAGTTTTCAAATGCGCCTCTTTTAAACGCGCGCTTTCCTCCCGAAGTTTTTTGGCGCGAGCTTTCACTATATTGCCATGAACGGGAGGAATTTTTGCGGCGGGCGTGCCTTCGCGTGCGGAGTAAGGAAACACATGAAGCCAAGGAATACCAATCTCTGAAATTATAGAGCGTGAATTTTCAAACATGATGTCGTCTTCAGTCGGAAATCCCGCAATGATATCAGCGCCGAATGTCATGTCAGGACGGGAAGTTCTCAATCGCTGACAAAGCTCAATCACATCGGCGCGGCTATGTCGGCGTTTCATACGTTTCAAAATCATATCATCCCCTGCCTGTAAGGACAGATGCAAATAAGGCGTCATACGCGAGTCATTGACCAAAAGATCAAATAAGGTTTCATCCACTTCCGCGGGATCGATCGAAGAAAGTCGTAATCGCGGCAGCTCCGGGACAAGTTTTAACACGCGCCTCACCAAATCGCCGAGGGGCGGTTTTCCCGGCAGGTCTCCGCCCCAACTGGACAGATCGACCCCTGTCAACACAACTTCATTATAACCTTGGGCGACAAGAGAGCGGACGGAGTTAACCACCTCTCCGGCGGGAACGCTTCGCGCATTTCCGCGCCCGTAAGGGATGATACAGAATGTGCAGCGATGGTCGCAGCCATTTTGAACTTGCAAAAACGCGCGGCTGCGGCTTTGGGATTTCTCCAAGGGCTGATTTCCGCTGCCCATAAATTGCGGCGCTGTTTCGGCAACGCTCATAATGTCATTCACCCGGATAGGCTCTGACCCCTCCAAAAACTCTGGATCAAAGCTCATAGGCGACATTTTCTCGTGATTACCTATGACTTTATCCACGCCTTTAATGGCGGCAAAAGCGGTCGGGTCAATTTGAGCGGCGCAACCTGTGACGATGAGGGTGGCTTCGGGGTTTTCGCGCCGGGCTTTACGGACTTGGCGGCGGCTTTCGGCCACAGCTTCGTTAGTAACAGCGCAAGTATTTATAACAACCGTGTCTTTCAGACCTGACTCTCGCGCATGGCCAGCCATGACATCACTTTCATAGGCATTTAGTCGACAGCCTAAGGTGATGACTTTTGTTTCGCTTGCGCCGATATCCGGGCCTTCTGTCATGCCGCGCTACATGGTCACTAAATTATATATGGTCAAGGCAGGGACTCACGGCTATGGCGATAAACGATGAAAACTTTGCTGAAAAAGGTTGTCCCCCTGCCCTTGCGGGTTGAGTTAAAAAAGCTGGGTTTGGCTTGGCTTGACTGGCGTGACCCGGTGGAGGGCAAGCGCGTTCCCTCTCGAAAAAACACCTTTATTGGCGGCGGCGATTTTGTCGGCGTGGGAAATGATTTTTTTAAAACGCTGAAGCGCCACGGCCTCCGTCCTGACTATCATGTTCTTGATATTGGGTGTGGTCAGGGACGTATGGCAAGACCAATGGTTGGATTTTTGACGGGCGATTACCTGGGAATGGATATTAACGCCGATGGTATTGCTTGGTGTCAGGCGGAATATTCTGATGTCCCGAATTTCGAATTTCAGCCTATGGACGTTTATAATTCCCGTTATAACAAAAAGGGCACTCAAGCTGCAGAGGCCTATGTTTTCCCTGTTCAAAATGAACGCTTCGATACAGCTTTCTTGACATCAGTTTTCACTCACATGTTGGCAAAAGAAGTTGAAACCTATCTCTGTGAGATTTCACGGAGCCTCAAAAAAGGCGGGCAAGTTTTGGCAACGTGGTATTTATTGGACGAAACGAGCCGGGCATCCCAAAAGCCGCATCTTGATTTTGCTTATGAATTTGACCCTGTCAGCCGCACCACAGTCAAGTCGACACCAGAAGCCGCAATAGCGTTTGATATTGGCTTCGTGAAATCCCTGTATGAGAAAGCGGGATTAAAGATTTCCACTGTGGAGTTTGGTCACTGGTCCCGCCCGGACAGTTCTTATATGCTTCAAGACTTAATAGTCGCGCAAAAGATTTGAGCGGCTCTAAGAACAGACGGATTTCACTTTGCGGAGCGCCGCTGTAATACCGCTCAGAGAGAAAACATAAGACGTTTCTGTCCCGCGCGAGCTTACCGCTTCGACCCGCATATTCGCTCCGGCGCGCATTTTAGAGATAAGATTTCGCTCATCGGCACTTGAATCGATAAAGGCTTCATTTTCCGACGGATACATAGTGACTTTTGTGCGACCGACATAGGCCGCCGGAGATCGTGTGGTTTTAAGCGAATATCCAGCGAGTAAGCTTGGCTGTTCGGTTGCTGCGCCGGATTTCCAGCTCGCCACCATAAAGTAAACATCCCCATGATTAACGGAGGTCGGCGCGCTGACTTCTGGTTTAGCCAATGCAAAACAAGTAAGATCTCCGGCTTCTGCCCGGGTGTAAACCGTCCAGTCAGAATAAGTGCCTTGCAACTCTTGGTCCGCGGCAAAAGCCGGAAGGGCAGAAGTGATAGTCAGGATAAGGGCGACGAGAACGCGTTTCATAACGGATACCTGTTGATTGTATTGCGGCCCTATTAGCGCAGATTTAGCGTTAAAACCGCGTTAATATCAGTCAAATTTAACTGTCATAGGTTGGATGCTCTATCGGCTTCAGACTGCGATAGATAGCATAGGCGGCGACAATAGTGCTGCCAACAACCACCATAATAAAGGGAGATTTGGGCGGCAGCCTTAAAAGCGCCAATCCTATCAAACCAAAGGTGGATAAATTTACGAATAAATTGAGAAGTACGGCCCCTGCGCTCATGAGTCTCGCCCGGTTGTCCGGGTCTGCCCGTCTCTGCGCCATGGCTTGGAGCGGTACGACAAAAATTCCGCTGAAAATGGAAGAGAGGACTAGAGAGCCCAAAAATAGCGGCGTGTAGGAATCTGCCAGAAATTCTTCTGCGGACCCTAATCCGCCTCCGCTAAAGGTAGGGCTAGGCAGAACCACTATAGCTCCAATGAAAATGACGACCCCTATTATTCCCAAAGCCGATAGCCTGACCGCTTCCGGCCCCCAGACCGACCAAGTCCCGAACAACATCACAAAAATTGATCCGACCATGATAGAAAGTGTAGAGAGGACGAGCATCATAATCAGAACGCTCGCATTAAAATTCATAACGCTGGCGACATAATCTGGAAACGTCGTCACAAAGACGGTTGATAAGCCATAAAACCAGGCAATACCCAGCATGGGGCGTAAAACCGCAGGGGCCTGAAAGGCTTTACCAATTGCAGAAAAAGTCGCTGTTAGGGGTTCAAAGTTTATTTTTAGGTCCGGTTGGGGAGCTGGGGCTTTTGGACATAACTCAGATGCTATCCATCCAATGACAGCGATTCCGAGAAGAAACACGCTTGCCAGTTTTGTACCGGAAACATCAATTGCGTCCATAGTGCCGTTTAAAACCAAAAATGTTCCGCCAATTTGCCCGATCAGAACGACGACAAACACGAAGCCATTTAGTAAAGCGTTCCCGCGAATGAGTTCTTTTGAAGTCAGCCATTGCGGGAGCACGGCATTTTTTGTCGGGGAGAAAAAGCCTGACTGCGCACCCATTAAACCCAATGCAAGCGCGAGGAAGCGTATATCCACGAGCCAGAACCCCAAGGCCGCAATCAACATAATAATTATTTCTGCCCGTTTCACCCAACGTAGTAAGAGACCGCGATCAACCTTGTCTGCTATTTGTCCCGCGATCGCACAAATAATTAAAAAAGGACCGGTAAAGATAAGACCTGCAACGGGGACGCGTATGGCGGAGGGCAGATCAGACAGAAAGGCAATACCGCCGAATGTAATGAGCGCTATAAGAGCGTTTTTCAAAGCGTTGTCATTAAAAGTTGCCGTTTGTAAGAGGACAAAGAGCGGCGAGAAACGGCGCGTTATGATAAATCCGAACTTGGTTTCTTTCACCGCTTGCACTGGTTCGGTCGTGATGTCTTTCATGCCGTTTTCTCTTCCGCTTCGCGTTTTTTCCGGCTGGCCATGGCGGCCGGGTTTTCCCGCTGTTGCCCGACATCAGCTGGGTTTAATGCGCCCATATTTTTATAATCTAGTAATTCTATAGAGCGGGTCTCTATCCGGTCCTGCAAAAGTTCCATGAACGCGTCCTTTTCTAGGCCGGGGGCAATCGGCTCTAGAAACTCTACAGTGGCAGAGCCAGGGTGTTTTTGCCAGTCTGTTTGGTTCCAGCGTTGGCCAAGATTGCTCGCAATCGGTACAACAGGGCATTTAAAATCGTCATAGAGGTGCCAGACGCCTTTTCGGTAGCGATGATATGTCCCTATTTGGCTCAGATGGCCTTCTGGAAAGATTAGAATTCGGCGACCTTGATCTCGGATTAGGTCAGCCTGATCATCCATTTCCTGACGGGCGTCGGATCCGCCGCAACTATCAATGATAATGGCATTCATTTTACGCAAAATGCGTTTTAAAAGCGGAATTTTTAAAAGCTGGTTTCCGGTTACGAAAGACAAATCATTGACGACAGAAAAAATCACATGCCCGTCTCCAAAGCTAAGGTGTTTGGACGCCAAAATACAAACACCTTCCGGCACCCGGCTGCGGCCTTCGACGCTGACATTAATCCCGGCGATGACTCTCATGCCCCATCGAATAACCCGGGTATAGCGTTGGAGCGCCATCATCATCATTTTACGGCCCGGCAGTAAAGAGAACAAAACACAAACCACGGCATAAAGACCTGTCGCCGCGTAAAAGAAAATATTGAAAATCAAAGATCGCATGAGTTAACCCTCTAATCCTAATATCGAGAAAACGCCGCTTGTAAGCCGTCCGGCGTGGGGGAGGAGGGGGCCGGATATAGCTCCCAGTATTTTTGTCTGAGCCGCTTGTAAGACAACTCCCAACGCCATCGCCGCCAGAAGGTTTGCATTCTCACTCGGCAAGTCCCCGCGTTTCATTGCTCTTTCCAAAAGAGCTGCGGCGGCCCCATGGGGGCTATTTTCAGATTGAGCTGTTAGGCCAGAAAAACGATGGAGGTGCAGGATATGATAACGAAAGAGAGGCCAATCCGCATCGGCGACATAGCAGTAATCTAAAACGATACACCGAACCTTGTCTTCGATTGGCAGGTCAGAACTGTCAATATCGACTATCATCTGTGTGAGCCGGTTGTGAATCGTCTGCATCAAAGCCCGCGCCAAATCCTCTTTATTTTGAAAATGGCGATAAAGAAGGCCTTCCGAGACTCCGGCCTCCTCGGCTATACGTTTTGTCGAAACCCCTTCTATGGTGGATTCGGAAAACAAAAACAGGGCCGCCCGTTCAATTCGGCCCTTCCCGCTTTCAGCACCAGCAATGATAGGGGGATACCTCTTCATAAAGTTCACAAAAATGAGCCCTCACCGCATTGGGCGCTTGGCCTTTTCCTTCGTCTTTAGACCAAATTTGCGCCAAAAATTATGGCCATGTGGCAAATATATAAGTCTAGTGAGTAATCACTTACTTCCTGATAATCATCAACTTCACTTGTGTCAATGTATCAAAAAATGGGTAAATAATTGCTCACTTATCCTCTGTAGGTCTACCCTACATTAGAGTCTTTCATTCTGGTGGCGTATAAAATATGAAGGCCCCATTATTTAACTTAACTCAAGATAAGCGACACTCTTCTTTATGAGGGTCGCATCAGACTAATTATATCACAGGATAATTTTATGAAACTCTCCTCCGAAATATCAGCCGTTGTTACAGGCGGCGCGTCCGGTTTAGGCGAAGCTACAGCACGGGGCTTGGCGGCTAAAGGCGTTAAAGTCGGCATTTTTGACATGAATGAAGAGGATGGCCAAAGGGTTGCCAAAGAGATTGGTGGTACGTTCGCCAAGGTGAATGTCGCAGATAATGCCAGCGTTGACGCCGGTTTCAAAGCCGTTCGCGAGGTGAATGACCAAGAACGCATTATGGTCAATTGTGCTGGAATTGGCGGCGGCATTAAGACTGTGGCCCGCAAACGCGACACAGGCGAAATCATCCCGCATGACGTGGAAGCCTATATCCGCATCATTAATATCAACTTGATCGGAAGTTTTCTCTGCGCGTCCAAATCCGCAGCGGGCATGATGACGCTTGACCCGACGGAACCGGATGGGGAACGCGGGCTCGTAATCAATACAGCGTCGGTTGCAGCCCAAGACGGCCAAATCGGACAGGTGGCCTATTCAAGTTCCAAAGGCGGTATTCTCGCTATGGCCTTACCTATGGCAAGAGATCTGGCCCGCGAAGGCATTCGGGTAAATACGATTTTACCCGGTTTTTATGAGACGCCGATATATGAGCAAATGAAGCCGGAAATCAAAGAGAATTTGAAAGCTCATCTTCAATTCCCCGTTCGCTTTGGCCAACCTAAAGAATATGCTCAAGTTGTTGAGTTTATGTGTGAGCACGGCTATATCAACGCCGAATATATCCGCACGGACGCCGGCGCCCGGATGCCGCCGCGCTAAACCTCGCCTCTTAATTCGCTAGCTACTAAATCACCCTCTCTCACCGGAGGGGGTATGCTCTACACTCAAGCCCATAACGAAACTTAAAGTTTTTGTGTCCGGCCATGACGTTTCTCGCACCAAGAGAGGGGATGGGCCATTATCTTTATTATCCGAATAAGTGGAAAATTAGTTCCGATTAATTATCAAATAATTCCGCGAGCTTTTCGGTCATGGCGCCGCCCAATTGTTCAACATCCATAATCGTCACAGCGCGTTTATACCACCGCGTGACGTCATGACCGATACCGATAGCGACAAGCTCAACCTCGGAGCGGTTCTCAATCATATCAATCATCATACGCAGATGGTTTTCCAGAAGGCCGGATTTATTCTGACTCTGCGTCGCATCATCGACCGGCGCGCCGTCTGAAATGACCATCATGATGCGGCGTTGTTCTGGCCGCGCCATAAGGCGTTTATAGGCCCATTCAAGCGCTTCACCGTCAATGTTTTCCTTGAGCAGGCCTTCGCGCATCATAAGACCCAGATTTCTCTTAGCCCGCCGCCACGGCATATCGGCGCTTTTATAAACAATATGACGGAGATCGTTCAGCCGACCAGGCTTTTCCGGTTTGCCGTTCGCTAACCAGTCCTGAAATGACTTACCCCCCTTCCAGGCCCGTGTCGTGAAGCCGAGGATTTCAGCCTTTACACCGCAGCGTTCCAGAGTGCGCGCCATAATATCGGCAGTAACGGCGGCGACCATAATCGGCCGTCCACGCATAGATCCGGAATTATCAATGAGGATCGTCACGACCGTATCGCGAAAGTCCGTCTCTTTTTCTTCTTTAAAAGTGAGCGCACTCATCGGGTCAATAATGACCCGCGTCAGCCGCGCGGTATCCAAGACGCCTTCTTCGAGGTCAAAGGTCCAAGAGCGCTGCTGCTGCGCCAGCAGGCGGCGTTGCAAGCGGTTGGCAAGCCGCGAAATTGCACCGGAAAGCCCTTGCATGTGGCCGTCAAGATAACCGCGAAGTCGTTCCAATTCTTCCGGCGGGCAAAGGTCTTCGGCTTTGATCGTCTCGTCATGGCTCGTGGAATATACTGTGTAAGGAGGCGTCGCATTGGACATATTCGGACGCTGCGGAGCGTTTTCCGAGTTTTGTTCAGCGTCGTCAGGTTCGCCGTCAATATTCTCGGCGTCCACCATATCCTGCGCTTCGGACGACTCGTCTTCCAAAGCATCCGCGTCGGATACTTCTGTTTGTCCTGGTTCATCCTCAGACGGACTGTCCTCAGTTTGATCCGGGGTATCCTCCTCATTCTCCGAATTTTCTTCTTGGTCGTCTTCGTCTTCATCCGGATTGGCGCGATCGTCATTTAATTTAAAGTCCGCGATTAAATCATTCACCGATTTGCCATACGCTTCTTGGTCCCCCATCAAGCCGCGTAGTTTTTCCATATAATCTCCGGCGGTCAGTTCGATTTCTTCACGCCATGCCTTCATAATACCGTCAGTTGATTTTGGCAGTTTTCGACCTGTCAGAACTTCGCGCGCATAGAGACCCACAGCTTCGGCGAAACTTGTGTCGTCTTTTGCAATGTCGATTTTATCAAAACCCTTGCGCTTGGCCCGGTCAGACAAAGCGGCCTGAAGATTATCGCCCAAACCGGAGAGGTGCCGCGTTCCGACAGCTTCAATTCGTGCCTGCTCCATGGCTTCAAACACCATACGAGCCGGCCCGCTCTCGGGCTGATTTTTCCGGTTTGTATCTTTGTCATGAAGAGCCATCCGCAACGCCAAACCGTCAGCTTCGCCGCGTGCTTTAGCTACGGCAAACGGCTTAGGCTTGGGCGGCAAGCTCGGAAGCATGACCTGATCACGCACAATCCCCGCCACATCTCCGCCATAGGACACCTCTAATTCCGGCTCTCCGGAAAGGGCTTTCGTTGCGGCGGCAAGCGAACGTTTAAAGTTATCGAGGGGGGAGGAGGTCATGTTCGGTGTTTGGGGCCTATGGGTCCTAAGTTAAATGATAAATCCTTTTGAAGCTGCCTTCTGTATGACCGGAAGCTGCTTACCGTTAAATTTTTCCTGCGAATAATCTGACGCCAATCGGGTCAGATGTTTGTCTCTCTTGGGATCACTCCCAGAAACTAGAACATTATGAGCGAGCCGATTTGCTTCTTCCGCGGTCTTTCCCTTTTCGAGGCAGGACAAATAATAAAAAGACTGAACAAAATTTTTACCGCGTCTCGTATTCGCACGGTAAATGACCCACGCCACAAATACAAAAAACAAAAGCACGGCGAAAATCATTATAAATCACCCTTTCCCGCCCGCCGGAACGGTTACTATGCCACCATCACTGTCGCGGCGCTTTCAGGAAGGTCTTTCCCAAACGCCCGTTGATAAAATTCGGAGATGATAGGGCGTTCAAGTTCGTCGCATTTATTTAAAAATGTGAGGCGGAAAGCCTGCGCAATATCGCCATCAAAGATACGGGCATTTTCTGCCCAATTCATCACAGTCCGAGGAGACATAACCGTGGAAATATCTCCGGCAATAAAACTGTTTCGCGTCATATCGGCCACACGCACCATAGAGGCAATCAGGTCGCGGCCTTCGGCAGTGTCGTAGGTCGGAGATTTGGCCAGAACAATCGCTTCCTCCTCATCATGCTCAAGATAGTTAAGTTGGCAAACAATCGACCAGCGGTCCATCTGGCCTTGGTTGATTTGTTGGGTCCCGTGATAAAGGCCTGACGTATCGCCAAGTCCGACTGTGTTGGTTGTGGAGAAAATCCGGAATGCATTATGCGGTGTGATGACCCGGTTCTGATCAAGCAATGTGAGGCGGCCTTGAGCCTCAAGAACACGCTGAATCACAAACATCACATCCGGGCGGCCGGCATCATATTCATCGAATACAAGCGCGACGGGGTTTTGCAGGGCCCAAGGCAGAAGTCCTTCGCGGAACTCCGTAATCTGCTTGCCGTCTTTAAGGACAATGGCATCTTTGCCGATCAGGTCGATCCGCGAGACATGCGAATCGAGATTAATCCGAACCATCGGCCAGTTCAGGCGCGCCGCGACTTGTTCTATATGCGTTGATTTGCCTGTACCGTGATACCCTTGGATCATGACCCGACGGTCATGCGCAAATCCGGCTAAAATGGCCTGCGTTGTCCGATCATCAAATCTATAGGCGTCATCCACCGCCGGGACATATTCAGACGGTTTCGAAAAAGCGGGAACTTCCATGTCAAAACCGACATCGAAAACTTCGCGCGCTGAAACGGTGGTGTCAGGCTGAAAAATCGGGAACTTATCGTCTGTATCAGTCATCTTTAAATCTTTTATACTTCCTTTTCCTCGGGGAGAAGGTGGCCGAAGGCCGGATGAAGGGAAATTATTCTTGTCTTATGAAGTGTAATAATTGGTCCAAAACGGTCTCCATATCGTCAAAAACATCTCCGTTAGTGAAACGGATAACGCGATATCCGGCGTCATTAAAGGTGTTTGTCCTTTTAATATCATACTCTACTTCGTTCTCATGAGCCGGATTTTCAATCTCTATAACCAGCCTTTCCGACTCACAGAGAAAGTTTGCCAAATATTTTTCAAGTGGAACCTGATATCTAAACCCCAGTTTCCTGAAACGCCTTGATCTAACTTCATGCCAAAACAACTATTCAGCAGAAGTTTCTTACATCTTAAATGCGGGCAAAACTTATTGTTTCCATCTCCCCTCATCCGCTCTGCGGGCCCCTCGGCCCGAGGAGAAGGTAATATAAAACCTACCCCAAATCTGTCGTCTTGAGCACTTTATACGCTTTGACAACACGCGAAAAACTCTCTTCCGTGTTTCGGGCGCCTTGGTTGGCATCCGGATGAAGCTGTTTAACGAGCTGGGTGTAACGCTTACGAACATCTTCTTTGGTCGCGCTCTCATCCATTCCCAAATCATTTAGCGCTTTGAGCTGCATTTTAGACAAGCGGCGACGCGGCGCTTCGGTTTGGTCAGGAATGCCGCCCGCGCCGAATATGGAATAGCCCTCCGAAGTTGTTGAGGTAGATCCCGCCTTGCGTTTCTTTTGGGCTGACGCCCGCTCGCCTGTATTTTTCTGAACGTCCCATGTCGGCCTATGCCCATGCCGGGCCCCGACTTGCCACTCTGCAATGTCTGAATCGGTCATGCCGGAAAAGAAGTTCCAGTTTTTATTGTATTCGCGGGCGTGTTTTTGACAGAAATTAAAATAGTCGCGAAGGCGGTCCGGACTCTTCGGCGCTTTGCATCCGCCTTTGGAGACGCATCCCGCCCAATCACACTCTTGTTGGTCCGGTTTTGGCTTCTTCTTCGTGCGGGCGACACGAATATCGATGCCTTTGGGTTTGTATTCGGAGTTATCGGGCATATATCTACTACGTATTCAGGTAATTTAAGGACTGCGCAAAATGGGCATTATCGCGACGGCAATCAAGGAAAAACTCACACAAAAATACACTCCGACGCAGTTGGAAGTCATAGATGAGTCTTCAAAACACGCCGGTCACGCTGGTGCAGCGGCGCATCAAGAGGCAGGCGGATCAGCTGAAAGCCACTTCCACGTCAAAATCAAGAGCGAAGCCTTTGCTGGTATGAACAGGTTGAGCCGACATCGCGCCGTCATTGAAACGCTTGGGGATACTCTTGAACAAATCCATGCCATTAGTTTCGACATAGCTGCGAATTGAAAGCAAAGCGGCTATGTCGCAGGTTAATTTAATTTAAAAAGAGCAACCCTTTAAGCTTTTCGCGCGTAAATATAGCTAGACCTAAAAATCTACATTTATTTTTAAAAGGTAATTTATGACATTTCGCGCTCTTTTGCTCTCTGCCGCCCTTATGGCAACCTCAACCACCGCTTTTGCCGATATTGGTGATTCAGAAACGATTACCGGGACAGACGATGTAAAACTGACGGCGACCCATCTTGAAACTTTTAACAAACCTTGGGCGATGGCATTCCTGCCGGACGGAAAGGCTTTGGTCACAGAAAAAGAAGGAACGATCTGGCTCTTAAACGCCGAAGGCAAAAAACTGGGCGAGATAACAGGCGGACCAGACATCATTGAGAGAGGTCAAGGCGGCCTAGGCGACATCTATGTCCCGTCCGATTTCGACCAGACTGGCGAAGTTTACATCTCTTATGTTGAACGGGACGCAAAGGACGACAGCCTGTCTGGAGCCGTCGTTCAAAGTGCAACATTGGCCATTTCTTCAAATGGAGGTTCACTTTCCAATATGAAACGCGTTTGGACGCAATCCCCCAAAGTTCAAGGGAATGGTCATTACGGACACCGTATTGGTGTATCTCCGGATAACTTCCTGTTTATCAGTTCCGGTGAACGGCAGAAATTTACGCCCGCTCAGAATATGAACACGAATTTGGGGAAAGTTATCCGCCTAAATCGCGATGGCTCTATTCCCGAAGACAATCCCTTCGTCGAAAATGGCGGTATAGCTTCCCAAATCTGGACGCTGGGACATCGAAATCCGCTTGGTCTGGATTTCGATTCGGAAGGCCAGCTTTGGGTACATGAAATGGGCCCAAAACACGGCGATGAATTAAATAAAATTGTTCGCTCAGAGAATTACGGCTACCCTATGGTCTCCAATGGCGATCATTATAGCGGCGTTGAAATTCCCGACCACGAAACCATGCCGATTTTCGAAGCCCCGGCCGTTTTCTGGGTGCCTGCGATTAGCCCCGCCGGGTTCTCAATCTACAAGGGCGATGTCTTTGCCGATTGGAAAGGTGACGGTTTCATTGGCGGATTGAGCTCTCAAGCGCTCATCCGTGTAGATATGGATGCCGAAGACGGACCCTCAGAAGCGGGACGATATGAGTGGGGCAAACGCATCCGCGAAGTTGAATCTGGACAGGATGGCGCAATTTACGTCTTGGAAGATGAAGAAGGCGGCCGTCTGATGAAGTTAATGCCCGCAACGGAATAAATAACTATCGACCTTTAAATAATTTCAAAGGCCCGAAAGGGCCTTTTTTAATTTGAGTTGCCGCCTCTTTGATCCGGCTCATATGTCTTGCTGACTCGAAGAGTCTGGATTTGATTGCGCTGACGCTCCATTACTTCAAATCGATAGCCATGATAGGCAAAAGCCTGCCCCATGGTCGGGATGGTCTGGCTTTCGTGAATGACTAATCCCGCAATTGTAACGGCTTCATCATCTGGGAGTTTCCAGTCCATCGCCCGGTTAAGATCCCGAATGGCGACATCGCCGCGCACCGTGACAGACCCGTCTTTTTTGCGCTCTACCCCTTTGATTTCTTCGTCATATTCGTCCTGAATATCTCCGACGATTTCTTCGAGAATATCCTCTAGCGTAATGACCCCCATCAAGGCGCCATATTCGTCTACGACCAAAGCGAAATGCTCGCGCTTAGACTGAAACGCCCTAAGCTGTTTGACGACCGATGTCGTTTCCGGAACGAACCAGGCTTCCCGGGATATCTTTTTCATATTTAAAGAATTCAGATCGCCATCCAGCCGTGCGAGAGATTTAAGCAGGTCTTTGGCATGAAGAATTCCGATAACGTCATCGGGGTCGCCATTATAAAGCGGGATACGGGAATGCCCGCTCGCCAGCACTTCTTTGATAATCAATTCAGGCGATAGGTTTATATCTACCATGGAGATATTGCGCCGATGGATCATAACGTCTTCTATGGAAAGCTCGCCAATTTCTAACACGCCGTAAATTTGGTCGCGCGCACGCTTCGCAACACCGCCTTCTTGGAGATGAAGATCAACAGCGCCTTTAATCTCGTCCGCAGCTGTCCAAGCCGACGCATCCGTATCGACCCCAAAAATGCGCAAGACGAAATTTACAATAACTTGCACGATAGAGACAATCGGCGCGAAAATTTTGATTATCCATGTGATGGGTCGCGCGACAACCAGCGCTAACTTATCGGGCTGAGAGATAGCATATGTCTTGGGCAAAACCTCTGCGAAAATCAGGATTAGAACTGTCATCGCAACCGTTGCGGCGACCAAAGCTAAACCGCCATCGCCAAAGAGTCGCGTAAACAGGGCGGTTGTCAGAACAGAGGCAAGGATATTGACGAGGTTGTTGCCCAGCAAGATTCCGCCGAGCAAGCGTTCGCGCATATTCAAAAGTCGCGTCACCAAAGTTGCGCGGCGATCACCTTCTTTTTCCGCCGCATGCATTCGCACGCGAGACGCCGCCGTTAGAGACGTTTCCGAACTGGAGAAAAAGGCGGAACAAACCAATAAGAGTAATATGATCCCTATGAGGATAAGATTACTCGGCTCCAATAAAGCACTCGCACTCATTTAGGTTGATCCATTTTCAGAAAGCCCATTTTCAGACAATGCCGTCAAGAAAGTCTCAACATTCTCATCCGGTACGGCCTTTTGTACAAAAGCCTCACCAATAGCGCGGGCAAGGATAAGGGTGATTTTTCCGGCTTCATTCTTCTTATCTTGCCCCATAAACCGTGTGAGTTTAGCCGGGTCAGAAAGCCGCCCCCCTAATGTTGAAAGGCGCGGCATGTCAAGCTTTTCCAAATGTTTGGACAGTTTTGCCGCGTCTTCAGACCGGCAATATCCTGCCTGAACCGAGAATGCGAATGCCATATCCATTCCGGCGCTGACAGCTTCTCCGTGAAGGAGGTCGCCGTCATAGCCTGCATCCAATTCGAGCGCGTGGGCAAAACTATGCCCTAAATTAAGCAGGGCTCTCTGCCCTGATTCTCTTTCATCCGCCGCAACAATGCGGGCTTTGGTTTGACAAGAAATAAATATAGCTTTGGAGAGCGCCTCTGGATCGAGACGCAAAACCCGCTCCCCGCCTTCGGCGTCAAGCCAGTCAAAAAAGTCGCGGTCGCCTAAAAGCCCATATTTCAAAACCTCTGCATATCCCGCCTTCAACTCACGATCAGACAGGGTGGAAAGCAAATCTGTGTCGGCGATAACGGCTCTTGGCTGATAAAAAGCACCAATAAGGTTTTTCCCGTATCGATTATTAATAGCTGTTTTCCCGCCCACAGAGCTATCAACTTGGGATAGAAGCGTGGTCGGAATTTGTACAAAAGGCATACCGCGCTTGTAAATACTCGCCGCAAACCCGGCCAAATCGCCTATTACTCCGCCGCCAAAAGCGAGGAGTAGATCAGATCGGTCCATGCCGGCCTTGAACATAGCCTCCAATACAGAGTCTAACCCCTCCATACTTTTCTGCGCTTCGCCCGCCGGTCGGACAACTATGTGAGCCGTATAATTAGAAAGCGCTTCTGCCAAAGCCTCCCCGTAAAGGCCGTGAACAGTTTCGTCCGTGACGATAACAAGCCGCCTAGACGGCGCTAATCCTTCTATTAGCCCCCCTAATTGAGACAGGAGCCCCGAGCCGATGTGAATAGGGTAGCTTCTCTCCCCCAAGTCTACCCTAAGGGGCTCAATTACGGGGGAGGTCAATTCGGAAGGGCTCATAATATCAAGTGTGCATCTGGAAAATTAGCGGGAATTTGACTGATAACGGTTTATAGCACGGATGACACGGTTTACCGTACGAATATGCGGGCCTTTTGCAATCGGCACATGAATTTGCGCCAGCCCATAAATTGGGTAACGCGCTTTGAACAGCTCCTCCAGCTTCGCCCGGGGGTTTTCGACCTGCAGCAGCGGACGTTTATCATTTCGGCTGACCCGCTCCAGAATGACATCAATATCGCCTTGCAGCCAAATGGTTAAAGAGTGAGCCAATAAAACATCGCGGGTCGGCTCGTGGGTAAAGGCCCCGCCCCCTGTGGCCAAGACAATTGAAGGCTTCACGATCTCGGACCCCAAAAGCCTGGAAATGACCCGTTTTTCGCCTGCCCGAAATTCCTCTTCGCCGTGATCTCGAAAATAACCGCTGACGGTTCGACCGGAAGCAGATTCTATTTCATCATCTGAATCATAAAATTCCCGCCCGAGTCGTTTTGCCAAGCGGCGGCCAATCGTTGTCTTCCCAACCCCCATCATTCCGATGAGGGCAATATGGGGCGTATTAAACGCCACTTTATCCTGTCTTGGCATGACTGCCCTTTTTGTTATGGTCTATCCGACCATAAAACGCGCGCCTCACGCACTGCGTCTTTCTGAAAATTTAGGCTTAATATGGTCACAAATAAGGTTATGCTCAACCGTTAATGCCAATTGCGGACTGTAAACATGAAAAAAACTCTCATTGCTATCGGATGTCTTCTCATCCTCTTTATCGGCGGCTTTGTCTGGCTTCTCGCTCAGGCCTCTCCGTCCAACGCGCCTCAAGACGTTCAGGTGATAGACTTGCCGGATACCTACGAAAAATAATTCACCTATGGGATTTGCGACTATGAGACATCTTCTCCTCAGAACTGTGTTCGGAGCCTTGGGCGCGGGCGCATTGGGCGCGGGCGCATTGGGCGCTGTCATTTTAAGCGCGCCTGCCTATGCCCAATCGATCGAGCAAGGCACATTGGACGCCCCGGTCGCGTTTGATGCGGGCGTATTGGACGTTCAATCCGGTGGATTGGAGCCAAGCCTTTGGCAAGGAACCTCTGCTGGCGTCGCTCAAGGCCTGATTGAAACAGCCCCCTTAAGCAGCACAGACCCTCTTGTGCAGGATATGCTGCGGGCCGTCTTTCTCTCCTCTGGCGTTCCGCCGAAAGGCGCCGCAGAAGAGGTGCGATTATATGAATCCGCCAAACTCGAAGCCATAAGCCAGATTGCCGATACAGAAACGCTTAACACACTTGTCAGTCGCAGCGGCGCAGCGGGGCGCGCGCCGACGGTTCAGGCAGAGCTCGCATTGCGCGGCGGAGATGTGGCGACCGCCTGTAATCTCTCTGACACGATCACCGAAAACCGCGCCAGTCTTTTCTGGTCCCGCTTGAGGACGCTGTGTCATTTAAGGCGCGAGGAATTTGCAGCCGCTGAGCTGACGACAGATCTGCTCCGATCCGATGGGTATGAAAATGATGCCTATTATTCGCTGGTCAGCGTGATGAGCGGCGCTAGCAAGAAACTGCCCAAGGCGGCAGACGTAAATGACCCCATCACGCAAGCGCTCTATGACGAAGCTTCGGTGAAACTGGATGCCGCCCGTCCCGGCCAGGCTCTTGATCCACAAGCCGATCCTGATTTGCGCTTGGCCGCGCTTTACGCTTTCTCCAATCAATTAAGCGACGCCCAGATTTCAAAAGTCTTCTCCGACCTCGCTTTTGATCTGGAGAACCCGGTGCTAGGTCCCAGCTTCGATTATAATTCCGCAGCGGCTGACCCCTCTGCTCAGGGCACCGCCCAGCTCTTCCTCCTCGCCAAAGCCACCGGCAACCCGGAAAGCGCGGCAAAGTCTTTTGCCGCATTACTAGGCCGCGCCCCTGATGCGCGGACGCGGCAGCGTTTCATCTCGCTCATGTCAGGCTCAATTCAATCTTGGCCCGCCGAAATTCAGGCTAGCTCCGACCTCGGATTATTTGCCAGGGCGGCAGTGCAACGCGGCGATGTTGACCAATTGCAAAGCCTCTATGACGCGCTGCCTAGAGGGATGGAAAAGTCCCGAATAGCTCTGGCGGCGGACGCGCTCGGCAATGGATTCTTGCTGGGCCAGATGGGCAGCGATATTGATGAGCGCCTAAGAGCACCGGAAAATGACCGGGCCAAACGAGATGCCCTGCTGGCACTCGCTTTGGGCGCGCAGCTATCGGACGCTGCGGCAGAAACTCTTCCTGGTACACAATTCACCGAGGGCGGAGATGCCATGACAGCTGGCGACCGGGCCGTTCTGAGCGCCAATGCTAAAGCGCGGACCACAGCGCAATTGATCCTGAGAATTGCGCCTCGTCTTGACAGCTCCGAGCTTAACGCCTCGGATATGGCGTATATTGTTGAGGTTCTTCAGCAGGCCGGGCTGACGCAATATTCAGGACGTTTGGCCGCAATGGACTTCCTCGGCCCCCTTTAAACCGTCTTTCAAGAAGAGCGCATAGCGCCGCGACGGCTTGTGAAATGCGGCAGACCGTTTATACGGCCCGCTCAAACTTCGTTTTGGAGCCCTTAAATGGCGAAACCTTATCTGGACTTTGAACGGCCTCTGGCCGAGATCGAGGCCAAAATCGCGGACCTGATTGTGAGCGAGGGCGAAGCCGCCCCTGGGCTAGAGGAGTTGCGGTCGAAGTCTCAAGATCAGCTTAAAAAGCTATATAAGAACCTTGGCGCGTGGGAAAAAACCCGTGTGGCAAGACATGAAAACCGGCCGCATTACAGCGCCTATATCAAGGCTCTGATCTCGGATTACACCCCCTTGGCCGGGGATCGGAAATATGGTGATGACAATGCTCTACTTGGCGGGCTAGGAAAAATCCGCGGTCAATCCGTTGTCGTGATGGGCCATGAAAAAGGCCATGATACCGAGACACGACTGCATCATAATTTCGGCATGGCCAATCCGGAAGGCTATCGCAAAGCCGTGCGGCTGATGGATATGGCCGAGCGGTTTTCGATCCCGGTTGTCAGCTTTGTCGATACAGCCGGAGCCTATCCGGGGCGGGGGGCGGAAGAGCGCGGCCAAGCTGAAGCCATTGCGCGCTCCATTGACCGGGGCCTGTCCCTGCGTGTGCCGTTTCTGTCAATCATTACCGGCGAAGGCGGGTCCGGCGGCGCGGTTGCGATTGCCACGGCAGACCGGGTGATGATGCTTGAGCATTCCATTTACTCCGTTATATCGCCGGAAGGCTGTGCCTCTATTCTGTGGCGCGACGGTAAAAAGGCTGAAGACGCAGCGAAAGCCATGAAGGTCACGGCGCAAGATTTGAAGCGTCTCGGTATTATTGACACCATTATTAAAGAGCCGGTGGGCGGCGCGCACCGCACGCCTGAAACAGCCATTAAAGCGGTTGGCGCCGCGATTATGCGGGGGCTGAACGAATTGTCGGAGCTTTCCCCCGAAGAACGCCTGCAGCAACGGCGGGAAAAATTCCTCAATATTGGCCGATCTTTAAATTAGGCTGAGGCATAAAAAAGCCCTGCCACCATAAGTGACAGGGCGTCCCTCCCCAGGAAACACAATTCTTTAGAAGCTGCTGGAAATACCTGTGCCAAAGAAGAACATGCTGTCATCATCATAGCCGTCTTTGAAGTCCAGCGTGTTGTCGTCTGAATTTATGACAAAATTCCCGCCAATATAAATTGCGGCAGAATCCGTGACCGCTTTTGAAATAGCCGCCGAGGCCTGCGCCCACTGATATCCGCTTCCGCCGTCAGGTTCGACAAGACCGACAGTCCCGCCAAGATCAAAACTCAACCCTTCGGACATCGGGAAACTATGGCCGACAGAGCCTTCGACGGTAAAGGCTTCGAAAGTGAAGTCGTAATAAGCGGTGACAGAAGGCGCCAAAGGAACGGCTCCGAAGCCAACACTTGCCGAGACTTCATAACTCCCGGCATTTCCGTTTTTCGTCTGAAAAAGTGCGCCGCCTTGCGGATAGTAATAATATGTCCCGCCAATATCTAGGCTGATGTCGCCTTCGAGTGGCACACTATATCCAGCGTAAAAATCAACTTCGTCGCCCTGAAAAGCAGAGTCAGAGCCAACGCCCGTGGAAAACCAGGTCCCGGCCGTGAAATTACCATAGGATACTTCTGCATAGGGCTGAATGGACTCGGCGCCCAAGCTCACGCCTCGGAAAACATATTCTGTGACGGCATCAACACCGACTGTGTATCCAAGAACTTTATCCTGCGCGAAGGTGGCAGGTGCGAGGGCTGTTGCACTTAACAACGCTGCGATTGAGATATATTTTTTCATTATGGTCTCCTCATCAAACCTGAAAATTAAGGCACCCCTTCTTGGATACCGTGTGAAAAAAACACAGCTTTGGTTAGAAGCCTGAAAACGGCTTGGCGACAAAACGGCTCTGTAAACGGATTGAATCAAAGGCCGCGCACCGGTTTTGTGCGCAAATGATAGGAAAATGGACGGCAAACTGTCAGAGGGGCAAAATTTACTTATTTTAAGAAAATATCTTCGCCTGTGGCGTTTTTGCACCGCTACTTTTCACAAAAAAGGCATAAATTACCTTAAACCTGCCGTGCGGCCTTGATTTTCTTTCCCTTAAGCACGCGCCGAAAGGTGCCTTGGCGAGCGGGGGCGCTAAAACCTCTTTCACGAATAGGCAATATAGATTGGCGATGGGGCCTCCGGTCTATCCGGGGCAGGCTCATTCAGTTTTCTCTTTTCATCGCTTTCTTTCCTGTTTTTCTCTGTCTTTGTTTTTCAGTTTATTTGGAGAAGATGGGCGT
>CAJXPX010000023.1 GCA_913058335.1 uncultured Hyphomonadaceae bacterium
ACACAGGCAAGGGATATGCCTCCCGCGCCCCGCCCCGCATCCGAGGCTCCCCAAACCTCCGCCTCCGCCAAGGGCCTTTGGCGGAGCGCTTTTGCGTGCGCCCCTTAATCACAGCCTTAACAAACAGAGTTAACCAAAAGCTAACACCTCTTAACGACACTCTAGGAGAATCAATTTGGAGATATTTATGCGGGCCTTTCTATGTGTCTCTTCGGCAGTGTTCCTTATGGGCGGGGCCGTTCAGGCGGCCGATTTGGGCCAATACCGGCCGGGAAACCCCTATCAGAGCGTGATGGCGCCGAGCGCGGACGTTTGTGAGACCCACTGCACCGGCGACGCCCAGTGCCGCAGCTGGAATTATGTGAAAGCCAACCCCAAAGCGTCTGGTGTGTGTGAATTCAATGCCAATGATACTGCCCCTGTTGCCAGCGCAATTTCCATAAGCGGCTCAAATCAGAGTCCGGCTTACCGCCAGGGGATTATTCCCGGAGGCACAAATACTATTCGTGTCGGAATGCAACCGCAGCCTAGACCCCAAGCGGAGTTATATTCTCAACACACACAACAGAGGTCCCCATTGCCGAGTCGCAGGGTTGTAAGAGAGCCCGTGCCGTCCCAAGCTCCAATTCAAGCCGCGTCGATTGAGCGTCAGAGATCCCTTTCGGGAGCCGCTCCAAGAATTAACGGAGCTCAGCCTGAAGTAATGCGGGCTGGGGGCGCTGCGACCCCTCATCACGCCCGGACGATGGCGATACCGCAAACCTTTAAATATGACCTTGGAGACCGCCCCGCGCCGCAAACGGCGCACAGACCTCGTCCGCAAACGCAAAATTATCCGATGTCCGGTCCTCTAAAGTCCGAAGGGCAGGCTTATCCGCCTCAATATCGTCCATCAGAGTCTGGAGGAGCGCAATTTGCTCGACCCTCTCAACCCCCGCAAGTCAGGAGGGAGCAGCCAGACTCGCCCCCTCGCGCGGAGAGGCGGCGTCAGCAAGGCCCTTCTGTAGAAAGGGCTGTCGCGCCCCCATTGGTGAACCGATTTACACCTCAGCCCGGTTCCCATGGATCAATGGCGGCTCAGAGCCAAGGCCCGGAACAAATACAAGGTCAGCCCTTTCCGCCCCAAAGCGAATACACGTCTAACGCTGCCCCTCAGCTGATGAGGAACCAGCAGGCCATTCAGCAACAGGCCATGGTTCGCCGGTCAGCAAATGACCCGGTGACTTATGGGGGAGGGCCGTCGCAGACCTCTCGCCTGAACCCAAATAGCTCGCCAATGCAGGCCCGCAATTTGGCACAGGGCTTGAGCGCTGAACAAGCGCAGCAGAGCTTGTTCGGGAAACTGAATGATGATGTTCAAGTTCCAAATTCAGGGGCAGCAGTTCCGAGTGACCCGAATGCGCCTATCCCGACCATGTCGTCCCGGGTGAGCGGAAGAGTTGAGCAATCTAATCTGGCTGGTGGCCCTAATTAGAGGGGTTTTATTTAGGAAAAGCGTGCACGGAGCTTTTTGACGCCATGCCACAAAGCGACGGAGGACAGACGAAACCAAGCGAAACACACAAAAAAGACAAAGCTGGTGGTCACAGAAAATAAAGCGGCATTTGCAAAAGTGTCGGCGTTATAATCCAAGAGCATTAAAGTGTTCTGAGCCCCTGAGATCGCGGTGATAAAAGCTAGAAATAGCCAAAACCCCATCCAATAGAAATTCACCAGCTTATTAGAGCGTTTGAATAAAGTTGGCGGCACAAAAAAAAGCGTGACGACGAACACTGTTATGGAGAACATTATCAAAGATGGAACTAAGGTGGACATCATAAGTCGCTCGCTAGGACATTTATTTTAGCATAGTCCAAGCAAGTTTTGTTCCAATCTTGCGAATTCGGTTAATTTTCTTTCCGATTAGGCGCGCTCTTTTGTCGTTAAGAAACGGATTTTAGGGTTTTTATCTTGCGCGTAGCCAACATCCCAAGCAGATTTGGCGAGGAAAACCGGTGCTCCGTCCAAGTCTGTTCCCATATTGGAACTATTTTTGTCGATAAAGGCTTTAAGGGTGCCTTCATCGTCAGAAACAACCCATCGCGCGGTTTGATACATGGGCGATTCAAAAGTCACATCTAGACCGTATTCAGTTTTGATCCGCTCTCGCATCACATCAATTTGCAAAGATCCGACCGCGCCGACGATAACATCCGCGCCAATATCGGGTTTAAAAAGCTGGGTGACACCTTCCTCTGCCAGACTTTCGAGAGCTTTACGGAGGTGTTTTGCTTTTAGAGGATCAGCTAAACGGGCGCGGCGTAAAATTTCCGGGGCAAAATTAGGAATACCGGCGAATTTAATTTTGCCGGATTCCGATAGGCTGTCTCCGACGCGAAGCGCGCCGTGATTGGGAATACCGATGACATCTCCGGCATAGGCATTTTCCGCAAGTTCGCGGTCTTGGGCAAAGAATAGAATGGGGTTGTGAACAGAAATAGTTTTGTTCTCAGCCGTCTTAAGTTTCATTCCGCGCTTAAACTCTCCGGAACACATTCGAAGAAACGCCACGCGGTCACGATGATTTAAATCCATATTCGCTTGAACTTTAAAGACAAAGCCCGCAACGCCTTTATCAGTGGGCTCAATCTCGACGGCTTGCCCGGCTTTTCTAGCTTTTTCGGGTTGGGGAGCCGGGGCAAATTCCGCCAGAGCGTCAATCAGTTGAAGCACTCCAAACCTTCGTAAGGCCGAGCCGAAATAAACAGGCGTCATATGTCCTTCGCGGAAAGACTGGATATTGAACTTACCGTATTCTTTGGCCAATTCCTGTTCTTCGCGGAACTCCTCAAGCAGGGCCTCATCGTCGAAATGCCCTGAGAGTGAGTTTCCGTCCATTCGGGTCAAACTATGGTTTCCGCCGTCTTCTTTTTTGACAAACTTCAAAAACTCACCGGTTCGCAAATCAGCAATGCCTTTGAAGCGACGGCCTGACGCGGCAGGCCATTGCATCGGAATGACGTCGAGAGCGAGCTTGTCCTGAATTTCAGAGAGGAGTTCAAAAGGGTCCTGACCTTCGCGATCGAGCTTGTTGATAAAAGTGACAATCGGAATATCCCTTAGACGGCAGACCTCGAAAAGTTTAAGAGTTTGCGGCTCAATCCCTTTGGCCACATCGAGCACCATGACAGCGCAATCCGCCGCAGTTAGAGTTCGATACGTATCTTCTGAAAAGTCTTCATGCCCCGGCGTATCAAGCAGATTGAAGATAAGGTCAGCATGTTCGAAGGTCATAACCGAGGACGATACGGAAATTCCGCGCTCTTGCTCAATTTTCATCCAATCGGATTGAGTTCTCCGGGCCTGTCCCCGAGCCGCTACTTGGCCGGCTTGATGGATTGCACCTGCGGAGAAAAGCATGTTTTCAGTCAGCGTTGTTTTACCTGCATCCGGGTGAGAAATAATCGCAAAGACGCGCCGCTTTTTTGGCTCTGTTTGTAAGGCATTGGACATGGAGGCGGGCATAAGGCTCTACTGCGTTAAGCGCAAGCGGCTAGAGGCTGAACTTACAGGACGCTTTACTTTCTCACCCCGCTTTGCGACCAACGATGAATGTCAAAACTGAAACAGAAATATTTTGACCGGGCTGTCGAAGCTGCGGGATACCTTAATGAAGCTTCCGGCGCGATGAATGTATTAAAATCCGTTAATTGGGACGGACGTCACAAAAAGCGTTTCTTTGATACAGGGAAGCTCCCGTCACCGATTTACCGCAAGATTGATGTCTCCGAGCCACGGGAAATGGTCGCGCAGGCGAGGGCGCTTTGTGACTCCGATCATGTCATTTTTCAGTGGTTGGAGCGTCTTTGCACAACTATGGAAAATACGGCGAGCTTGATTGAAACGCGTGGCACGCCCCAGTTTTTTCACTATTCCAGTGAGTTATTTGGACGGCCAACTCGTCTGATGATAGATAAACAGACACGGGTTTTGGACCTGGCGAAACACCTTGATCACACTTTATCTGACTTGAATTTTGACAATCTGGTTGTTGAAGGATTTGAGGAATATTTGACATCTAAACAATTTGCCAAATCTCTTCGGCCGCGGCTGAAGAAGCATTTTGGCACCCATGCGCCCTCAGTTGTGATTTCTCCAACTCTCTCAGCCAAAGCGGCTGCGAGTTCGAGTCGTATTCGCGTTCGACGTGATGCAACATTCACGCCCAGAGATGTTGAACAGCTCCTTCACCACGAAGCCCTTATTCACTCCGCGACTGCAATGAACGGACAAAACCAAGAACACTTCAAGATATTGGGCCGTTCCCATGCCGGCACGACAGAAATTCAGGAAGGACTAGCGGTATTTGCCGAGATCATAACAGGGACAATGGACCCCAGACGGTTCGGGCGTCTTTCTGGGCGAGTACTTGCTATAGAGATGGCGGTTCAGGGGGCTGATTTCAAAGAAGTCTTTGACTTTTTTGTGGAGCGGAATGACGACCCTTCGCAAAGCTATGAAAACACTCGCCGTATTTTCCGCGGAGGAATCATAAAGGGCGGCGCGCCTTTCACTAAAGATATGGTTTATCTTAATGGGTTATTGCGCGTGCACAATTTCATGAGGACTGTCGTAAAGCTAAACCGAGCAGACCTTATTCGAGTTCTTTTCTCCGGAAAAATGGATATTGAAGACGTTCCGGCTTTGGCCCAACTGGCGAGTAGTGACCGACTGACGCCGCCGCTTTTCATGCCGCCATGGGTCAAAGATCTACGTTTCTTAGTCAGCTATATGGCCTATTCTTCTTTTCTCAACCAAGTGAAGATGCCGGGTTTTCAAACTTACTACGAACGAGAGCTCGATGACGTGCCGATCGTTTGGGGTTATGCTGACGGGAAAATTATTTCTTAAATCAGAAGCCTATCGGTCACAGCGTTCAATAAAAGGCGACCCCTTTGTGTGGCTTGAAGGCGATCTCCTTTAAGGGATAGAAAACCCTCAGAGATGAGTGCTTCGTAACGACTTTCTTCTAGTTTTGCACCTCGAATTTCAGCATATCGGGAGAGGGAAAAGCCTTCGTCAATGCGTAATCCCATCAAAACAAATTCTTCGGACCATTCTTCGGGAGTAAGTGTGTCTCTATCAGAGATTCCAACGCCTATTTTCGAAACCAAAGCACAATAGTCCGTAGGGATTAGAGCCGCTACAGTAGAGATTCTGTTCCCTTCGATATTTAACCGGCCATGCGCCCCTGGGCCCACGCCCACATAGTCGTAGCCACGCCAATAGGCGAGATTATGTTTAGACTTATGACTAGATATGGCAAAATTGGAGACCTCGTAGTGATTAAACCCGGCTTGTTGCAACCGCGCCATTACGACTTCAAAAAAATCCGCACTCACATCTGGTTCGACAGCCCGTGTTTGACCTCGTATCTCGGCTTTGGCGAAAGCGGTTCCCGGTTCGATTGTGAGTTGGTAAGTTGAAATATGGTTTACACCAGACTCAAGTATTTTCTCAATATCTGCCTCTAAATCTATTTGGGTCTGACCAGCCCACCCGAATATTATATCGGCTGAGACAGAAGGGAATATCAAAGTCGCTAAATTAAGGGCAGATAAAGCTTTTTGAGAATTGTGGTCTCTCCCAAGAGTTTTCAAGGCAGAGTCATTAAAGGTCTGTACGCCCAAAGAAAGTCGGCTAATTCCTGCGTCCCGATATCCATTCCACTTGGTTTCATCCGCGTCATTTGGGTTGGCTTCCAGAGCGATTTCGGTATGATCCGGTAAACCCCATAAGATGTCGACTTTTTCTATAATTATTGCGATTTCTTGGGGTGTTAAAAGAGACGGCGTGCCGCCTCCGAAGTGGATGGAATTTATAAGTCGTGGTCCAGACAAGTCTCTCCATCCTTGAAGATCCGTAAGTATGGCTTGGACGAGATTTATATCCTTGCCCTTAGACTTATAAACATTGAAATCACAATAGGGGCAAATGCGGGTGCAGTAAGGCCAGTGAATATAAATCGCTAGAGGAGGGGACTTAGCCGTCATGGTCTGGGAATTGATCGGCCAAAAATTTGGTAAAAGCGTCAGCACGATGACTTTTCGCGTGTTTTTCTTTTGGTTCTATCTCTGCAAATGTCAGCTTATCCCCTTTCGCCACAAAAACCGGATCATAACCAAATCCTTTGTCCCCGCGTGGCGGCCAAGTGATCTCTCCTTCGATAGTCCCTTCATAAATTCGGACGTCTCCGTTTGGCAAAGCGAGGCATAGGGCACAGACAAAACGTGCCGATCTATCGCTTGAATCGCCTAGCTTATTGTGAACGTGCCACATCGCCATATCGAAATCCCGGCCGCCGCCTTCAACTTTTGGGAGTTCGGCCCATCTGGCGGCGTAAATTCCAGGTTCTCCGCCCAAAGCAGTTACATCCAATCCACTATCATCGGAAAGAGCCGGAAGCCCAGTGGCTTGCGTGGCGGCTTTGGCTTTTAAACGCGCATTTCCGGCAAAGGTCGCTTCAGTTTCTTCGGGTTCTGGCAAGTTTAACTCTCCAGCGCTGAGAGTTTCAAACCCGAATGGTCGGAGTAATTCCCTAATCTCCCGGACTTTCCCTTCATTGTGGGAGGCCACAATAATTTTCTTATGTGATCTTAAATCGCGATGTGCTGTATTTGTCATGAAGAGCCTATAGCGCTTGATGGGGTAATATCAAAGCCAATCAGAATGTGTTTGCTAGCTTGTCTTTTTGAAATTATTGATTATCAATATGCCTATGCTAAGGAATCCTTCATCCGATAATGATGACGTCGCCTATGACTTAGAGGCCGTTGACGGGTCGAACCAGCGTATTGCTAAATCCCTCAGACTTATCATTTTTCTAGGTCGCTTTATCTTAGCGATAGCGGCTATCCTTATCATTATAGCAGCTATCTGGATGTTGTTCTCTAACAGTTTGCAGGATCAGTTGCATATGAGCATTGGCGGTGACGATCGCCCAAGCCGATATATTTTACCTCTCATGTGTTTGGGTATGGCGGTTATAGCCGGAGCGTGGTTTTGGGTATTACATATGCTGAGCAAAGTAGTAGACACGTTGATTGCCGGAGACCCGTTTGTCCCTGCAAATATCAATCGGTTGAGACGTATGTGGGTTGTAATAGCTCTGACCGAGTTTTTCCGAATGGCGATTGTGTCCTTTCCTATCCTCTCTGTCTCTGGAGAGGATGAAGCCTTCCCTATACGCATTGGAACTTGGTTTCTTGTTTTCGTTATTGCGACACTGGCGGAGGCGTTCCGTTACGGGGCCGCTCTGCGCCGGGATCAGGAATTGACCATCTGATGACGATACGTGTGAACCTTGACCGCGTGCTGTTGGAGCGTCGAATGAGCCTGACCGAGCTGGCGGAGCGGGTCGGGATTACGCTTGCCAATCTCTCAATTTTGAAAACAGGTAAAGCCCGTGCTGTGCGATTCTCAACTCTGTCAGCCCTGTGTCGGGAGCTGGACTGCCAGCCCGCCGATATTTTGGTCTATGAACCAGAAGAAGAAGAAGGAAAAGTGGCCGCCGAATAGACGGCCAATTTTGATCCAGACTATGCGGCGACTTTGTCGTCTTCGGATTGAGTCCATTCACCCTTACTCGCCAATCCATTCATATGCGCGCGATGATTAAATGCCTCTTGCGCGGCGGCATAATTTTCAGACTTTCCCTGCCACGCGAAAAGGGCGGATTGTTGCAGAGCGCGACCAAAGGAGTAGGTGAGTTTCCAAGGGAAACCGCCAATTTTATTCATCATATCAAGATTGCGTGTCGCTTCTTCATTGTCTTGACCGCCAGAAAGAAAGGCTATGCCCGGAACGGCGGCTGGAACGGTGTCTTTTAGCACTTTAATCGTGCGTTCGGCGATTTCCTCGCGGGAGGGCTGCTCCGCACATTTTTTGCCTGCGACAACCATATTTGGTTTCAAAATGGTGCCTTCCAAAGCGACTCCTTGCTCATAGAGTTCTGTGAACAGGGAGTTCAGTGTTTTCTCGGTAACTTCGTGGCATCGCTCTACAGAATGATACCCGCCCATAAGGATTTCAGGTTCAACAATCGGGACGATATTCGCTTCCTGACAAAGCGCCGCATAACGGCCCAGTGCATGCGTGTTAGCCTTGATTCCGCCGCGTGTCGGTGTTGAGCCAACATATTGATCTGGATTAGAGATTTCGATAACTGCCCGCCATTTCGCAAATCGGGCGCCTAATTCATAATATTCTGCCAACCGCTCACGTAGCCCGTCGAGCCCTTGAGTGATCGTTTCGCCGGGGCGGCCCGCAAGAGGAGTCGTCCCTGCATCCACTTTGATGCCGGGGATGGCGTCGTGAGATTTGATAAGGTCTACGAATTTCGTTCCGTCCTTAGCGCTTTGACGGATTGTTTCATCATAAAGAATAACGCCGGAGATGTGTTTTTTCATGGCGTGTTCTGTGCGGAACAACATTTCCCGCCAATCCCGGCGATTATCTTCTTTATTTTCCGTCTCAATTGAGGCGAACCGTTTTCCAATTGTGCCAGTGCTTTCGTCGGCAGCTAAGATACCTTTGCCAGGCTCAACCATAGCAATGGCGACTTTATTCAGGGCTTCAAGATCCATCAGGGCTCTCCAATCTACTTTCTCAAAAGTTCAACACCGGGGAGGGTTTTGCCCTCCATCCATTCCAAAAAGGCGCCCCCGGCCGTGCTGATGAAGGTAAAATCATCGGATACACCCGCTTGGTTCAATGCAGACACGGTATCGCCCCCTCCGGCAACCGCAATAATCTTACCCTCTTTACAAATCTTAGCCGCATATTTGGCGGATTCAACTGTGGACGTATTGAAAGGGGGAAGTTCAAACGCGCCGAGAGGCCCATTCCAAATCAATGTTTCGCTGGTATCCATAACATCCATGATGGCGTTGACCGTCTCCGGCCCGGCATCAAGAATCATTTCATCGGATTGGACGTTGTTTAAGTCGCATACCCGTGAGTCGGCGTGAGCTTTAAATTCTTTGGCGACGACCAAATCGACAGGTAACAGGATTTTGCAATTTTGCTTCTTGGCATTGGAAAGAATTTCAAGAGCCGTTTCCTTGAAGTCTTTTTCACAAAGCGACGCCCCGACATTATACCCTTGGGCGAAAAGAAATGTATTGGCCATGCCGCCCCCAATAACCAGCGTATCAAGGCGGTTGACCAAGTTTTTAAGTAAGTCAATTTTCGTGGAAACCTTAGCGCCGCCGACGATAGCCATAACGGGGGTCTTTGGAACGTCCAGGGCTTGGCTTATATGGTCAAGTTCTCGCTCCATAGCGAGGCCGGCGAAAGCGGGAAGGAATTCGGCAATTCCCGCAGAGGAGGCATGGTCACGATGAGCGGCAGAAAACGCGTCCATAATGAACACATCGCCCATCGCCGCCATATCTTTGGCTAAAGCCACATTTCCTTTGGTCTCTCCCGCGTGAAACCGCGTATTTTCCAGGAGGAGAACATCACCTTCTTTCAGACTTTTGGAGATATTTGGATCAATATCTTTTGCAAAACCAACGTCCGTTCCGAGAGCTTTGGACAGGAGAGGGAGGATAAACTCTAAAGAATTTTCCTCATCAGGTTTAGCTTTGGGCCGTCCAAAATGACTCAGCAAAATCGTCTTTGCGCCGGCTTGCTGTAATTTGCGGATTGTCGGTAATGCTGACTGAAGCCGGGTGTCATCGGTTACTGTGCCTGTCTCGTCGCGGGGAACATTAAAGTCCACGCGAACAAGCGCTGTACTGCCTTTGAGTTTTGCGTCTTCCAGTCTCTGGAAATCCATTAAGCGGTCTCTTTCTGATGATTACCCATAATGCGGGCCACATCAATCATTCGGTTGGCAAATCCCCATTCATTGTCATACCATGCAATGACTTTGACCAGATCACCATCCAAAACTTTCGTCAGCAGTGAAGCGAATGTTGCAGAATTTGGATCATGGTTCAAATCAGAACTAACGAGCGGGTCTATAGAATAGCTAATAACGCCTTTCATGGCGCCGCTTGCAGCAGTGCGCATCACTTCGTTCAAATCTTCAGCGGTTGTGTGCATTTCAGGTTGGAAGGCGAGATCGACCATTGAGACATTCGCCGTTGGTACGCGAACGGCTGAACCGGATAATTTTCCGGAGAGTTCGGGAATCACAAGGCCAACGGCTTTGGCAGCCCCTGTGCTGGTCGGGATCATATTCAATCCCGCGGCGCGGGCGCGATATAAATCCTTGTGTGAGTTATCGAGGATACGTTGATCCTGTGTGTAGGAATGAACTGTGGTCATAAATCCGCGCCGAATACCGACAGAGTCCAGTAAGACCTTGGCGATGGGAGCCAGACAATTCGTGGTGCAAGAGGCGCAGGAAACGACGGTATCTTCGGCTCCCAAATCCTCGTGATTGACACCGTAAACGATTGTTTTGTCTACGCCACTGCCCGGAGCAGAGATAAGGACGGTTTTGGCCCCGGCTTCAAAATGTGGTTGAACGGAGTCTTTTGACCGGAAAATGCCGGTACATTCCATAACAACGTCAACATCCAGAGCGCCCCAATTAATCTCGGCCGGATCTCTGAAGTGAGTCATACGGATACGGCCGCGGCCATAATCCATCCAGTCTTCGCCTGTTTCAACTTCGGCTCCAAAGCGGCCATGGACACTGTCATAGCGCAGAAGGTGAGAGGAGGTTTCTAGGCTGCCGGGGGAATTAATCGCCACCAGCTCTATATCGTCAATGGAGTATTCTTCTAAGGCTCTGGCAACAAGGCGGCCAATGCGGCCAAAGCCATTTATTCCGATGCGGGTCGTCATGTCAGCGGCGCTCCTTTATCTATTAAGTCTGTCGCTGTTTGGAAAGCGCCCCGCTTCTGATAAGATGGGACTGTGAAGTCAATAATTTATCCTTGTTGAACAGCTATTCTTGCGCCATTCTAGTAAAAATTTTTACGAAGCCGAGAGATTTTATGAATGACAGCGCTGACATAAAGGACGCCGCCCAATTTTTGCAATCTGCTTTGAAGAAGCTGGAAGGGGCTATCGACCCATTTCTCATCAGCTATTCGCAGTTGAAGAGCGACTCGACCGAATCGGAAAGTTTCTCTCAAGATCGGGCGAGGCTGGCGTCTGAACTGGACGATGTAAAATCCGAGAAAGAGGATTTGGAAAAAAAGATAGCGGCCCGTGAAAAGGAATTTGCGGCTGTGGCCAAGGACTCGACGCAAGAAATCAACAGTGTCATTAAAACGGTTCAGGTCGCACTAGAGGGATTGCCGTCATGACAGGTCGCGTCAGTATAAATATCAATGGCCGTAAATATGGTCTTGGCTGCGAAGAGGGCGAGCAAGAACGTCTTATGCGCCTTGGGCAAAAATTGGATGACCGGGTCAACGCTATGGCCAACCAGTTCGGCCAGATTGGCGATCTTCGACTTCTGGTACTGTCTCTTATACACATCTGACGCTGCCGACGACTCCTTACGTGT
>CAJXPX010000024.1 GCA_913058335.1 uncultured Hyphomonadaceae bacterium
GAGTCTGGGCCGTGTCTCAGTCCCAGTGTGGCTGATCATCCTCTCAGACCAGCTATAGATCGTCGCCTTGGTGAGCCATTACCTCACCAACAAGCTAATCTAACGCGGCCCCATCCATCACCGATAAATCTTTCTCCCGGAGGACGTATACGGTATTAGCAGTCGTTTCCAACTGTTGTCCCGTAGTGAAGGGTAGGTTGCCACGCGTTACTCACCCGTCTGCCACTTTCCACTCACCGAAGTGAGCTTCTCGTTCGACTTGCATGTGTTAAGCACGCCGCCAGCGTTCGTTCTGAGCCAGAATCAAACTCTCAGGTTGAGAGTTAAACTGACTGTGTCGTTATTCACTGACGTTGAAATATAAATATTTCAGCGTTTGTGCGTTTCAAAGAAATAACGAAAACCTCTTAAATGACAAAGTCATCCAAGCGATTTCATTATTTTCATAAAGAGAAACGTCAACAACAGTCGTTTAAGAAATGTGCGTCCTGTTACCAGGTCCGCTCACAGCTAAACGCCGCCTGCGTCTCTCTTCCCAATATTTACGATGTCAAACAGCGAAAAAAGTGTTTCACACTCTTTCCAAAATAAATGCCCCTTGCGAGGGGCGCCGCTCGGTGTGGGTTAGTGCCCGCCGCCGAGGAGCGCTATATAGGGGGGTGGATTTTTTTCCGCAACACCTTTTTTCACAAAAATGCAGAAAAACTATTTTCTTTCCTACAAAAAGCTATTGAGCGCTTAAAACCCCCATAAAACCGTGGTTTTTCCATTCCACTTATCCACAGGCCTGTGGAGAACAATCGATTTTTGATGACTTATTTTGGCTTACAAGGCCTTTTTCTGTCTTTATGCCGATTTTTTCCAGACAATAATCATAGCAGAAAGTGTAAAAAATAGCAATTCAGACCGTAATTTATCTGAATCATTTTCGATTTTGATAAAAAAGAAGCACAAAAAAATGAAATTGAGTCTAAAAATTATGGAATTGAACCTGTAAAAAATCAGAATTATTTTGTTCACGGGCCAAAATATTTGATTCTTTCGATTTGGAACGGGAGCAGGAGCCGGTTCGATTCAACCAAAACGTTAAAACCTATCTTCCACCTTTTTTTAAAAATCGGTTTATTTATCGTTTTCCGCTTTGCTGTAACGTCTTATTTGGAACGCGCTCCCGATCAATATATGTATTTGGAGCAAAACAAGGTTTTTTTGCGTGTCGGTTTTGCAAAGCAATGGATGAAAACACGGCTTTTCCAGTGACACTATAATAGGCCAATAAAATTCAGCTGGGGATAGGGCAGTTACTTCTGCGCCTCATCTTGTGTTTGGGACAGCGCCAATGCCTGAAAGCTGTCATGAAGTGGAGGATTTTCACCTCCCATATATTGCAGCATCATGATTCCGAACGCATCATTCTTGGGATCTACATAAAAAGTTGTACGGGCGAGGCCGCTCCAGCCCCATTGACCGATTTGTCTGCCGCTCTTTTTGACTTGTTCAGGCGTGACAGAAATTTGCACCGAACCACCATATCCGAAACCCACGCCGGTATCCCCGCCCATCCACGGCATCATAAAAGAGTCATCAGGGTCCATTTGGTTATTCATCATAGCCTTGACGGTTTCAGGTTCTAAAATTTTCAGGCCGTTAGAGGTCCCGCCCATCAACATAAATTCCGCAAACTTAGCATAATCCTCTAAAGTAGAGACCATTCCTCCGCCCGGATTCTGATAATTGTTATCTTTCAGAAATGAGGATTTCTGCCCATCTTCAGCCACAATAAAGCTGCCATCGTCTTGCATCCTATAAAGACTGACAAATCGCGCTTGCTGATCCTCTCTGACATAAAAGCCGGTCTCACTCATGCCTAAGGGCTTAAGGAGGCGCTCTTGCATAACGTCACCGTAGTTTTGTCCTGTGACGATTTCGATAATCCGGCCCAGCACATCTATCGAGAAACTGTAATACCACCCCGTCCCGGGCTGTGAATGCAGCGGCAGCTTGGCCAGCTTGTCCATTTTTGCGGAGAGATCCTCGTCGAGGTTAAAAATATCCGCGTCCATATAGGCCGCTTCGATTGGATTGGCTTCACCGAAAATACCGTAAGCCAAACCACTCCGATGTAAGAGCAAGTCTTTTACTGACATCGGGACGGCTTGATCCTCAAAATTCACCGCCCCGTCTTCGCCGAAAGTCGCTATCTTCATTTCGCCTATTTGAGGCACATAATCTGAAACCGGATCGCTAAGGGAAACTTTTCCTTCCTCGACTAAATCCATAACCACTGCCGACGTCATCGGCTTTGTCATCGAGTAAATCCGAAAGACACTGTCTTTCGTTAAAAGAACGTCTCTCTCCCGGTCGCCAAGACCAAAAGCGTTTTCATAAACAACACGCCCTTCGTCATAGACCAACGCCGAAACGCCGATAACGTCTCCGGCGTTTACGGCCCCAGACAACAAATTATCCATCGCCGAGATGTCAAAATTAGGGGCGGCTGAAGTATGAGAGGAAGCCGACCCCCCTTCTGCTTTATCCAAAATCTGGGAGGCACGCTCATTTTGGGCAGAGCAAGCGATAAGAAAAGAAGAAGTCAGAAGGAGGAGCGTCTTTTTCATGAATTGACTTTGCGAAAGCCCTGCACAACATGCAAGAGAATATGGGCCGCGCGAAGTCACAAAAACCGTGACATTATAATAGGCGAATTTTTATCTAACCCTGAAAGGTAAATCTATCGTCTTTTTTATCGTCCATAATCATCTCCGCCATCAGCTCCCCAGAGCCGGCACAGAGCGACCACCCCATATGACCGTGACCTGTATTTACCCAAAGATGCGGAATGGACGTTCCGCTTATATAAGGTCGACCGCGTGGACTAATCGGGCGTAGTCCCGACCAGACTTCCCGCGCCGGCGATACCGCCGACATGATATCCGGAGCCAAATGAAACCAGCGTTTCAACAGAGGTTGGGCACTTGCCTCTCCCACTGTACCGGAAAACCGCAATGTATTTCCGAGTACCGTCATAGCAGAGCGGCTCTGGGCGTCCATGATGGGCTGTTCAGCCAAATCCAGATTTGGACGGTCAAAATTGACGGCAAAGCCCCGCGCCTGCGTTAAAGGTAAGTTCAGCCCGACCTGCGCGAGCACATCTGCGCTTTGCGGGCCAGCGCAAATCACAACATGGTCGCAGTGGAATATATGCCCACGTAGCTGGGCCGTGACACCATTCCGGCCCTGCCGCAATTTCATATCGCTCGCTTTATATATAAAGAGAGCTCCGTTTTCAGACAGGCGCGTCTGAAGCGCCCGTCCATACTCATAGGCGTCACCACTCCTGTCGGCCGGAAAATGAAGCGCAAGGTGCCCGAGAGTTTTGACCGCGTCTGAAACAAGGTCAGCTTCTATCCCCATAGACAAATAAAACTCCTGAGCCGCTTGAGCCTCAAGGCTGTTTTCAAAAATCTGATAGCAACCCGCCGGACGGGTCAGCGCTTCTCCCAAACCGAGCGATTGAAATTTTTGCAGGAGAAGCGATTGAGACTCTTTGGCCAATCGTAACACGGCTTTCGTCGCGTTGCGGTCAAAACTCTCGTCTCCGCTAGAAAGCCAAGGGCGGGACTGGCTGGGGTGAATCATGCCGGAATTAGAATAGCTTGTCCCAAGCATGACGTCTGAACGGGCGTCCGTGAGCGTCACTTCCGCGCCGCGTCTCTGCAAGGCTTCTGCCGTGGATAGGCCAATTAAGCCGGCCCCAATCACCAATATTTTAGGCGGTTTCACCATCGTTTGCGGTATAGCCGCCCTATCAGAAAGAGAAAGCCGGATTTACAGAATTTTTGAATCCGGCGCGACTAAGGTTATAAATCAATAAACTCCTTAGATTTCCGGTAATTCTTTGGCGCGTCCTTCATCCAGATAGCGGGCAGATTTTGGCTTCAAGGTTGTTTCATCCATATCTATGAGGAGCGGATTGCCAGTCGGGAATTCAAATCCGGGGATGTCGTCATCCGGAACACCAAAAATTTCTTTCATCAGCGCGCGAAGGCTATTCCCATGCGCGGAGATAATCAGGTTGGAGCCGGCTTTCAGATGCGGGACAATTTGAGATTTATAATAGGGCAAGACCCGTTCCGTCGTGATTTTCAAACTTTCGCCAGTCGGTAATTCGCTTGGCGCGATATGGCTATATTTCGGCTCTTTAGACGGGTGGTATTCATGGGTCTCATCAATCTGCGGCGGCGGCACGTCAAAGCTACGACGCCAGATATGAACTTGTTCGTCACCATGTTTATCGCGGGTCTCTTGTTTATTGAGGCTTGTTAAACCGCCATAATGACGCTCGTTTAAATGCCAATCCTTTGTGACCGGAATATACATTTGATCTATGCCTTCAAGCGTAAGCCAAAGCGTTTTGATCGCCCGCTTTTGATAAGAGGTAAAAGCAGCGTCAAACTGAATGCCTTCTTTCAGTATCAATTCACCCGCCTTATTCGCTTCGGCAATCCCCTCATCCGTCAGGCCCACATCAACCCAACCCGTAAAGCGGTTTTCCAGATTCCATTGCGATTGTCCGTGGCGAACGAGAATGAGTTGGGTCATAGTAAATTCCTTTATTGTCGGTCTTTCCGCACGCCTTGAAATGAAGCTACGAAAAATCGAGCATTAGCTAGCTTATTATATTGAGGGGCTCAAGCTCTCTACCTTCCGAGTTCGTGGCCTCCCGAAATGATAAATTGTGGGCCTAATGCGCATCATTCCAATTCTTTGCGGCGTGAGCCTCCACCTCTAACGGCACACTAATGTTCACGGCAGGCATGGCAGCGTTTTCCATGGCGGGTTTCACAGCGGCGATGAGGTCGTCTGCGCTTTTTTCCGGCACTTCAAAGACCAGTTCATCGTGCACTTGAAGGAGCAGTCTGGCCCCGTCCACTTTTTTAATCGCCTCCGGCATACGAAGCATAGCGCGTCGCATAATATCTGCAGCGGCGCCTTGAATGGGCGCATTGATTGCTTGGCGTTCGGCGAAAGCCCGCACCATCTGGTTGCTGTCTTTAATGCCGCTGATATGGCATTTGCGGCCAAAAATGGTTTTGACATAGCCGTCTTCGCGCGCCAGCGCTTTTGTGTCTTCCATATAGGCTTTGATACCGGGGAATTTCTCGAAATATTTTTTAATGTACTCGCCTGCCTCAGTGCGGCTTATACCAATATTTTTCGCAAGCCCGAATGCGCTAATTCCGTAAATAATTCCAAAGTTAATCGCCTTGGCGTTGCGGCGAGTCTCTGGAGTCATCTCGTTGAGCGGAACATTGAACATCTCTGACGCGGTCAGGGCGTGAATATCGACGCCGTCGGCAAATGCCTGTTTCATTGTCGTCAGATCAGCCACATGAGCAAGTAGGCGTAATTCGATTTGGGAATAGTCCGCCGCCATAAGGACGTGGCCTGTCTCGGCGACAAAGGCATTGCGTATCTTGCGGCCCTCTTCGGTCCGGATAGGAATGTTTTGCAAATTCGGGTCGGACGAGGAAAGCCGCCCCGTTGTCGTTGCTGCAATCGAAAAACTCGTGTGGACGCGACCGGTATGGTCGTTAATTTGTTTAACGAGCGCATCGGAATAGGTGGATTTTAGTTTCGAGAACCCACGCCAGTCCAAAATTATACGCGGCAAAACTTCGCCGTCATCCGCAAGTTTTTCTAAAATATCGACGCCGGTTTTCCACGCGCCGGTTTTCGTTTTCTTGCCGCCCTCGAGTCCCATTTCGTCAAACAGAATCTCGCCGATTTGCTTAGGGGATCCTAGATTGAACTTGGTTCCGGCTAGCTCGTAAGCTTCGTCTTCGAGCCCCGCCATCTTTTGCGCGAACATGCCCGACAGGCGGGAGAGTTCGGCGCGGTCAACTTTCACGCCCTCATTTTCCATCTTGGCAACAACGGCAGGCAAGCCTCTATCCATAGTCTCGTAAACGGTCGCGACCTGTTCTGCCGCAAGTTTCGGTTTAAGGAATTTCCAAAGACGTAATGTAACGTCTGCGTCTTCGGCGGCGTAAGGTGTGGCGACGTCGAGCGCAATTTGGTCAAATGTTTTCTGCGCTTTACCGGTCCCAGCGATTTCTTTGAACGAAATGGCCTTATGGCCGAAATGCATATCGGCCAGAGCGTCCATACCATGATTATGCAGTCCTGTTCCAAGCGCGTAGGAGATCAACATGGTGTCGTCATAAGGCGCGGGGTGGAGGTCATAACGATGGAACACCCCTAAATCATATTTGAAATTTTGTCCGACTTTTAAGACTCCCGGCGCGTGGAGAAGCGGTTCTAATATTTCGAGCGCCACTTGCATCGGGATTTGTTTGGGGGCGTCCCCGCCAAACATATCGCCATTCTTCCCAGAGGTCGCACCGTCTTTTCCGACATGGGCAAGCGGGATGTAGCAGGCTTCATTATCGCCGACAGCAAGGCAGACACCGACCATTTTTGCCTCCGCACTGTCAAGACTATCGGTTTCAAGATCAACGGCGACAACGCCTGTCTCAAATCCTCGTTTTACCCAATGTTTGAGCGTTTCTACGTCCTGCACACAGACATATTTCTCTTTGTCGAAGGTGATGTTTTCAGGAGTTACGCGCTCCACCGGAGCGGGCTCTCCGTCATCGTCTTTCCGCAAACCTTCGGTTGCGCCCTCGCCCAATTGCGCTCTTACCCGGTTAGTCAGGGTTCGGAACGTCATGCGTTCAAGGAAGTCAAAAAGCACTTCTACATCGGGGTCGGAAACGGCAAAATCCTCTAAAGGTTCTTCCACTTCAACGTCGGTTTTAAGGGTGACGAGTTGTTTGGAAATCAGCGCCATTTCCTTATTCGCCAGTAATTTTTCGCGGCGACCTTTTTGCGGAATATCTTCGGCGTGATCGAGCAGGTTTTCGAGTGTTTTATATTGTTCAAGAAGAAGCGCGGCGGTTTTGACGCCAATACCCGGCACGCCAGGCACATTATCGACCGAATCGCCGGCCAAAGCCTGCACATCTATGACCTGTTCAGGCGAAACCCCGAATTTCTCCCTGACTTGGTCAATGCCAATATCCTTATTCTTCATCGTATCAAGCATTGAAATTTTTTCGGATACCAGTTGCATCAGATCCTTGTCAGAGCTGATAATTGTGACCCTAGCCCCTTTGGCTTCGGCTTGGCGGGCATAGGTCGCGATCAGGTCGTCAGCCTCGAACCCGTCCATTTCGATGGAAGGCGAGCCAAAAGCGCGCGTCGCGTCGCGGACCCAAGGAAATTGCGGGATAAGGTCTTCGGGCGTTTCCGAGCGATTTGCCTTATATTGGTCATAAATATCGTTACGAAAGGTGATACTGCCCGCGTCAAAAATGACGGCAAAATGCGTCGGTCGGGCATTATTATTTTGTCCTTGGAGGAGCTTGAATAACATATTCGAAAATCCGGCCACGGCGCCAACAGGCGCGCCGTCCGTTTTACGTGTAAGAGGAGGCAAGGCATGATAAGCCCGAAATATATATCCAGAGCCGTCAACGAGGACGACATGGGAGTTTTCATCTACAGGCGCGGATTTGGACATATACTCACTTACCGGAAGCTTTAGGTAATTCGGGGTTTGGCTAAGAGGGTTTTGAGGGGAAGGGCGCAGAAATTCAATAGTGCAGTTGCGGTTTGGTTTGTATAAACCGCTGAAAAGAATGGGAACGAGGACAGACTTTGTATCAAGACATTGACGATATGGACGCGGAGGACGGCCCGGACAGCGGAACACAGGTCTCTATATGGCAACGGCCGAAAGGGCTGGTTCTAGCCGGCCTAGTCTTTATTACATTTCTGGTCCTTCTTGTTCTATATTTTGGCCGGGACGCGCCTAAGACCATTCAGACAGATATGTCGCACAGTGAGGCCGCAGCCAAAGCTTACCGAAAGGCGATTTCCGAGCAGGATCCGGCTCTGCGGCGGGCGCGTTTAAGCGATTATTTAATGACGATTGAAAATGGTCCACATGAAGCGGCCGTTCTGGCCCAGATTGATGTAATCAACCGATATGAAAGCGCCGATTGGGAGCAAGTACAACTCACCGCTTATAATCCACGCTTGTCCAAAAATGTGAAACTCGGAGCTTTAAAGCGCTATGAGGAGAAATGGGGCGGGTCTCTATTGGGCTGTCTCTTATACACATCTGACGCTGCCGACGACTCCTTACGTGTAGATC